>NZ_JBIRRR010000011.1:0-40002 GCF_044333795.1 Streptomyces sp. NPDC020917 | reverse complement strand
CCCTCCGCCCGCCGGCCCGCCGCGGCCGGGCGGGCGCCCCCCCGCCCCCCGCCGCGCCCCCCCCCCGGCGGGGGGCGGGGGGGGCCCCGCGGCGGTGAGAGGCCGGTTACGCCCCGACGGTCGTGGTGATCTGCCCGGCGCCGCTGGTCTGCAGCCACTGCGGCCACGAGAGGTTGTAGTCGGCGTAGCCGTTGTTGCCGGGCGCCTTGCCGCGCGGCGAGCCGGTGATGGTCACCGGGTCGCCCTGCCGCGCCCAGTTGTAGAACCACTTGGCGTCGGCCAGCGACAGGTGCACGCAGCCGTGCGAGCCGTAGCTGTGGCCCGGCTGCGGGTCACCGGTCGAGTAGTGGATGTACGTGCCGGAGTTGGTCAGGTGGACGTCCCACGGCAGCGTCAGGTCGTAGTAGTTGGGGCTCTTCTTGTCGCAGCTGATGCCGACGCTGCAGGACGTCATCCGGACCTTGGGCTGCTTGTCGATGACGGCCATGGTGCCGTCCCACGACGGCCAGTCGGGGCTGCCCGCGTCGATCGGCATGGTCTTGACGAGCTTGCCGTTCTTGGTGACCCGCATGGTGTGCCCGGGCACCGACACGGTGACCTCGTCGTCGTCGCCGACGGTGAACGCGTGGTGGTAGTCGTGCACACCGACCCGGCCGTGCCCGTTGGACACGTTCGTCAGCGCGGCGTCCAGCGAGACCTTGGTGCCCGCCTTCCAGTAGCCCTGCGGGCGGAAGTCGACCCGGGTGTCGCTGAACCAGTGCCAGGCGCCGGTCACCGGCACGGACGTGGTGATCTTCAGGTGCTGCTCGATCGAGGCCCTGGCCGAGGTCGCCACCGCGTTGGTGAAGAGCACGGATATCGGCATCGCCACCCCGACCGTGGTCCCGGTCATCGGCGTGATGGTCTCCAGCAGCATCGGCGGTGGTGCCGGCTTCGTGGTGGTGGGGCTGGGCTTCGGGGTCGCCGAGGCCGCGGACGACCCCGACCCGCTCGGACTCGACGCGGCGGACGGCGAACCCCCGCCGTTGCACGCACTGGTGGCGGCCAGAACCGCACCCGTCACCAGTGCGATCGCTATGCCTGTCTTGCCCCGACCCATGTCCGCACTCCACTCGTGTCACTGCCTCAGCTGGCTCCACCCTAAGGGGACTCGTGTCCCCTCCCGGCGGTTGCACTCCCCATGTAAAGGCTCTCCCAGGTCACAGACGGTCGCGGTCGCCTCTAGTGACAGGAAGGAGCGCGGTTGCTTCAATGCGGCAAGCGCTTTCCATCCCCGGTGATCGGAGCATCCGCCGTGCCCATATCGCGTCGCGCCCTGCTGTCGACCGTCCCGTCCGCCGCGCTCCTGGCCCTCGTTCCCGCGCTGCACGCCCGTGCCGCGGAGCCGGCCGGCGTCCGCCCCGCGGACGCGGCCGCCGACCGCGCGGCCCTGCTCGCCAACACCGTGGCGATCTTCGCCGGCACCGCGCAGTCCAACGCCCGGCCCGAGACGGCCGCCAAGACCGCGTCCATCGCCTCGACGGCGCGCAGCCACCTTGCCGCCATGGACGCCGCGTCCGGCCCGTCGGAGCTGTTCCACGGGGTGGCCCTGGGAACCAGCGACCCGAACCTGACGACGTCCTTCCAGTACCTGTACGAGATCGCCCTGGCGACCCGCACGCCCGGCGCGCCGGCCGACCTCAACGGCAGCACGGACGTGCAGACCCGCGTCGCCGACGGACTCACCTGGCTCTACGACCACTTCTACGGCGACCAGGCGCAGGGCTACTACGGCAACTGGTTCAACTGGGAGATCGGCATCCCCACCTACGCCGCCAAGACCCTGGTGCTGCTCGACGACTTCCTCACCGCGAACCGGCCCGGCCTGTCCGCCACCTATGTGGCCGCCATGGACGGCTACCTGCGCAACGGCAAGAACGGCGACGTCGACCTGGACTCCCGCTTCCACACCGGCGCCAACCTCGCCGACATCACCACCAACCGGATCCTGCAGGGCGCGGTGCTCGGCGACGACGCCCGCATCGCGAAGGCTCTTGCCGACCAGTTGACCGTGTACGCCGCCGTCGACCCGTACCACCTGCAGCACGAGGTGACCGACGGCTTCTACGCCGACGGCTCGTTCATCCAGCACGCCTCCGTCGCCTACACCGGCTCCTACGGCAGCGGCCTGCTCACCCGCATCGTGCAGACGATCAAGATGCTCGACGGCACCGGCTACATGCCGGGCGGCGAACTGGTCGGCGTGGTGCAGGGATGGGTGTCCGGCGCGTTCGCCCCGCTGATCTTCGAGGGCTGGATGATGGAGACCGTCAAGGGCCGCGCGGTGTCCAGGACCGGCACCGGGTACGCCGACGTCGCCGCGATCGTCGAGGCCGTCGTGGACCTCACCGGGTACACGACCGGCGACGACGCCGCGGCGCTCGGCGGATACGCCAGGTACGTCCGGCAGACCTCCCGCAGCGCCCCCGACCCGGCCAGGTTCACCTCCCCGGTGACCGTGGTCCGCTACGCCGACCTGCTCGCCGACACCTCGGTCACCGCCCGGGACCTCAACGCGGCCGCCCAGCACACCGCCTTCGCCGCCATGGACCGCAGCATCCACCGGCGCCCCGGGTACGCGTTCGCGCTCTCCCGCAGCTCCACCCGCATCAGCGGCTACGAGTACATGAGCGGCGAGAACCTCATGCCCTGGTTCCAGGGCGCCGGCGCCCATTACCTGTACCTGGCCGGGCAGGACCAGACGCAGGCGTTCGGCATCGACTACTTCACCACCGTCTCGCCGTACGCCCTCGGCGGCGTCACCGCACCCGTGGAGGAGCGCAAGACCGTTCCCGAGCTGTACGGCACCGCCTGGTACGACAACCCGGACCTCGGCTTCACCTCGTCGTCGGTGTCCCAGAACACCTACGTCTACTTCCCGCTCTCCACAGGTGCCCACTCCGGCGGGGCCCGGCTCGGCGCCTACGGCAGCGCCGCCTGGGTCCAGTCCGACGACGCCGCCTACGCGGCCAAGCAGGCCGGGCTGCTCCCCGACGACTTCGTCGTCTACCGCAACGCCGACGCCACCAAGTCCTGGTTCATGCTCGACGACGAGATCGTGATGCTCGCCGCCGGCGTCGGCGACGGCGCGGGGCGGGCGGTCACCACCACCCTCGACACCCGCATCGCCGGACCCTCCGCCCCCGTCACCCTGACCGGGCGGCTGCGCGGCGGCGCCCCCTGGTCCGGCACCGGGACCGGCCCGCTGGCCTGGCTGCGCTACGCCGACGCCGCCCAGGGCACGGCCGTCGGCTACGCCTTCCTCGACGGACCCGATCCCACCGTCGCGCTGCAGCAGGTCAGCCGCAGCCGCCGGGTGGTGCGTACCTCCAACCCCGACACGGCAGCCGCCAAGCAGGTCTTCTCCGTGGCCGTCGAGCAGCCGGCCGGCTCGGCGCACACCAGCCTGGCCTACGCGCTGGTCCCGCACGCCACCGAGGACGCGCTCGCCGGCTACGCCCGCGGGCCGCTGTCCGTGCTCGCCAACACCACCCGCCTGCAGGCCGTGCGGCACACCCGGCTGGGACTGCTGGCCGCGAACACGTTCACCGACGGCACCCACCACGCCGAGCGGCTGACCCTGGACGGCCCCGCGTCGGTGATCCTGCGCGAGGAGCGCGACGGCACCACCTCGCTCGCCGTCGCCGACCCGACCACCGGCCGCGACGCGGTCTCCGTGCTCCTGCACGGCCGCGCCCTGCAGGCGGTGTCCGCGGACGACGGCGTGGTCGTCAGCCGGGTGCCCGGCGGCACCCGGATCGACGTGACCACCCGGCAGGCCTACGGCCGCAGCTTCCAGGCCGTCCTGCGCTGAGCCCGCCCGCGCCGCGGGGGAGGACCGGCCGCGGCCGCGGCCCGGCCTCCCCCGCGGACGGCGCCGGGCGTCCCCGCCGCCGGGTGCCGCGCCGCGTGCGGGCGGGAGCCGGGATGCGGGATGCGCGGCCGCATGGCGTGATGGTGAGCATGGCGAAACAGACCGTGGCCGAACAGTTCGTCGACGTGCTCGTCCGGGCCGGCGTGCAGCGCCTGTACGGCGTGGTGGGCGACAGCCTCAACCCCGTCGTGGACGCGGTGCGCCGCAACCCGTCCCTCGAATGGGTGCACGTACGGCACGAGGAGACCGCGGCGTTCGCCGCCGGCGCGGAGGCCCAGCTGACCGGGCGGCTCGCGGCCTGCGCGGGCTCGTGCGGCCCGGGCAACCTGCACCTGATCAACGGCCTGTACGACGCGCACCGCTCCATGGCCCCGGTCATCGCCCTCGCCTCGCACATCCCCAGCAGCGAGATCGGCACCGGCTACTTCCAGGAGACCCACCCCGACCAGCTGTTCCGCGAGTGCAGCCACTACAGCGAGCTGATCTCGAACGCCGGCCAGATGCCCCGCGTGCTGCGCATCGCCATCCAGCACGCGGTGGGCCAGGGCGGGGTGTCCGTGGTCGCCCTGCCCGGTGACATCGCCGCGCAGACCGCCCCGCGCAGCGAGGCCGAGCACGCCATGGTCTCCCGCCGCCCCCAGGTGCGGCCCGGCGACGCCGAGATCGACGACCTGGCCGCCATGGTCGACGCCGCCCGCCGGGTCACCCTCTTCTGCGGCAGCGGCACCGCCGGCGCCCACGACGAGGTGATGGCGTTCGCCGAGCGGGTCAAGGCACCGGTCGGGCACGCCCTGCGCGGCAAGGAGTGGATCCAGTACGACAACCCGTACGACGTCGGCATGAGCGGCCTGCTCGGCTACGGCGCCGCCTACGAGGCGATGCACGAGTGCGACCTGCTGATCCTGCTCGGCACCGACTTCCCGTACAACCGCTTCCTGCCCGACGACGTGCGGATCGTCCAGGTGGACGTGCGCCCCGAGCGGCTCGGCCGCCGCTCCCGCCTGGACCTGGCCGTGTGGGGCGACGTCGGCGAGACGCTGCGCTCGGTGACCCCCAAGGTGCGGCCCAAGGAGGACCGGCGGTTCCTGGACCGGATGCTGAAGAAGCACAGCGAGGCGCTGGACGGCGTCGTCCGCGCCTACACCCGCAAGGTCGACAAGCACGTGCCGATCCACCCCGAGTACGTGGCGGCCGTGCTGGACGACCTTGCCGCCGACGACGCGGTGTTCACCGTGGACACCGGGATGTGCAACGTGTGGGCGGCCCGCTACCTGACGCCCAACGGCAAGCGGCGGGTCATCGGCTCCTTCTCGCACGGCTCGATGGCCAACGCCCTGCCGCAGGCCATCGGCGCCCAGCTCACCGACCGCCGCCGCCAGGTCGTGTCGATGTCCGGCGACGGCGGATTCAGCATGCTCATGGGCGACTTCCTGACCCTGGTGCAGTACGACCTGCCGGTCAAGGTCGTGCTGTTCAACAACTCCAGCCTCGGCATGGTCGAGTTGGAGATGATGGTCGAGGGGCTGCCGGCCTACGGCACCACCAACCACAACCCGGACTTCGCCGCGGTCGCCCGGGCCGCGGGCGCCTTCGGCGTGCGGGTGGAGAAACCCAAGGAGCTGTCCGGAGCGCTCAAGGACGCGTTCCGGCACAAGGGCCCGGCCCTGGTCGACGTGGTGACCGACCCGCACGCCCTGTCCATCCCGCCGAAGATCACCGGCGAGCAGATCGGCGGCTTCGCCCTGTCCATGGGCCGCACGGTGCTGGACGGCGGCGTGGGCAAGATGGTCCAGCTGGCGCGGGCCAACCTGCGCAACATGCCGCGCCCGTAGGGCGGTTGACGGAGGTCCCGGTGTCGCGCCGGCCGCGGGCCGGTGCCGGGACCGTCAGGTGAGCACCAGCCGCTGGCGCCCGTCGATGAGTTCGCGGACCGCGTCCAGGTGGCCGGCGTGGCAGGCGGTCTCGGTGATGACGTGCAGGACCACCTCGCGCACCGAGTGCAGGTGCGGGGGACCGAAGATCTCGGTGGGCCACCAGGCGGGCGCGGCGTCCGGAGCGAGGCCCTCGACGACGGCGTCCGCGAGGGCGATCTGCCGGCGGTAGAGCGCCAGGACGTCCGCGGCCGGAACGCCGGGCCCGACCTCCCACGGCTCCTCGTGCTCCGCGAGCGCCCACTCGATCACCTCCGGCTCCCCGGCGAGGGCGCCGCGGAACCAGAACTGCTCGACGTCCAGGGCGAGATGCCGGACCAGTCCCAGGCAGTTCCACCCCGACGGCAGCACCCCTCGGCGCAGCGCCTCGTCGTCCAACCCCTCCAGGGCGTCCAGCACGTGCCGCCGCTGCGAGGCCAGACATGCCAGCAGCGCGGCCACCTCGGCCCCGGCCTCGACGTTCCCCATCGGTCCCCTCCCGCACCCTGTCGAACTTCGCCGCCCCATTCTCCCCCGAGCCCCGCTCCCTGTCACACGAACCCGTCCTCCACGCCGCCCCGCAGCCACGGCTGAAGAAAGTCCCTGGCCGTCCGCCCGGCGAATCCATGGGACCCATCTCGTGAACGCTGCTCCGCCGACCGGCGCGCACCTGGCGCCCTGCGGGCAGCCGGCCCGGGGACGGCCCGACCTGGCATTGGCCGAACCGAGGAGGCACCCTCGTGGTTGATCGTCCGGAACGGCGCGTCGCGCTTCTCGGAGGCGGATTCTCCACCGACGCCGCCGGTCTGCCGGACACGTGGCTGCTCGATCAGGTCCGTGATCCTCGGCCCAGGAGCTGCTTCCTCCCCACCGCCAGCGGCGACGCGCCCGCACCATGGCGTACGTCCCTGCGCATCCGCGCGTCGTCGCGCGCCACTCCGCGCCGCGGCCAGTCCGGCAGCCCCCTCCGCCCCGTGCCCGTGAGGCCGCACATGTCCCCGCGCGGCCGCATGCATCCCGGTACGGCTGCGTACGTCCCCGCGCGTCCCCAGGTGCAACGCCGCCTCCCCGGGCGCAGCGCCGCGTCACCGCCCCGCGCGGGGCGGCCGCGCCCCAACCCCCAGTACCGCACCGACTCTTGACACTCCCCAGGGGGAACCGTAAGCATCGTAAGCCGATTCTTGACAACGTTGTCGGGCATGAAGGGCAGAAACTGTGTCAGACAGAACCTCGGGGCGGTCGGACCGTTCCCGCAGGCGGCGGGGGGCCGTCGCCGCGGCCGTCGCGGCGGCCACCGCGCTGCTGGGGCTGGGCGTCGGGGCCGCCCCGGCCTCGGCCGGAACCACGAGCAGCGCCGACGACCCCGCGTCGTACGTCAACCCGCTGATCGGGACCTCCAACGCGGGGAACACCTACCCCGGCGCCGTCGTGCCGTTCGGCATGCTCGCCTGGAGCCCGCAGAACTCCACCGGCCGGCAGGTCTCCACGCCCGCGCCCGGCGGCTACCGCTACGACGCCACGAAGATCCGCGGGTTCAGCCTCACCCACCTCAACGGCGTGGGCTGCTCCGGCGCCAACGGCGACATACCGATCCTGCCGTACGTCGGCGACGTCGACTCCTCGCCGAGCTCGGACACCACCGACGCCAAGTACGCCAGCACCTTCAAGCACGCCAACGAGACGGCGAAGGCCGGCTACTACAAGGTCGCGCTGGACAGCGGGGCGAGTGCCGAGCTGACCACCACCGCGCGCACCGGCACCGGCGAGTTCGGCTTCCCGGCCGACAAGCCGGCGAGCATGCTCTTCCGCACGTCCAACTCCGAGAGCGGCAGCGCCGCCGCGTCCGTCTCGGTGGACGCCGCCGCCCGGACGGTCACCGGTTCGGTCAGCGCGGGCAACTTCTGCGGCCCGCAGAGCGCCAACAACCGGCACGACGTCTACACCCTGTACTTCACCGCCCACTTCGACACGCCCTTCGCCAAGGTCGGGACCTGGACCGACGGCACGCTGAACGCCGGCTCCACCAGCGCCTCCGGCGGTACCGGCTACTCCAGCAGCGGCGGCCCGGTGGCCGGCAAGGGCTCCGGCGCCTACGTCACGTTCGCCGGCGGAACCCAGCGCGTGCAGGCCAAGGTGGCGGTCAGCTACGTCAGCGCGCAGAACGCGGAGGCCAACCTCCAGGCGGAGAACGCGCCGTCGCGCTCGTTCGACTCGGTGAGCACGCAGGCCGCCGCCGACTGGAACCGCGCCCTGGGCCACATCGAGGTGGGCGGCGGCACCGCCGACCAGCGCACCACGTTCTACACCGCGCTGTACCACTCCATGCTCGAGCCGACGCTCACCAGCGACGTGGACGGGCGGTACCTCGGCGGGGACCGCAAGATCCACCGGATCGGGAAGAACCAGCGCGCCCAGTACGGCACCTTCTCCGGCTGGGACCAGTACCGCGCCCAGGTGCAGCTGCTGACCCTGCTGCAGCCGGATGTGGGCAGCGACTATGCGCAGTCGCTCTTCAACTACGCCCAGCAGCGCGGCGGTGAGTGGGACCGCTGGCTGCTGGAGAACGGCAAGACCAGCATCATGTCCGGCGACCCGTCGGACGCCGCGCTCGCCGGCATCTACGCCTTCGGCGGGCGGGACTTCGACGTCAAGGGCGCCCTCGACTCGCTGGTGAAGGCGGCCACCGTACCGACCGCGAACGACAGCGACAGCGCGGGCTGCAACGTGGAGTGCGTGGGCCAGCGCCCGGCGCTCGACAAGTACCTGCAGCTCGGCTACGTCCCCGCGGACAACTGCCACTGCTGGGCCGGCGCGGCCGAGACGCTCGAGGACGCAGCGGCCGACTTCGGCATCTCCGAACTGGCCGGCCAGACCGGAGACCACACCGTCCAGCGGCAGTTCCGCGACCGCGCGGGCAACTGGACGAACGTCTTCGACCCCAACGCCACCGCGCAGGGCGGCTACATGCGGGACCGCAAGAGCGACGGCTCCTGGTCCGGCGCGACGTTCAGCCCCGGCACCGGCAGCGGCTTCGTCGAGGGCACCAGCGCCCGCTACACGTGGATGGTCTACTCCGACGTCGCGGGCCTGGCCCAGGCGATGGGCGGCAACAAGGCCGCCGCCGACCGGCTGGACGCGTTCTTCCGCGGCGCCGACGGGAAGTTCGACTTCTCGGCCGACGACCCGACGAAGTACGACCCGACCAACGAGCCCGACATCAACGCGCCCTACCTGTACGACTACCTGGGCGCCCCCTACAAGACGCAGGAGACCGTCCGCGCCGAGACCGACGGGCTGTGGACCAACACCCCCGGCGGCATCCCCGGCAACGACGACGCCGGCACCATGTCGTCCTGGTACGTCTTCTCCGCGCTGGGCATGTACCCGCAGGTGCCCAGCCGCGCCGACCTGGTGCTGTCCGCGCCGGTCTTCCCGCACGCGGTGATCCGCACCGGGCTCGGGAAGACCATCACCGTCAACGCCCCCGGCGCCTCCACGAAGAACATCTACGTGCAGGGCCTGCGCACCGACGGCCACGTCTCGCACCAGCCGTGGGTCCCCGCGTCGTTCGCCACGCACGGCGGCACCCTGGACTTCACGCTCGGCAGCACCCCGAACACCACGTGGGGCGCCGACCCGAAGGACGCGCCGCCGTCCTACCGCGACGGTGAGGCGCCGTTCTTCGCCGCGACCGCACCCGGCCAGGTGAAGATCGAGCCCGGCCACTCCGCGGACACCTCGCTGAAGCTGTCGACGCTGCGGGACGAGAAGACCACCGTGCGCTGGAGCGCCGCGGCCCCGGCCGGGGTCACCGTGACGCCGGCCAGCGGCCAGGCGGCCCTCGACGCGGGCGGCTCGGCCTCCGTGCCGCTGTCGGTGTCGGCCTCGGCCGACGCCAAGGCGGGCGTCTACGCCGTCCCGGTGACCCTGTCGACGCCGAACGGCGGCACCGCCCCCAAGGCGTGGCTGTCGGTGACGGTCGGCGTGCGCGGCACCGTCACCTGGTACGTCAACAACGCCGGCATCTCCGCCGATGACACCAACCCCGCGGCCGACTTCGACGGCGGGGGCTGGAGTTACTCGGCGAAGGCGCTGGCCGCGGCGGGCGCGGTGCCCGGCGGCACCGTCTCCTCCGGCGGCTTCGACTTCACCTGGCCGCAGGTCACCCCCGGCGCCCCGGACAACATCCAGGTCGGCGGCGGCGACCAGGTGCTCGACGTGAGCGCGACCTCCCAGGGCCGCACCAAGCTGAGCCTGCTCGGCAGCGCCAGCGACGGCTCCAGCACCGGCACGGTCACCCTCACCTACACCGACGGCACCACCCAGCAGGCCCAGATCGGCTTCAGCGACTGGACGCTGGGCGGCGGCTCGCAGCAGCCCTCGTTCGGCAACACCGTGGCCGTGCACACGACCTACCGGGACGTGATGGGCGGCAGCGTGGACCCGGTGGGCACCGAGGTGTTCGCCAGCGCCGCGATCACGCTGCAGGACGGCAAGCAGCTGGCGAGCGTCACCCTGCCCGCCAGCACGGACGGCGGCGACATGCACATCTTCGCGGTGGCGACCGCCTGACAAGGCGACCGGCACCCTCCCGGGGCGTCCGCGGACCGGCACGACCGGTCCGCGGGCGCCCCGGCGCGTTCAGCCCGCCAGCGTGCTCGTGCTCGTGGTGAAGCCGGCCTCCCGGCCGCCGGGGGCGCCCTGGACGATCGTGCCGCCGGCGGTCTTGCCACCGGGCAGCGGCGGCAGCGCGGGCGGCTCGGGGCAGTCCTTGCCGACCTTCGCGCCCGGCACCGGCTTGCCGTTGACGTAGACCTTCCCGCCGACCACCTTGATGGTGATCTTCTCCGGCCGGTGCCCGGGCTTGGGCACGGGCAGCCCCTGGCCCGGCTTGCCGCCCTTCGGGGCCTTGACGAAGGCGCAGACGACCACGGGCGCCCGGCCGGGGGTGCCCTTGTGCCCCAGCACCTGCGCGGTGGCGGCCTTCGCCGGCGCCGCGGAGCCCGGCGTGGCGGCGCCGCTGGCCGACGCCGCCACCACCCCCGTCAGGCCGAGGCCGGCCGTGAGGACGGTGGCCACCACGATCCTGTTCTTCTTCATCCTGTGCTCACTCCCGTTGATGGCCGACGCCATCCGTCGGTTGCCGCAGATCGGTTGATCTGACGCCCGGTAGCGTCACCGCGGGCGGCTGAAGCGGTCCTGAAGAAGCCGTTGTCGATCTTCATGTTCGCCTTAGGTGGGAGCGTGCACCCTGGCGGCGTGCGGATACTCGTGGTGGAGGACGAACGCCGGCTGGCCGAGCTGCTCAAGGACGGCCTGACCCGGGAGGGCTTCGCGGTCGACCTCGCCCATGACGGGCACGAGGGACTGTGGATGGCGACTGAGCAGCCGTACGACGTCATCGTGCTCGACGTCATGCTCCCCGGACTGCACGGCTACGCGCTCTGCGCGCGGCTGCGCGAGGCCGGCAACTGGACGCCGATCCTGATGCTCACGGCGAAGGACGGCGAGTACGACGAGGCCGAGGCGCTGGACACCGGCGCCGACGACTACCTCAGCAAGCCGTTCTCGTACGTGGTGCTGCTCGCCCGGCTGCGCGCCCTGGTCCGCCGCGGCGCCCGGGAGCGGCCGGCCGTACTGGCCGTCGGTGACCTGCGGATCGACCCGGCCGGCCTGCGCTGCAGCCGCGGCGACGTGCAGATCGCCCTCACCCCCAAGGAGTTCGCCATCCTGCACTGCCTGGCACGCCGGGCGGGGGAGGTGGTCGCCAAGTCCGAACTGCTCGCCCGCGCCTGGGACTTCGCCTTCGACGGCGACTCCAATGTGGTCGAGGTCTACATCAGCGCGCTGCGCCGCAAGATCGACAAGCCGTTCGGGCGGGCGACGCTGACCACCGTCCGCGGCGCCGGCTACCGGCTGGAGGGCTGACATGGGAGTGCGGCTGCGCACCACGCTCACCGCGACCGCGGCCGTCGCGGTGGCCCTCTGCCTGGCCGCCTTCGCGCTGTTCGCGGCGCTCGACGCGAGCCTGGCCGGGTCCACCAGGCAGTCGGCGCTGCAGGACGCGCGGAACCAGGCGGACGCCCAGCTGAGGGCCGCCGGCGGCGCCCCGGCACCCGGCACCGGTGCCGGCGGCCCACCGGGGGTGATCCATACCGAGCGCGGCGGGCCGGGCGACCTGCCGGGCCTCGGCGGCAGCACCGTCACCTCCGAGGGCGAGGGCGGCATGGTCGTCGTCACCCAGGTGGTGACCACCCGTCAGGGCTCGGTGACGGTGAAGGGGACGGCGTCCCTAGCGCCGGCCCGCGCCGCGATGAACACCCTCACCGACGTCCTGCTGCCCGGCGTCCCCGCCCTGCTCGCGCTGGTCGCCCTGTTCACGTGGCTGGCCGTGGGCCGGGCGCTGCGGCCGGTGTCCGCGATCCGGGCCAAGGTCGCCGAGATCACCGCGCACGGCCTGCACGAGCGGGTCCCCGAACCCGCCACCCGCGACGAGGTCGCCGCCCTGGCCCGCACCGTCAACGCCACGCTGGACCGGCTGCGCACCGCGGTCGACGCGCACCGCCAGTTCGTCGCCGACGCCGCCCACGAACTGCGCAGCCCGATGGCGATCCTGCGCACCCGCCTGGAACTGGCGGGACCCGAGGAGAAGGCGCTCGCCGGCGAGGCGCTGGACGACGTGGCCCGGTTGCAGTCGCTCACCTCCGATCTGCTGCTACTCGCCCGGCTCGACGCCCGGGAGCCGCTGCGCGCACGGGAGGTGGACCTGGCCCAGCTGGTGGCGGAGGAGGCGGCCCGCCCGCGGCCGCGGCTGGACGTGCGGGTGAGGCTCGACGTCGCCCCGGACCTGCCGGTGCACGGATCGCCGGAGCACCTGCGGCGGCTGGTGGCCAACCTGGTGGACAACGCGGTGCGGCACGCCGCCGGCGCTGTCACCGTCGCCCTGTCCGCCGCCGGCGGGCGGGCCGTGCTGGACGTCACCGACGACGGCCCCGGCATCCCCGCCGAGCACCACGGAACCGTCTTCGACCGGTTCGCCCGCCTCGACCACGCCCGCCCGCGCGACACCGGCGGCTCCGGGCTCGGACTGCCCATCGCCCGCGACATCGCGGCCGCCCACCACGGCACCCTCGCCGTCGCCCCGCACGCCGGCGGCGCCCGCCTGCGGGCCGAACTCCCGCTCCTGGCACGGCCTTTTCCACCGGCAAAGGCCGCGCCGGCGGCGCGCGCTACCCGGCCGCCGCGTCCGCCGCGACGGCCGGCCGCTCCCGCGCCGCATCCGGGTCCGGGGTGCGCAGCGTCCCCGCCGCCGCGGCGGCCAGCACACAGCACCCCAGCGGGACCAGGAACGCCGCGTTGAGCGGGACGATCCTGGTGAGCCCGCCGATCGCCGCCGGGCCGGCGAGCATGCCGAGGTAGCCGAGCCCGGCCACCTTGGAGACGTTGGCGCCCGCCGCCTCGCGGTCGGCGTGCCCGGCGACGCTGAACAGCTGCGGCACGCAACCGGACAGGCCGATCCCGAAGACCGTCCAGCCGGCGAGCGCGAGCGGGATCCACGGGGAGCAGATCACCGCGGTGATGCCCACCGCCGCCGTGCCCGCGCCCCACCGCACCACCTGGACCGGCCCGAACCGCCCGGCCACCCGGTCGGTCAGCAGCCGCCCGATCGTCATGGCGGTGGCGAACGCGCCGTAGGCGAACGCCGCGGTGGCGGCGGGCGCGTGCAGCACATCGCGGGTGGCCAGCACGCTCCAGTCGTTCGCGACGCCCTCGCTGAGCATGACCATCAGGGCGAGCGCGGCCAGCGCCCAGATGCGTCCCGGCGTGCGGCGCCGCGTCCGCTCCGGCGCGGCATCGGGCTCCCCGCTCTTCCCGGGCCCGGCGATCGGCGCGTCCGCCGCCGGCACCGTCTCGCGGGGGAGCAGCGCGGGGGCCACCAGCAGCGCGGCCGCCAGGCACACCGCCGCCGTGCCGCCCAGGGTGGCCGGAGCGCTCCAGCCCCAGCTCAGCGTGCGGGCGCCGACCAGGGAGGCGGCGACGCCGCCGAGCGAGAACACGGCGTGGAAGGCCGACATCACCGGCCGCCCGTAACCGCGTTCCACCTGCACCGCATGGGCGTTCATGCTCACGTCCAGGCAGCCGTTGCCCACCCCGAGCACCAGCAGCGCGCCGCCCAGCAGCCACCCGCTGGTCGCCAGCCCCGGAAGGCAGAGCGCCGCCGCGCACATCGCGGCACTGACCGGCACCACCGTGCGCGCGCCGAACCGGTCGGTGAGCGGGCCCACCAGCTGCATGCCGGCGAACGCCCCCGCGCCCAGCAGGAGCAGCAGCGAGCCGAGCACGGCATGGCTGATGCCGGCACGCTGCTCGACGGCCGGGATGTGGACGATCCACATGCCCAGGACGAAGCCGTTCAGAGCGAAGTACGCGAAGGTGGCCGCCCGGGCGGCGCGGAGAGCTCGCTGCATGGCCGCGAACATAACAAACATTTGATGTGTTCGTGAGAGGGGTTATCGAACATAGCGAATGTTCGTGGTGTTCAATGGGGTCCATGGCAAGCACCGAGCGACACCGGCAGATCGTCGAAGCCGTGCGGACGGAGGGCCGGCTCGGCGTCGCCGAACTGGCCGCGCTGACCGGGGCCTCCGAGATGACCGTCCGCCGCGACCTGGAGATCCTGGCCGGCCAGGGCGTCCTGGAGCGCTACCGGGGCGGGGCCCGCAGCCTGCTGCTGCGCGGCGAGGAGCCGCCGTTCGCACTGCGCGCGACCGAGGGCCGCGCGGCCAAGCAGCGGATCGCCGCGGAGGTCGCGTCGCTCGTCGCCGACGGTGAGACCGTCGTCCTGGACAGCGGCACCACCTGCCTGGAGGTCGCCCGCGTCCTGGAGCAGCGGCGGCTGACCGTGATGCCGCTGTCCCTGCACGCGGCCAACGCCCTCGCGGGCGCGCCGCGGCTGCGCCTGATCGTCCCCGGCGGCGAGCCGCGCCCCGGCGAACTCGCGCTGACCGGGCCGCTCACCGAGTCGGCACTGGCCGCACTCCGCTTCGACACCGCCGTGCTCGGCTGCTGCGGGCTGACCGCAGGCGACGGCCTCACCGCCTACGACCTCGCCGAGGCGGCGGTGAAACGGGCCGCCATCGCCTCCTCGCGCCGGGTGATCGCGGTGGCCGACGCGGCCAAGTTCTCCCGCACGGCACTCGCCTACGTCGCGCCCGCCGCCGCCCTGCACACCGTCGTCACCGACGACCGGGCCCCGCAGGAGGAACTGGACGCGCTGGCCGCGGCGGGCGTGGACGTCCGCACGGTGCCGTCCGCTCCCACCGGGTGACCCGGGACGCCGGAAGGGTGCGGGCAGCGGTCGACGCGCGGCGGCGGAGCGCCCGGTGCGGCCGCGTCAGCGGCGGGACGGATCGCTCGCCGGCTCGGACCCCAGTGCCCCGCCGAGCAGCGCGGGATCGGCGGGGGGCAGCACGGGCAGCAGGGTGCGCGGGGTCGGCACCGCCGCCATGAGCTGGCGCTCGTCGAGCCGCAGCGCCGTCCGCAGGTCCGCGCCGTCCAGCCCGGCGCCGTCCAGCAACGCACCGTGCAGGTCCGCGCCGTCCAGCAGGGCGCCGTCCAGCCGGGCGCCGCGCAGGTCGGCCCCGGACAGGTTCGCCCCGTACAGGTCGGCGCCGCGCAGATCGGCCTGGCTCAGCAGGGCCCGGGTCAGGTCGGCGCCGGACAGGTCCGCGTCGCGCAGCACCGTGCCGACGAGCCGCGCTCCGACCAGATCGGCGCTGCCCAGATGCGCCGACTCCAGGTCGGCGCCGCTCAGGTCGCACCCGGTCAGATCGGCCCCTTCCAGGTCGACGCCGGCCAGGGCCCGCGCCGGGACCGGAAGGGCAGTGCTGGCGGGAGCGGCCGCAACGGCCAGGGCGCGGTGTTCGTCGTGCACGGTGAGGGCTCCTGTAGGTCCGGGCGGCGTGACAACGTTGTCAAAGTTGGTCCATTTTGGGCCGTGAATCCCGGACCGTCAAGGGGAATGGCCGATCCCGGGGCCTGCGATTTCCGGACATCCCGGGCCCGGCACCGGCGCCCCGGCGATACCGGGGCGCCGGGCGTGCTTTGACGGGGTGTCAGGTGCCCGCGACCAGGAAGTCCTCGCCGCTCGACGGCCGCAGGCCGTCGGAGCGGCCGGTGAACCAGCGCTCGGCGAGCTCCCGGCCCGGCACGTGCCGGACGTCGGCGAAACCGGCCTCGCGGGCCAGTGCCAGCATCTCCGCGGGGGCGTAGAAACTGACGAACGGCGTCCCGGACGCCTGCGCGCCGTCCTTGCTCCGTCGCAGGCCAGGCCGGTCGGCGTCGTCGAGCAGCGCGGCCGGCAGCAGGAACGTCATGGCCAGCGTCGAGCCGGGCGCCAGGCCGGCCGCCCGGTGCAGGGTCGCCTGGGTTGCGGCCCTGCTGAGGTACATGCTGACCCCGGTGGACACCAGGACCGCGGGTTGGCCGGAATCGAACCCGGCGGCGGCCAGCCGCGCCCACCAGTCCTCGCGCGCCTCGAAGTCCACCGGCACCAGGCGCAGCCCGTCGGGGACGCCGTAGCCGAGATCGTGCAGCCGTCGGCGCTTCCAGGCCTGCGGGCCGGGCCGGTCGACCTCGAAGACCCGGAGCCGGCCGGCGAGCTCGGGCCGGCGCTGCACGAAGGTGTCCAGGCCGGCGCCCAGGATCACGTACTGCGTCACGCCCCGTGCGGCCTGCTCGGCGACCAGGTCCTCGACGAACCGCGCCCGCGCCACCGTGGCCGCGCGGAAACCGCGGGTGGCCTGCGCGTCCATGTCGGGTCGGTCCCGCCAGCCGTCCCCGGGAGCGGCCAGGCGCAGCCCGACCCCGTCCTCGAGCACGTGCGGCGGCGGGTCGGCCTCGAGGTGCATCGCCCGCCACAGCGCGGTGCGCACCGCGGTGCCGTCGGGTTCCTCGACCGCCCGGTCGTCGGTCTGCCGGAGGTTCATCGGTGTGCCGTCCTTCCCGGCCGCGGTCGCGGTCAGTTCCCGGCCGGAGCCTGCAGGCTCCACAGGCGCCCGTCGGGGTCGCGCACGGTCATCTCCCGGGTGTCGAAGTGGGTCTCCTCGAACGGTGTGACCACCTCGACGGCGGGATCTGGGCGGAACGCGTCCGCGTCCGGCACCTTCATGACGATGCGCGTCGCCGGCTCCTGATCCTGCGGGACCTCGGCGATGAACAGGTACGGCCCGTCGCCGTTGCGCAGCTGCCCCGAGTCGTGGTCGGTGGCGAACTCCAGCTCGTAGCCCAGTCCTTGGAAGAACTTGGCGGCCTTGCCCCAGTTGTGCGTGGTGAGGAACACGGCCTCGATTCCCTCGGTCGCCACGTCACTTCTCCTCTCCGGTCGATTGCGGTCCGCGCCCGTCGGTGTCGTCGAGATAGGCGCGCAGTGCCTCGGCGACCAGCGCCGACAGCGACATGCCCGACTCGATGGCGCGGTACTTGACCTGCTTGATCAGCCCGATCGGCAGGTACACGTTGAACTGCTTGACGTCGTCGTCGGCCACGGTGTCGATGCTAGCATTCTAGCAAGCTAGAGGGGAAACGGGGTGCGGCTCCCGGGCGGGCGTGCGGGGCTTGTCCTGCCCCCGGGGGGTGCTTTGCCGTCGAACGGCCTCGCTGTGGTTGGTCGCGCCGTTCCCCGCGGCCGTTCGGGTTTCGGGGTGCCTCCTGGGCGCCATTGCCGACGTGCGGTTCGCTTCGGCTGGTCGCGCAGTTCCCCGCGCCCCTTGGGGCGTGCGGTTCGTCCGGGGGGTCGGGGCCGCCACGGGAGTGTCTCCTCGGAACTGTGCGTGCGGGTCTTTTCGTGGGGTGGGCCGGGGGGATGCACAGTTCCTGCGGGGACACTCCCGCACCGTCCCCTCCCGGGCTCGTCGGCCGCGGGAAGGCCGGTGGGGGGCGGGGGTTGGGGATTCAAAGCGGTTGCTTGACATTGGGGTGAGGCGGCTCCATATTGCAAAGCATGTCCTTGGAAAGTGATCCGCGCCGCATACGGTTTCTGGACGATCCGCTGGCGATCCGGGCGATGGCGCACCCGATCCGGCTGGAACTGCAGTCCCTGCTGGGCAAGGAGGGACCGCTGACCGCGACGGAGGCCGCCCGGCGGCTGGGGATCAGCCAGGCGCTCGCATCGCACCACCTGCGGCAGTTGGCGAAGTACGACTTCGTGGAGCCGGCGCAGGGGAGGGACAACCGCGAGC
Source organism: Streptomyces sp. NPDC020917 (assembly GCF_044333795.1). Lineage (NCBI taxonomy): Bacteria > Bacillati > Actinomycetota > Actinomycetes > Kitasatosporales > Streptomycetaceae > Streptomyces > Streptomyces sp. NPDC020917. The sequence goes on along the minus strand of NZ_JBIRRR010000011.1, from coordinate 21,940 downwards.
GCCGGTGGCGGCTCGTGTCGACATCGCAGTCCTGGCCGAGGTCGGACCTCACGCCCGAGGGCGAGGTCGCCGTGGGCGTGCTCGAGCAACTCGTCGCCGAGCGTGCTCTCGAGGAGTTCGCCACGTGGCAGCAGCAGCGGCAGGGCGAGGACGCGGTCTGGCGGGAGAGCGCCGGCATCGACCGGTACGGGATCTACCTCACGGCCGAGGAACTCACGGAACTGGCCCAGCAGATCGACGGCTTGCTGCAGCGGTACGTCGACGAGCGGCCCATCGACGAGAAGTCCACGCGCCCGCCGGGCAGCCGGCACGTGGCCTTCACCCAGATCATCACCGTCTCACCGCCCGAGTCCGAGTCCGAGGACGAGCGGTGAGGGAGGTGTGGGCGGTGCTCGCGGGCCGGCGGGACTACCGGTTACTGCTGGGCGCCGGGCTCGTCTCGCTCACCGGCGACTGGATACTCCGGACCGGACTGGCCTTCCGCGTCTACCAGTTGACGGGTTCGACGCTCACGTCGGGAACGCTGCTGCTCGCGTCGTTCCTGCCGACGGTCGTCCTCGGCTCGTTCGCCGGCGTCTTCGCCGACCGCTGGGACCGGCGGCGGGCCATGATCGCCCTCAACCTCCTGCACGTGGTCGCCCTCGTGCCGCTGCTCGCCGTGCGGGACCAGCGGACGATCTGGATCGTGTACGTCGTCGTGCTCGCGCAGAGTTGCCTGCAGCAGTTCTTCGTCCCGGCCGAGCGGGCGCTGATGCCCGCACTCATCGAACCGCGGCAGTTGCTGACGGCGAACGCGCTGAACAGCCAGACGAGCGACGTCGCCCGGCTCCTCGGTGCCGCGCTCGGCGGTGTCCTGGCGGCGGTCGGCGGCATACCGCTGCTCGCTACGGCGGACGCCGCGACGTTCCTCGTGGCGGTGGTGCTCGTCTCCTGCATCCGCCACCGGGCCGAGCGCGATCGGTCCGACGGGACGGGCCGGACGGCGGGCGCGGTCGCGCGGCTGGCAGCGGAGTGGAAGGACGGCCTGCGGCTGTGCGCGGCCGGCCGGGCGATGCGGCTCGTCTTCCTCTTCGGGCTGGTGACCCAGATCGGCGAGGGCCTGATGAGCACGCTGTTCGCCCCCTTCGTGACCACCGAACTCGGCGGCGGCGCACGGGCCTACGGGCTGATCGTGTCGTCCCAGGCGGTGGGCGGCATCGCCGGCGGCCTGGTCGCCGCGGCGGTGGGCTCGCGGCTCCCCGCGGCGGCCATGTGGGGTGCGGGTTCCGTCCTCTTCGGGCTGGTCGACCTGACCCTGTTCTGCTATCCGCTGGCTTCGGACAGCCTTGTTCCGGCCTTCGCCTGCATGATTCTTGTGGGCGTCCCCGGTGCTTTCACCGTCGCCGGATCCATGACGGTTCTCCAACGCCTCACCGAGAACGGCTCCCGCGGCCGGGTCTTCGGGGCGCTCGGGGCGGTGGAGGGGGGTGCCGTGCTTGTCGGGATCGCCGCGGCGGGGATCCTCGGGAACGTGGTCGGCATCATCCCGCTGCTGGTGTTCCAGGCTCTCGGTTACCTGGTCGGAGGGGTCGTCGTCCTGACCCACCGCCATGTCCTCACCCCGGACCATCCCCTCCTCTCCGCCCAGCCCGCCTGATCCCCGGCCCCGCCCGGAGGTGTCCCGGGGCACGGCTCCCGCACGGCCCCACGCCGCGCCCTCCCGTCCAACGGTCCGCCGTCCTCGTTCGCGCCACTCGGGGTCCGGGGTGCCTCGCGCTGCGCTTGGCCGTGTGCTGGTCTCGTCGTGGCTTGTCGCGCTGGTCTCGTCGCGCCCCCTCGGCAGCCGGGGTGCCCCCGGGTGTGCTTTGCCGTCGTGCGGCGTCGTTGTGGCTGGTGGCGCAGTTCCCCGCGCCCCTGGCGGTGCACCTTCGGTGGGTGGGTCGGGGCCGCCACGGGAGTGTCTCCTCGGAACTGTGCGTGCGGCTCTCTCCGTTGGGTGGGCCGGGTGTGTGCACAGTTCCTGCGGGGACACTCCCGCACCGTCCCCTCCCGGGCCGGCCCCCGTCTGCGGGAGGAATGGGGACGGCGTCCACCCATAGCCACCCCCGATCCGCACCCGGCAACGTGGCCACGGGGGCAGCCCGGGACCCCCGCCCCGCAGGGGCGATGCTCCCAGGAGTGCGGGGAACTCCGCGCCCGGCCACGACGTAGGTAGCAGACGGCGAACTACCCTGCGGGGCACCCCAGTTGCCGTAGGCGCGCACGGTATTTCGGGGTCGCCGCTGGCGGCATCCGGGCTGCCCGCGCGGGTGGTCTCGCAGCCTGCCGCACCGTCCTGGCTGCTCGCGGAGTTCCCCGCGCTCCTGGAGCATCGCCCCTCCGGGGCGGGGGCCCGGGCTGCCCCCGTGGCCTGTGTTCCCGGCTGCGGACCGGCCGTGGCTGGCCGCGCAGTTCCCCGCGCCCCTGCGGCAGCCGGGGTGCCCCCGGGGGTGGTTTGCCGTCTGCGGCGTGCGTTGTGGCTGGGCGCGGAGTTCCCCGCGCTCCTGGAGCATCGCCCCTCCGGGGCGGGGGGCCGGGGTGCCCCCGGGCCGCCGTTGCCGGGTGCCCCGTGCGTGGGTGGCTGGGCGCGCAGTTCCCCGCGCCCCTGGGGTGCGCCGTTGTGGGCAGGGGAGCACCAGCCCTATTCCTCCCGCAGACGGGGGCCGGGCTGGGAGGGGACGGTGCGGGAGTGTCCCCGCAGGAACTGTGCATGCGCCCGGCCCACTTCTCGAAAGAAGCCGCACGCACAGTTCCGAGGAGATACTCCCGTGGCGGCCCCGACCCCACCCACCGAAGGTGCACCGCCAGGGGCGCGGGGAACTGCGCGACCAGGCGGGACGATGCCGCTCGACGGCAAAGCACCCCGGGGGCACCCCGGACCCCGAAGGGGCGCGAGGAACTGCGCCACCAGCCACAACGACGCCGCACGACGGCAAAGCACCCCCGGGGGCACCCCGAACCCCGAAGGGGCGCGAGGTCCCCCAGCGCTTCGCCTGGGAGGTACCCCCAGCGCGACCAGGCGGGACGACACCCGCACACGGCAAAGCGCACCCCGGGCCACCCCGGAACTCGGCCGGGGAAGTGGACGAGCGCGGCGCAGCCGCAAACACGGAACCGGGTACCCGGTAAGCGAGGTAGCCCACCCCAGGCGGAGCCGACACCGCTCCACCTAGACTCCGGGAGCATGACAGAACTCGACGACCAGGGGCGGCCCGAACCGCCCGCCGCCGCTGACGAGGCCGCAACCCTCCTCGGCTTCCTGGACTTCCAGCGGGCCACGCTGGCCTGGAAGTGCGAGGGCCTCGACGCGGCCGGGCTGAACGCGACGGTCGGCGTCTCCACGATGACCCTCGGCGGCATGCTCAAGCACCTCGCCCTCGTCGAGGACTGGTGGTTCTCGGAGTGGCTGGACGGGCGGGAGAAGCCCGCGCCCTGGGACACCGTCGACTGGGATGCCGATCCCGACTGGGACTGGCACTCGGCCGTCGACGACACCCCCGAGCAACTCCACCGGATCTGGCAGGACGCGATAGGCCGCTCCCGGGAGCGGACCGCGGAGGCCCTGGAACGCGGCGGGATGGGCCAGTTGGCCAAGCGCACCGGTCGCAAGGGGTTCACGCCGAGCCTGCGCTGGATCGTGTGCCACATGATCGAGGAGTACGCCCGGCACAACGGCCACGCCGACCTCATCCGCGAGTCCGTCGACGGCGCGACGGGGGAGTAGGACCGAAGCGGCGGCGGGCGCCTCCCGCGCGAGGCGATACGCTCCCGGCGGTGCGTTCCCCGCGTGCACGCCGCGGTGCGTGCCCCGCCTCCACTCCGTGCTGCGTGCGCAGCCGCACCCGGCGATGTACGAGCCGCCTCCGCACCGGAGTGCGTTCCGCCGCATCCACCCGGTGGCCGGCGCCGCGCGATCCGCCGACCCGGGATCCCCCCCGAACCCCGCCCTGACCAGGCACGATCGAACCCCGGGTCACCGCAAAAAGCGGCCCACCCTCCGTTGTCGATCAAATACGTTCGCCCCGGCCCATTGACGCCGATCAGCGCGGAGGACAGGATTCCTGACGTCCTACCGGCATGTCCCGTGCCACCGAACCTGGGTACCACGTGCGCCCGACTCTCTGACAACGTTGTCAGGGGAGGGAGAGAGGAAAGCATGGCTGGAAGAGAGCAACGCCGGAGAACCACGGCCGGGGTGGCCGTCGCCGCCTTCGCCGCGGCGGTTGCGGCAATGCTGCCCGCGCAGCCCGCGCTGGCGACAGGTACCGGCAGCGGAGACCTGACCCACCTGGTCAACTCCTTCATCGGCACCCAGAACGACGGCAACACCTACCCCGGTGCGGCGGTGCCGTTCGGCATGGTGCAGCTGTCGCCCGACACCGGTCACAACACGGGGTACGACTACAACCAGGACCACATCCGCGGCTTCAGCTCGGTGCACCTGTCCGGCGTGGGCTGCGGCCTCGGCGGCGACCTGCCGGTGCTGCCCACGACGGGCGCGGTGAACTCGACCGACGACGCCCAGTACGCCGCGGCGTTCAAGCACAGCGACGAGACCGCGTCGCCCGGCTACTACAAGGTGAAGCTGGGCACCGGCATCACCGCGGAGCTGAGCGCCACCGCCCGCACGGGCTGGCAGCGCTACACCTTCCCCGCCACCGACCAGGCCAACGTGCTGCTCAACGCCGGGCAGGCGCTGCACAAGGTGACGAGCAGCACGGTGACCGTGCTCGACGACCGCACCGTGGTCACCGCGATCACCGGCCGCGGCTTCTGCCAGGACACCCAGCCGTACACCGTGTACACCGAGACGCGGTTCGACCGGCCGTTCGCCTCCTACGGCACCTGGAGCGGCTCGACCGTCACCGCGGGCAGCCACGCCTCCACCGGCTCCGGCCTGAACGGCGCCTACGTGCGGTTCGACGCGACGCAGAACCACAGCGTCACCGCCGTCACCTCGCTGTCGTGGGTGGACGCGGCCGGCGCCGCGAAGAACCTGGCGGCCGAGGGCGGCGGCACGTTCGACGCGACCAAGGACGCGGCCACCGCCTCCTGGCAGTCCCGGCTGAGCCAGATCCGGGTGCAGGGCGGCACGGACGAGCAGCAGCGGACCTTCTACTCCTCGATGTACCGCGCGTTCCTCGCGCCCAACATCGGCAGCGACGTCGACGGCCGCTACACCGGCTGGGACGCCAAGGTGCACGCCGGCGACGGCTCGACGTACTACCAGAACTGGTCCCTGTGGGACACCTACCGCACCCAGGAGCAGCTGCTCTCGCTGCTGGCGCCGGCCGAGTCCCGGGACATGGCGCTGTCGCTGCTGAAGGTCGCGCAGCAGAGCGGCCAGCTGCCGCGCTGGGGCTACGCCACCGTCGAGACGAACATCATGACCGGCGACCCGGTCACCCCGTTCCTCGTCGACGCCTACCGGCAGGGCCTGCTCAAGGGTCACGAGGAGGAGGCGTACCAGGCGCTGAAGAAGCACGTGGACGCCGCGGCGCCGGACTCATCGCCGTCCGCGGTGCGCCAGGCCGACCCGGAGTACCTGGCCAACGGCTACGTCCCCTACGACCCGACGCGCCCGCAGCCCAAGCCCGGTGACGACGACTACCAGCACGGCCCGTCGGCCACGCTGGAGTACGCGCTCGCCGACGCCGCGCTCGGCGGGATGGCCAAGAGCCTCGGCCACGGCGACGACGCCCGGAAGTACCTGGCCCGCGGCCAGAACTACCGCAACATCCTGGACCCCTCCACGGGCTTCTTCCGCGCCCGCAACAACGACGGCGCGTTCGTCGGCCCGTCCGACCCGGCCAACAGCGCCGGCTTCCACGAGGGCACCTCGTGGCAGTACATGTGGCTGGTGCCGCAGGACGTGCCCGGGCTGGTCGGCCTGGTCGGCGGCACCGACACCGCCAACTCCCGGCTGGACTCGTTCTTCGCCTACGACCAGCTGCTGAAGGACCCGGCGGGCACCGCCCGCAACGTGTGGGTCAACGGGCCGTACTCGTACTACAACCAGGACAAGTACAACCCGCAGAACGAGCCCGACCTGAGCGCGCCGTACACGTACCTGTCCACCGGGCAGCCGTGGAAGACCACCGACGTGGTGCACGCCGCGCTGACCCTGTTCACCGACGCGCCCAACGGCGTGACCGGCAACGACGACCTGGGAACCATGTCGTCGTGGCAGGTGCTGTCCGCGATCGGCATCTACCCGATGACGCCCGGCACCGACCTGTGGGGGCTGTCCACGCCGCTGTTCAACCGGGTCGACGTCACCCTGGACAAGCGGTACTACCCCAAGGGCTCGCTGACGATCACCGCCCCGGGCAGCTCGGACAGCAACCGCTACATCCAGTCCGCGCAGCTGGGCGGCAAGAAGCTCAGCCACACGTACCTCACCACCGGTGACATCAGGGCGGGCCGCGACATCGACCTCACCCTGGGCACCACCCCGTCCACGTGGGGCACCGCCAAGTCCGACGCGCCGCCCACCCTGGACAACGCGCCCGACACCCAGCGCCACACCGCGGCGGCCGTGACGCCGTCCTCGGTGGGCGTGCTCGGCGGCGGCACGGCCACCGACGCCACGGTCTCCGCGGTGCTCACCGCGCCCGGCGTCGCGGCCGGCACGGTCAGCATCAGCGCGCCCGCGCCGCTGACCGTCGAGCCCAAGCAGGCTACGTTCCAGGTGCGCTCGAACACCGTGCCCGCCACCCACGACGTGCCGGTGCACATCACCGCCCCGGCCGGTACGCCCGACGGGACCTACCAGGTCACGGTCAAGGTCACCCAGGAGGACGGGCCTTCGGTCACCCGGACGCTGCCCGTCTCGGTGACGACCGCCACCTGCACGGGCAGCACCGGCTCCTGCGTCCAGGACCTGTCCGCGCAGTACACCGTGGACGGCGTGAGCACGGCCGGGGCCACCGGCGCCGACTTCGACGGCACCGGCACCAGCTTCCCGGCCGAGCAGCTGCCCGCGCCCGGCACCGGGGTCCTGGGCGGCCACGCCTACACGTTCCCCGACACCACCGGCAGCGCGCCCAACTTCGCGCCCGCCCACGGCCAGACGGTGGCGCTCGTGCCGCGCAGCTACTCCGCGCTGGACGTGCTGCTCACCGCCCACCACGGCGATGTGAACGGCACCGCGACCGTGCACTACGCCGACGGCACCACCGGCTCCGTGCACCTGGCGGCCACCGACTGGGCGGCCGGTTCCCCCCGGCTCGGGGAGGACCCGGCGATCCACGCCGACAGCCGCTACAACGCGCAGGGCAAGCCGGACGGCGTCGCCGTGAACATCTGGCACCTGACGGTCCCGCTGGACAGCAGCAGGACCGCCGTCTCGATCACCCTGCCCGACGACACCCGGCTGGCGCTGTACGCGCTCAGCGGACGTAACGCCTGACGTTCCGTCAGGCAGCCGTGGGACCCACCCCCCGGCCGACCGCCGCGCCCTCGGGACGGGCGCGGCGGTCGGCACGCGCCGCCGGCACCGCCGCCGGTGGCAACGAAGCAGAGAGGCAGCTCTCCATGAGTAGTGGCCGTGCCCGCCGTACCCTCGCCAGATCCATGCTGGCAGGGGCGGTATCCCTGGCCCTGTCCGTCCCCGTGACCGCGCTCGCCCACGCCGACACCGGCCAAGGGGGCGAGCCGCCCGCGTTCACCACGTCCTTCGAGACCGGCCAGCCGCAGCCCGCCGCCGACACGGCGGAGACGGGCAAGGACGGCAAGCCGCTGGTGTCCGGCGTGACCGCCGGCACCCTGCCGGTGGTCGCCGGAAGCATCAAGGACAAGATCACCGCCGTCACCTCCAACTCGGACAACCCGCCGAACGAGGTCGCGGCCAACGCCGCCGACGAGGACCCCAACACCAAGTGGCTGACGTTCAACTCCACCGGGTGGCTGCAGTACCAGCTCAGCGGTGACGTCACGGTCAAGAAGTACGCGCTGACCTCGGCGAACGACTCCCCGGGCCGCGACCCGAAGGACTTCCAGCTGCAGGGGTCGGCGAACGGCACCGACTGGACGACCGTGGACAGCAGGACCGGCCAGGACTTCCCCGGCCGCTTCAAGTCCAAGGTGTACGACGTCGCCACGCCGGGCGCCTACCGCTACTACCGGCTGAACGTCAGCGCCAACCACGGCGACCCGATCGTGCAGCTCGCCGACCTGATCCTGTCCGACGGCTCGGCGGCCAAGCCGCCCACCGCGGGGATGACCACCGAGGTCGGCAAGGGCCCGTCCTCCGGCCCTGACGTCAAGGGAAGCGTCGGCTTCACCGGGCTGAAGGCCCTGGAGTACGCGGGCACCCACACCCAGTCGGGTGCGGTGCACGCCTACAACAAGCTGTACGACGTCAACGTCAAGGTCAACCCGAACACCCGGCTCAGCTACGAGATCTTCCCGGAGCTGACCGGCGGGGACCTCGCCTACCCGAGCACGTACGCGTCGATCGACCTGCACTTCACCGACGGCACCTACCTCAGCCAGCTGCAGCAGAAGGCGCAGGACGAGTACGGCAACGAGCTGTCCCCGCAGGGCCAGGGCGCCGCCAAGGTGCTCTACGCCTCGCAGTGGAACCAGGTCTCCGCCGAACTCGGCAAGGTCGCCGCGGGCAAGACCATCGACCGCGTCCTGCTCGGCTACGACGACCCCAAGGGCACCTCGGGCGACGGCGGTTCGACCCAGTTCAAGGGCTGGATCGACGACCTGACCATCGCCAACGTGCCGCCCGCCCGGGCCGGCGGGACCTTCGTGGACCGCGTCGACACCCGGCGCGGCACCAACTCCTCCGGCTCCTTCTCGCGCGGCAACAACCTGCCGCTGACCGCGGTGCCGAACGGCTTCAACTTCTTCACCCCGGTCACCGACGCGGGCTCCGACAGCTGGGAGTACAGCTACGCCGCGCAGAACAACGCGGACAACCTCCCCACGCTGCAGGCCCTCGGCATCAGCCACGAGCCGAGCCCGTGGATGGGCGACCGCGACCTGTTCCAGGTCATGCCGTCCGGTGCCACCGGCACCCCGAACCTCAACCGCTCGGCCCGCGCCCTGCCGTTCCGGCACTCCGACGAGACGGCGAAGCCGAACTACTACGGGGTGACGTTCACCAACGGCATCAAGGCGGAGATCGCGCCCACCGACCACGCCGCGGAGTTCCGCTTCACCTTCACCGGTGACACCGGAAACCTGCTCTTCGACAACATCGACAACAACGGCGGCCTCACCTTCGACGCCGCCAAGGGCACCCTCGACGGCTGGTCGGAGCACCGCAGCGGCCTGTCCACCGGGGCCAGCCGGATGTTCGTGCACGCCGAGTTCGACCAGGCGCCGGGCACCGCGACGAAGACGACCGGCCAGGGCCGCGACAACGTCACCGGCTACGCCCAGTTCGACACGTCGAAGAACAAGGTCGTGACGATGCGCATCGCCACGTCCTTCATCAGCGCCGCCCAGGCCAAGAAGAACCTCGACCTGGAGATCCCGGCCGGCACCGACTTCGACGCGGTCAAGAACCACGCCGGGCAGGCGTGGAACGCCAAGCTCGGCAAGGTCGAGGTGGAGGGCGCCAGCGCCGACCAGCAGACCACGCTGTACTCGAACCTGTACCGGATGAACCTGTACCCCAACTCCGCCTCGGAGAACACCGGTACCGCGGCCAAGCCGGCCTACCAGTACGCGAGCGCCTTCTCCAAGCAGGGCCCCAGCACGCCCACCGAGACCGGCGCCCAGGTGAAGGACGGCAAGGTCTACGTCAACAACGGCTTCTGGGACACCTACCGCAGCGAGTGGCCGGCCTACTCCCTGCTGGAGTCCAAGACCGCCGGTGAGCTCGCCGACGGCTTCGTCCAGCAGTACAAGGACGGCGGCTGGACCTCGCGCTGGTCCTCGCCGGGCTACGCCGACCTGATGACCGGCACCAGCTCCGACGTGGCCTTCGCCGACGCCTTCGCCAAGGGCGTCGACAACTTCGACGCCAAGGCCGCCTACGCGGCCGCGGTGAAGAACGCCACCGTGGTGCCCACCCAGTCCGGCGTCGGCCGCAAGGGCCTGGACACCTCGGAGTTCACCGGCTACACCAACACCGCCCAGGGCGGCAGCGTCTCGTGGTCGCTGGACGGCTACATCAACGACTACGGCATCGGCACCATGGCCGCCAAGCTCGCCTCGGACCCGAGCACCTCGAAGGCCGACCGTGCGCGCTACCAGGAGGAGTCCGACTACTTCCTGGCCAGGGCGCTGAACTACACCACCATCTTCAACAAGAACGTCGGCTTCTTCGAGGGCCGCAAGGCCGACGGCTCGTGGCGGGTGGCCGACTCCGCCTTCGACCCGCAGCAGTGGGGCAACGAGTACACCGAGACGAACGCGTGGAACTACGCCTTCACCGTGCCGCAGGACCCGAACGGCGTCGCGTCGCTCTACGGCGGCCAGCAGAAGCTCGAGCAGAAGCTCGACACCTTCTTCGCCACCCAGGAGACCGCTGACGGCGACGCCGGCGGCTACGGCGGCACCATCCACGAGATGATCGAGGCGCGCGACGTCCGCATGGGCGAGCTGGGCATGAGCAACCAGCCCTCCTTCGGCATCCCGTACATGTACGACTACGCCGGCGCCCCCGCCAAGACCCAGGCGGTCGTCCGGGAGATCCAGCAGCGGCTGTTCACCGGCAGCCAGATCGGCCAGGGCTACCCCGGCGACGAGGACAACGGCGCCACCTCGACCTGGCAGATCTTCAGCGCGCTGGGCTTCTACCCGCTCCAGGTCGGCAACGACAACTACGTGATCGGCTCCCCGCTGTTCACCCGGGCCACCGTCCACCTGGACAACGGCCGCAGCATTGTCGTCAACGCTCCGAACAACAGCCGGAGCAACGTCTACATCCAGTCGCTGAAGGTCAACGGCAAGAGCTGGGACAAGGTCTACCTGACCGGCGACCAGCTCAGGAACGGCGCGGTGCTCGACTTCACCATGGGCGCCAAGCCGTCATCGTGGGGCACCGGGAAGGACGCGCTGCCGCCGTCGCTGACGCCGGCCGGGCAGACCCCGAAGCCGCTCACCGACACCACCGGCCCCGGCCTCGGCACGGGCAAGGCCGCCGACGGCACCGACGTCTCCGGCCTGTTCGACAACACCTCGGCCACCCGGGTGAGCTTCTCCACCGCGACCCCGGTGATCGACTACGCCTACGCCGGCAAGGACGGCCAGAAGGCCGCGTTCTACACCCTGACCTCGGCCACCACCGCGGGGCAGGACCCGGCGAGCTGGCAGCTCCAGGGGTCGAACGACGGCCAGCACTGGACGACGCTGGACAGCAGGAGCGGTGAGAAGTTCACCGACCGCCTGCAGACCCGGCCGTTCGAGATCGCCCAGCCGGGCGCGTACACCAGCTACCGGCTGGCGGTGACCGCCAACAGCGGTGCCACCACCACCTCGCTGGCGGAGATGGAACTCCTCGCCCGCTAGGTGACACCGCAAGGCCCGGGCCCCGCGGAACACCCCGCGGGGTCCGGCACCAGGGTGGGCCGGTCGTCAGGGTCCGGCCCACCCGTGTGCCGCCTCGCCCGGCGGCCCTTCGCCGCGGCTCAGTGCAGGTGCGACTGCCAGTCGGCCGGCACCCGGTCCGCCGGGCCCGGCACCGTCTGGGCCATGGGGTGACTGATCGGCGGGGCCAGGTCCGGGCCCTCCAGATAGCTCTCGGTGCGGTAGTTCCAGAACCAGTCCTCGCCGGGCTCGAAGCTGCGCACCACGTCGTGACCGGTGGCCCTGGCGTGCGCGCCGGCGTGCTGGGCCGGGGAGCTGTCGCAGCAGCCGATGTGGCCGCACGCGGTGCAGCGGCGCAGGTGGAGCCACCATCCGCCCGCCTTGTCGCAGTCCGCGCAGCCCTCACCGCTGGGCGGCACGCTGGGGTCGATCCCCGGGGTCTCGGATGTGGTCATACGGCAGTAGCCTCCTCGGCGTCGGACTCCGCGGCGGTCAGCGGCAGCAGCACCCGGAACCGGGTGTCGCCCGGCTGCGACTCGACCTGCAGGTCGCCGTGGTGCTTGTTCACGACGATCCGCCACGAGATGTCGAGGCCCAGACCGGTGCCCTGTCCCACCGGCTTGGTGGTGAAGAAGGGCTCGAAGATCCGCTCGCGGATCTCTTCCGGGACGCCGGGACCGTTGTCCCGGAACTCCACGGCCAGCCTGCCGTGCTCCCGCCAGGTGCGCACGGTGAGCGTCCCGCTGCCGTCCATCGCCGACACCGCGTTGTCGATCAGGTTCGTCCACACCTGGTTCAGCTCGCCCGGGTAGGCCGGGATGCGCGGCAGCGTCTGGTCGAACTCCTTGACCACCTTGACCCCGTCGCCGATCTTCCCGGCGAGCATCTGCAGCGTGCTCGCGAGCAGCTCGTGGATGTCGACCACCTGGTACGGCGCCCGGTCCAGCTGGGAGTACTGCCGGGCGGCGTTCACCAGGCCCGAGATGCGGGTCGTGGAGTCCTCGATCTCGGTCATCAGCAGCTCGGTCTCGACCGTGTAGTTCAGCCAGCGCAGCGCGCTCTCCAGCAGCTCGGAGTCCACCGCCGCCGCCACCTGGTCGAGCCACTCCTCGTCCAGGCCCGCCTGGACGAACACCGGCGCCAGGTCCCAGCCGCCGGAGATCCCGTGGTCGTCCAGCCAGTCCGCGACCGCGTCCTCCTGGTCGGAGGCCTCCAGCGGGCTCAGCTCCTCGGCCTTGGCGACCCGCTCGGCGGCGCGCTCCTGGATGCCCACCAGGGCGTCCAGGTCGGCCTGCCGGTAGGGGCCGCCGGCCAGGATCTTCAGCTTGTGCCGCATCCCCGCCACGCGTTCGCGCAGGGCCGAGGTGGCCCGCAGCGCGGCCGCCGCGGGGTTGTTGAGCTCGTGGGTGAGCCCGGCGGACAGCGAGCCGAGCGCCAGCAGCCGCTCACGCTGGCTGACCCGCTGCTGGAACGCCTGGTTGCCGAAGAACAGCCCCTCCAGCAGGTGCACGGCCATCGGGAACCAGTCGTGCACGATCCGGGAGAACTCGTCGGCGGCCAGCACGAAGAACCGCGACGGGACGGTGACCCGCATCGAGTTGGTGTAGAGCTGCGGCACCCGGTCGCCCAGGTACGCCTGGAAAGCCCCGGCGTACACGCCGCGCTGGGAGGTGCGGGTGATCTCCACGTCGTCGTCGCCGACCCGGCGGGAGGTGACGACGGTGCCTTCCAGCAGCACGTAGAAGCACGTCGCCGGGTCGCCCTCGGCGTACACCGGGCCGGGGTCCACGGCCTCCACCCGGCCGGCCCGGCACAGCTGCTCCAGCTGGTCGGAGGAGAGCTTCTCGAAGAGGAACAGCGTCCGCAGTTCGGACGGGTTGCAGGGCAGCGGGTGCGCGGTCACAGGCCCTCCAGGTAGCGGTGCACGAGCATGACGGCCATCGCGCCCTCGCCGACCGCGGACGCCACGCGCTTGGCGGACTCCGCGCGGACGTCGCCGGCCGCGAAGACGCCGGGGACGCTGGTCTCCAGGTGGAACGGCAGCCGGTCCGGCTCCCAGCCGGGCGGGCGCTTGCCGTCGGCCGACAGGTCGGGGCCGGTCAGCACGAAGCCGTGGTCGTCGCGGCGGACCACGCCCTCCAGCCAGCCGGTGCGCGGCGCGGCGCCGATGAAGACGAACAGCCGCTGGGTGTCGACCAGTTCGGTCTGCCCGGTCGCCCGGTCGCGCAGCGCCAGGCTCTCCAGGTGCTCCCCGCCGTGCGCCGCGGCCACCTCGGTAGCGGTGCGCACGTGGATGGTGGGGATCGCGGCGATCTGCTGGATCAGGTAGTGCGACATGGACGCCTCCAGCGAGGGCCCGCGCACCAGCAGGGTCACCGACTTGGCGGTCCGCGACAGGTAGACCGCCGCCTGGCCGGCCGAGTTGGCGCCGCCGACGATGTAGACGTCATGGTTCTCGCAGCCCGCGGCCTCGGTGAGCGCCGACCCGTAGTACACGCCGCGGCCGGTGAACTCGGCCATGCCGGGCACGTCCAGCAGGCGGTAGTTGACGCCGGTGGTGAGGATGACGCTCTGCGCGGAGACCGCGGAACCGTCGGCGAACCGCACGGTGCGGGTGGGGCCGCTCACCTCCAGGGAGGTGACCTCGCAGGCGCTGAGCAGCTCGGCGCCGAACCGGTTGGCCTGGCGGCGGGCCCGGTCGGTGAGCTGGGCGCCGGAGACCCCGTCGGGGAAGCCCAGGTAGTTCTCGATCCGGGCGCTCTGCCCGGCCTGCCCGCCGGTGGCGCTGCGCTCCACCAGGACGGTGCGCAGCCCCTCGGAGGCCCCGTAGACCGCCGCGCCGAGCCCGGCCGGGCCGGCGCCGATGACCACCAGGTCGTAGAAGTCCTCGGTGGGGCTGGTGGCCAGCCCCACCTGGACCGCCAGGTCCTGGTCGGAGGGTTCGACGAGCACGTCGCCGCTGGGGGCGATCACCAGCGGCAGCCGCATCCCGTCGTGCCCGGCCGCGGCCAGCAGCCGCTGCCCCTCGGCCTGGTCCGACAGGTACCAGCGGTACGGCACCTGGTTGCGGGCCAGGAACTCCCGGACGCCGGACGAGCGGGCCGACCAGCGGTGGCCGACCACCTTGATCTCGGGCACCGGGCGGTGGTCGGAGTTGAGCCAGCTGTCCAGCAGGTCGTCCAGGACCGGATAGAGCTTCTCCTCCGGCGGGTCCCACGGCTTGAGCAGGTAGTGGTCGAGGTCGACGACGTTGATGGCGTCGATCGCCGCACCGGTGTCCGCGTAGGCGGTGAGCAGGATCCGGCGGGCGCCGGGGTGGATGTCCATGGCGCGCTCGAGGAACTCGATGCCGTTCATCTCCGGCATCCGGTAGTCCGCCAGGATCACGGCGACCAGGTCGCCGCGCAGCTTGATCTCCTTGAGCGCGTCCAGCGCCGAGCTGCCGGACTCGGCGCGCACCACGCGGTAGCGCTCGCCGTAGCGCCGGCGCAGATCGCGTGCCACCGCGCGCGAGACCCCCGGGTCGTCGTCGACTGTCAGGAGTACTGCTCGGCGAGAGCTGTCCGGTGTCGTCATGGGCATCCCCGTCCCCTGTCGTGGCCTGCGCGGATGGTCCTCTGGTGCCTCCGCGCACGTCCCCGGATCAGCCTAGTGGGCGGTGGGGCGGGTCGCATGGCCGATGATTTCTGTCCGAATGGTTGCGTGCGACAAGGCCCACTGCAACACTCCCAGACGCAAACCAACGAAACCGCGCACCCCCCCACCCTGAAGCCTGAGTGTCCCGGTGAGCACGGGGGCGAGTGCAGTGCCCCACGGCCACCCGGCGCACCCCGTGGAGGTCCCGCATGTCAGCTCACCGCACAGGCCGCCGGATGCTCCGGCGCTGCCTGGCGATCGGCGCCACCCTCGCCCTGGTCCTGGGCCTGGGCGCGACCGCCGACTCCTTCGCGGCCGGAGGCCCGGCCTCGGCGGCCGGCAGCACCACCGCACCGGACGCCAAGCACACCGTCACCTACGACGGCTACTCCTTCATGATCGACGGCAAGCGCACCTACCTGTGGTCGGGGGAGTTCCACTACTTCCGGCTCCCCAGCCAGGACCTGTGGCGCGACGTGCTGGAGAAGATGAAGGCGGGCGGATTCAACGCCGTCTCCCTGTACTTCGACTGGGGCTACCACTCCCCGGCGCCCGGGGTCTACGACTTCACCGGCGTCCGCGACGTCGACAAACTCCTGGACATCGCCGACCAGTTGGGCATCTACGTGATCGCCCGCCCCGGCCCGTACATCAACGCGGAGGTGGACGGCGGCGGCTTCCCGGGCTGGCTGTCGTCGAAGGCGGGCAACACCCGCACCAGCGACCCCGCGTACCTGAAGTACAGCGACGAGTGGCAGACCCAGATCGACCGCATCATCGCCCGCCACCAGCTCACCGACGGCACCGGCTCGGTCATCGAGTACCAGGTGGAGAACGAGTACTACAACGGCAGCGCCGCGGGCCGCACCTACATGAAGCACATGGAGGACAAGGCCACCGCCGACGGCATCACCGTGCCGCTGGTCGGCAACAACAACGGCACGTTCAACTCCGGGGACGCCGCCCTGGCCGTGGACGGCGCCGACTCCTACCCGCAGGGCTTCAACTGCAGCAACCCGTCCAAGTGGAACGGCGTGCCGGACCTCAGCTACGACCACCCGGCCGGAAAGCCGCTGGAGACCGCCGAGTTCCAGGGCGGCGCCTTCGACCCCTGGGGCGGCCCCGGCTACGACAAGTGCGCGCAGCTGATCAACGACCAGTTCGCAAACGTCTTCTACAAGCAGAACATCGCGGTCGGCGCGACCTCGCAGAGCTTCTACATGCTCTACGGCGGCACCAACTGGGGCTGGCTGGGCGAGCCGCAGAACTACACCTCGTACGACTACGGCGCCGCGATCCGGGAGAACCGGCAGCTCGACCCGAAGTTCGACGAGGACAAGCTGATCGGCTACTTCACCCAGGCCGTCGCCCCGCTCACCAAGACCGACGGGCTGCCGGCCACGCCCACCGACAACGCGAAGATCATCGACACCGCGCGGGTCAACCCGGACACCGGCACGCAGTTCCACGTGCTGCGGCACGCCGACTCCACGGCCACCAGCAGTGACAGCGCCCATGTGACCCTCGACCTCGGCGCGCACGCCGGCTACACCTACGACGACCGGGACGCCACGCTCGCCTACACCGGCAGCTGGTCGCACGTCGGCTCCGAGCAGAACTACACCGGCGGCGACTACCAGCACACCGAGTCGTTCAGCAGCACCGCGGGCGACAGCGTCAGCGTCCCCTTCACCGGCACCGGCGTGAAGTGGATCAGCAACCTGGACAGCAACCACGGCACCGCCGACGTGTACCTGGACGGCACCAAGGTCAAGACCGTCGACCTGTACAGCTCCAGCAAGCAGAACCAGTACGTCGCCTTCCAGGCGAGCGGGCTGACGTCCGGCGCGCACACCCTGAAGATCGTGGTCACCGGCGCGAAGAACGCCTCGGCCAGCGGCACGTTCGTGACCATCGACGCCATCGACGTGGCCACCGGCTCGCCCTCGACCGCGCCCGTCTACACCATCCCGCAGCAGCCCGGAACCTCGATCGGTCTCGACGGGCGGCAGAGCAAGATCATCGTCGCCGACTACGACCTCGGCGGCAACAAGCTCCAGTACTCCACCTCCGAGATCATGACGAACGCCACCATCGGCGGGCGTGACGTCGCGGTGCTCTACGGCGACCACGGCACCGACGGCGAGACGGTGCTGAAGTACGCGACCAGGCCCACGGTCACCGCGACCGGCGGCAGCGTCACCTCCACCTGGGACCCGGCCACCGGCGACCTGCGCCTGAACTACAGCCACACCGGCCTGACCCGGGTCCAGATCAGCGGCGGCGGCCACCCGCTCCTGCTGCTGCTCGCCGACACCGACACCGCCAAGACCTTCTGGCGGCAGGACACCTCCGCCGGCCCGGTCCTGGTCCGCGGCACGCACCTGCTGCGCGGCGCCACCGCCGTCGGCGGCACCCTCGCCCTCACCGGCGACAACGGCACCGACCCGGCCATCGAGGTCTTCGGCACCGCGACCACCGTCACCTGGAACGGGCGGACCGTCCACACCACGGCCACGCCGACCGGCAGCCTCACCGGCTCCGTCGCCACCGCGGCACCGGTCACCCTGCCCGCGCTCACCGGCTGGAAGCACGTCCAGGAGTCGCCCGAGTCCCAGCCGGGCTTCGACGACTCCGGCTGGCAGGTGGCCGACAAGATGACGTCGAACAGCACCACCAGCCCCGGCAGCCTGCCGGTGCTCTTCGCCGACGACTACGGCTTCCACACCGGCAGCACCTGGTACCGCGGCCGCTTCACCGGAACCGGCAAGGAGACCGGCATCACCCTGTCCGCGCAGAGCGGCGGGAAGGCCGCGGCCTCCTCGGTGTGGCTCAACGGCACCTTCCTCGGCAGCGCCACCGCCGACGGCCAGAAGACGTACACGTTCCCCGCGGGCCTGGTGAAGGACGGCGGCGACAACGTGCTCTCCGTGCTGACCGTCAACATGGGCCACGAGGAGGACTACAACGCGTCCAACGGCAACAAGGCCGCCCGCGGCCTGACCGGCGCGACGCTCACCGGCAACCCGCTGGGCACCGTCACCTGGCGCCTGCAGGGCGTCCGCGGCGGCGAGACGCTGCTCGACGGCGTCCGCGGACCGCTCAACTCCGGCGGCCTGTACGGCGAGCGCGCCGGATACCCGCTGCCCGGCTACCCCACGGACAGCTGGCAGCCGGTCACCCTGCCGGCCACCGACACCACCCCCGGCGTGTCCTGGTACAGCACCCACGTCGCGCTGGACCTGCCCAAGGGCCAGGACACCTCGCTCGGCCTGACCATCTCCGACGACGCGTCGCGCAAGTACCGGGCGGAGCTGTACGTCAACGGCTGGGACGTCGGCAACTACGTCAACTACCTGGGCCCGCAGCACAGTTTCCCGGTGCCCAACGGCATCCTGAACCCGAACGGCGACAACACCGTGGCCATCGCGGTCTGGAACCTCGACGGCTCCACCGGCGGACTCGGCAAGGTCGCCCTGACGAACTACGGCAGCTACGCCTCCTCGCTCACCGTCGCGCAGAACGACAGCCCCCGGTACGACGCGGCGACCTACCGGATGCCGAGCGCGCCGCGCTCGTCGGTGTCCCTCGCGGTCCCCGGATCGGTGCGCGCCGGGCAGCACTTCACCGCCACGGCGACCGTGCAGCTGCCGGCCGGCGCCCCGGTGGCCACCGGCGTGACCGCGGCGCTCGCCGCACCCGACGGATGGACGGTGAGCCAGGCCTCGACGCCGCCGTCCGTCGACAAGATCGTCGGCGGCTCCTCGGCCACCTTCAGCTGGGACGTCACGGCGCCCCAGAACCCGGCCAAGGCCAGCCCGCTCACGGCCACCGCGACCCTGCGGCAGGCCGGTGCGACGGCCAAGCCGGCGGACACCCGCTTCGTCGGATCCGTTCCGGCGCCGCCGCCCGCGGGCCAGAGCCAGGTCAGCGACCTGACGTTCCTGTCGGCGACCAACGGCTGGGGCCCGGTCGAGCGGGACCAGAGCGTCGGCAACACCGCGGCGAACGACGGCACCCCGCTCAAGCTCGGCGGCGTCACCTACGCCAAGGGCCTGGGCACCAACTCGCCCAGTGACGTGCAGATCTATCTGGGCGGCGGCTGCAGCCGGTTCACCGCGCTGGTCGGCGTGGACAACGGCGACCCGGGCACCGTCACCTTCTCGGTGATCCTCGACGGCAAGGTGCTCACCACCACGGCCGTACTCAACGGGAAGTCGGCGCCGGTGGCCATCGACGTGCCCGTCACCGGCGGCCAGGTCCTCGACCTGTCGGTCGGCGACGGCGGCGACGGCAACGGCAACGACCACGGCGACTGGGTCAACCCCGTGCTGACCTGCCAGGGAAGCTGACACCCCCGCCGGGGCGGGCCTGACCCCCGCCCCGGCCCCGAACAGAACCGCCGTGCCCGGGACAGGCCCCGTCCCGCGCACGGCGGTTCGCCGTTTCCGGGCTCCGGCCTCCGGGCTCCTGGGCCCGAAGCCCCCTGCTGCGCACGGCGGTTCGCCGTTTCCGGGCTCCGGTGATCTCTGTCGTGGGGCCCCGATAAAGTACGTGCGCGAGCTGGGAACCCGAGGCAACCTTCTCGCACGACATCTTTCGTGGGCGCGTCCCTGCAAGGGGCAGGTGTGACGCGCCGGGGGCGGGACCGGCCGAGGGCCGGGGTTGAGGGGGCTGGGCCATGTCCGGGAATCCGCACGCCGAGAACGGCGAGCGCGCCGGGGACGACGGGAACGGCGGGGCGCCGCGCAGCGCCGCACCGCGCGACGGCATCGAGCCGGCGGCGGACGCCGCGCCGAAGGGCGTCGAACCGCGCGACACCGTCGCGCCGGAGACCGCGGAGCCGGCGGCGGGCGCCGCGCCGCGGGGAGTTGAACCGCGCGACAGCGTCGTGCCGCGCGACACCGTGGAGCCGGCGACCGTGGAGCCGGCGGCGGGCGCCGCGCCGCGGGCCGAGGACGCGCCGGGAGACCGCGCACCTCAGGTCTTCGGAGCACCGGCGCAGGCCGCCGAAGGGCCGGTGAACCCGTGGGCGGCGGGCGGCGCGTGGCCGCAGAACGCGGCACCGCAGGGCGGGACGCCGGGGGGCGGGTATGCGGCTCCGCCGCTGCCGGCCGGCCCGCCGCCGTTGCTGCCGCCCCCCGCGCCCGCGGCGCCCGCCGCTCCGCCGGCGCCGCCGGACGGGGTGCGGCAGGCCGCCGTGGCGGTGCTCAACCTCAGCGGCCTCGGCCTCGGTTACGCCGTGACGCGGCGCTGGTTCGCGATGCTGGTGTGCTGGGCGGCCACCGCCGGGCTGCTGTTCGCCGCGCTGCCCGCGGACGCCGACGGGGTGTCCGGCGGCGTGGTCGTCGCCTACCTGGCGTTCCTGGTGCTGGCCGCCGCGCACGGCGCGGCCCGCGCCCGCCGCACCCGGCTGGTGTGGCCGGCCCGCGCGCCGCTCGCGCTGCTGCTCGGCCTGGTGCTGCTCGCCGCGCCCGCCGGTGCCGTCGTCGCCTACGGCGGCGCCAAGGACGAGGCCACCCAGAAGATGCTGCTGGAGCGCCTGGACACGGCGGACCACCTCGTCCAGGCCGCGAAGGCCAAGCCGTTCGCCGCGGCGCAGCCCGACTACCGCACGGCCCTGGCCGCCTATCGCGACCTCAGCGAGCACCACGCGGGCTCCCGGGCCGCCCGGCGCGTGCCGGACCGGCTGACCACCTACTACAAGACCGTCGGCGCGCCGTTCGAGCAGAAGCAGTACTGCGACGCGATCGCCCCGCTGACCTACCTGCGGACCGTCCCCGCCGCCTTCGGCAAGAGCGGCGTCGGCGACCTCGCGTCCTGGCCCGACGAGCGCCTGGCGACCTCGCTGTACGAGTGCGGGGTGACCGATCTGGCGAAGGACCCGTCGGTGTCCGGCGGCAGCGACGACCACCTGAGCGAGCTGCTCACCATGTTCCCCGGCTCGCCGCAGGCCGCGAAGGTCGAACCGGCCGTCCGGTCCGCGATCAGCGGAGCCGCCGGCGGCCTGGGCGGCCATGACCCGTGCGGGGCCACCGAGCGCCTGCGGCAGCTCGCCACCCGGGCGTCCGCCCTGCCCGGCGACAACGTGGGCATCTCCGGCACGCTGGCCAAGGACGCCCGCAAGGCCCAGGGGTACGTCCAGTCCGGCACCTACGCCTGCGGCGTGGACCAGTACCGCAGCGCCGAGTTCGGCGCGGCCGTCGACACCCTGCACGACTTCACCAAGAAGTACCCGCACGACAAGCACCGGGCGCTCGCGCAGAAGATCGCCATCGCCGCGGAGATCGCCGAGCACGAGCCGGCCGCCGGCCGGAAGCTGCCGACCACCGCGTCCGGCGGCGGCATCCCGGTGACCGTCAGCAACGACAGCCCGGAGTCCGTCGAGGTGCTCTACACCGGCCCGGTCACCGGCAGCTTCACCCTGCCCGCCTGCGGCAGCTGCCACCTGTACGCGACCGAGAGCACGGCCCGCGCCTCGGCGTGCAAGAGCGGCAAGAACTACCCGAAGAAGACGCTCAGCCTGCCGCCGGGCACCGTCTACTTCCTGCACAAGTCGGGGAAGGACCACACCACGCCCGGCTCGGACACGGTCACGCTCCGGTACGGCTACCTCTACACGGAGTGCGCGTTCACGGTGAAGTCGTCCTTCAGCCTGTGAGCCGGGGGGCCCGGCCCCGGCCCCGGCGCCCGGCCGGGCCCACGGCCACATATACCGGGAGCACACGCCGGATCACGCGCGCAAAGCTTCCACCGGGGGGCCGGATTCCGGCCATCCGGCACAAGGCTCTTAACG
>NZ_JBIRRR010000010.1:72997-298448 GCF_044333795.1 Streptomyces sp. NPDC020917 | reverse complement strand
TGGATCAGCGGCCCCTCCGCCACCAGCGACATCGAACTCGACCGCGTCGAAGGCGTCCACGGACCCCGCACCCTCGACGCCATCATCACCACCCCGTAGCCGGCGGATCGGCGGAGCGCGGGGGCGGCATCCCCGTCCTCCCGCATATGCCAGGATCACTGTCCGCAGCGCAGAGGAAAATACCGGGTATACAGCCAGAAGGATTACAAACCTCTCAGATCGGGCACACCTACCTTGCTCCGGGCACGTCGCCCCCACCGCCGAGCGGTGAGACCTCCGCAGTGTTCGAGGAGCTGGTGAGCCATGTCGTCAGCCGCAAGCAGCCCCCACCGCAACGCATCCGCCCGCAGCACGACACGCCGCGCGACCCCGCACCGCACCACCCACCACCCCCACGATGACGCGCCCGACACCGCCGAGGCGTTCCGCCGGCTCGCCGGGCTGCCCGAGGGGGGCGACAAGGAGCGGCTCCGGCAGGAGATCGCCACGGAGTGGCTGCCGATGGCCCACCGGCTGGCCGGCCGCTACCGCAACCGCGGCGAGTCCCTGGACGACCTGCAGCAGGTGGCCGCTCTCGGGCTGGTCAAGGCCGTCAGCCGGTACGACCCGGCGCGCGGCACGGCGTTCGAGAGCTACGCGGTTCCCACCATCGACGGGGAGATCAAGCGGCATTTCCGCGACTGCATGTGGTCGGTGCACGTACCGCGCAGGGTGCAGCTGCTGCGCTCACGGGTGCGGGCGTCCCGCCAGGAGCTGACGCAGCGGGCGGGCGGCCACATTCCGACCGTCGCGGAGATCGCGGCGCACGCCGGGCTGAGCGAGCAGGAGACCGCGGACGGCCTGGAGGCCATGGAGAGCTTCACCTCGCTGTCGCTGGACGCGCAGACCCAGGGGCCGGCCGACGTCGGCCCGCTGTCCCTCGGGGAGACCCTCGGCGCCCCGGACCCGGCGATCGACACCGTCGTGGACCGGGAGGCCGTCAAGCCGCAGCTGTGCCGCCTGCCCGAACGCGAGCGCGAGATCCTCTACCTGCGCTTCTTCGGCGGCATGACGCAGAGCATGATCGCCGAGACGCTCGGCATCTCGCAGATGCACGTCTCCCGGCTGATCAGCCGGTCATGCTCGGCGATCCGTGCCGAGATCGCCCGCGACCCCGCGGACACCGAGAACCCCGGCCGCGCGGCCTGACCCACCCACGCGGGGCACCGCGGGCCGGACCCCAGAACTAGCCCGTGAGCTGCGGTTTTCCCCCGCACGCGCCTTCCGCCATCCGAGCGGGAATTCCTTACGGACTCCGGACACCTGAGCACTTTGCGGCTTTTGTCCCACCCGGCCCCCTACTGTGCGGATTAGCTTGACGAACAGCCCGACAGCACGCCCCGAGGTCCCCAACTGACCTGCCAGACAGGCAGGTTGGGCTTCGGCTGGGTGCTGCCGCGGCGCGTTCCCTCCCGCCTGCACGAGGAGTCGCTCACCCATGCCCGTCGCCGTCCCCTCCTTCCGGCCCGCCCTGCGCACGAGGGTCGCCACAGCAGCCGCCGCCGTCGCCGCAGCCACCCTGTTCGCCTCCGCGCCCGCCGCCACCGCGGCCGGTGTCGGCTTGGCGTCCCACCAGGCCGGTGCGCCGGTCTTCGTCCAGACCGACAACACGACCGCCAACACCGTGGTGGCCTACCACCGCTCCGCCGACGGCACCCTGTCGCAGCGCGGCGTCTACCCCACCGGCGGACGCGGCGGGATGCTCGACGGCTCGGTGGTCGACCACCTGGCCTCGCAGGGCTCGCTCGCCTACGACACGCGCCACCGGTTGCTGTACGCGGTGAACGCCGGCAGCGACTCCCTCACCGTCTTCGCCGTGCACGGCGACGCGCTGGAGCGTCTGCAGGAGATCCCGTCCGACGGCCGGTTCCCGGTGAGCGTCACCTTCCACGACAACCGGGTGTACGTCCTCAACGCGCTGGACGGCGGCTCCATCCAGGGGTTCGTCCGCACCGGCAACGGGCTGCGCGGCGTCGACTCCTGGCACCGCGGGCTGGGCCTGGACCCGCAGGCGACCCCGCAGTTCACCCACACGCCCGGTCAGATCTCCTTCACGCCCGACGGGTCGAAGCTCGTCGTCACCACGAAGGCCGGCGCCAACTCGATCGACGTCTTCGGCACCGGCAGGTCGGGGGCGCCGTCCGCGCGGCCGGTCGTCACCTCCACGCCGAACGCGGTGCCGTTCGGCTTCGCCTTCGACCGGGCGGGACGGCTGCAGGTCACCGAGGCGGGCCCGAACGCCGTGGAGACGTTCGTCCTGCACCCCGACGGCCGCCTGACGCCCGTTCAGCAGGTCCTGACCGGGCAGGCGGCCACCTGCTGGGTGGTCGTCACCGGCCGGCACCTGTACGCCTCCAACGCGGGCAGCGGCACGCTCTCCGGCTACCGCGTCGGCCCCCGGCTCACCGCGCTCGGCACCACCGCCACCGACCCGGGCACCGTCGACGCCGCCGCCTCCTCCGACGGCCGCACGCTCTACGTGCAGACCGGCGCCGCGGGCATCGTGGACGAGTTCCGGGTGAACGCGGACGGCTCGCTCACCGCGATCGGCTCGGTCACGGTGCCGGGTGCGGTCGGCGGCGAGGGCATCGCCGCGGGGTGAACCGGCAACACAGCGGGGCGACCGGCAACACGACCGGCAGTTCGCCTCGCCCGGTTCCGGGGGCGCGCGGTCCGCGCACCGGGTGCCCCCGGAATGTTTGCCTGGAAGCCTACGAGTTGGAAAGGGTGTTGTGAGAGGGTATGCGCCTGGAGCCCGGGCCCTCCCGGTGAGCGAGCGATGCGAGGTTCACTGCGTATGGGAGCGACACCGTCCAGCGAGGGGTCGCCGGCGGCCTCGGACGTTCGGCGGCGCACGCGGCTCACAGCCCGGATCAAGGACGGTCTGCGCGACCTCAGCATCCAACTCGCCCTGCTCAGCCACCAGGTGGGCGCTCAGCTCGACCTGCGCGACGCCGATCTGGAGTGCCTCGGCCTCGTCGGCCGCTACGGCCCGATCGGGCCGACGGCGCTGTCGCGGCGGGCCGGTATGCACCCGGCCACACTGACCGGCGTGCTCGACCGCCTGGAGCGCGGCGGCTGGGTCGTCCGCACACCCAACCCCACCGACCGCCGCTCCATACTCGTCAAGGTCGTCCAGGAGAAGGAGGCCGAGGTCGCGTTCATGTTCTCCGGCCTCGACCTGGCCATGGACGAGGTCTGCTCGCAGTACGACGACGCGGACCTGATGGTGATCGTCGACTTCCTGATGCGCACGTCGAAGGCGAGCCGGGTCGCCACCGACGACCTCGCCGAGAACGGACAGCCCTCGGCGGCGACCCGCTGCCCTCAGTGACCCTCCGCGCGCGTCCGCTCAGGACGTCCGCGCCGCTCGCCCACCGGCCCCCGTTCGGTCCGCGGGACTCAGTACGACCACAGGTCGCGGCCGCGGTACCGGCCTTCCCAGAACAGCCGGTTCATCATGCGCAGCGGCGGGGGGAAGCGCTGCAGCCACCTGCGGGCGTCGTCCGGGGTCATCCCGTCGATGATCCACGGCACCCACTCGGCCGCGCCGCTGAGCTTCTGCCTGCGGCCCATCGCGAGGCGGAAGCCGCCCCATTCGCGGACCGTCATCACCGACTGGATGAGGGGCAGCGCGGCGACCTCCTCATGGGTCAGGTGGTGGTCCAGGGCCGAGCGCAGCTCCTCGACCCTGGCGGCCACCTCGCCCGAGCCCGCGGCCACCGCCGCGTCGACCGCCGCCAGCTGCGGGTCGATCACGGAGTGCTCGGCCTCCATGTCGTCCAGCAGCGCCAGGTCGTCGGGGCGGTCGGCCAGGTGCTTCTTGAGGTTGGGCCACAGCCACGCGTCCTCCACGCCGTGGTGGACGTCCAACTGCCGCTTGAACGTGGCCCAGCCGTCCAGGACCTTCGGAGCGTCCGCCCGCCCGGCCGCGGCGGCCTCCGCCATGCGCGCGAGGTCGCGCCGCAGGGCGTCGTGGGTCACGTACATCTCGGTGAAGTTGATCTGCTCGGGATGGTTGGCGGTGACGATGCGTTCGATCTCGGTGGTCATGATTCCTTCGCTTCCGTGCGCACTCGCGTATGCCTGTGGTCGTGCGGAACTGCCCGCCGTTTCCTCGGCGGCGCGCCCTTCACCTATATGAGGGGTCCAGGGGGTCGAGATGTGACAGGACCCGCTGCGGCAGGCGGACGGGCCCGGCGGGACGATCGGCAGCGGGTTGCGCAAATCTGATCGAACGGGGGTCGTTTCACGCAGGATTGCTCATCTACACTGGCGGAAGCACCCCGCGCGGCGATCGTGCCGCGCCCCTTGCCGGCTCATGTGAGGAGCACCGATGTCCGCCTCGTCCCTGACCACCGCCGAGATCGCGACACAGCCCGAGTGCTGGCGGCGCGCGGTCGCGCTCGCCACCGCCACGACCGGGCCGGAGGCGGAGTCGGCAGCGGCCAAGCTGCCCGCCCATGGGGAACGCGTCGCGGTGATCGGCTGCGGCACCTCGTGGTTCATGGCGCAGGCGTACGCGACGCTGCGCGAGCGCGGGGGCTTCGGCGAGACGGACGCGTTCGCCGCCTCGGAGTTCCCCTTCGGCCGCGGCTACGACCGGGTGCTGGCGATCACCCGGTCCGGCACCACCACCGAGGTGCTGGAGGTCTGCCGTCGGCTGCGCGGAACCGTTCCGGTCACGGCCGTCACCGCGGACCCGGCCACCCCGGTCATGGACGCGGCGGACCAGGTGATCGTCCTGGACTTCGCCGACGAGCAGTCGGTGGTGCAGACCCGGTTCGCCACCACTGTCCTGGCGCTGCTGCGCGCCCACCTCGGCGAGGACCTGGCCGCCGCGATCGCCGACGCGGAGAAGGCCGTCGCCGAGGAACTGCCCGACGGGCTGGCCGCCGCCGAGCAGTTCACCTTCCTCGGCACCGGCTGGACCTACGGGCTGGCGCAGGAGGCCGGCCTGAAGATGCGTGAGGCGGCGGGCGCCTGGACCGAGTCCTACCCGGCGATGGAGTACCGGCACGGCCCGATCAGCATCACCGGCCCGGGCCGCGCGGTGTGGTCCTTCGGGCCGCTGCCGGAGGGCCTGGCCGACAACGTCGCCGCCGTGGGCGGGCGGCTGGAGAGCCGCCCGGACGCCGACCCGCTGGCCGACCTCATCCGCGCGCAGCGCCTCGCGGTGGCGATCGCCGAGGCCAAGGGGTACGACCCCGACCGGCCGCGCAACCTGACCCGGTCGGTCATCCTCGCCTGAGGTTTCCCCACTCGTCGCGGCGGCCGTCGCCCCGGGCTCCCTGGCCTCCAGGGCGCTCCGGGCCGCCGCACGCCCGGCCCGCCGCACGATGCGGCTGCGCGCCGCCTCCCCGGCGCGCACCGCGCAGCCCGAACCGCTCCCAGGTGCCGGTCTGCCGGCCTGTCTGCGTCCCCGCCTGCCGTCTTCCGTCCGACCCGAGGACCGTCCATGCCTTCCGTCGCCACCGCCGAACTCGTCGCCGCCGCCCGCCTGTCGGGCCAGGGCGTCGCCGCGTTCAACGTCATCACCCTCGAACACGCCGAGGCGATCACCACCGCCGCCGAGCGCACCGGCCTTCCGGTGGTGCTGCAGATCAGCGAGAACGCGGTGAAGTTCCACGGCGGCCGGGTCGAGCCGGTGGTCGCCGCCGCCGCGGCGGTCGCCCGCGGCGCCTCGGTACCGGTCTCGCTGCACCTGGACCACGTCGAGGACGAGGAGTTGCTGCGGGCCGGCGTCGCCACGGGCGTGTCCTCGGTGATGTTCGACGCCTCGAAGCTCTCCTACGAGGACAACGTCGCGGCCACCGCGCGGATCACCTCCTGGGCCCATGACCAGGGGGTGTGGGTGGAGGCCGAACTCGGCGAGGTCGGCGGGAAGGACGGCGCCCACGCCCCGGGCGTGCGCACCGATCCGGCCGAGGCCGCGGCCTTCACCGCCGCGACCGGCGTGGACGCCCTCGCGGTCGCGGTGGGCAGCTCCCACGCGATGACGGAGCGCACCGCCAGCCTCGACCTGGAGCTGATCACGCGGCTGCGCGACGCCGTCCCGGTGCCGCTGGTCCTGCACGGCTCGTCGGGCGTCCCCGACGAGGTGCTGCGCCGCGCGGTCGGCGCCGGCATGGTCAAGGTCAACATCGGCACCGCCCTCAACATCGCCTTCACCGGCGCGGTGCGCGAGCACCTCGCCGCGAACCCCTCGGTCGTCGACCCCCGCCGCTACCTGCGGCCGGCCCGCGACGCGATGACGGAGGCGGCCGCCCATCTGCTCACCGTGGTGGCCGGCAAGGAGGCGTGACCGGGCACGTCCCGCCCTGTGGACGGTGGTGCCCGTGCGCCGGTGGCCGGGGCAGGGCGCTGCGGGCGTCAGGACGCCGCGGGAGCGGGGCCGGTACTGGCGCGGACGGTCAGCTCCGGCGGCAGCAACGTGACGGGCGCGGCCTCCCGGCCCTCGATCTTGGCCATCACCAGCTCGACGGCCTGCCGGCCCATCTCCTGCGCGGGCAGGGCCACCGAGGTCAGCTGCACGGACGCCTGCAACGCCACCTGCTCCGGGCAGATCGCGACGACCGACACGTCCTCGGGGACCGCCCGCCCCTGCTGCCGGAGCAGCGCGAGCATCGGGCCGACGGCCGCCTCGTTCTGCACCACCAGGGCGCTGGTGTCCGGCCGCTCCTCGAAGATCCGCGCCAGCACCCCTGCCGTCGACTCGTAACTCCCCTCGCAGGGACGGTGGATGACCCGCATCCCGTGCTCCTTGGCCCGCGTGCGCAGCCCGTCGAGAGTGCGCTCGGCGAAGCCGGTGTGCCGCTGGTAGACCGCGGCGGCCTCGCCGACCACCGCGACGTCCCGGTGGCCGAGCTGCGCCAGATGGTCCGCGCACAGCGCCCCGGTCGCGCCGAAGTCCAGGTCCACGCAGGTCAGTCCGGCCGGATCGGCGGGCAGGCCGATCAACACGGACGGCCGCGCCGACTCCCGCAGCAGCGGCACCCGCTCGTCCTCCAGTTCCACGTCCATCACGATCATGGCGTCGGCGAGCCCGCTGGCGGCCACCCGCCGGACCGCCTCCGGCCCCTCCTCGCCGGTGAGCAGCAGCACGTCGTGGCCGAAGCCGCGTGCCGCGGTGGCCACCGCGATGGCGATCTCCATCATCACCGGTACGTACATGTCGGTGCGCAGCGGCACCATGAGCGCGATGATGTGGGAGCGGTTGCTGGCGAGTGCCCGGGCGCCCGCGTTGGGGTGGTAGCCCAATTCCCTGATACTGCTCTCCACCCGAAGGCGGGTCTCCTCGGAGATCGACCGCTTGCCGCTGAGGACGTACGACACGGTGCTGGCGGAGACACCGGCGTGCCGGGCGACCTCGGCAAGGGTGGCCATGGCGGGCTCCATCCGACGCTGGACAGGAAGCAGACGCGACTCAATCTACCCAGCGAGGCGCTTCGACGAAAGAGATCGAACTGATCCTCCTTCCCCGTCGAAGACGGCCGATATACCAGGACAGCGGATGGGGTGCATGAGGTGAAGCGCTTCAACCCATGTGCCCTGAGAGCTGTTTAACCACGGCCCCGCCGGGGGCGTCGGAGGCCGGATCGGCCGGTGCACCGACGTTACCCCTTCGCGACGTTTGTCACCGTTACGCGGGTTCCACGTCACAGACGATCAACAGCCACGTGCGGACACCTCCGGTCGCCGCCGGCCGGGCGAGGGTACTGACCGACAACCCCCGCCGAACGGAGGCACATCATGGCCGATCGGACACTGTGGTCATACGCGGATATTGCGGCGCACATCCGCGTCCAGGTCGAGACCGTGCGCTCGTACCGGAAGCACGGGCACCTTCCCGATCCGGACCTGGTGCAGAGCGGCAAGCCGTACTGGTACGCCGACACGGTGCGGGCATGGAGTGCCCGGCGACCAGGTAACCGCGGCCGCCGGGACGGGGACTGAGCGGATGTCAGCCCTTGGCCGCGGGCTCCGGATCCCGGCGCTCTCCGGGACGCGGGTCCCTCGCCCCGGGTGCGGGCACGGTGGCAGCGGCGCCCTCGCCCTCGGATATGCCGAACCGTTCATGGAACCTGCGCAGGACCGGCGGCGCCCACCAGGTGGCCCGTCCGGTCAGCCGCATCACGGCCGGGACCAGCAGCGTGCGGACCACCATGGCGTCCATCAGCACGGCCAGGGCGATGCCCAGCCCGAGCATCTTGGTGTTCACCACCCGGGAAGTGCCGATCGCGACCATGACCACGGCGAGGATGACCGCTGCGGCCGTGATCAGCCTGCCGGTCCTCTGCAGCCCGAAGACGATCGACGAGCGGTGGTCGCCGGTCCTGTCGTACTCCTCCTTGATCCGCGAGAGCAGGAACACCCCGTAGTCCATGGACAGCCCGAAGGCGACGCAGAACATCAGCACCGGCAGGGTCGTCTCAATGCTGCCGGTGGAGGTGAAGCCCAGCAGGCCGGACAGGTGGCCGTCCTGGAAGACCCAGACCACCGAGCCGAACATCGCGGTCAGACTCAGGGCGTTGAGCAGCACCGCCTGCAGCGGGATCACGACGCTTCCGGTGAGCAGGAAGACCAGCAGCAGCGTGACCACGGCGATGATGCCTGCCGCGTAGGGGAGTTTGGCGGCGATCGCGTCCTTGGTGTCGACGAGGACTGCTGCCTGACCGGTGACCGAGGCGGTGAAGTCCGTGGGGACGTCCCGGATCTGGCGGACCAGGCCCTGGGTGCCGGAGTCCACGGCTTCGCCCTTCGGCAGCACCGTGAGGTAGGCGGCGCGGGTGCCGGCGGCGGTGACCGGCCCGTCCACGCGCACCACATCGGGCAGCTCGGCGATCCGCTGCTCGTAGGCGGCGAGTTGGGCGGGCGCGGCGCCTTCGGCGAGTACCGTGATCGCGCCGTCCGGACTGCCGGGGAACTCATGCCGGATGTGCTGCTGCACCTGGTGCGACTCGGCCGCCGCCGGCAGCTGCCGGTCGTCGGCGGTGCCGAACTTCACCTGGAGGAAGGGCAGTCCGAGCAGCAGCAGGGCAGCGACCGCACCGACGGCGAAGAGCGGCGCCCGGCGCATCACCAGGCGGGCCACCCGCGCGTACCCGGCCCCGGGTTCGCCGGTGGTAAGTCGGCGGCGGCGCACCACCTTGCGCAGGTCCAGGGCGTTCACGCGTGCGCCGAGCAGCATCAGGGCGCCGGGGAGCACGATCAGCGCGGCGCCGGCCGCCAGCAGGACCACCGCGATGCCCGCGTAGGCGAAGGAGCGCAGGAAGTACTGGGGGAAGACCAGCATCGCCGACAGCGAGGCGGCCACGGTCAGGGCCGAGAACAGCACGGTGCGCCCGGCGGTGCGCAGCGTCGCGCCGACAGCGGATCGCGGGGGTAGGCCGGTCGCCAGCTCCTCTCGGAAGCGGCGCACGATGAACAGCGCGTAGTCGATGGCCAGCCCCAGTCCCAGAGCGGTGGTCAGGTTCTCCGCGAAGACCGAGACGCTGGTCAGTTCGGTGATGCCGCGCAGCACCGCGCTGGTGCCGAGGATGGCGACGATGCCCACGCCCAGCGGCAGCAGTGCGGCGACCGCGCTGCCGAAGACCATCACCAGCAGCACCAGCGTGATGGGCAGGGCGATCATCTCGGCGCGGACCAGGTCCTGCTGGATGGTGGTCTGCAGGTCGTGGCGGACGGCCGCCGCGCCGCCGACCGTGACGCCGACGGGGCCGTGCGTCCCGCGGTAGGCGGGCTCGATCCGCTTGACCTCCTTGGCGATGGCGTTGTCGTCGCCGCGCAGCCGGGCGGTGATCATCGCCGACCGGCCGTCTTTGGCGCGCAGCACGGGTGCGTGCGTGCCCCAGTAGGAGGTCACTCCGGTCACGTCGGGGTCGGCGGCGAGCCTGCGTGCCAGGTCCTGGCCTTCGCCGGCGACCGCCGGGCTGTCGACGTCGGCGCCCTTGCCGTCGACCAGCAGCACGAGGTTGGGCTGCGAGGCGGGGAAGTGCCGGGCGAGGGCCGCGGTCGCGTACGAGGACTGGGAGTCAGGGGCCTCCCAACCGCCGCTGGACAGGCGGTCGGCCACGCCGTTGCCGGCGACCACGGCGAGGGCGGTGAACAGCAGGGCCAGCAGCAGCGTCAGCCGCGGCCTGGCCGTGACGGCCCGCGTCCAGCCTCCGACGGTCTCCCCGCGGTTGACTTCGGACATGGCACAGTGTCCTCTCCCCATAGACGACATGACCGGTAAGCACGACTAGACTCAAAAACACGAACGACCGCTCGCATTTCAAGAATGCGAGCGACCTCTCGTGTTTGTCAATCCTCCCTGGGAGTCAATGTGTCCGAGGCGGACGAGAGGCCACCGCGGCGCCGCCAGGCCCGCGGTGAACGGCGCGTCACGCAGTTGCTGCAGGCGGCCGCCCGTGTGTTCTGCACGGCCGGCTACACCGCCTCCAGCACCAATGCGATCGCGCGTGAGGCCGGCGTGTCGCCCGGCACGCTGTACCAGTTCTTCCCGAACAAGGAGGCCATCGCCGTCGAGTTGAGCGGCCAGCTCCTGCAGAAGATGGAGGAGGCGCACGGGCGGGTCTTCACCCCGGAGAACGCCCGGTTGCCGCTGGATGAGTTGATCGACGCGGTGACCGACCCGTTCATCGAGTTCAACACCGCCAACCCCGTCTTCCTCGCCCTGATCAAGGGCCCCGACACCCCGGGCAAGGTCGCCGAGGACCACGACGTCCTCCACCAGTCCCTGGTGGACTCCGTCACCGCGCTGCTGGCCGTCCGCCGCCCGTCGATGTCGCTGGCCGAGCGCACGCTCGTGGCCCAGATGAGCTTCACGATGTTCAAGGCGGGCCTCGACCTGGCCGTCCAGCAGCAGGCCGACGGCCGCGAGCCGTACGTGCGGGAGCTGAAGAGCATGCTCTACCGCTATCTGGCGCCGCTCGTCGGCACCGAGGCGATCCCGGCCGCACCCCGGGGTGGCGCCGGAGCCGAGGGGAGGGAGGCCGAGGCGCCGGACGCGGTCAGGGCGCGGTAGTCCCGCGCCGCGGGGCCGTCAGCCGCCGGGTCCGCCGGGGGTCGGGCAGACGAAGGTCTCGGCGTCGTCCTCGCCGGCCCGCGAGGCGGCCACGACCACCGACGGCCTGGCCGCATCGCCCGTGCGGCGCCGGTCGCGGGTGCGCGACACCCACTGCGCGAGGGTTCCGATCCCGGCGACCAGCAGCGAGATGCCCAGGCCGAGGCAGAGTGCGTAGAAGGAGTTGGAGGCGGCGCGCCCGCTGACGTATCCGGCGCCGACGGAGTAGGAGGCCCAGACGACCTCGGCGACCCCGGCGCCCACCGCGTACCTGCGCGCGGGATAGCGGGTCACCCCTGCCGCCAGCCCGCCGATGACCCGGCCGCTGGGCAGGAAGCGCACACCGATCACGAAGGGGACGCCGTGCCGCTGTATGCGCAGCGCCGCCCAGCGCAGCAGGGCCGCCCTTCGGGGGCGGCGGTGCATCTTCGCCACGACGCGGCCGCTCATCGCCCGGCCCAGTCGGTGGATCAGGAGGTCGCCGAGCACGGCGCTGCCGGCCACGACCAGCAGGACCAGGGCGAAGTCCAGCCGCCCTTCGGCGGCCATGACACCGCCGGTCACCAGCAGCACCGCGTTGGGTACCAGCGGCGGGGCAGTCGTCGCCGCCAGCAGAGCGTAGGCCCAGAAGACGTTCCCACCCCGGAGGTGCTCCGCGAGACCAGAGGTGAAGTCCAGTGACGACACGCTCAGTGCAACGTCCATCCCACCGCCCCTCTTCCCGCCCCGTCCTTCAACGCTGACAGCGCGAGGGGCGAGCGGCAACCGGGTTGGGCGCGGATCAGGGATCTCACCGGGAATTCCCCGGGAAAGTCATCCTCTGGGGCCATGGACACTGCAACTCCGGGAGTACCCGTGGAGCAGTCCTCGAGCGGTCCGGCGGCGGGCCTCGAGCGGTCCTCAGGGCCGTTCCGGCGGCCCGGCCGCGGCAGCCCGGGACGGCTCCCGCCCGGCGGGGCCGCCGCCGGGGTCCGGCGGGGCTTTGCGGGGCGTCAGCGGCCCAGCAGCTCGCCGCCGTTGCACTGGAGGATCTCGCCGGTGATGAACCCGGCCTCGGGCGAGGCGAGGAAGAGCACCGCCGCGGCGACGTCAGCGGGCCGGCCGACGCGGCCGACGAGCGTGCGTCCGGCCCGGCGGGTCAGTTCCGCCTCGTTCAGCCGCGACCCGAAGAACTCGGTCCCGGCGACGGTGCCGGGGGCGACGATGTTGCACGTCACGCCCTGCGGGCCGAGCTGGGCGGCCAGCGAGTGGTTCCAGGCGTGCAGCGCGGCCTTGGAGGCGCCGTAGGACCCGCCGCCGCGCAGGGCAGCCACCGAGGTCACGGTGACCACCCGGCCCTCCTCGCTGAACCGGTCCCGCAGCGACTCGGTGATCAGGACAGCCGTCAGCACGTTGCGCTCGAAGTCGCCGCGCCATCGGGCCAGCACGCCGTGCGGGCCGGCGCCGACCGCGAGTTCGCGGCTGCCGGCGTTGTTCACCAGGACGTCCACACGGTCGGGCAGGTGGGGCAGCGCCGCCTCGACGTCGTCGGGGTCCGCGAGGTCGCACACCACGGGGGTCACGTCCAGCCCCTGCTGGGCGCGCAGCTCCCCGACGGTGGCGTGCAGCACCTCGCGGCGCCGGCCGACGATCGTGACGCGGTGGCCGTCCGCGGCGAACCGCGTCGCGATGGACAGGCCGATACCCGTACCGCCGCCCGTCACCACGATGTTGCGGATCGCTGTCCCGTTCTCTGCCATGTACTCCGCCCCTCGGGAAGAGTCAGCACGCTACGGGATCGCCCCGAAGCGGCCGCGCGCGGGGTAGCCTGCGAAAACTGCTTCCCATCAGAGACGTAGATCACATAGCTTGGAACGTAACCATTACGGTGGTTCGCGGGTCTTATGTCTTGAGGACCGCACTCCCGGCTGAGTCGGTGGGAGACTGCGGGTACGGATCGTCTTTGGGGGACGATCCGGGTTGCGTCGCCGGGGCGACGCCCGGGGAGCTTTGAGCGGCCCTCCCGGGCCTTTCGTCCCGGCCCGGCGCGGCCGACGAAAAACGCCCGGTTCGGACCCGTGGGGGGATCCGCACCGGGAAACGGGAGCGCCCCGTGCCGGACCCGTGGGGGGATCCGTCGCGGGGCGCTTCTTTGTTCGACCTGGCGCCCCTGCGGGCCGGGGCCCGCAGGGCGGAGGCGTGGGTCAGCGGGCCTCGACCGGGATGTAGTCCCGCTCGACGATGCCGGTGTAGATCTGCCGCGGGCGGCCGATCCGGGAACCCGGCTCCTTGATCATCTCGTGCCACTGGGCGATCCAGCCGGGCAGCCGGCCGATGGCGAACAGCACGGTGAACATGCTGGTCGGGAAGCCCATGGCGCGGTAGATCAGGCCGGTGTAGAAGTCGACGTTCGGGTACAGCTTCCGCGAGACGAAGTAGTCGTCGCTGAGCGCGTGCTCTTCGAGCTTGAGCGCGATGTCCAGCAGCTCGTCGGATTTGCCGAGCGCGGACAGCACGTCGTGGGCCGCGGCCTTGATGATCTTCGCCCGGGGGTCGAAGTTCTTGTAGACGCGGTGGCCGAAGCCCATCAGCTTGACGCCGTCCTCCTTGTTCTTCACCTTGCGGATGAAGGAGTCGACGTCGCCGCCGTCGGCCTGGATGCGCTCGAGCATCTCCAGCACGGACTGGTTGGCACCGCCGTGCAGCGGGCCCCACAGGGCGCTGATGCCGGCGGAGATCGACGCGAAGAGGTTGGCCTGCGAGGAGCCGACCAGGCGGACGGTGGAGGTCGAGCAGTTCTGCTCGTGGTCCGCGTGCAGGATGAACAGCTTGTCCAGCGCGCTGACCACGACCGGGTCGAGCTGGTACTCCTCGGCCGGGACCGAGAAGGTCATCCGCAGGAAGTTCTCGACGTAGCCGAGGTCGTTGCGCGGGTAGACCACGGGCTGGCCGACGGACTTCTTGTACGCGTAGGCCGCGATCGTCGGCAGCTTGGCGAGCAGCCGGATCGTGGACAGGTGGCGCTGCTCCGGGTCGAACGGGTTGTGGCTGTCCTGGTAGAACGTCGACAGCGCGCTGACCACGGACGACAGCATCGCCATCGGGTGCGCGTCCCGCGGGAAGCCGTCGTAGAACCGTTTGACGTCCTCGTGCAGGAGGGTGTGCTGCGTGATCTGGCCCTTGAACTCGGCCAGCTCGTCGACGGTCGGCAGTTCGCCGTTGATCAGCAGGTAGGCGGTCTCCAGGAACGTGCCGCGCTCGGCGACCTGCTCGATCGGGTAACCGCGGTAGCGCAGGATGCCCTGCTCGCCGTCGAGGAAGGTGATCGCGGACTTGTAGGCCGCGGTGTTGCCGTAGCCGCTGTCCAGGGTGACGAGACCGGTATCGGCGCGCAGCTTGCCGATGTCGAATCCCTTGTCGCCGACGGTGCTGTCCACAACGGGGTAGCTGTGTTCGCTGTCCCCGTACCGCAGTACTACAGAGTTGTCGCTCACGTCATTCCCTCACCGACGGTGTTGCCTCTTCATCGAGGTGCCCTGACTACGTCCACTGTCCCCCATTTGGCACTCAGGTGTGCACTCGGGGTCGGCCATCGGGCCGAAATGTGGCACGGAGTGCCTATTTTGCGCCCTGGGACAGCCGATGGTCGAGTGCCGTGAAGCGCTTTCCGGCGGACACGGTCCTTACCGCTTGGCCGATGGCGCGCCGTGACCCGACCAGGACGACCAGGCGTTTCGCCCGTGTGACGGCCGTGTAGAGCAGGTTCCGCTGAAGCATCATCCAGGCCCCTGTGGTGACGGGGATCACCACCGCCGGGTACTCGCTGCCCTGCGAGCGGTGGATGGTCACCGCGTACGCGTGGGCCAGTTCGTCCAGTTCGTCGAAGTCGTACGGGATCTCCTCGTCCTCGTCGGTGCGGACCGTCAGCTTCTGGTCGACGGCGTCCAGCGCGGTGACGACGCCCACCGTCCCGTTGAAGACGCCGTTGGCTCCCTTGTCGTAGTTGTTCCTGATCTGGGTGACCTTGTCGCCGACGCGGAAGGTCCGGCCGCCGAAACGGCGTTCGGGCAGGTCGGGCCGGGCGGGGGTGACGGCCTGCTGGAGGAGCCCGTTGAGCGCGCCGGCGCCCGCCGGGCCGCGGTGCATGGGCGCCAGTACCTGCACGTCCCGGCGCGGGTCGAGGCCGAAACGGGCGGGGATGCGTCGGGCGACCACGTCGACGGTGAGCCGGGCGGTCTCCTCGGAGTCCTCCTCGGCGAAGAGGAAGAAGTCCGGCAGGCCCTGGGTGACGGGGGGCGTGCCGGAGTTGATCCGGTGCGCGTTGGTGACCACCCCGGACTGCTGGGCCTGCCGGAAGATCTGTGTCAGGCGCACCGCGGGAACGGGGCCGCCGGCGGCCAGCAGGTCGCGCAGTACCTCGCCGGCGCCCACGCTGGGCAACTGGTCCACGTCGCCGACGAACAGCAGGTGGGCACCCGGCGGTACCGCCTTGACCAGTTTGTTCGCGAGCAGCAGGTCCAGCATCGACGCCTCGTCGACGACGACGAGGTCGGCGTCCAGCGGCCGGTCCCGGTCGTAGGCGGCGTCCCCGCCGGGTTTGAGTTCGAGCAGGCGGTGCACGGTGGAGGCCTCGGCGCCGGTCAGCTCCGCGAGCCGCTTGGCGGCCCGGCCGGTCGGGGCAGCGAGCACCACCTTGGCCTTCTTGGCGCGGGCCAGGGCCACCACGGAACGGACCGTGAACGACTTGCCGCAGCCCGGCCCGCCGGTGAGGACGGCCACCTTCTGCGTGAGCGCCAGCCGCACCGCCTGCTCCTGCTCGGGCGCCAGGTCGGCGCCGGTGGTGCGGGTGAGCCAGGCCAGGGCCTTGTCCCAGTCCACGTCGACGAAGGCCGGCAGGCGGTCCTCCGGGCCGCGCAGCAGCCGCATCAACTGGGCGGCCAGGGAGATCTCCGCACGGTGGAACGGCACCAGGTAGACGGCCTTCACCGGGTGCCCGTCTCCGTCGGCGGCCGGCACGTCCTCGCGGACCACGCCCTCCTCGTCGCACAGGTCGCCCAGGCAGTCGATGACCAGGCCGGTGTCGACCTGCAGCAGCTTGACCGCGTCGGCGATCAGCTGCTCCTGGGGCAGGTAGCAGTTGCCGCTGTCGGTGGCCTGCGACAGCGCGTACTGCAGCCCGGCCTTGACCCGCTCGGGGCTGTCGTGCGGGATGCCGACGGCCTGGGCCAGCCGGTCGGCGGTCAGGAACCCGATGCCCCACACGTCGGCCGCGAGCCGGTAGGGCTGGTTCTTCACCACCGAGATCGAGGCGTCCCCGTAGTTCTTGTAGATCCGCACGGCGATGGACGTCGACACGCCCACGCCCTGCAGGAAGACCATGACCTCCTTGATCGCCTTCTGCTCCTCCCAGGCGCCGGCGATCAGCTGGGTCCGCTTGGGCCCGAGGCCCGGGACCTCGACCAGGCGGGTCGGCTCGCTCTCGATGATCTCCAGGGTCCCGGTGCCGAAGTGGTCGACGATGCGCTCGGCGATCCTCGGCCCGATGCCCTTGATCAGGCCGGACCCGAGGTAGCGGCGGATCCCCTGGATCGTGGCGGGCAGGACGGTGGTGTAGTTCTCGACGGTGAACTGCTTGCCGTACTGCGGGTGCGAGCCCCACCGGCCGTGCATCCGCAGGGACTCGCCGGGCTGAGCACCGAGCAGCGCGCCGACGACGGTCAGCAGGTCGCCGGAGCCGCGGCCGGTGTCCACCCGCGCGACGGTGTAGCCGTTGTCCTCGTTGGCGTAGGTGATGCGCTCCAGAACGCCCTCGAGTACGGACAGGTGTGCCGGCTCCCCCATCTCCGGCCTCCCTTCACGGCTTCGGCGGTGGTTCGTTCCGAAGGTACCGCCCGGCGCGGACAGCGCGGCGGGCACGCCTTGCGGGCCTGTGGACAACTCCGCCCCGGCCCGCGGCCGGTTCAGGAACGCGGGCGGGGACCCGGGTGCGCGGCCATGCGAAAGGGGTCCGGCACCAGGCCGGACCCCTTTCGCGTTCCCCCCATACCCCCGAAGCCCCCCTCGGGCGTACTTACCCTTCTGGCTCCCTGGACCCCTCCCTGGAGCCGTGATGACATGTACGACCGACAACCTCGTGGAAGGGTTGTACGCCGGACCGGAAATTTTCCGCAGGACTTTCAGAGCACGTGGCGGCGGTACCGGTCGACGATCTCTTCCAGCACCTCCTGCCCGTCCCGGGCCCACAGCGCCGGGTTGAAGATCTCCACCTCGATGTCACCGCTGTAGCCCGCCTCTTCGACCATGGCACGGAATCCGCGCAGGTCGACGCACCCGTCACCGAGCTGTCCGCGCCCCAGCAGCACCCCTTCGGGCAGCGGCGTGACCCAGTCGGCGACCTGGAAGCAGGCGATCCTGCCGCCCTCGCCCGCACGCGCGATGCCGGCCGGAGCCCGGTCGTCCCACCACAGGTGGTAGGTGTCGACGACGACGCCGACCTGCTCGGCGGGGAACCGCTCGGCGATGTCCAGGGCCTGGCCGAGGGTGGAGACGACGCAGCGGTCGGAGGCGTACATCGGGTGCAGCGGCTCGATCGCCAGCCGCACCCCGCGCTCGGCCGCGTACGGCGCCAGTTCCGCGATGGCGTCGGCGACGCGCTGCCGCGCCGCCGCGATGTCGCGGTCGCCGTCGGGCAGGCCGCCGGAGACCAGGACCAGGGTGCCGGTGCCCAGTGCCGCGGCCTCGTCGACGGCGGCCCGGTTGTCGTCCAGTGCCGCCGCGCGCGCCTTGGGCTCGGCGGCGGTGAAGAAGCCGCCGCGGCACAGCGAGGTGACCGTCAGGCCGCTGTCGCGCATCAGGCGCGCGGCCTGCTCGATCCCGTACTCCTGGACGGGCGCCCGCCACAGTCCGACGCGGGTGATGCCCGCGGCGGCGCATCCGGCCGCCAGTTCGGGCAGCGACCACTGCTTGAGGGTCTCCTGGTTGAGGCTGAGCCGGGCCAGGTCGCCGCTGGTGCCGTCGGTCATGCGTCCACCCCGTACACGGTGAGCAGGTCGCGCATGCGGGACTCCGCCAGCGCGGGATCGGGGAACAGCCCGACGCGGTCGGCCAGTTCGTAGGCGCGGGCCAGGTGCGGCAGCGACCGCGCGGACTGCAGGCCGCCGACCATCGCGAAGTGCTCCTGGTGTCCGGCCAGCCACGCCAGGAACACCACTCCGGTCTTGTAGAAGCGCGTCGGCGCGCCGAACAGGTGCCGGGACAGTTCCACCGTGGGGTCGAGCAGACCGCGGAACCCCGCGGCGTCCCCGGTGTCCAGGGCGCTGACGGCGGCCGAGGCGACCGGCGCGAGCGGGTCGAAGATGCCGAGCAGGGCGTGGCTGAAGCCCTGCGCGTCGCCCTCGATGAGCTCGGGGTAGTGGAAGTCGTCGCCGGTGTAGCAGCGCACTCCCTGCGGCAGGCGGCGCCGCAGGTCCACCTCGCGCTGCGCGTCGAGCAGGGAGATCTTCACCCCGTCGACCTTGTCGGGATGGGCGGCGATCACCTGGAGGAACGTCTCCGTCGCCGCGTCCAGGTCGTCGCTGCCCCAGTACCCGGCGAGAGCGGGGTCGAACATCGGGCCCAGCCAGTGCAGGATCACCGGCTCCGTGGCCTGGCGCAGCAGGTGCCCGTACACCTCCAGGTAGTCGTCCGGGCCCTTGGCCACGGCCGTCAGGGCGCGGGAGGCCATGAGCACCGCCTGCGATCCTGCGCCCTCCACGACCGCCAGCTGCTCCTCGTACGCGGCTTGCACCTCCGCCAGCGTGACCGCGGGGGCGGTGAGCTGGTCGGTGCCGGCTCCGCAGGCGATCCGCCCGCCGACCGACCGCGCCTCGGCGGAGGACCTGCGGATCAGTTCCGCGGCGCCCGCCCAGTCCAGGCCCATGCCGCGCTGCGCGGTGTCCATCGCCTCGGCCACGCCCAGGCCGTGGGCCCACAGATGGCGGCGGAAGGCGAGGGTGGCGTCCCAGTCGACCGCGGCGGGCGCGTCCGCCGCCGCGCGCAGCGGATCGGCCACGACATGGGCGGCGGAGTACACCACGCGGCTGCGCAGCGGCAGATCCGTGGCATGGGTGAGGGGTTCGGAACGCGGCACATAGGTGCGGGTCCGGCCGGACTCCTCCGGCAGCACGATGCTCACAGCGACAGCTCCGGGACCTCGATACGGCGCCCCTCGGCGGCGGACCGCAGGCCGAGTTCGGCCAGCTGCACCCCGCGGGCCCCGGCCGCCAGGTCCCAGCGCCACGGCTCGTCGAGCACCACGTGCCGCAGGAACAGCTCCCACTGCGCCTTGAAGCCGTTGTCGAAGTCGCCGTTGTCCGGCACCTCCTGCCACTGGGAGCGGAACGCCTCGGTGGCGGGCAGGTCCGGGTTCCACACGGGCTTGGGGGTGGCCGAGCGGTGCTGGACCCGGCAGTTGCGCAGTCCGGCGACGGCCGAGCCGTGCGTGCCGTCGACCTGGAACTCCACCAGTTCGTCGCGGTTGACCCGCACCGCCCACGAGGAGTTGATCTGCGCGACGGCCCCGCCGTCCAGTTCGAAGATGCCGTAGGCGGCGTCGTCGGCCGTCGCGTCGTAGGGCTTGCCCTGCTCGTCCCAGCGCTGCGGGACGTGGGTGGCGGTCAGCGCCTGCACGCTGCGCACCCGGCCGAACAGCTCGTGCAGCACGTACTCCCAGTGCGGGAACATGTCGACGACGATGCCGCCGCCGTCCTCGGCGCGGTAGTTCCACGAGGGGCGCTGGGCGCTCTGCCAGTCGCCTTCGAAGACCCAGTAGCCGAACTCCCCGCGCACCGACAGGATCCGGCCGAAGAACCCGCCCTCGATCAGCCGCCTCAGCTTGAGCAGGCCGGGCAGGAACAGCTTGTCCTGGACCACGCCGTGCTTGATGCCGGCCGCGTCCGCCAGCCGCGCGAGTTCGAGCGCGCCCTCCAGCGTGGTGGCTGTCGGCTTCTCGCAGTAGATGTGCTTGCCCGCGGCGACGGCCTTCCTGACCGCCTGCTCGCGGGCGGAGGTGACCTGGGCGTCGAAGTAGATCTCGATCGACGGGTCGGCGAGCACGGCGTCGAGGTCGGTGCTCCAGTGCTCGAGCCCGTGCTGCTCGGCGATGGCGCGCAGCGCGTGCTCGCGCCGCCCGACGAGGACCGGCTCGGGCCACAGGGTGGTGCCGTCGCCGAGGTCGAGGCCGCCCTGCTCGCGCAGGCTGAGCAGGGACCTCACCAGATGCTGCCGGTATCCCATGCGGCCGGTGACGCCGTTCATGGCGATCCGCACTGTTCTGCGTGTCACAGGGTTTCTCCTCGGCTGTCGGTCGCGGGGAAGCGACGGAGAAGCGATGCCGCAGGGCACGGCGGGCCCTGAGGTGTAGCAAGCGCTTTCTTTCCTGATTACGCTAGCCTGCGGGGAGCGAACCCGGCAAGGTGCCGCCATGGAGGAACTGAGGGAAAGCGCTTACACACCGGTGATGAGTCCCTCCCCACACCCGCGCCACGGGCGCTCCCGCCGGCGGCCGGTCAGTGAGAGCATGACCCGCTACAGGGGGTGGCGCAGGGGCGCGGACGGCCGCCATGCGTGAACACCCGGGGCTCGCTCCGCGGCGAGAACCAGCACGAGAGGATCGGACCCCGATGGCAGTGACTCTGGCGGATGTCGCCGCGCGCGCAGGGGTGTCCTCGGCGACGGTCTCGCGCGTCCTCAACGGCAACTACCCGGTGGCCGGCAGCACCCGGGAGCGCGTCCAGCGCGCCGTGGAGGAACTGGACTACGTCGTCAACGGCCAGGCCCGCGCTCTCGCGGCGGCCACGTCCGATCTGGTCGGCGTCCTCGTCAACGACGTCGCGGACCCGTTCTTCGGTGTCATCGCGAGCGCGCTGCAGGGCGAGATCGGGGCGGGCGGCGCCGGGCCGGGCAGCGGCAAGCTGGCGGTGGTCTGCAACACCGGCGGCTCCCCCGAGTCCGAACTGACCTATCTGACGCTGCTGGAACGGCAGCGGGCGGCCGGCGTCGTGCTGACCGGCGGCGCGGTGGAGGACGAGGCGCACACCGCCGCGGTCACCGCACGGCTGGCCCGGCTGGCGGCGTCCGGCACGACGGTGGTGCTGTGCGGCCGGCCGGCGCTGGACTTCCCCGACGGCTCGCCGGGCGCGACGACCGTCGCCTTCGACAACCGGGGTGGCGCACGGCGGCTGACCGAGCACCTTCTCTCCCTCGGGCACCGCAGGATCGGCTGCGTGACCGGCCCGGTGGAACGCAGCACCACCCGGCACCGACTGGAGGGCCACCGCGCCGCCCTGGCCGCCCACGGTCTGGGCCCGGCGCCCGGCGACGGCCCGGACGCGCCGGGGCTGACGGTGCACGGCGGCTACGACCGGGCCTCGGGGTACGACGCGGCGCTAGAACTGCTGCGCAGGACTCCGGACCTGACGGCGATCGTCGCCGCGAACGACACGGTGGCGCTGGGCGTGTGCGCGGCGCTGCGGGACCGCGGGCTGAGCATTCCCGGCGACGTGTCGGTCGCCGGCTTCGACGACCTGCCGTTCAGTGTCGACGCCTCACCCGCGCTGACCACCGTCCGCATTCCGCTGCAGGAGGCCGGCGCGCGGGCCGGCCGGCTGGTGATGGGCCGCCAGGCCCCGCCGCCCGGCGGCGTCTCCACCATCGCCACCGAGCTGATGGTCCGGGCCTCCACGGCCCCGCCGAGCAGCCGTTCCTGAAGTTTTCCACAGGCCGCGATCACCCCCTTCCCCAGCGCCGACCCCTCGGTCTATCTTTGACTTAGGCAAAGAAATCCGAGGGTCCACGACCACGACCGGACGGAGGGGGACCATGGCCGTCAAGGAGATCCGCGAGTTCAACCGCTTCTACACCAACCTCATCGGCGCGCTCGACTACAGCCGCCACCTGCACACCCCGTACACGCTCACCGAAGCGCGCGTACTGTACGAACTCGCCCACAGCCCGCACACCGACGCCGCCGACCTGCGCATCGAGCTGTCCCTCGACGCCGGCCACCTCAGCCGCATGCTCGCCAAGTTCGAGCAGCAGCAACTGGTCACCCGGCGGCCCTCCCAACGCGACGCCCGGCGGCAGCACATCGAACTGACCTCCCGCGGCCGCGAAGCGGCATCGCTGCTGGAGGAGCGCTCCCAGGAG
Source organism: Streptomyces sp. NPDC020917 (assembly GCF_044333795.1). Classification (NCBI taxonomy): domain Bacteria; kingdom Bacillati; phylum Actinomycetota; class Actinomycetes; order Kitasatosporales; family Streptomycetaceae; genus Streptomyces; species Streptomyces sp. NPDC020917. The sequence goes on along the minus strand of NZ_JBIRRR010000010.1, from coordinate 276,178 downwards.
GCCGTCGGCACCCTCGTCGGCGAGATACCGCGCGAGGACCGCGGCCGCCTCACCGAAGCCATGGCCACCGTCCAGCGGATACTGCGCGACGACCGCGCCCGCAGCCCGCACGGACCCCGTCCTGTGCTGCGCGCGCCGCGCCCCGGCGACCTCGGCTGGACCATCGATATCAACGCCGCCGTCTACGCCGAGCAGTTCGGCTGGAACGACGAATACGAGACGCTCGTCGCCCGCATCGTCGCGGACTACGCCGCCACCCGCGACCCGCGGACCGAAGCCGCGTGGGTCGCCGAACTCGACGGCGAACGGGTCGGCTGCGTGTTCTGCATGCGCGACGAGGAGCCCGGAACCGCCCGCCTGCGCCTGCTCGTCGTGGACCCCGCCGCCCGCGGGCACGGCATAGGCCGCATGCTGGTGGACGCCTGCATCGCGTTCGCCAAGGAGGCCGGTTACACCCAGATGGTGCTGTGGACCAACGACGTGCTCAGCAGCGCCCGCAAGATCTACCAGGGCGCCGGGTTCGAACTGGTCGGCCAGAAGCCGCACCACAGCTTCGGCCACGACCTGGTCGGCCAGGACTGGCGCCTGGCGCTCGACGCCGCCCCGAACGCAGGGGCCGACGGCCGCACCACGGCCGGCGGAAGACACAACGACGCCTGAAACACGGCGACTTCCAAGGGGGGAAGCAATGCCCATCTCATTGGAGAAGGTGGAGCAGACCGCACCCGGTCTGGTCAGCCTCTACAAGCAGGCCGCGGTCAGCCTGGACAAGCACGGCCTGTCCGGCGAACGCGCCGCCGTCTACCTGGTGCTCGACCGCTCCGGCAGCATGCGCAAGTACTACCGCGACGGCACCGTCCAGCACCTCGCCGAGCAGACCCTCGGTCTGGCCGCGCACTTCGACGACGACGGCACCGTGCCCGTGGTGTTCTTCTCCACCGGAGTCCACGGCATCGACGAGGTGTCGCTCGACCGCTACACCGGGCGGATCAGCAAACTCCACGACGGCTACGGCCACATGGGCCGCACCGACTACGCGGAGGCCATGGCCGCCGTCATCGACCACTACCAGCGGTCCGGGGCACAGGCCCCGGGGTTCGTGATCTTCCAGACCGACGGCGCACCCACCAGCAAGAGCGCGGCCACGAAAGCCCTGTGCCGGGCGGCGGAGCTGCCGCTGTTCTGGCAGTTCGTCGGATTCGGCGACGACGAGTTCCGCTTCCTGCGCCGCCTGGACGAGCTTCCGGTACCGGCCAGACGGGTGGTCGACAACGCCGGATTCTTCGCCGCGGGCAGCGATCCGAGCGCCATATCCGACGCCCGGCTGTACGACGAGCTGACGGCGGAGTTCCCGCAATGGCTCGCGGCGGCCCGCGCCAAGGGGATCGTTCGCGGGTGATCCCGGTTGACCGGGTCCACAGCGGTGCCTAGCGTCGGCCGAATGAGACTCGCCTTCTCCACCCTCGGGGTTCCCACCATGCCCGTCGACCAGGTCGTGCGGCTGGCGTCCGAGCACGGCTTCCACGGCGTCGAACTGCGCGCGAGTGACGAAGGCCCGGTCCACACCGGGCTGTCGGCCACCGAACGGACCCAGGTCGCCGAGCAGTTCGGCAAGGCCGGGATCGACGTCCTGACGATCGCCGCCTACGCGAAGGTCGCCGCACCCGGCGACGACGGCCCCGTACTGGAGGAGATCGACACCGCGCTGACGCTGGCCGCCGACCTCGGGGCCTCGTACATCCGGGTGTTCCCCGGTGGCGGCGACCAGCCCGCCGCCCAGGCCGACGCGATCGCCGCGCGCCGGCTGGCCGCGGCGGCGGAGCGGGCCGAGGGCCTCGGCGTCCGGGTGCTGCTGGAGACCCACGACTCGCACCGTGCCGGGGCCGATGTCGCCCGGGTGCTGGGGCAGGTCGGCCACCGGGCCGCCGGAGCCATCTGGGACCTGATGCACACCTGGCTGGCCGGCGAGCAGCCGCAGACCAGCTTCCTGGCCCTGGCTCCCTACCTGGGCTATGTCCAGGTCAAGGACATCGCGTCGGCCGACGACGCCACGCCGCTGCCGCTGGGCTCGGGCGTGCTGCCGCTGGCGGAGACCGTCGAGGTGCTCAGCCGCGCCGACTGGGACGGCTGGCTGTGCTGGGAGTACGAGAAGCGCTGGCACCCCGGCGCCGCGGACCTGCCCGGCCTACTCGGCCCCGCCCGCGACCACCTGACCCGGCTGCTGGCCGAGTCGGCCTGAGCGGGACACGAGCACAAGGCGGGCACAACAGAACGCAGCACGAGGGGGCGGGGGTGGGGGGAGGGGCCCCCGGGAAGCAGGAACGGAGGACGGACGCATGCTGGACCTGGCCCGGCTCAGGGCGTTGCACGCGGTGTACACGCACGGCTCGGTGGGTGCCGCGGCGACGGCTCTGGGCTACACCCCGTCGGCGGTCTCGCAGCAGATCGCGAAGCTGGAGCGGGAGACCGGCACCGTGCTGCTGGAGCGCCAGGGGCGCGGGGTGGCGCTGACGGACGCGGCACATCTGCTGGTGTCGACGGCGCAGAAGCTGATGGCGATCGTGGAGTCGGCCGAGGTCGCGCTGGAGGAGCAGCGGGGCCGGCCGGGCGGGCAGTTGACGGTGGCGGCGTTCCCGACGGCGGCGTGCGGGCTGCTGCCTGCGGTGCTGGCCGGGCTGGCGCGGGAGCATCCGGCGCTGGACCTGCGGCTGACGGAGGTGGACAGCCGGCAGTCGGTGGAGTTGGTGGCGCGGGGTGTGGTGGATCTGGCGGTGGCGCACGACTGGGACATCACTCCGCTGCCCGCTCTTGAGGGGGTGGAGCGGGCGGTGATCGGCGACGACCGGTGCGATGTGCTGCTGCCGGCGGGGCACCGGCTGGCGGGGCGGGCGTCGTTGACGCGGGCGGACGTGGCGCGGGAGCGGTGGATCTGCCAGCCGCCGGGGTCGATGTGCCATGCGTGGCTGGTGCGGACGTTGCGGGAGGTGGGGACGGAGCCGGACATGGCCTTCCAGTCCGGGGAGTACGCCACGCATGTGGCGCTGGTTGCCGCGGGGTTGGGGATCGCGCTGGTGCCGCGGCTGGGGCGGGTGCCGCTGCCGGAGGGCGTCGTGGTGGTGCCGCTGGTGCCGGCGCCGGTGCGCAGTCTGTACGCGGTGTGGCGGACGGGAGCGGCGCGGCGGCCGTCGATCGCGGTGGCGGTCGAGATGCTGCGGGCGCAGTGGGAGTCGGCGGGCGCGGACGGGCCTGCGGCGGGGCCGGCGGCCGAACGGGCTCCGGAGCCGGACCCCGAATCCGTTCCTGGTCCTGTTGCCGTGCCCTGACCTGGGGCGTGCGGGTGTGGAACCGGTGGCGGGCGGGGGCCGTCGAAGCGGCATGGCGAAGGTGACGGGGCGCAGGGTGGTCGCGGCGGCGGTGCTGGCCGTGTCGGCGGGGATGGCGGTCGCGGCGTGCGGCCAGGAGGGGACGGCGGACGATGCGCCGCCGTCGGCTCCGGTGCGGACGCTTCCGGGGTCGCACTCCCCCGCCGGTGATCCGGGTTCGGGCAGTTCGCCGGCGTCGGCACCCGCATCGGCATCGGTACCGGCGTCGGCACCGGCCTCCCCGTCGACGGGGACGACCGGGCAGGCGGGGGCGGCCTCGCGGGTGGTGTACTTCTCGGTGTCGGACCGGGTGCCGGGTGCGGTGCACGAGGTGGAGCGGGACCGGGCAGGCCTGGACGCGTTCGTGCGGCGGGTCTCCGCGCAGGACGCCGGTGCGGCGCGGGCGATCGAGGCGGGTGCGCGGGCGACGGACTTCTCCCGTGCGGTGCTGGTGGCGTGGACGCAGGTCACGGGGTGCAGTGCGGCGACGTCGGCGGCTCTGGAGGTGTCCGGTGACCGGTTGGAGTTGAGGGTGGATCAGCCGGCGCCGCCGCCGGAGTGCTTTGCTCCGCAACGGGTGACGGTGGTGTTCGAGGTGCCGAAGGATCGGATGCCGGGCCGGCCGGTGTTCGACGTGGCGGGGCGGCACTAGCCGGCCCGGCCGATGGCGGGAACTTTCCGGATGTCGGCCAAGTGCTGGCAGATAGTTTCACCGACCGGGCACACTCTGCTGCGTCCGGAAGGAGCCCGCCATGTCCCATCCCCGTTCCCAAGTCCCCCCTGCCGCCGGCTCGACGGCGGCGGTCCCTGCCGACCTGCCGGCCGGTGCCGGTGCCGGTGCCGGTGAGGAGGCGACGGTCCATGCGCTGATCGCACGGATGTCCCTGGAGGAGCTGGTCGGCCAGCTGTTCGTGATGCGGGTGTTCGGCGCCTCGGCGACCGATCCCGATCCCGCGGACGTCGCCGCGAACAGCGCCGACATGGGTGTCGACAACGCGGCGGAGCTGGTCGCCCGGTACCACCTGGGCGGCGTCGTCTACTTCGCGTGGGCGCACAACACCCGTGACCCGCACCAGATCGCGGACCTGTCCAACGGGATCCAGCGGGGCGCGCTGGGCGCGGGCACCCCGGTTCCGCTGCTGATCGCCGTGGACCAGGAGCAGGGCGCGGTGGAGCGGATCGGCGCGCCGGTCACGTCGTTCGGCGGGGGCATGGGGCTCGGCGCGAACGGCAGTGCGGAGGACGCGTTCGCCGCCGCGCGGATCGTCGGCACGGAACTGGCCGCGATGGGCGTCAACCAGAACTACGCCCCGGTGTGCGACGTGAACGTCAACCCGGCGAATCCGGTGATCGGGGTGCGCTCGTTCGGCGCGGATCCCGCGGCGGTGGCGGCGCTGGCGGCGGCACAGGTGCGCGGCTACCAGGAAGCCGGGGTGGCGACGTCCGCCAAGCACTTCCCGGGCCACGGCGACACCGTCACCGACAGCCACGTCGCGCTCCCCGTCATCACGCACACCCTGGAGGAGTGGCAGCGGGTCGACGCGCCGCCGTTCCGGGCGGTGATCGCCGCCGGCGTCGACTCGATCATGACCGCGCACATCCTGGTGCCGCAGCTCGACGGCTCCGGTGATCCGGCGACGCTGTCGCGTCCGGTCCTGACCGGCCTGCTGCGCGAACGGCTGGGCTACGGCGGGGTGGTGGTCACCGACGCGCTGGGCATGCGGGGCGTGCGGGTCAGGCACGGTGACGACCGGGTGCCGGTGCTGGCGCTGAAGGCCGGCGCCGACCAGTTGCTGGATCCGCCGGACCTGGACGCTGCGTGCAAGGGTGTGCTGGCGGCGGTGCGGTCCGGGGAGCTGTCGCGGGAGCGGCTGGCGGAGTCGGTGGCGCGGGTGCTGCGGCTGAAGCTGCGCCGGGGCCTGTTCGGGCGGCCGTTGGCCACGCATGAGGGCGTGGACGCGGTGGTGGGTTCGCGCCCCCATCGGGAGGCGGCCGACGCGATCACCGGGCGCGGGGTCACGCTGCTGGCCAACGCCTCCGGGGTGCTGCCGCTGCGGCCCGGCGCGGAGCGGCGGGTGCTGGTGGTGGGGGCGGATCCGGCGGCGCCGTCCGGTGTCGGGGGGCCGCCGACCGCGGTCCTGGCGCGGGAGTTGACGGCGCTGGGCGTGCCGGCCCGAGCGCTGCCGACGGGGTTCGCTCCGGGCACGGCGGTGATCGGCGAGGCGGTGGCCGCGGCGCGCGAGGGCGTGGACGCGGTGGTGGTCGCCACGTACAACGTGACGGCGGGTTCGCGGGAGCAGCTCGCCCTGGTGGAGGCGCTGGCGGGTACGGAGGTGCCGGTGGTCGCCCTGGCGGTGCGCAATCCGTACGACGTGGCGTTCCTGCCGCCGGTGGCCGCCGTGCTGGCGTCCTACGGCTGGACCGATGTGTCGATGCGGGCCGCCGCGCGGGTGGTGGCGGGCGTGGTGCCGCCTGCCGGCCGGCTTCCGGTGGCGGTCCCCCGGGCCGGCGACCCGGGGCGTGCGCTGTTCCCGGTCGGGCACGGGCTCGGCTACTGAGAGACCTGTGACCGCCCTGCCGGCCGGCCCCGGGCGTGGGAGCCGGGGCCGGACGGCAGAAGGCGTCGGCCGGGCGGCGGCGCGGGCGCCGGGTCAGGCCGCCGCGGCCACCTCTCCGCTGAAGGTGCGCCACAGTTCGGCGTACCGGCCGTCGCGGGCGAGCAGAGCGTCGTGCGTGCCGTCCTCGACGACGCGGCCGTGGTCGAGGACGATCACCCGGTCTGCGCGGGCGGCGGTGCTCAGCCGGTGGGCGACGACCAGCGTGGTGCGGCGTATGGCGAGGCGGTCCGCGGCGCGGTTGACCATGGCCTCGGTGGCCAGGTCGAGGGCGGCGGTGGCCTCGTCGAGGAGCAGGATCGCGGGGTCGACGAGTTGCGCGCGGGCCAGGGCGATGAGCTGGCGCTGTCCCGCGGACAGGTTGCGGCCGCGTTCGGAGACCTGGTGCAGGTAGCCGCCGTCGAGGGTGGCGATCATCGCGTCGGCGCCGACCGCGCGGGCGGCGGCCTCCACTTCGGCGTCGGTGGCGTCCATCCGCCCGTAGGCGATGGCGTCGCGCACGGTGCCCGGGAAGAGGTAGGGCTCCTGCGGGACGACGCCGAGGCGCTGCCGGTAGGCGGTGATGTCGAGGTCGCGGATGTCGGTGCCGTCGACGAGGACCTGGCCGGACGTCGTGTCGTAGTAGCGGGCGACCATCTTGACCAGGGTGGACTTGCCGGCTCCGGTCTCGCCGACGAACGCGACGGTCTGCCCGGCGGGGATGTGCAGGTCGATGCCGGAGAGCGCTTCGGCCGCGTCGGCGTCGGTGCCGTAGCGGAAGTGGACGTCGCGGAACTCGATGTCGCCGCTGAGGGCGCCGACGGCCTGGGGGTCGGCGGCCGCCGGGGTGGTGGTGGGTTCGCGCAGCAGCTGGCGGATGCGGCCCAGCGAGACGCTGGCCTGCTGGTATCCGTCGAAGACCTGCGAGAGCTGCTGGACGGGTGAGAAGAACAGGTCGATGTAGAGCAGGTAGGCGACCAGGGCGCCCGCGGTCAGGGTGCCGGCGCTGACCCGGTGGGCGCCGACGATCAGCACGAGGGCGGCGGCGACGCTGGACAGCAGCTGCACGAACGGGAAGTAGACGGAGATGAGGAACTGGCCGCGGACGCGGGCCTTGCGGTAGTCGTCGCTGCGGGCGGCGAAGCGGGCGGCGCCCTGGTCCTCGCCGCGGAACGCCTGGACGATCCGCAGCCCGGCGACGTGCTCCTGCAGGTCGGCGTTGACGACGGCGACGCGCTCGCGGGCGAGTTCGTACGCCTTCACCGACTTGCGGCGGAAGACCCATGTGGCGGCGATGAGCACCGGGAGCGAGGCGAAGACCAGCAGGGCCAGTTCGACGTCGATGGCGAGCAGCGCGACGAGGATGCCGAAGAAGGTGAGCACGCTGACCAGCGCGGTGACGAGTCCGGTCTGCAGGAATGTGGACAGGGCGTCGACGTCGGTGGTCATGCGGGTCATGATCCGGCCGGTCAGTTCGCGCTCGTAGTAGTCGAGGCCGAGCCGGTGCAGGTGGGCGAAGATCTTGACGCGCAGGGTGTAGAGGACGCGTTCGCCGGTGCGGCCGGTCAGCAGCGCGGAGCCCCATTCGGCGGCCCACTGGGTGAGGACGAGGGCGAGGCCGAGCAGGGACGCGGCCCACACCGCGCCCAGGGCCTGGCGGCGGACGCCCGCGTCGATGCCGTGCCGGATGAGGATCGGGAGCAGCAGCCCGGCGAAGGCGTCGACCGCGACGAGCAGCAGGCTGAACAGCAGCGGGGCGCGGAAGCCGCGCAGCAGGCTGCCGAGGCCGAAGCGTGCGTCGGCGGCGCGGGCGGCCTCCTCGTCGATGTCGGGGGTGTCGTCGGCCGGTGGCAGGGCCGCGACCTTGGCGAGGAGTTCGGGGGTGGCGGGCATGCCGGCGAGTGCGCCGGCCATGCCGCCGGGGCCGGGTCCGCCCGCGGCGGCCGGTGCGGTGCCGGACGGGGTGCCGGGTCCGCTGGCGTCGGTGCCGCGGCGTTCCTGCGGCCACAGTTCGGGGGTGACGCCGTCCGCGGCGGCCGGCTCGCCGGCGGTGTCGTGGCGCGCGGCGGCGGCACCGGCCGGGTCGAGGGTGACGACGTCGGCGCCGAGCGCGTCGGGGTCGGTGAGCAGTGCCCGGTACAGGGCGCTGCGTTCCTGGAGTTCCTCGTGGGTGCCGATGTCGGACAGCCGTCCGGAGTCGAGGACGGCGATGCGGTCGGCGAGGGCGAGGGTGGAGCGGCGGTGGGCGATGAGCAGGGTGGTGCGGTCGCGCATGACCTCGCTGAGCGCGTCGAAGATCTCGGCCTCGACGCGGGCGTCGATGGCCGAGGTGGCGTCGTCGAGGAGGAGCAGCCGGGGGTCGGTGAGGATGGCGCGGGCCAGGGCCATGCGCTGGCGCTGGCCGCCGGACAGGGTCAGGCCCTGCTCGCCGACGACGGTGTCGTAGCCGTCTGGCAGGTCGCGGATGAACCCGTCGGCCTGGGCGGCGCGGGCGGCGGCGACGATCTCCTCGTCGGTCGCGTCGGGGTTTCCGTAGGCGAGGTTGGCGCGGACGGTGTCGGAGAACAGGAAGCTGTCCTCGGGGACGAGGCCGATCGCGGAGCGCAGCGAGTCGAAGGTCAGCTCCCGCACGTCGCTGCCGCCGATCCTGACGGCGCCGCCGGTGACGTCGTACAGGCGCGGCAGCAGCAGGGAGAGCGTCGACTTGCCGGAGCCGGAGGCGCCGACCACGGCGACGGTCTCCCCGGGCTCGATGGTCAGGTCGAAGCCGTCGAGGACCGGCCGGTCGGGGGTGTAGCCGAAGGTGACGTGGTCGAACTCGACGGTGGCGGGGGCGTCCGCGGGCAGGGTGGCGGTGCCCTCCTGGAGGCTGGGCCGGGTGTCGATGAGTTCCAGGACGCGCTCGACGCCCGCCCGGGCCTGCTGGCCCACGGTCAGCATCATGGTGAGCATCCGGACGGGTCCGGTGAGCTGGGCGAGGTAGGTGGAGAAGGCGACGAAGGTGCCCAGCGTGATCTGGTGGCGGGCGGCCATCCAGCCGCCGAGGGCCAGCATGCCGATCTGCCCGAACGACGGGACGGCCTGCAGTGCGGGGGTGTAGCGGGCGGAGAGCCGCACGGTGCGCAGCCGGCCGGCGAACAGCCGGCGGCTGACGGTGCGCAGCTTGTCCATCTCCTGCTGCTCCTGGCCGAAGCCCTTGACCACGCGGACGCCGGTGACCGAGCCGTCGACGATGCCGGCGACGGCCGCGGCCTGCCCCTGGGCGTACCAGGTGGCGGGGAACAGTCGCTTGCGGGACCGGTCGGCGATGAACCACAGCGCGGGTGCGACGGCCAGGGCGATGACGGTGAGCAGCGGCGACAGCACGAGCATGACGACCAGCGAGAGCAGGAACAGCAGCAGGTTCCCGATCATCATCGGGGTCATGAAGAGCAGGCCCTGGATCAGCTGGAGGTCGCTGGTGGCGCGGCCGACGACCTGGCCGGTGCTCAGCTGGTCCTGGCGGCGCCCGTCCAGCCGCATGATCGTGCCGAACATCTCGGTGCGCATGTCGTGCTGCACGTCGAGTGCCAGCCGCCCGCCGTAGTAGCGCCGCACATAGGTGAGGAGGTAGACCACCACGGCGGCGACCACCAGGACGATGGCCCAGGGCGCGAGGGGCTTGTCGTGCTTGACGATGACGTCGTCGATGATCACCTTGGGGACGAGGGGCACGAGGGCGGTGACCGCCATGCCGCCGAGCGAGGCGCCGAGGGACAGCAGCACGTTGCGCCTGTACCGCCAGCAGTAGGCGAGCAGCCGGCGCAGCCACCCCTGCTCGGGGTCGTGCTCCACTGCCCGTTCCGCCTTCGCCGTCGTCACGCGGTCCTCCCACCGTTCGTCGGGCGCCGGATGTCCGCCGCCCTGCTCACCGCTCTCCTTCACCGAGGCTGGAACGCACTGGGCTGCGCATTTCATCCTCCCGCAACACAACCAACGACCAAGGTCGCACATGCGTGCGACCTTGGTCGTAGTCCTTCGGGGTGATTCCGGTGACGCTTGTGTTGACGCCCGGTCCCCCTTCGGCCGCCGCCGGCCCCGGCGCGCCCGGCCCCGGCGGCGCGGGTCCGCGCAGCTCAGACGGTACGCGCCTCGGCGATCTGCCGGGTCATGATCGTCGTCAGCTCGTAGGCGGTGTGCGAGGCGGCCACGGAGGTGATCTCGGCGTGGTCGTAGGCGGGGGCGACCTCGACGACGTCGGCGGACACCAGGTGGCAGCCGGCCAGGCCGCGCACGATCTCCAGCAGCTCGCGGGAGGTCAGGCCGCCGGCCTCGGGCGTGCCGGTGCCGGGCGCGTGCGCGGGGTCCAGGACGTCGATGTCGATCGAGATGTACAGCGGCCGGTCCCCGATCCGCTCGCGCAGCTGCTGGGCGACCTCGTCCACGCCGCGCCGCATCACGTCGGCGGAGGTGACGATGCCGAAGCCCATCTTGGCGTCGTCGTCGAGGTCCTGCTTGCCGTACAGGGGTCCGCGGGTGCCGACGTGGGAGAGCGCGGAGGTGTCGAGGATGCCTTCCTCGACGGCGCGCCGGAAGGGCGTGCCGTGCGTGTAGGCGGCGCCGAAGTACGTGTCCCAGGTGTCCAGGTGAGCGTCGAAGTGCAGCAGCGCGACCGGTCCGTGGCGGCGGGCGACGGCGCGCAGCAGCGGCAGGGCGATGGTGTGGTCGCCGCCGAGGGTCATCAGCCGGGCCCCGGTGCCGAGCAGGTCGTCGGCGGCGCCCTCGATCGTCTCGACGGCCTCGTCGATGTCGAAGGGGTTCGCGGCGATGTCGCCGGCGTCGGCGACCTGGGCCAGCGCGAACGGCGAGGCGGCCTGCGCCGGGTTGTAGGGGCGCAGCAGCCGGGACGCCTCGCGGACGGCGTTGCCGCCGAACCGCGCCCCGGGACGGTAGGAGACCCCGGCGTCGAAGGGCACCCCGACGACGGCCACGTCCGCGCTGCCGACCTCGTCCAGCCTCGGCAGCCGGGCGAAGGTCGCGGGTCCCGCGTAGCGGGGGATGCGGGAGGAGTCGACGGGGCCGCGCGGCTGGGCGCTGGTCATGGAGGGCCTCTCTTCTTCGGGGTCAGCGGCCGACCCTATGTCTCTGCCCGATCCCGCCGGAATGTACGTTTCCTCCAATCCGTCTCCCCGATTACGCCTCCGCGTCGATCAGGAGGCCGCCCGGACACCTCGGGAGCGGGGACGGGACAATGTGTGCATGCCACTGGATCCCGCGCCTGCCGCACCCTCCCGCCAGGCCCTCGCCGACCATCTCGTCCGTACCCGGATAGCCGGGGACGTCGCCACCAGCCGGGAGAACAACCTCGACCACTACCGGGCGCTGGCCGCCGGGGATCGCTACTACTGGCTCGGGCTGGACTTCGGCGACCGCTGGGGCGATCCGGCGGCGGTGCTGGAGGTGATGGCGGAGCGCTGCGGCGTGGTGGCCGATCCCGTGCACCGCAACGGGCAGGACACCATCGACCCGCAGCTGACGCTGGACGCCCTGGACCGGATGGCGGAGGTGCTGCGCAAGGCGGCGGAGAACGGCTCCCGGGTGCTGGTGGCCACCGGGCATCCGGCGGGCATGTACGCGGTCCACCACGCGCTGGCGGCGGCGCTGCGCGCGGCGGGCTGCACCCTGGCCGGCCCGCTGGACCACCTGTACGCCGACAGCGGCGAGGTGCGGCAGCTGGCGGACGTGTTCATGCTGCACCGGGGCGCCGGGCTGGTGCACACGCACTCCCCCGAGCCGATGCAGCAGGTGCTGGACGCGCTGGAGCGGGAGGGCCGGCCGCTGCCGGACCTGGTGGTCGCCGACCACGGGTGGGCCGGGCACGCCGGGTCCAGGGGGCTGGAGACGATCGGGTTCGCCGACTGCAACGACCCTGCACTGTTCGTCGGGGAGGCGGAGGGCAGCATCAGGGTCAGTGTCCCGCTGGACGACAACGTGGCCCCGCACCTGTACGCGCCGCTGACCGCCTACCTGCTGGCCGCGGCCGGCCTGCCCGTCCCGGCCTGAGCCAGGGGCGGCCTGAACCGACGGCGGGCTGAACCAGGGGCGGCCAGGGCCGCCTGCCTTCAGACGGTGCGCGGGACCCGGACCAGGCCCTCCTGGATGACGGAGACGGCCAGGCGGCCGTCGCGGGTGTAGATGCGGGCGGTGCCCAGGCCGCGGCCGCCGGAGGCCGAGGGGCTCTCCTGGTCGTACAGCAGCCACTCGTCGGCGCGCAGCGGGCGGTGGAACCACATGGCGTGGTCCAGGCTGGCGCCGACGACGTCGCCGACCGCCCAACCGCCGCGGCCGTGGGCGAGCAGCACCGAGTCGAGCAGCGTCATGTCCGACACGTAGGTGGCCAGGCACACGTGCAGCATGGGGTCGTCGGCGAGCTTGCCGCGGGTGCGGAACCACACCTGGGAGCGGGGTTCGCGGGCGACGCCGGCCGTCAGGTAGGGCGGGTCCTCGACGTAGCGCAGGTCGATGGCGGCGCGCACCTCGAGCAGGCGGTCCACCACGCGCGGGTCGGGGAACTTGTCGGCGTGGGCCGGGAGGAGCTCCTCGGCGCTGGGCAGCGTCTCGGGGTCCGGCGCGTCGGGCATCGGCTCCTGGTGCTCCAGGCCCTCCTCGTGGGCCTGGAACGACGCCGACAGGTGGAAGATCGGCTGGCCGTGCTGGATGGCGACGACCCGCCGGGTGGTGAAGGAGCGGCCGTCGCGGATCCGGTCGACCTCGTAGACGATGGGCGCGCCGGGGTCGCCGGGCCGCAGGAAGTACGCGTGCAGGGAGTGCGCGGCGCGCTCCTCGGGGACGGTGCGGCCGGCCGCGACCAGGGCCTGGGCGGCGACCTGGCCGCCGAAGACCCGCGGCACCACGGCCGGCCGGCTCACCCCGCGGAAGATGTCCTGCTCGATGCGCTCCAGGTCGAGCAGGGCGAGCAGCGAGTCCAGCGGCTGGGGACCGCCGTCCGCGGGGGTGCCGTTCACGCGTGGTCCGTTCGTTGTGGTGCTCGGGGGCGGGTGGGTCCGGCCGTGCCGGTCACAGGCCCATCGACTTGGCGATGATCGACTTCATGACCTCGCTGGTGCCGCCGTAGATGCGGTTGACCCGGTTGTCCGCGTACAGGCGGGCGATCGGGTACTCGTTCATGTAACCGTATCCGCCGTGCAGCTGCAGGCAGCGGTCGATGACACGGGCGGCGACCTCGGTGCAGAACAGCTTGGCGGAGGCGGCGTCGGCGGCCGTCAGCTCGCGCCGGTCGTGGGCCTCCAGCGCGCGGTCGACGACGGCTTCCGCGGCGTCCACCTCGGCCTTGCAGGCGGCGAGTTCGAACTTGGTGTTCTGGAACGACGCGACGGTCCGGCCGAAGACGGTGCGGTCCTGGACGTACAGCTGCGCGAACCGGATAGCGGCGGCGGCCTGCGCGTAGGCGCCCACCGCGATGCCCAGGCGCTCCTGCGGCAGGTTCTGGCCGAGGTAGGAGAAGCCCTTGCCCTCCTCGCCGAGCAGGTCCTCGACGGGCACCTTGACGTCGGCGAAGGCCAGCTCCGCGGTGTCGGAGGTCTTCAGGCCGAGCTTGTCGAGCTTGCGGCCGACCGTGTAGCCGGCGGACTTGGTGTCGACGACGAACAGCGAGATGCCGGCCCTGCGGTCCTCGGGGCTGGGCGGCGCGGTGCGGGCGCAGACGATGACGCGGTCGGCGTGCACGCCGCCGGTGATGAAGGTCTTGGCGCCGTTGAGCACGTAGTGGGTGCCGTCCTCGGACAGCTTCGCGGAGGTCTTCATGCCGGCCAGGTCGGAGCCGGTGCCGGGCTCGGTCATGGCGATGGCGAACATGATCTCGCCGCTCGCGAAGCCGGGCAGCCAGCGTTTCTTCTGCTCGTCGGTGGCGTAGGCCGTCACGTACGGCAGGCACAGGCCGGTGTGGACGCCGCTGCCGCCGAAGCTGACGCCCGCGCGGGCGCACTCCTCGCTGATGACGGCGTGGAACTTGAAGCTCTCCTCGCCGGCGCCGCCGTACTCCTCGGGCACCTCGATGCCGAAGACTCCCAGCTCACCGAGCTTGTAGTAGAAGTCCCGGGGAGCCTGCCCCGCCTCCAGCCACTGGTCGTAGACCGGGACGACCTCGGCCTCGATGAAGGCGCGTATCGTCTCGCGGAACGCCTCGTGGTCCTCGTTGTACACCGTGCGACGCACAGCGCGCCTCCCATCGACGAGCGAGCAGACCGGCAGTCTGATTAAGCAAGCGCTCAGAAAGTTACCGGTCGGTCCGCGCGCCTGTCCAGGGCAGCCCGTCGTCGAGGGTCCCCAGCGCACCCAGTGCGAGGCGGCGCAGCAGGGCCGCCATCGCCCCCCGGTCCGGCACGCCGCTGCGCGGGCCGAGGTGCGGGGTGGAGTTGATCAGTCCGAACACCGCGTGCACCGCGGCGCGCACCTCGACCTCGGAGGCGCCCGGGTGGACCCGCCGCACCACGCCGACCCACTCCTCGACGTACTGCCGCTGCAGCTGGCGGACGAGCTTGCGGTCGGACTCGCGCAGCCGGTCCAGTTCGCGGTCGTGCAGCGTGATCAGCGGCCGGTCGTCGATGGCGAAGTCGATGTGGCCGCGGATCAGCGCGTCGAGCGCCTTCTGCGGGTCGTCGCTCTCGGCGACCCGCATCCGCCCGGCGGCCAGCAGCCGGTCGCTGATGCCCACCAGCAGCTCGGCGAGCATGGCGTCCTTGCCCGCGAAGTGCCGGTACAGCCCCGGGCCGCTGATACCGACCGCGGCGCCTATCTCGTCCACGCCGACGCCGTGGAATCCGCGTTCGGCGAAGAGCCGAGCGGCCTCCCTGAGGATCTGCTCGCGCCTGCCACCGGCCGTCTTCGTCGGGTTCATACGATCGAGTCTAGACAATCGGGTTAGCGAGCGTTAACGTGGAGTCATCAAGTTAACGCTCGCTAACACCCGGGGGGCCGAACCATGGCAGCACCCGCCCTGTCCAGCGCCGCAGATCCGGCGTCGGAGGCATATCGCGCCAACACCCAGGCGCACACCGCGCTCAGCGCCACGCTGCGTGACAAGCTCGCGGCCGCCCGGCTCGGCGGCGGCGAGAAGGCGCGCGCCCGGCACACCGCGCGCGGCAAGCTGCTGCCCCGCGACCGGGTGGACCACCTGCTGGACCCGGGCTCCCCCTTCCTGGAACTCGCCCCGCTGGCCGCCGACGGGATGTACGACGGGCAGGCCCCCGCCGCCGGCGTCATCGCCGGCATCGGCCGGGTCGCCGGCCGCGAGGTGGTGGTCGTGGCCAACGACGCCACCGTCAAGGGCGGCACCTACTACCCGATGACGGTGAAGAAGCACCTGCGCGCCCAGGAGGTCGCCCTCGACAACCGCCTGCCGTGCGTCTACCTGGTGGACTCCGGCGGCGCCTTCCTGCCCCGCCAGGACGAGGTGTTCCCCGACCGGGACCACTTCGGGCGGATCTTCTTCAACCAGGCGACCATGTCGGCGCGCGGCATCCCGCAGATCGCCGCGGTCCTGGGCTCGTGCACCGCGGGCGGCGCGTACGTGCCGGCGATGAGCGACGAGGCGGTGATCGTGCGGAACCAGGGCACGATCTTCCTCGGCGGCCCGCCGCTGGTGAAGGCGGCGACCGGCGAGGTCGTCACCGCCGAGGAGCTGGGCGGCGGTGAGGTGCACTCGCGCGTCTCCGGGGTCACCGACCACCTGGCCGAGGACGACGCCCACGCGCTGAGCATCGTCCGCGACATCGTGGCCACGCTGCCGGCCCGCGGCGCGCCGCCGTGGACGGTCCGCCCCGCCGAGCCGCCGGCCGCCGACCCCGCCGGGCTCTACGGCGCGGTGCCGGTGGACTCCCGCACGCCGTACGACGTACGGGAGGTCATCGCCCGGCTGGTGGACGGCAGCCGCTTCGCGGAGTTCAAGGCGGAGTACGGCACCACGCTGGTCACCGGCTTCGCCCATGTGCAGGGCCACCCGGTGGGCATCGTCGCCAACAACGGCATCCTGTTCGCGGAGTCCGCGCTCAAGGGCGCGCACTTCATCGAGCTGTGCGACCAGCGCGGCATCCCGCTGCTGTTCCTGCAGAACATCTCCGGGTTCATGGTGGGCCGCCAGTACGAGGCCGGCGGCATCGCCAAGCACGGCGCCAAGATGGTCACCGCGGTGGCCTGCGCCCGGGTGCCCAAGCTGACCGTGGTGATCGGCGGCTCCTACGGCGCCGGCAACTACTCGATGTGCGGCCGGGCCTACAGCCCCCGCTTCCTGTGGATGTGGCCCAACGCCAAGATCTCGGTGATGGGCGGCGAGCAGGCCGCGTCGGTGCTGGCCACCGTCAAGCGCGACCAGCTCGCCGCGGCCGGCGAGAAGTGGAGCGAGGAGGACGAGGAGGCGTTCAAGGCCCCGGTCCGCGAGCAGTACGAGACGCAGGGCAACGCCTACTACGCCACCGCCCGGCTGTGGGACGACGGCGTGATCGACCCGCTGGAGACCCGCACCGTGCTCGGCCTCGCCCTGACCGCCTGCGCCAACGCCCCCCTGCCCACCGCCGACCCGTCCGCACCGGGCTACGGCGTCTTCCGGATGTGAGTGCCGTGACGACCACACCAGGCGCCGCGGCGCCCGCCCTGTTCGACACCGTCCTCGTCGCCAACCGCGGGGAGATCGCGGTCCGCGTGATGCGCACCCTGCGGGAGCTGGGCGTGCGCTCGGCGGCGGTGTTCACCGACGCGGACGCCGACGCCCGCCATGTCCGCGAGGCCGACACCGCGGTGCGGGTGGGCAGTTACCTGTCGGCCGCCGACCTGGTGCGCGCGGCCGGTGCCGCCGGCGCCCAGGGCGTGCACCCGGGGTACGGCTTCCTCGCCGAGAACGCCGCGTTCGCCCGGGCCTGCGCCGAGGCGGGGCTGGTGTTCATCGGACCGCCGGCCGGGGCGATCGAGCTGATGGGCGACAAGATCCGCGCCAAGGAGACGGTGCGGGCGGCCGGGGTGCCGGTGGTGCCCGGCAGCAGCGGCAGCGGACTGAGCGACGCCGAACTGGCCGACGCCGCACGGGAGATCGGCCTGCCGGTGCTGCTCAAGCCGTCGGCGGGCGGCGGCGGCAAGGGCATGCGCCTGGTGCGGGACGCCTCCGCGCTGCCCGAGGAGATCGCCGCCGCCCGGCGCGAGGCCCTCGGCTCCTTCGGCGACGACACCCTGCTGGTGGAGCGCTGGATCGACCGGCCGCGGCACATCGAGATCCAGGTCCTGGCCGACGCCCACGGCAACGTGGTGCACCTCGGCGAGCGCGAGTGCTCGCTGCAGCGCCGGCACCAGAAGGTCATCGAGGAGGCGCCCTCGGTCCTGCTGGACCCGGCGACCCGCGCGGCCATGGGCGATGCGGCGGTGCAGGCCGCCCGCTCCTGCGGCTACACCGGCGCCGGCACCGTGGAGTTCATCGTGCCCGGGGCCGACCCCGGCGCCTACTACTTCATGGAGATGAACACCCGGCTCCAGGTCGAGCACCCGGTGACGGAACTGGTCACCGGCCTGGACCTGGTGGCCTGGCAGCTGCGCGTCGCCTGCGGGCAGGCGCTCGACTTCGGCCAGCAGGACGTCGCGCTGACCGGGCACGCCGTCGAGGCACGGATCTGCGCGGAGACCGCGCGCCCGGGCGACGGGCGGGTGGACTTCCTGCCGTCGGCCGGCAGCGTGCTGCGGCTGCACGAGCCGCAGGGCCCCGGCGTGCGCACCGACTCCGGCCTTCAGCAGGGCACCGAGGTGGGCACCGCCTACGACCCGATGCTGGCCAAGGTCATCGCCTACGGGCCCGACCGGGCGACCGCGCTGCGCCGGCTGCGGGCGGCGCTGGCCGGCACGGTCGTGCTCGGCGTGGACACCAACACCGGCTTCCTGCGGCGGCTGCTGGCCCACCCGGCGGTGGTCGCCGGCGAGCTGGACACCGGCCTGATCGACCGGGACGCGCCCGGCCTGCTGCCGTCCGGCGTGCCCGCCGAGGTGTACGCCGCCGCCGCGCTGCTGCGGCAGCGCGCCCTGGAGCCGGGCCCCGGCCGGGACGGCTGGACCGACCCGTTCTCGGTGCCCAGCGGCTTCCGGCTCGGCGGCGAGAGCGCCTGGACGGTGCACCACCTGCGGGTGCCCGGCCACGACCCGGTGACGGTGCGGGTGCGGGACGGCCAGGTGCGGATCGGCGACGACGCGCCGTTCGAGGCGTCGCTGGCCCCCGCCTCCGGCGCCGGCGGCGATCAGGTGCGGCTGCACACCGGCGGCACCGTGACCGCCTTCCACCACGCCGGCGAGTGGCTGGGCAGGGAGGGCGACAGCTGGCGGGTGCAGTCCTGGGACCCGGTGGCGGCCGCCCTGCGCGGCGCGGCCGCCGGCGCCGGGGCCGACACCCTGACGGCACCCATGCCCGGGACCGTCACGGTGGTCAAGGCCGCCAAGGGGGACGAGGTCACGGCGGGTCAGAGCCTGCTCGTGGTCGAGGCGATGAAGATGGAACACGTGATCACCGCACCGCACGACGGGACGGTCGTCGAGATCGACGTCGTGGCGGGGGCGACGGTCGCCATGGACCAGGTCCTGGCGGTCGTCACGCCCGCAGCACAACCCGAGGAGACACCATGACGGACGCCGGCACCCCGTCCGGGCCGCCCGCGGGACTGCCGATGGCCGTGCCCCAGGAGGGGCTGCCCGCGCAGGTCCGCATCCACGAGGTCGGGCCGCGCGACGGCCTGCAGAACGAGAAGGCCACCCTGCCGACGAAGGTGAAGGCCGAGTTCGTGCACCGGCTGGCCGCCGCCGGGCTGACCACCATCGAGGCGACGAGTTTCGTGCACCCCTCGTGGGTGCCCCAACTGGCGGACGCCGAGGAGCTGATGCCGCTGCTGGGCGACCTGGCCGGCGCCGACCCCGAGGTGCGGCTGCCCGTGCTGGTGCCCAACGAGCGGGGTCTGGAACGAGCCCTGGAGCTGGGGGTCCGGGACGTCGCGGTGTTCGCCAGCGCCACCGAGTCGTTCGCGCGGGCCAACGTCAACCGGACGCTGGAGGAGGCGCTGGCGAAGTCCGCGGCGGTGGCGGACCGGGCCCGGCAGGCCGGGGCGCGGGTGCGCGGCTACCTGTCGATGTGCTTCGGCGACCCCTGGGAGGGCCCGGTCCCGGTGGCGCAGGTCGCGGCGATCGCCCGCCGCCTGTACGAGATGGGCTGCACCGAGCTGAGCCTCGGCGACACCATCGGCGTGGCGACCCCGGGCCATGTCACCGCCCTGCTCGACGCCCTCACCGGCACCGGCGGCGGCACCACCGCGGGGGACACTGGCACCCCTGGCGCCGGCATCCCCGTCGAGCACCTGGCCGTGCACTTCCACGACACCTACGGCCAGGCGCTGGCCAACACCCTGGCCGCGCTGCGCTGCGGCGTCACGGTCGTGGACGCCTCCGCAGGCGGCCTCGGCGGCTGCCCGTACGCCAGGAGCGCCACCGGCAACCTCGCCACCGAAGACCTGGTCTGGATGCTGAACGGCCTCGGCATCCGCACCGGGGTCGATCTCGACCGCCTCAGCGCCACAAGCGTCTGGATGGCGGAGAAGCTGGGGCGGCCCAGTCCGTCCCGTACCGTCCGCGCCCTGACCCACCAGGAGCAGTAGCCATGTCGATCGATCACCGTCTGTCCGCCGAGCACGAGGAACTGCGGTCCACCGTGGCCGAGTTCGCCCGGGACGTCGTCGCGCCCAAGATCGGCCAGTTCTACGAGCAGGAGGAGTTCCCGTACGAGATCGTGCGGGAGATGGGGCGGATGGGCCTGTTCGGGCTGCCGTTCCCCGAGGAGTACGGAGGGATGGGCGGCGACTACCTGGCGCTCGGGCTGGCCCTGGAGGAGCTCGCCCGGGTCGACTCCTCGGTGGCGATCACCCTGGAGGCCGGGGTGTCGCTGGGCGCGATGCCGGTCTTCCGGTTCGGCACCGAGGAGCAGAAGCGCACCTGGCTGCCGAAGCTGTGCTCCGGCGAGATGCTGGGCGCGTTCGGGCTGACCGAGCCGGACTGCGGTTCGGACGCCGGCGGCACCCGCACCACCGCGCGGCTGGACGAGGCGACCGGCGAGTGGGTGATCAACGGCACCAAGTGCTTCATCACCAACTCCGGCACCGACATCACCGGGCTGGTCACGGTGACCGCGGTGACCGGCCGCACACCCGAGGGCCGGCCGCTGATCTCGTCGATCATCGTGCCGTCCGGCACTCCCGGGTTCACGGTGTCGAAGAAGTACAGCAAGGTCGGGTGGAACGCCTCGGACACCCGCGAGCTGTCCTTCGTCGACTGCCGCGTGCCGGCGGCCAACCTGCTGGGCGAGCAGGGCCGCGGCTACGCGCAGTTCCTGCGGATCCTGGACGAGGGCCGGATCGCGATCTCCGCGCTGGCCACCGGGCTGGCGCAGGGCTGCGTGGACGAGTCGCTCGCGTACGCCCGGCAGCGGGAGGCGTTCGGCCGACCGATCGGCGCCAACCAGGCGATCCAGTTCAAGATCGCCGACATGGAGATGCGGGCGTACACCGCCCGGCTGGCATGGCGGGACGCCGCGTCGCGGCTGGTGAGCGGCGAGCCGTTCAAGAAGGAGGCGGCCCTGGCCAAGCTCTACTCCTCCGAGATCGCGGTCACCAACGCCCGCGAGGCCACCCAGATCCACGGCGGCTACGGGTTCATGAACGAGTACCCGGTGGCCCGGATGTGGCGCGACGCGAAGATCCTGGAGATCGGCGAGGGCACCAGCGAGGTCCAGCGGATGCTGATCGCACGGGAGTTGGGCCTGGCCGGCTGAACCGGCCGGTGCGCCGGCCGCACCGGCCGGCCGGCCCTCCACGACAACCGAAGAGCGCGGCGAGGGTGGCGTAAGGGACCGCCGGGACGTCGAGTTAGGTTAGGCTAACCTAACTCGACCGACCAACGAGAGGTCCGCCCATGCGCTCACACCTGCTCAACGACACCACGACGGAGCACTATCGGCGCTCCGTCTCCCGGGGAGTCGAGCGGGTGGCGGCCACCCTCGCCGCGACCGACCGGCCGTTCACCGGCATCACCCCCCAGGCGCTCGCCCCCCGGATCGACGCGATCGACCTGGACCGTCCGCTGGGCGACACCGCCGCCGCCCTGGACGAACTGGAGGGCGTCTACCTCCGCGACGCCGTCTACTTCCACCATCCCCGCTACCTCGCCCACCTCAACTGCCCGGTGGTCATCCCCGCGGTGACCGCGGAGGCGGTGCTCAGCGCCGTCAACTCCTCGCTGGACACCTGGGACCAGAGCGCCGGCGCCACCCTCATCGAGCGCCGCCTGGTCGCCTGGACGGCCGGCCGCCTGGGCCTGGGCCCGCGCGCCGACGGGGTGTTCACCAGCGGCGGCACCCAGTCCAACCTCCAGGCCCTGCTGCTCGCCCGCGAGGAGGCGCTCGCCGCCGGCGCCGACCCGGCCCGGCTGCGCGTCCTGGCCGGCGCGTGCGGCCACTTCAGCGTCCAGAAGTCGGCCGCCCTGCTGGGGCTGCCCGCCGGCGCCGTCGTCACCGTCGCCTGCGACGCGGACAAGCGGATGCGGCCCGAGGCACTCGCCCGGGAGCTGGAGCGCTGCGCCCGCGAGGGGTGGACGCCGATGGCCGTGGTGGCCACCGCCGGCACCACCGACTTCGGCTCCATCGACCCGCTGCCGGAGATCGCCGCGCTGTGCGCCCGGCACCGCGCGTGGCTGCACGTGGACGCCGCCTACGGCTGCGGGCTGCTGGTCTCACGGACCCGCCGCCACCTGCTGCGCGGCATCGAGCACGCCGACTCGGTGACCGTGGACTTCCACAAGTCCTTCTTCCAGCCGGTCAGTTCGAGCGCGGTCGTGGTGCGCGACGCCGCGGTGCTGCGCCACGCCACGTACCACTCCGACTACCTCAACCCGCGGCGGGCGGTGGCCGAGCGCATCCCCAACCAGGTCGACAAGTCCCTGCAGACCACCCGCCGCTTCGACGCGCTCAAGCTGTGGATGACGCTGCGGGTGATGGGCGCCGACGGGGTGGGCGAGCTGTTCGACGAGGTCCTGGACCTCGCCGGGCAGGCGTGGCTGCTGCTGGACGCCGACCCGCGGTTCGAGGTCGTCACCCGCCCCGCGCTCTCCACCCTGGTCTTCCGCTGGACGCCCCCGCAGGACGGCGCCGGCGCGCCCGGTCCCGACGACGTCGACCGCGCCAACCTCCACGCCCGCAAGGCGCTGGCCGCCTCCGGCGAGGCGGTCGTGGCCGGCACCACCGTGGACGGCCGCCACTACCTGAAGTTCACCCTGCTCAACCCGCTGACCACCACCGGCGACATCGCGGCCGTGCTCGACCTGCTCGCCGGCCACGCCGCCCGCTGCCTCAACCTGGGAGAGACCCTTGCCCACGCCTCGTGACGCGGCCCCGCGCGACGAGCCCGACTTCGTCGCCATCGGACTCGGGCCGTTCAACCTGGGCCTGGCCTGCCTCACCGAGCCGCTCGACGACCTGAACGGCGTGTTCCTGGAGAGCAAGCCGGACTTCGACTGGCACTCGGGGATGTTCCTGGAGGGCGCCACCCTGCAGACCCCGTTCCTGTCCGACCTGGTGACGCTCGCCGACCCCACCTCGCCGTTCGGCTTCC
Organism: Streptomyces sp. NPDC020917; assembly: GCF_044333795.1. Classification (NCBI taxonomy): domain Bacteria; kingdom Bacillati; phylum Actinomycetota; class Actinomycetes; order Kitasatosporales; family Streptomycetaceae; genus Streptomyces; species Streptomyces sp. NPDC020917. The sequence goes on along the minus strand of NZ_JBIRRR010000010.1, from coordinate 253,552 downwards.
TCAACTACCTCAAGGAATCGGGGCGGTTGTACTCCTTCTACATCCGCGAGAGCTTCTATCCGCTGCGCGAGGAGTTCAACGACTACTGCCGCTGGGCTGCCGCCCGGCTGCGCTCGGTCCGGTTCGGCAGGACCGTCACCGAGGTCACCTACGACGAGGCGGACGGCCGCTACACCGTGCGCACCGGCACCGGCGAGACCTACCGGGCGCCGCGGCTGGTCCTGGGCACCGGCACCCCGCCGTACGTGCCGCCGGCGGCCGAGGGCGTCGGCGGCGACGCGGTGCACGCCGGCGGCTACCTGCCGGCCCGGGACCGGCTGCGCGCCAAGCGCAGCATCACGGTGGTCGGCAGCGGCCAGAGCGCGGCCGAGATCTACCACGACCTGCTCCAGGGCATCGACGACGGCGGCTACGCCCTGAACTGGGTGACCCGCTCCCCGCGCTTCTTCCCGCTCGAATACACCAAGCTCACCCTGGAGATGACCTCGCCGGAGTACGTGGACTACTTCCACGCGCTGCCCCCCGAGGTGCGCGGGCGGCTGAACGCCTCGCAGAAGAACCTCTACAAGGGCATCAACACCGAGCTGATCAACGCGATCTTCGACCTGCTGTACACCAGGAACCGCAGGGGCAAGGTGCCGACGCGGCTGCTGACCAACACCTCGCTCGACAGCGTCCGCCACGACCCGGGCACCGGCACCTACACGCTCGGGCTGCGCCAGCACGAGCAGGGCCGCGACCACACCCTGGCCACCGAGGGCCTGGTGCTGGCCACCGGATACCGCTACCGCGTGCCCGAGTTCCTGGCGCCGGTCCGCGACCGCATCCGGTGGGACGCGCAGGGCCGCTACGAGGTGACCCGCGACTACGCGATCGACGTCACCGGCCACGGCGTCTACGTGCAGAACGCCGAGCTGCACACCCACGGCTTCGCCGCCCCCGACCTCGGCATGGCCGCCTACCGCAACTCCCGGATCATCCGCGAGCTGCTCGGCGGCCGCGAGCCGTACCGCGTCGAAACGGCCATCGCCTTCCAGGAGTTCACCGCATGACCGCCCCCGACCTGTCCCGCGACCTGTCCCCGGGCCTCTTCCCCGGCCCCTCCCGCGACGCGTCCCCCGGCCCGTCCCCGGACCTGTCCCCGGAGCGCTTCACCTTCCGCCCGGTCGACCCGCCGGCCGACGCCGCGCTGCTGCACCGCTGGGTGACCCATCCCAAGGCCGGCTTCTGGCTGATGGGCGACGCGAACCCGTACGACGTCGAGCGCGCGTACGCCGACATCGCGCAGGCGCCGTACCAGGACGCGTTCCTCGGGCTGTACGACGGGCGGCCGGCGTTCCTGATGGAGCGCTACGACCCGGCGCGGGTGGAACTCGCCGGCCTGTACCCGGCCGAACCCGGCGATGTCGGCATGCACTTCCTGGTGGCGCCCGCGGACGAGCCCGTGCACGGCTTCACCCGCGCCGTGATCCGCGCGGTGATGACCGAGCTGTTCGCCGGCCCCGCCACCCGCCGGGTCGTGGTGGAGCCCGACGTCCGCAACACCGCGGTGCACGCGCTCAACCGCACCGTCGGCTTCACCCCGGTCCGGCGGATCACCACCCCGCACAAGGAGGCGCTGCTCAGCTTCTGCACCCGCGCCGGATTCGAGGCCACCCGATGACCGCACAGGGCGCCGGCACGTCGGCCCCCGCGACCGCGTCCAGCCCCGCAACCGCCCACCTCACCCCGGAGCACTGGGAGCGCGCCACCCGCCACCTGCTCCGCAAGGCGCTCGCCGAGTTCGCCCACGAGCGCCTGCTCACGCCCGTCCCGCTGGGCGCCGCGCCGGGCGCCCCGGGCGGCCGCCGGCGGTACGCCGTGGCCAGCGACGACGGCCGCACCGCCTACCGCTTCACCGCCGAACTCCTCGCCCTGGACCACTGGCACATAGACGCCGCCTCCCTCACCCGCCACCGGATCGGCGGCGAGGACGCCGCGGACGACCCGGCCGGCACGGACGGCACGGGCCGCGCAGCCGGTCCCGGCACCCCGGGCACCCCGGACGGCACCGCCGCTGACGACCAGGAGACCCCGCTCCCGCTCGACGCCCTGGCGTTCTTCACCGAACTGCGCACGACGCTGGGCCTGTCCGACCGGGTCCTGCCGCTGTACCTGGAGGAGATCACCGCGACGCTGGCGGCGCTGGCGTTCAAGGACGCCAAGGGGCAGCCGGACGCCGCGGAGCTGGCGGCGGCCGGCTTCCAGGCGGTGGAGAGCGGGATGACCGAGGGCCACCCCTGCTTCGTCGCGAACAGCGGGCGCCTCGGCTTCGGCGCCGACGACACGCTGCGGTACGCGCCGGAGGCTGCCACGCCGGTGCGGCTGATCTGGGTGGCGGCCCGCCGCGACCTCGCGGACTTCCACGCCGGCGAGGGCCTGGACTACCGGGCGCTGATCGAGGCCGAGCTGGACCCGGCGACCCGCGACCGGTTCGCCGCGGTCCTCACCGGCCTCGGCCTGGACCCGGACGGCTACCTGCTGATCCCGGTCCACCCCTGGCAGTGGGAGCACCGGCTCGCGGTGACCTTCGCCGGCGAACTCGCCCGGCGGCACCTGGTGCTGCTCGGCCCCGGCGACGACGCGTACCTCGCCCAGCAGTCGGTGCGCACCTTCTTCAACGCCGGCCGGCCGGACCGCCACTACGTCAAGACGGCGCTGTCCGTGCTGAACATGGGGTTCCTGCGCGGCCTGTCCGCCGCCTACATGGCGGCCACCCCGGCGATCAACGACTGGCTGGCGGCGCTGATCGCCGCCGATCCGACGCTGGCCGCCGCGCGGTTCTCGATCATCCGCGAGCGGGCGGCCGTCGGCTACCGGCACCTGCCGTTCGAGGCAGCGACCGGGAAGGGCTCGCCCTACCGGAAGATGCTGGCCGCGCTGTGGCGCGAGAGTCCCGTGCCCGCGCTGGAGGACGGCTGCTCGCTCGTCACGATGGCCGCGCTGCTGCACCGCGACGCCGCCGGCGGCTCGCTGGCCGCGGCGCTGATCGCCCGCTCCGGGCTGGCGCCCGAGCGCTGGCTGCGCGGCTACCTGGACGCCTACCTGGTGCCGGTGGTGCACAGCCTGTTCGCGTACGACCTGGCGTACATGCCGCACGGCGAGAACGTCATCCTGGTGCTCGGCGCGGACGGCGGGAGCGTGCGGCGCGCGGTGTTCAAGGACATCGCCGAGGAGATCGTGGTGATGGACCCGGCCGCCGAACTGCCGCCGCAGGTCGAGCGGATCAGGGCGGAGGTGCCCGAGGAGCTGCGGGCGCTGTCGGTGTTCACCGATGTCTTCGACTGCTTCCTGCGGTTCCTGAGCGCCACCCTGCACACCTGCGGGGTGCTGGACGAGACGGTGTTCTGGCGCACCGTCGCCGAGTGCGTCGCCGGCTACCAGGAGGCGCACCCGCAGCTGGCGGAGGCGTTCGCGCGCCACGACCTGTTCGCGCCGCGGTTCGCGCTGTCCTGCCTCAACCGCCTCCAGCTGCGCGACAACCAGCAGATGGTGGACCTCGCCGACCCGTCGTCGGCCCTGCAGTTCGCGGGCACCCTCGCCAACCCGCTGGCCGCCCACCGGCCCGGCTCCCGGCCGCCGTCTCAGGAGGCCGGCCAGTCCACCTGCGGCGACCGGTAGAAGCCGATGCCCAGCTGCTGCCACCGCGGCCCCTGCGCGGCCAGCCGCACCCGGTAGGCGTCCCAGTCGTGCGTGGCCGCCGGGGACCAGCCGAGTTCGGCGATCCCCGGCAGCCGCGGGAAGGCCAGGTAGTCGAGGTCGGCGCCGGTGCGGACGGTCTCGGTCCACAGCGGGGCCTCGACCCCGTACACCGCGCCGGCCGGCAGGCCCGCGAGGAACGACGCCGGGTCCCAGTCGTAGGCGGTCCGCGCCTCCACGTACCCGGCCCAGTGCTGGCCGACGGGGCTGGCCGGGGTGTACTGCATGTCGAGGTAGGCGCGGCTCGCCGGGGACATGATGACCCGGGTGCCGGCCCTCGCCGCGGCGACGACCGCGCTCTCGTCGCCCGTGGTGCCCCAGTACTGGACGAGGGCGCCGGGCACCGGGTGCGCGGCGTCGAGCTGGTGCCAGCCGATCACGGTCTTGCCGTACCGGGTGACCATCGGCTGCACCCTGTCCATGTAGGCCACGTAGTCCGCGGCGCTGGTGGAGTGCGCCTCGTCGCCGCCGATGTGCAGGTAGAGGCCGGGCGTCAGCGCGGCGATCTCGCGGATGACGTCGTCGAGGAAGGCGTAGGTCTCCGGCTTCGGCACGCACAGCGAGCTGAAGCCCACCTTGGTGCCGGTGTACAGGGGCGGGGCCTTCCCGTCGCAGTCGAGTTCCGGGTACGAGGCGAGGGCCGCGGTGGTGTGCCCGGGACCGTCGATCTCCGGGACGACGGTGAGGAAGCGGCTCGCGGCGTGGCGGACGATCGCCCGGTAGTCGTCCTGGGTGTAGAAGCCGCCGGGACCGCCGCCGACCTCGGTGCTGCCGCCGTACGCCGCCAGGCGCGGCCGGGAGCCGACGGCGATCCGCCAGCCCTGGTCGTCGGTGAGGTGCAGGTGCAGCGTGTTGACCTTGTACAGGGCCAGCTCGTCGACGTACCGCTCGACCTGGGCGACGGTCAGGAAGTGCCGGGCCACGTCGAGCATCGCGCCGCGGTAGGCGTAGCGCGGCACGTCGCGGATGTCGGCGTCCGGTACGGTCCACGCGGCGCCGGGCACCGCGGTGCGGCTCTCGACCGCGGCCGGCAGCAGCTGCCGCAGGGTCTGCACGCCGTGGAACAGCCCGGCGGCCGTACGCGCGCTGATCACCACCGAGCGGGCGCCGGTGCGCAGCCGGTAGCCCTCCTCGCCCAGGCCCCGGTCGGTGTCCCCGAGCGCCAGCACGATCCCGCCGGCCCGGTCCGCCGGCGTCCCGGCGGGCACCGCCACCACCGGCAGCGGATAGCCGGTCGACGGCCGCAGCAGCGAGGCCGCGTACGCCGCCACCCCGGCCGCGCTCGCGGGCGCCGTGGCTCCGCGGGCGCCGCGGGCGCCGTCCCCGCCGTCCGGGGCGGACGGATCATCCGATCCCGCGTGTCCCGCCGCGTCACCGCCCGCACGCGTGCCCGCGCCCGCGATCCCGATCGCCGTGCCGCGCGTGAGGCGGAACGCCCCGCCGCCCGCGCGGACCGCGGCGGGCACGGGCACCACCCGGGCGGCCACGGCCGCCGCGGCGGTGGCCGCGGCCGGCTCGGAGGAGGCGGTTCTCGCGCCCGCAGCGGAGGCGCCCGCGGCCAGCATCAGGGCGCACAGCGCGCGCGGCACCGCGCCGTGGAGGACCCGGGACCGGGGCCGGCCGGGCGGCGGGACCGGGTCGGCCCCCGGCCGCGCGGCGTCGCGTCGTGTCACGCCCCCACGAGTAGCCCCCGCGACCGGACCCGGTCAAGGCGGCCCGCACCGCGCGGCCCGCCACGACCGCTCCCCCGCCCCTTCTTCACTCTTCTGGCCGCGCTTGTCCGGCTTCCCTGCCCGAAATCGGGCAGGATTCTTGCAAACCAAAGATGATCACACCAGTATCAACGGGTGCTCGAACGCCGGACGTCCTACGAGGACCTCATCGACCACCTGGTCCGCACCACGTCGCTGCACCGCGGCGAGGCGACCCGGGTGGTACTGGACGTCCTGGCGTACTTCGACGAGACGACCGAGGAGTTCGTCCGCCGCAGACACCGCGAGCTCCAGGCCAAGGGCCTGGTGAACGCGGAGATCTTCCAGCGGATCGCCGAGGAGCTGCCGCACCGGGCCGTGGCCCCTGCGACGCTCTCCCAGCGCCAGCTCCGCCGGATCGTCTACGGCTGAGCCGTCCCCACCGGGCAGCACCCGGAGCGGACGGCTCGCGCGCCCCACGGCGCTTTTCTGGATTCACCACGACGCAGGACGACGGAGAGGGACGGCATATATGTGCGGAATCGTCGGATACATCGGCAGGCGTGACGTCGCACCACTGCTGCTGGAGGGCCTGCAGCGGCTGGAGTACCGGGGCTACGACTCGGCCGGCGTCGTCATCAGCGGGAAGTCCGGCGACCTGCGCACGGTCAAGGCCAAGGGCCGGGTGCGCGACCTGGAGGCGCGCATCCCCAAGCGGTTCGCCGGCACCACTGGCATCGCCCACACCCGCTGGGCCACCCACGGCGCCCCGAGCGACGAGAACGCCCACCCGCACCTGGACACCGAGGGCCAGGTCGCCGTCGTCCACAACGGCATCATCGACAACGCCTCGGAGCTGCGCGCCAAGCTGACCGCCGACGGCACGGTCTTCGCCTCGGAGACCGACACCGAGGTGCTCGCCCACCTGATCGGCCGCTCCGACGCCGAGACGCTGGAGAAGAAGGTCAGCGAGGCGCTGCGCGTGGTCGAGGGCACCTACGGCATCGCCGTGATGCACAAGGACTTCCCGGACCGGATCGTGGTGGCGCGCAACGGCTCGCCGGTGGTGCTCGGCATCGGCGAGAAGGAGATGTTCGTCGCCTCCGACGTCGCCGCGCTGGTCACCCACACCCGCCAGGTGGTGACCCTCGGCGACGGCGAGATGGCCACCCTCAAGGCGGACGACTTCCGCACGTACACCACCGAGGGCTCCCTGACGACGGCCACGCCCACCACCGTGGAGTGGGAGGCCGAGTCGTACGACATGGGCGGCCACGACACGTACATGCACAAGGAGATCGTCGAGCAGGTCGAGGCCGTGGACCGGGTGCTGCGCGGCCGGATCGACGACCGGTTCGCCACCGTCCACCTGGGCGGGCTGAACCTGGACCCGGGCGAGGCCCGCCGGGTGCGCCGGATCAAGATCCTCGGCTGCGGCACCAGCTACCACGCGGGCCAGATCGGCGCGCAGCTGATCGAGGAGCTGGCGCGCATCCCCGCGGACGCGGAGCCGGCCTCGGAGTTCCGCTACCGCAACCCCGTGGTGGACCCCGACACCCTGTACGTGGCGGTGTCGCAGTCCGGTGAGACCTACGACGTGCTGGCCGCCGTGCAGGAGCTGAAGCGCAAGGGCGCGCGGGTGCTGGGCGTGGTCAACGTGGTGGGCTCGGCGATCGCCCGCGAGGCGGACGGCGGCACCTACGTGCACGCCGGGCCCGAGGTGTGCGTGGTGTCCACCAAGTGCTTCACCAACACCGTGGTGGCCTTCGCGCTGCTCGCCCTGCACCTGGGCCGGATCCGCGACCTGTCGGTCGCCGACGGCCGCCGGATCATCGACGGGCTGCGCCGGCTGCCCGGGCAGATCGACGAGATCCTCAAGACCGAGCCGGAGATCAAGCAGCTGGCCAAGCAGTACGCGGACGCCCGCTCGATGCTCTTCATCGGCCGGGTGCGCGGCTACCCGGTGGCCCGCGAGGCGTCGCTGAAGCTGAAGGAGGTCAGCTACATCCACGCCGAGGCGTACCCGGCCTCCGAGCTCAAGCACGGGCCGCTGGCGCTGATCGAGCCTGCCATGCCGACCGTGGCGATCGTCCCCGACGACGACCTGCTGGAGAAGAACCGCGCGGCGATGGAGGAGATCAAGGCCCGCAGCGGCCGGATCCTCGCGGTCGCGCACCAGGAGCAGGAGAAGGCGGACCACACGATCGTGGTACCGAAGAACGAGGACGAGCTGGACCCGATCCTGATGGGCATCCCGCTCCAGCTGTTCGCGTACCACACCGCCCTGGCGCTGGGCCGGGACATCGACAAGCCGCGGAACCTGGCGAAATCCGTCACCGTCGAGTAGGCGCGCGACACCGGGAGTACGACGCGGGCCCCGCCGATCGGCGGGGCCCGCGGTCGTGCGCGGCGCGCACCTCGGCTGCGCCGCACGGAGCCGCGGATGTGCCCGCGGCGGGACGGACGGGGTCGGGCGGGGTCGGGAACTACGGGATGACGACGACGGGGCGCTGGGCGCGGCGGGCGAGCCGGCCGGCGACCGAGCCGAAGATCCGCCCGACGAGGCCGTGGGTGCCGCCGACCACGATCGCGTCGGCCTCGTACTCCCGGCCGACCTCCTCCAGTTCGTGGCAGATGTCGCCGCCGCGCTCCACCAGGACCCAGGACATCTCCGCCAGGTGGTCCGCGCAGGCCAGTTCCAGGCCCAGCACCTCGGTGCGGTGGTCGGGGACGTCGACGAAGACCGGTGGCTCGCAGCCCGCCCACACCGTGGCCGGCAGCCGGTTGGCGACGTGCACGATGATCAGCGCGGTACCGGTCCTGCGGGCCATGCCGATGGCATAGGACAGCGCGCGCTCGCTGGAGGTGGAACCGTCGAAGCCCACCACGATGCCGTGCCGGAAGGCAGGGTCGCATGCGTGGCGCAGCGTGGGAGCCTGCTCGGGCAGTGCCGCCGACTCGGCGAGCGGCCTGCGGTCGGCAGGCTCGGGGTACTCAGGACCGGCCATGATGCGGATTCTCGGCGAGGGCGGCGCTGACGCGCCGAGCAGCGGACAGGACGGTTCGCGCGGGGCGGGCCGCCGCAGCGGCCTGTTTCGGCCAGTTCGCCACTTCCCGTCCCACTCCCTCCAGAGTACGGCCGTGGGGACCACCTGCACAGGCGCAGCCGGGCCCCCACAAGGACTCCCGTACCCGGAGTTCCCAGGAGAATGCCGGAGCACGGCCCAGAGTGCAACGCCATCACGCCAACCCGTCGCACGGCCGGGCGCACGGGCGCACCGCGGGGGCGCACCTCGGTCGCCCGGCCGGGCCGGTCCCCGGCGAGGTCAGGACGCGCCCCGTGGCGCGCCCGCGGGCGGCGCCGCGGGGGCCTGCGGGATACCGCGAAGAAGGCGGATTCCCAGGGGAATTCAAGGATGCCCGCTCCCGGGCCGCACTCCGGCGCACTTCCCGGCGCATGGTGCCCGACCGCCCCGCCAAGAGGGCGATTTTCGGCCAACTTCCCTTCCCTGTGGCCGTGTTGGGACGGATGCCGGCTAACACCTCTGCCACCTGCGGTTCTACGATGCACGTCGGCTCTCGACGACGCGTCACGCGCCGGACGGGGCTCCTGTGACGTGAGGCGTACTTCCCAGTGGGCGCTGTGAGTGAAACGCTTCGTGATCGAATGCTTTACGCCACGTTGTCTTGTCGATTTAGCGTCAGATGAGGAAGTTGTCACTAACGCCCCACCTGACACAGTAGATTTGATCATGAGGTGGCTGCGCCGGACAACGGGGGAGTACGTGCAGGACCGAGGGGACGACGCGTCGATACGAGGGGGGCTAGAGCTCCATGAGCCAGGAGTCCGGTTCCGGTACGGCGACGGACACTTCGTCGCAAGCACCATCCGCATCGCCTCGCGCCATCCGTAAACTCTCCGCGCGGCGCCGGCCCGAGGTCGTCGCGGTGCTGCTCTTCAGCGGTGGCCCGATATTCGAGAGTTCCATACCGCTGTCGGTGTTCGGCATCGACCGGCAGGACGCGGGCGTGCCCCGCTACCGGCTGCTGGTGTGCGCCGGCGAGGAGGGCCCGCTGCGCACCACGGGCGGCCTGGAGCTGAGCGCGCCCTACGGCCTGGAGGCGCTGTCGCGGGCCGGCACGGTGGTGGTGCCGACCTGGCGCTCGATCTCGCAGGCGCCGCCGCCCGACGCCCTGGAGGCGATCCGGCGGGCCCACGAGGAGGGCGCGCGGATCATCGGCCTGTGCACCGGTGCCTTCGTGCTGGCCGCCGCCGGGCTGCTGGACGGCCGGCCGGCCACCACGCACTGGATGTACGCGCCCACGCTCGCCAAGCGCTACCCGTCGGTGCACGTGGACCCGCGCGAGCTGTTCGTGGACGACGGCGACGTGCTGACCTCCGCGGGGACCGCCGCCGGCATCGACCTGTGCCTGCACGTGGTGCGCACCGACCACGGCACCGACGCGGCCGCCGCGCTGGCCCGCCGGCTGGTCGTGCCGCCGCGGCGCTCGGACTGGCAGACCGGGCAGCGGCACCTGGACAGGTCTTTACCCGAGGAGATCGGCGCCGACCCGCTGGCCGAGGTCGTCGCCTGGGCGCTGGAGCACCTCCACGAGCAGTTCGACGTGGAGGCGCTGGCCGCGCGCGCCTACATGAGCCGGCGGACCTTCGACCGCAGGTTCCGGTCGCTCACCGGGAGCGCGCCGCTGCAGTGGCTGATCACCCAGCGGGTGCTGCAGGCCCAGCGGCTGCTGGAGACCTCGGACTACTCGGTGGACGAGGTCGCCGGCCGCTGCGGGTTCCGGTCCCCGGTGGCGCTGCGCGGGCACTTCCGGCGCCAGCTGGGGTCCTCCCCCGCCTCGTACCGGGCCGCCTACCGCGCCAGGCGGCCCCAGGACGAGCCGGACCGGCCCCTGCCGACCCCGGAGGTCCCCGCGCTCCGGCGCGGCCCGGTGGCGCAGATCCTGGCCGTCGCCGGCAAGGCCGACGGCGAGGCGTACGCCCGGGTGCCGGACCAGCCCGGCCGGGGCGACATGGCCGAGGGACCCGGGCGTACCCGGCTGCGCACCGCCCGCGGCCTGGGTGCCGCACTCCCCGGCCCGCGAGATCGACCCGTAGGGTGAGACACATGAACGACCGGATGGTGTGGATCGACTGTGAGATGACGGGGCTGTCGCTGGCGCATGACGCGCTCATCGAGGTGGCCGCCCTCGTCACCGACTCCGAGCTGAACATCCTCGGCGAGGGGGTGGACATCGTCATCCGCCCGCCCGCCGAGTCGCTGGAGTCGATGCCGGAGATCGTCCGGCAGATGCACACCACGTCCGGGCTGCTGGACGAGCTGGCCGAGGGCGTCAGCATGGCCGAGGCGGAGAAGATCGTCCTGGACTACGTGCGCGAGCACGTCACGGAGCCGCGCAAGGCACCGCTGTGCGGGAACTCGGTCTCCACCGACCGCGGCTTCCTCGCCCGGGACATGCCGACGCTCGAGCAGCACCTGCACTACCGGATCGTCGACGTCTCGTCGGTCAAGGAGCTGGCCCGCCGCTGGTACCCGCGGGCCTACTTCAACAGCCCCGAGAAGAACGGCAACCACCGGGCGCTGGCCGACATCCGCGAGTCGATCGCCGAGCTGCGGTACTACCGCGAGGCGGTGTTCGTCCCCGCTCCCGGCCCGGACACCGACACCGCCCGGGCGATCGCCGCGAAGCACGTCGTGCCTGCCGCGACGGACGCCGGCGCCACCCCGGACACCCCCGCATAACAGGGGCGCGACCACCCCTCGCCACCCTGTACACTTTTCCAGGCGGCGCCACCCCGGCAGGGACAGCGCCGCTGATGGTGGGTGTAGCTCAGCTGGTAGAGCACCTGGTTGTGGTCCAGGATGTCGCGGGTTCGAGTCCCGTCACTCACCCCACCTCGCAGGGGCGCCCGGCCGCGGAAACGTGGCTGGGCGCCCCTTTGCACGTCCGCGGCCGGGCGAGCGGCAGCTCGGGCCCGGGCTGGTCACCGCCGTGAGCCCGGTCCCGCTGCAGATCGACGTGCACCCGGTCCCGGCCGACCGGAGGAGGTGCCGGACTACTCCTGGAGGTCGGTCGAGGTGACCGGCGAGCCGGTGCGGGGGCGGCTGAGGGGGGCCGGGGGGCTCTGCGTCGCGGGGCGCCGGGGCAGGAGGAGGGGGGTGGTGAGGATGAGGAGGCCGACGGCCGTGAGGGCGGTGCGCGGGCTGGTGGCGTCGGCGAGCAGGCCGGCGAGCGCGGTGAGGACGGCGATGGCCGCCTGCTGACCGATGGACCACGCCGCCAGCGTGCGGGCGACCAGGTGCTGGGGCGTGTGCTCCAGCCGGTAGGTGGCCAGCACCGGCGTGTACAGGCTCATGTTGACGATGATCGCCAGCTCGACGGCGATGACCGTGACGAGGCCGACCACCCCGGGCCGGACGAACGCCAGGCCGATCAGCCAGACGGCGCGCAGCGTGCCGACCGTGCGGAACACCGCGTCCTGGCCGTAGCGGGCGACGACCCGGCGGGCCAGCCGTGAGCCGACCAGCCCGCCGAGGCAGGGGGCGGCGAACGCCAGGCCGTACTGCCAGGGCGGGAAGCCGAGTTGGCGGAGCAGCAGCACGGCCAGCAGCGGCTCGGTGGCCATGATCAGACCGCCGACGAGCATGTTGTTGAGGTAGAGGCCCCGCAGTCCGGGGTGCCCCGCGATGTGGCGCCAGCCGTCGAGCAGCGCACCACCCCTCAACGTGCCGCCGCCGCGCGCCGAACCGCCGCCCGCCCGCTCGGCGTCCCGCACCGGCGCCTCCTCCCGCTCCCGGATCGCGCTGATCCCCAGCGCGGAGAGCAGATAGCTGGCCGCGTCCGCCACGACCGTGGTGACCGGGCCGAACAGGCCGATCGCCGCCCCGCCCAGCGGCGGCCCGACCGCGATGGAGCTCCAGTTCGTGGACTCGAAGCGGGAGTTGGCCACCAGCAGGTCGTCCGGCCGGACCAGGGACTTCAGGTAGGCGCCGCTGGCCGCGTTGAAGGCGATCTTGGCCGCGGCGACCAGCGCCGAGGTCGCGATCAGCTGCGCGAAGGTCAGCGCGCCGAGGGCGTAGCAGACCGGGACCATCGCCATGACGGCGAACCGGGTCAGGTCCATCGCGACCATCATCGGCCGCTTGCGCCGGAACTCCACCCACGGCGCGAGGGGCACCGCGATCAGCGCCCCGACCGCGGGCCCCACCGCGGACAGCGCGGACACCTGGGCGGGGCCGGCGTGCAGCGCCAGCACGGCGATCAGCGGGAGGGCCCCGAACCCGAGACCCGACCCGTACGCGCTCACCGCGTACGCCGCCCACAGCCAGCCGAACGACCGGCCCAACCGTCTCCTGGCCACCATGCGCAGCGCGCCCCCTCGCCCTCGATCCGTCCTCGATCTGCCGTCGATCCGCCCTCGCCCCGGGGAGGACGGCGTCGACCGGTGAGAGCTAACCGAGCGGCGACGCCGCAGGTCAAACAACCGCCCGGCCCGCGATTCACAACCGCCGGTTGTTCACTAAGGTGGGTCGGCGTGGACCTCGAAGCCGTACGCACCTTCGTCGCCGTCGCGGAGGCGGGCCAGTTCCAGGAGGCCGCGGCGGGCCTGTCGGTCACCCAGCAGGCCGTCTCCAAGCGGGTCGCCGCGCTGGAGAAGGAACTGGACGTACGGCTGTTCACCCGGACCGCCCGCGGCACCCGGCTGACCGTCGACGGCCAGGCGTTCCTGCCGCACGCCCACGAACTCCTGCGGGTGGCGGAGCGGGCCGACGCGTCCGTCCGGCCGGGCCGCCGGGCGCTGCGCGTGGACGTGGTCAACCGGCGGATCACAACGGCCTGGCTCGTCCAGGACTTCTACCGGCTGCACCCGGAGATCGAGCTGGACGTGGTGACGCTGGACACCGACGTCGAGGGCGCGGTCGCCGCCGTGGCGGCCGGCACGGTCGACGCGACGTTCCACGCGGTGCCGCCACGGCAGCACCTGCCGGAGGCGATCGGCACCGCACGGGTGGTCGACGAGCCGCACGAGCTGCTCGTCGGACCGCGCCACCCGCTCGCCGGTGCCCGCGCCGTGGCGCCGGAGCGGCTCGCCGGGCACCGGATCCGGATGCCGGGACTGGACGGGCGCGGCGAAGTGACCGACTACTACGCCGAGTTCACCGCGACCTTCGGCGTCACGATCGACGCGGTGGGGCCGCTCTTCGGGAACGAGGCGCTGCTCGCCGAGATCGCCGGCTCCGCGGACCTGGCGACGCTGGTCGGCGAGGGCTCGCGGTATCTGTGGCCGGACAGCTACGACCTGCGCCGCATCCCGGTGCGCGGCCCGGCGCCGGTCTACCCGATGTCGCTGATCTGGCGCGACGACAACCCGCACCCGGGCCTGGCCGCGCTCCGCGACCACCTCGTCGCCCGCCGCACTCCCCCGTCCGAGGCCGACGACCTCTGGTTCCCCACCTGGAACCGCCGCCCGGCCCCGCGTCCGTAGCGAGCGGGCACCGCGGGACGCCGCCCCGGACGGCCCCGGGACCGCCCCTCGGCCAGCCCCGACGACAGCCCCGACGACAGCCCCGACGACACACCGCGGGCCCGCCCTCCGCACTCTCCGCGGGGGCGGGCCTGCGGGTCCCGGGGTGGGGGGCGGCGGGCCGGACGGCTGGCAGGGCCGCCCGGGTCATCGTCCCGCCGCTCCGCGTTCCCGGGGGCCGGTGGCCGCCGGTCGTACGCGTGCCGGCCGGGCGGCGCGCGGGCCGCCCGGCCGGGCCGTCACGCGTTGAACAGCAGCGCGTACGCTCCCATGGCCATGGCGATGTCCGCCTGGGCCCAGAAGCGGTGGTAGGTGAAGGACGGGGCCGCACCTCCGTTCAGGTACGCCTGCACCTTCGACCAGTTGGGGTCGTTCTTGTAGAAGGACCGCAGCTCGATGAAGGTCGAGTTGCTGTCGATCTTGTCGCCGTTGGGCATCGTCCCGGTCCAGCCGGACGGGACGTACACCGGGTCGTTGAACCGGCTGTAGTCGGTCCTGGTCTCCGGGGTCGCGATGCCCAGCGGGTCCTGGTAGTTGTTCCACATGCCGTCCAGCAGCTGCTTGGCCATGGTCCTGGCCGCGGTGCTGCCCGACTTGGCGGCGTAGTACGCCAGCGTCTTGGCGTAGGCCGCCGTGACGCCGAGGTCGTTGCCGTAGGCGGACACCGTCACGTGCAGACCGGCGTTGGAGCCCGGGCTGGACGCGTTCCAGGTGTCCGGCTGGCCGGACCACTGGAGGTCGGACGGGATCTTGAAGGTGCCGTCCGCGTTGATGGTGGTCTGCGACATGGCCCAGGTCACCCACTTGTCGAGGATGGCCTTCGCCGTGGTGTTGCCGGTCTGCTGGTAGTACTCGGCGACGCGCTCCATCGACCAGGCCTGCATGCCGAACCACTGGTTCGACGGCGGGTCGTGGTAGACGGGCTCCCAGTCGTACGCCATCCCGTAGAAGGTGGGCGTGCCGGCCGGGGGCTGCTCGTAGGCGCCGTTCCAGCTGTTGGTGGCGCCACCGGCGATGGCGCCCCCGCTGGACTGCAGCCAGCGGTAGAACTCCAGCTGCCGGCTGAGGCTGGTCGTCCAGTCCGCCTTGCCGGTGGCCGACTTGGGCGCCATGGCCGCGTCGGTGGTCAGGGCGTAGGCGGCCAGCGGGTTCTGGTAGCCGAAGTGCGACGCGCCGTCGCCGATGCGCCAGGCCCAGCCGCCGCCGGAGCCGGACGAGCCGCCCCAGGCGTAGTACCAGGACAGCAGGTAGTGCTCGCTGTCCTTGCCGGTGCCGGCCGCGCACGTGGTCGGACTGGTGCAGTTCCCGATCTTCTTGAAGTACTTGTCGAAGAAGGAGTACCGCAGGTAGTCGCCCATCTTGCCGGCCTTGGCGACGGTGGTCGCCACGTCCGCGCTCTTGCCCTGCGCCTTGGCCCAGGTGTCCGCCCAGTAGGCGGCCTGGATCGCCCGCGCGTCGGCGTCCGGCGCGTCCGTGTACTTCCACTGCTGGGCGTAGTTGGAGTCGCCGGTGAACAGGTCCAGGTAGCCGTTCTTGCCGCCGTACTTGAAGGCGTCGCAGGTCGGCTGCGGCACCGTCTCCCACACCGACTCCTGCGCACCGCGCTGGAAGGTGTTGATGTACGACGGGCCCTTGGCCGTCGGGCCCAGCTCGCAGCCGCCGCCCGGCGTGTCGCCGTAGCCGTAGACGTTGTCCACGTCCTCCAGCCAGTGCATGCCGTAGATGTCGTCGGTGCCGTAGGCGGACTTCAGCTCACCGGCGATCGGGTCCACGCCCACCTTGACGCTGCTGTCGAGCTGGGACGGGTAGTCCGAGGGCAGCGGGTGCTCAGGGGCGTAGGTGGCCGGCGAGTTCGCGTTGTAGGACGCGTTCGTCGGCTGGTCGGCGTGCTGCGGGATCATGTACTTCTCCATGGTCCCCCAGGCGGCGTTGAACTTGCTCCAGTCCTGGGTGACCTCGCCGTACATGGCCTGAAGCCAGATCATGTACGAGTACGCCTCGGAGGTCGTCTCGTGGCCGTAGTCCGGCGCCTCGACCATCAGCGTCTCGACCGAGTGGTACGGGATGCCGTCCGGTGAGAAGTAACCGCTCGCCGGGTCGGTGATCTTCCCGTACAGCGACAGGAACCGCGCGTTGTAGTCGCTGGTCGCGCCGATCTCGGTGACCGTGACGTCGGCCTCGGCGTAACCGGTCGCGGTGGCCGCGAAGGTCGCCGTGCCGGTGCCGGACGCGTCGGCCGCCACCGTGACGTTCTGCGCGGTGCTCCAGTTGCCCGGCGTGAAGGTCAGGCTCGCGCCGGACTGCACGCTCAGCCCGGTGGTGCCGGAGGTGCGGGCCACCGCCACCGTCACGTTGGACGACGGCGCGCTGGACAGCTTCACCCCGAAGGTGCCGGTCTTGCCCTGCTGGACCGAGACCTGGGTGGGCGAGGCGACGACGGACGGCCCGGCGGCCACGTGCACGCCGACCGGGGTGGACTCGCCGGACGCGCCGAGGCTGTCGTACGCCTTGGCGTACACCGAGTAGTCGCCCGCTGGGACGGCCGACCAGTCGAGGGTGTACGGCGAGGTGGTGTCGGTCCCCAGCAGCGTGGTGTCGCTGTAGAACTCCACCTTGGTGATCGTCGCGCTGTCCGCGGCCACCGCGGTCGCGGCCAGCGGGATGGTGGCGCCCGCGGTGTAGGTGGCGCCGGCCGCCGGGCTGGTCAGCACCGGCAGCGGCGGCTGGTGGGCGCCGCCGCACACCGTGCCGTTGACCGCGAAGCCGGTCGGCGCCGCGTTGGTGCCGCTGTAGTTGAAGTTGGCGCTGGTCGACACGTTGCCGTTGGCCGGGATGGACTTGGCGTAGTCGGGCGCCACGACCGTGACGTTCTTCCCGGACTGCGACCAGGTGCCGTTCCAGCCGCTCTGCAGCGTCTGGTTGCCGGTGTAGGCGTAGGTCAGGGTCCAGCCGTCGATCGCCGAGCTGCCGAGGTTGGTGATCTTGGCAGTGGCGGTGAAGCCCGAACCCCAGTCGTTCGTCGAGTAGTCGACGCTGCACTGCAGGGTGGCCGCGTGCGCGACCGGCCCTCCGCCGGCGGCCGTCATGGCCAGCGGTACGGCGAGGGCCGCCGCGAACGCGGTCGCCAGCCGTCGCAGCCGCTTCCTGAACGGTCTTCCTCTGGGCATGCGAGAGGTCCTCCTCGCGGTTCTCGGTGGGGGGATGCCAGAAAGGCAGTACTGAACCAGTGGGAGCGCTCCCACAATCGAGGCGGGACGAAAGACTGTCAAGAGCTGGGCCCCAACCGCATGTTCACGACGTGTCCGCACACCCCGATCCCACCCTTCACCGGGTGCTCCCCCGCGTTCGGCGCCTTCGGGAGTCGAACCGATGGCACAGGCCCCCTACCGAGCGCGCCGACGGGACGCTAGGGTCTGCGGCGGACCAGTGGGAGCGCGTCCACTTCTTCACGCACACGACCTCTCGATCCCCCCACATCAACGAGGAGTCGCACATGCGACGACCCACGCGCACCGCGGTGTTCAGCACGGCCGCGGTGACCACTGCTGCGGCCGCGGCCGCACTGCTCCCCGCACTCGGCGCCACCGCGTCCGGTGCCTCGCCCGCCTGCGCGGTCGAGTACTCGGTGACCAACCAGTGGGATTCGGGCTTTCAGGGCAACGTTGTCATCACCAACAACGCGGCTCCCACGTCCAGTTGGAACCTGACCTTCGACTTCCCCGGCGGCCAGAAGGTGACCCAGGGCTGGAACGGCACCTGGACGCAGTCGGGGGCGACGGTGTCCGTCGCCTCCATGTCCTACAACGGGACGCTGGGGACCGGCGCCAGCATCAGCGCCGGCTTCCTCGGCAGCTGGTCGGGCAGCAACCCGGCCCCCACCGCCTTCACGCTCAACGGCACCACCTGCAACGTGGACGGCACCACCCCGCCGACCACGCCGCCCACCACACCGCCGACGACACCCCCGACCACCCCGCCCGGCGGCGGCGACAGCGCGCCGCCCAAGCTGCACGTGTCCGGCAACAAGCTGGTGGACTCCACCGGCAAGCAGGTGACCCTGCACGGCGTCAACCGGTCGGGCACCGAGTTCGCCTGCGCCCAGGGCAACGGCATCTTCAACGGCCCGGTCGACGACACCGCGATCGACGCGATCCAGAGCTGGAAGGGCGTCACCGCGGTCCGCGTCCCGCTCAACGAGGACTGCTGGGAGGGCCTGTCGTACGTACCGGCGGCCGACGGCGGCGCGAACTACATCGCCGCGGTCACCGACTGGGTCAACCGGCTGGTGGCGCACGGCATCACGCCGATCATCGAACTGCACTGGACGCACGGCCTGTACACCGGCAACTCGGCCGGCTGCTCGGACGTCAACGCCACCTGCCAGAAGCCGATGCCGGACGCGCAGTACGCCCTCCCGTTCTGGGCGAGCGTGGCGGACACCTTCAAGAACGACACCTCGGTCGTCTTCGAGATGTTCAACGAGCCCTACCCGGACCGGGCGACCTCGACCACCGACCAGGCGTGGACCTGCTGGCGCGACGGCGGCACCTGCCCAGGTATCGGTTACCAGGTAGCGGGTATGCAGAGCATGGTGGACGCGGTACGCGGCACCGGAGCGCAGAACGTCATCCTGCTCGGCGGGCTGGCGTACTCCAACGACCTGACCGGATGGCTCGCCCACGAACCGACCGACCCGACAGGGAACCTGGGAGCGGTCGTGCACGTCTACAACTTCAACACGTGTTCGTCGTCGTCCTGCTGGGACTCGCAACTGGCCCCGGTCGCCGCGAAGGTGCCGCTGGTGGCCACCGAGATCGGTGAGAACGACTGCGCGCACGGCTTCATCGACAGCTTCATGAACTGGCTCGACACGCACCAGCTGGGCTACCTGGGCTGGACCTGGAACAACTGGGACTGCAGCTCCGGGCCGTCGCTGGTGTCGGACTGGAACGGAACGCCGACCAACTACGGGATCGGCTTCAAGAACCACCTCGCGTCGCTGAGCTGACGTGAGCGGCGCCCGGCTCGCTGCCGGGCGCACCGGGACCGGGGCGGTCCCGTGCATGGATGGCGTGCACGGGGCCGCCCCTTCGCGCTGCCCGAGGGGGCATCGCGCGGGGAAGGCCGGCCGGGGCGGCGAACCGGCGGCCGGGGCACGCCCGTTCGGGACTCGAAACGATCGAGGGTTCAACCGGCCAGTATGGAACAACTTATTGACGGGACTGGGCGGCGCTAGTAGACATCACCTCGCCAGAGAGCGCTCTCACACGGCTCTCCTGGCCTCCATCACGGACCCCCACCCGGTTGAGGAGTACTCCATGTCAGGCAGCACGTCCCCGGTGGTGCGCCGGCGGTACGGCGGGCGCGGCGGACACGACAGGTCCCGGCCGTATCTCATCCTCGGTCTGCTCTGCGCGCTGCTGGCCGGCATCGCGCTCACCGTCACCACCCAGTCCCCGGCCGGCGCGGCCGGGACCCTGCTCTCCCAGGGCAAGCCGGCCACCGCCTCGTCCACGGAGAACGCCGGCACCCCGGCGTCCGCCGCGGTCGACGGCGACACCGGCACCCGCTGGTCCAGCGCCTTCAGCGACCCGCAGTGGCTCCAGGTCGACCTCGGCTCGACCCAGTCCATCTCCCAGGTGACGCTGAACTGGGAGGCGGCATACGCCACTTCCTTCAAGATCCAGGTCTCCGACAACGGCACCGCCTGGACCGACGCCTACTCCACGACGACCGGCACCGGCGGCGTGCAGAACCTCGCCGTAAACGGTTCCGGGCGCTACGTCCGCTTCTACGGCACCGCGCGCGCCACCGCGTACGGCTACTCCCTCTGGGAGTTCCAGGTCTACGGCGGCACCGGCCCCACCCAGTCCGCCTGCGGCACCGACAACGCGGCGCTGGGCAGGCCCGCGACCGCGTCGTCCACGGAGAACGCGGGCACCCCGGCCTCGGCCGCGGTCGACGGCGACACCGGCACCCGCTGGTCAAGCGCCTTCAGCGACCCGCAGTGGCTCCAGGTCGACCTCGGGGCCTCCGTGCCGGTCTGCGGCGTGACGCTCAACTGGGAGGCGGCATACGCCACTTCCTTCAAGATCCAGGTCTCCGACAACGGCACCGCCTGGACCGACGCCTACTCCACGACCGCCGGCACCGGCGGCGTGCAGAACCTGACGGTCTCCGGCACCGGCCGCTACGTGCGGGTCTACGGCACCGCCCGCGCCACCGCGTACGGCTACTCGCTGTGGGAGTTCGGGGTGCACGTGCCGGCCGGGACCACCACCCCGCCGACCACGCCCCCCACCACCGGGCCGCCGGACTCCTTCTGGGGCGACACCAGCCAGATCCCGGCGGCGAAGAACGTGATGGAGATCGCGATCCTCAACCGGACGAACGGCCAGTACCCGGACAGCCAGGTGTACTGGAGCTTCAACGGCCAGACGCACTCCATCGCCGACCAGCCGTACTTCGACATGCCCGCCAACTCCTCGGGCCGGATGTACTTCTACCTCGGTTCGCCGGCGAGCCAGTACTACGACTTCATCGAGTTCACGATCGGCCCGGACGTCTTCAACGGCAACACCACCCGGGTCGACGCGTGGGGCCTGCCGCTGGCCGTCCGGCTGCACTCGCACTCCGGCCAGGACATCCAGCTCGGCGACAGCCAGGACCTGTTCACCACCGGTCGCGACCAGGTGTTCCAGGAGTTCCAGAACGCCGTGCCGCAGCAGTTCAAGGTGCTGGCGCAGACCCAGGCGCCGTACCGCATCATCGCGCCCGGCAGCGACCCGAGCTTCCGCGCCGGCGGTGCGAACGCCGACTACTTCACGTCCTACGCCAACTCGGTGGGCGTGAACGAGCCCACCTCGAACATCTTCGGCTGCGCCGGCAGCCTGGCGGGGAACCCCTCGATGTGCGCGGCCCTCAACCGCCACACCGCGACGCTCCCCAGCGACCAGCAGCAGGACCCGACGAAGTTCTACTCGGGCGACCCGGCCAACTGGTACGCCAAGTTCTGGCACGACCACGCCATCGACCACCTCGCGTACGGCTTCCCGTACGACGACGTGGCCGGCCAGGCCGCGTACACCTCGATGCAGAACCCGCAGTGGATGGAGGTCGCGGTCGGCTGGTGAGCCCGCCGCGGCACCCCTGAGCCATCTCCCTTCCCCCCACCGGCCGCCGGGACGCGGGACCGCACAGGTCCCCGGCCCGGCGGCCGTCGCCATGCGCGGGGCCGGCGGCCGCAGGGGCCGCCCGGGCCGCGGAAATGCGTTTGCCGCCGTCCGCGGGCCGGGGGCAGGGTGGCCCGATGACCACCGACGACGATGACCGGCGAGCAGCCCACGGCGTGACCGACCTGTTCTCCCGCGGGCGACTGACCGCCATCCCGCGCCGCCCCGCCCGCCGCGTCCAGCTGCTCGGCTACCTCGCGGCCACGCTCTTCACCGGCGGCCGCGTCTACACCGAGCGCGAGGTCAACGAGGCGCTCGCCACCGTGCACGAGGACACCTCGGCGCTGCGGCGCTACCTGATCGAGGAGGGCTTCCTCGGCCGCACCCGGGACGGCTCGGTCTACCAGCGGCTGCGCTGAGACGGGTCGGCGGCGCCGGATTCCGCCGGCTCGGCCGGGGCGGCGGGTGACGGGGACGCGGCGGCCGGCGCGGGCGCCAGGGGCAGCCAGCCGTTGCCGCCGTGCCAGTGGCGCCCGGCGGCCAGGTGGCCGAGCACCATCCGCTGCACCGACGTGCGCGCGGTCAGGGCGCCGGGGTCGACGTCCGGATCGCCGAAGACGAATCCGATCGTCGTCGCGTCGTCCGCGTCCGTGGCGGTCCAGGCGGGCGTGAACCGGCGCTGGAACGCCATGATGCGCGAGTCCGGGGCGAGGTACTCGCCCAACTGCGGGTCCAGCAGCCACGAGTGGCAGGTGGCGACGGCGTACCCGGCGTCGGGGAAGTGCCGCGCGAAGAACGCGCGGGCCCGGTCGAACGAGGCGTCGCAGGCCTGCGCGTCGAGGGGTCCGGTGAAGGCCGGGATGTGCACGGCGAGGACGGGCGCGCCGGGACCCTCCGCGACCCCGGCCTCCGCGAGCGCCCGGCCGGTCTTGCCGCCGAGCCGGGTCCGCTCGAACTGCAGCCGGCCCAGCTGGAACAGGATGCCGCGGAAGTGCCGTGACAGCCATGGGGTGTTGGTGAGGCCGGGCGTGCCCCGGCGGCGCTGGTGGACCGCCATGTGCCGGCCGACGTCGGCGAGCGTCCTGCGGGTGACCTCCTCCGGCACGTCCAGGGCGCGGTGGTACGCGGCCGTGTGCGGGCGGGTCGCGGCCAGCACCAGCAGCGCGAACCACGGGCCCGCGACGTCGCCGGCCCGCGCCGCGTACGCCTCCAGGTCGGGGCCGAGCCGCGGACCGCCGTCCGGTCCGCCGCCGACCGCGCCCATGTCCCGGGTGAACTCCCCGACGGCGTCGGCCAGCAGGCCGCTCGCCGTCCGGTCCCCCGCGACCCGTTCCGCGGCCGCGAGCACGCCGTCCACCTCGGCGTACGGCACACCGAAGTCCAGCAGTGTCTCGGCCAGTACCACCCCGCGCGGCACCCGCGCCTCATCACCCATGCCGCCCACCCTAGGCCGCCCCGCGGCCGCCCCCGGAGCGCAGGGCCCCGCGCGGGGGGCCGCGGAGCCCGTGGGAGGGGGTGCCGGCGGGCCTGGCGGCGCCGGGCGGTCAGACCGAGTCGCGCTGGACCAGTTCGGTGGCGAGCACCACGTGCCGCCGCACCGAGGCGCGTTCGGCGATCTCCTCCAGCAGGACGCGGGCCATGGTGCGGCCCATCTCCTCGGTCGGCTGGCGGACGCTGGTGAGCGCCGGGTCCATGTGGCGGGCGATCGCGGAGTCCTCGAAGCCGACGAGGGCGACGTCGTCGGGCACCCGGCGGCCCTCCTCGCGCAGCACCGCGCGGGCGCCGGCGGCCATCAGGTCGGAGGCGGCGAACACGCCGTCGATCCCGGGGCGGCGGGCCAGCAGCTCGCGCATCGCCCGGCGGCCGCCCTCCTCGGTGAAGTCGCCGCCGGCCACCAGCTCGTCGTCGGCGCCGAGGCCGGCCGCCTCGACCGCCTGCCGGTAGCCGTCGAGCCGGCAGCGGGCCACGTACATGTCGGTGGGGCCGGTGATGGTGGCGACCTGGCGGCGGCCGCGGGCGAGCAGATGGGCGACGGCCGCGCGGGCGCCGCCGACGTTGTCCGCGTCGACGTACGACACCGACTCCAGGTCGCTGCGGCGGCCGTTGAGGACCGCGGGCATCTCCAGCTGCTCCAGCAGGTCGGGCAGCGGGTCGTCCTCGTGGACGGAGACCAGCAGGACGCCGTCCACCCGGTGCGCGGCGAGGTACTGCGCGAAGCGCGACCGCTCCTTGGGCGTGCGGATCAGGGTGAGCAGCAACTGCATGTCGGTGTCGGCGAGTTCGGCGCCGATCCCGCGGATGATGTCCGAGAAGTACGGCTCGGCGAACAGCCTGGTCTCGGGTTCGGGGATGACCAGCGCAATCGCGTCGGTGCGGTTTCCGGCCAGCGCCCGCGCCGCGCGGTTCGGCACGTAGCCCAGCTCGGCGATCGCCGCCTCGACCGCGGCCTTGGCACGATCACTCACCCTGGGTGAGCCGTTGATGACGCGCGAGACGGTGCCTCGCCCCACCCCGGCGCGCACGGCCACCTCCTCGAGGGTGGGCCGTCCGCTGTGCCGCCCGTTCATGGCCACTTCCGCCTCCCGCTGCCTTCCCGCTGCGCGCCACCTTACGACCTGGGGAGCGCCGGGGAGCGGGCTCCCGCCGCCCTGCGACTCCGCCTCCCGCGCTGCCGGCGGTGAGAGCGCTCCCACCGTACAAGCCCCAGGCAGATCACGTCGCCCGGGGTTCGCCCGGGTTCGTTCAAGAAGTAACGCCCGGCCCGCCCCGGACACGTTCCGGCAACGAAATGGACTTCACATCTTGACACTGACCCCTCCGAGGCGTGAATGTTCCGGAAAGCCTACGTGGGAGCGCTCCCACACGCCCCTTCGCAACGGGCCCGATCCGAGCACCTTCCCGGGGACCGCACCACCCGCACGCTGACCCACCCTGACAAGGAGAGTGGAATGCGCACTTCCGGCAGAACCCGCAAGGCCGCCGTCATCGCGGTCGCGGGTCTCGCGACCTGCGCGACCCTGATCACCGGCTGCAGCAGCAACAGCAAGGACGATGGCGGCAAGGGGGGGTCCACCGCCTCTTCCAACGAGAAGATCACGCTGCACATCGACACGTTCGGCGACTTCGGCTACGACAGCAAGACCGGCGCCAAGTTGTACGACGAGTACCACCAGCTGCACCCGAACATCACCGTCGTCCAGGACAACGTCTCCGACGCCCAGGTCGACTGGAACGCGCTGAAGCTCCACCTGTCCCAGAACAGCGGACTGGACGACATCCACGCCATCGAGGTCGGCTACATCGCGCAGGCGATCCAGCCGGCGATGGCCAACAAGTTCGTCGACTTCAGCAAGGTGTCGGGCTTCGACGCCAGCGCCTGGCTGCCGTACAAGGAGAAGCAGGCCACCACCTCCGACGGCAAGGTCATCGGCGTCGGCACGGACGCGGGCCCGACCGCGATCTGCTACCGCAAGGACCTGTTCCAGCAGGCCGGCCTGCCCAGCGACCGCGACACCCTGGCCCAGGCCTGGTCCGGTGACTGGCAGAAGTTCGTGGACCTGGGCAAGCAGTTCCAGGCCAAGGCGCCCAAGGGCGTGAAGTTCTCCGACTCCGGCAGCGGCCTGTTCAACGCCGTCCTGGCGTCCCAGCAGACGCAGTACTCCGACGCCGACGGCAAGCTGATCTACGACAGCAGCACCGGCGTCAAGACCGCCTGGAACGTCGCCTCCGAGGCCGTGCAGGCCGGGATCACCGCGGGCTTCCAGCAGCTGGACCCGCAGAACGCCTGGTCGGCCGCGTTCAAGAGCGGCAAGTTCGCCACCGTCACCTGCCCGAGCTGGATGGTCGGCCTGGTCGCGTCCAACTCCGGCCCGGCGCTCAAGGGCAAGTGGGACGTCGCCCAGCCGCCGCAGGTCGGCAACTGGGGCGGTTCGTTCCTGGCGGTGCCCAAGTCGGGCAAGCACGTGGCCGAGGCCACCGCGCTCGCCCAGTGGCTGACCGCGCCCGAGCAGCAGATCAAGGTCTTCCAGAAG
Source organism: Streptomyces sp. NPDC020917 (assembly GCF_044333795.1). Taxonomy (NCBI): domain Bacteria; kingdom Bacillati; phylum Actinomycetota; class Actinomycetes; order Kitasatosporales; family Streptomycetaceae; genus Streptomyces; species Streptomyces sp. NPDC020917. Next base: position 228,372 of record NZ_JBIRRR010000010.1, on the reverse strand, counting down.
TTCGGCAACATCCCGTCGACGATGAAGGCCCTGGACGACCCTGCCGTGCAGAACCTGACGAACGACTACTTCCCCGGCACCCCGATCGGGAAGATCTTCTCCGCCGCCGCCAAGAACATCACCCCGGCCCCGATCGGCCCGTGGGACGGCACGGTGAAGGACATCATCACCAAGAACGGGATCATGGACATGGAGCAGAGAGGCACGTCGAAGGACAAGGCGTGGTCCAACATCCAGTCCGCGATCAAGGACAAGGTCCAGGAATAGCGGCCTGCCAGGTCCGGACCGCCCGGCAGTGACTCCCACCTGCCGGGCGGCCCGCGCGGCCGCCCGCCCGCCCGAACTCCCGCGGGCGGGCGGCCGCGCCACGGACGGTCCCCCGCCGTCCGCCCGCACCGAACCCCTACGGAAAGGACGCCCTCGTGGCCACCTCCGTCAGGGCGACGTCCGACGGCAGCCCGCCGTCGTCCCGGTCCGCCCCCGGCTCCTCCCCCGTCAACGCCGGACCGAGGCGTACCGACGGCTGGCGCTCCAAGCTCTACCGGTTGGACACCAAGGCGTCGCCGTACGCGTACATCGCCCCCTTCTTCCTCATCTTCGCGGCCTTCGGCCTCTTCCCGCTGATCTACACCGGCTGGCTCTCGCTCAACGAGGTGCAGCTGGGCACGCACGCGAAGTGGGTAGGCTTCGACAACTACACGCAGCTGTGGCACAGCCAGTTCTTCTGGAAGGCGCTGCGGAACACCTTCACCCTCGCGGTGATCTCCACGGTCCCGCAGCTGCTGATGGCTCTGGGCCTGGCCCATCTGCTCAACTACCGGCTGCGGGGCCGCAGTTTCTTCCGCGTCGCGATCCTCGCGCCGTACGCCACCTCGATCGCCGCGGCCTCGCTGGTGTTCGTGGTGCTCTTCAACCCCGACTACGGGATGATCAACCAGGTCCTGGGCCACGTGGGCCTGGGGAACACCAACTGGCAGTCGTCCAAGTGGCCCGCGCAGATCGCCATCTCGGCGATCGTCACCTGGCGCTGGACCGGCTACAACGCGCTGATCTACCTGGCCGCGATGCAGGCCGTGCCGGCCGACCTCTACGAGGCGGCGGCGCTCGACGGCGCCTCGCGCTGGCGGCAGTTCATCAGCGTGACCATCCCGTCGATCCGGCCGACGATCTTCTTCACCATCATCGTCTCCACCATCGGCGCCACCCAGCTGTTCGGTGAACCGCTGATCTACGGCGGCGGCGTCGGCGTGACCGGCGGCACCGACCACCAGTACCAGACGCTGAGCCTGTACATGTACGACAAGGGCTGGAACACCGGTGAGCTGGGCCAGGCGTCCGCGGTGGCGTGGGTGATGCTGCTCATCCTGCTCGTCATCGGCGCGATCAACCTGCTGATCGCGCGCTCCAACCGCAAGAAGATCGGGGGCTGACCATGGCTCAACTGACCGAAGCCACCCGGGCCCCCGGCGCCCGCCACTCCGCGCCCCCGCAGCGGCGCACCCGCAGGCGGATCAAGGCCGGCGGGGCCGGCGGGCAGCAGCACGGCGGCCCGTTCGCCTACGCCATCCTCATCCTGGCCACCGCGGTCTCGCTGTTCCCGCTGTACTGGACGGTGGTCGCGGCCTCGCACACCGACCACGACATCATCTCGCCGCCCACGCCGCTGCTGCCGGGCAGCCACCTGATCGAGAACCTGAAGATCGTCTGGGACCAGGTCGACATGACCCAGGCCCTGGTCAACTCCACGATCGTGGCCGGCACGGTGGCGCTGAGCACGGTGCTGTTCGCGACGCTGGCCGGATTCGCCTTCGCCAAGCTGGAGTTCCGCGGCCGCAACGCGCTGCTGACGCTGGTGGTCGCCACCATGACCGTGCCGCCGCAGCTGACCGTGATCCCGCTGTACCAGATCATCACCAACGTCGGCTGGGTCGGCCATCTGCAGTCGGTCATCCTGCCGTCGCTCGTCGCCGCGTTCGGCGTGTTCTTCATGCGCCAGTTCCTGTCCGAGGCGCTGCCGATCGAACTGATCGAGGCGGCCCGGGTGGACGGCGCGCACAGCCTGCGGATCATCTGGCACGTGGTGTTCCCGGTCGCCCGGCCGGCCATGGCCGTGCTCGGCATGCTGGTGTTCGTCCAGTCCTGGAACGACTTCTTCTGGCCGTTCATCGCGCTGAGCCAGCAGAACCCCACCGTCCAGGTCGCGTTGGAGGGTGTCGGCTCCGGCAACCACCAGATCGACCACGCGGTGGTGGTGACCGCGGCGCTGGTCGCCACGGTCCCGCTGCTGGCGGTCTTCGCGCTGCTCGGCAAGCAGATCGTCGGCGGTATCACCGCGGGCGCCGTGAAGAGCTGATCCCCCGACCCCGTCCCCGGCGGCCCGCCCGCGGCGCCGCCCGACTGCCACCCGTCCGCTGCCCGCAGCCCCTGCGGCGCCGGCCGCCGGCCCCCGCCTGCCCGCCGCGCCCGCACTCCCCCCTCACTCCGACGACCCCCTGATTCCCGTGGAGTCCCCGCATGACAGCTGTCCGTTCCGAGAGTGCCGAGCTCTCGCAGAGCCCGGCCTCGTATCGATTCCCCCCCGGCTTCGTCTGGGGGGCGGCCACCGCCGCCTACCAGATCGAGGGCGCCGCGGCCGAGGACGGCCGCACCCCTTCGATCTGGGACACCTTCAGTCACACGCCCGGCCGCGTCCACAACGGGGACACGGGTGACATCGCGGCCGACCACTACCACCGCTTCCGCGACGACGTCGCGCTGATGGCGGACCTCAACCTGGGCGCCTACCGCTTCTCCGTGTCGTGGTCCCGGGTGCAGCCCACCGGCCGCGGCCCCGCGGTGCAGCGCGGTCTGGACTTCTACCGGCAGCTGGTCGACGAGCTGCTGGAGAAGGGCATCACGCCGGTCGCCACCCTGTACCACTGGGACCTGCCGCAGGACCTGGAGGACGTGGGCGGCTGGACCGTCCGCGACACCCCCGAGCGGTTCGCGGAGTACGCCGAGATCATGGCGGGCGCGATCGGCGACCGGGTGCCGTACTGGACGACGCTCAACGAGCCCTGGTGCTCGGCCTATCTGGGCTACGGCTCCGGCGTGCACGCGCCCGGCCGCACCGAGCCCGAGTCCGCGCTGAAGGCGGTGCACCACCTCAACCTGGCGCACGGCCGGGGCATCGCGGCGCTGCGCGCGCTGCTGCCGTCGACCGCGCAGACCTCCGTCACCCTCAACCTCCACCAGGTCCGGCCGCTCACCGACTCGCCGGCCGACCTGGACGCCGCCCGCCGCATCGACGCGGTCGGCAACCGGGTCTGGCTGGGCCCGATGCTGGACGGCGCCTACCCGGAGGACCTGCTGGCCGACACCGGTCACCTGGTCGACTGGAACAAGCTGGTCAGGGACGGCGACCTGGCCGAGATCTCCCGCCCGATCGACCTGCTGGGCATCAACTACTACACCCCGACGCTGGTCTCGGACGGCACCGCGCACCGCGAGGGGCCCGCGGTCCCGCGCAACGACGGGCACGGCGCCAGCGACCACTCGCCGTGGCCGGGCTCCGAGCACGTGGCGTTCCACCTGCCCCCGGGCGAGACCACCGCGATGCGCTGGGCGGTGGACGCCAGCGGCCTGTACGACCTGCTGATGCGCATCCACCGGGAGCACCCGGGGCTGCCGATGATGGTCACCGAGAACGGCGCCGCGTACGACGACTACATCTCCCCCGAGGGCGCCATCAACGACCCGGAGCGGATCTCCTACCTGCGCGGCCACCTGTCGGCGGTGCACCGGGCGCTGGGCGACGGGGCCGACGTGCGCGGCTACTTCCTGTGGTCCCTGCTCGACAACTTCGAGTGGGCGTACGGCTACAGCAAGCGGTTCGGCGCGGTCTACGTGGACTTCGGCACGCAGCGCCGGATCCCCAAGCAGAGCGCCCACTGGTATGCGGCGGTGGCGCGCGACAACGTCCTTCCGGACGTCCCGGAGGAGGACGGGAAGTCCTGAAGGGACGGGAAAAGGAGCGGTACGGCAGTTCGAGGGTGCTGCCGTACCGCTCCTTTCGCTCCTCTCCCGTGGGGGTGGGAGAGGAACGGGGGAAGTGACCGCGGGGGTGTGCCGGGCGGCCGTCAGCCGGTGTAGCCGGCGAACGCCTGGGAGAAGGCGCCGGGGCTCTGCACGAGGGAGCTGCAGCTGGCGTCGGCCCAGCTCTGCGCGCCGCCGGAGCACTGCTTGTCGCGGGTCGCGGACCACATCGACAGCCAGGCCAGGTGCTGGGACCGGGCGAAGACCACCAGCTTGGCGGCGTCCGCGACGGTGAACGTCTCCGCGCTCACGTCGTTGACGCCGATCATCGGGGTGACCGCGATCTTCTGCCAGGCGGCCGCGTCCGACAGCCCGAGCACGCTCTTGACCTGGGCCTGCGTGGCGGTGGCGCCGTCGATGGCGTACTGGCCCATGTCGCCGGTGTAGGACGCCCCGTAGTCCATCGCCATGATGTTGACGGCGTGCACGTCCACGCCGTTGGCCTTGGCGTTCGCCAGCAGGTCGATGCCGTCCTGGGTGAGGCCGGTGGGCATCGCGGGCAGCGTGTAGGAGACCTCCAGGCCGCTGTGGGCGCGCTGGAGCTGGGCGATGGCCTGCGCGCGGCGGGTGTTGCTCGCGGTGTCGGGGAGTGCCGCGCCCTCGATGTCGAAGTCCACCTTGGTCAGCTTGTACTGGTCGACGACCTTGCCGTACGCGGCCGCCAGGTCGCCGGCGGACGAGCAGGCGGCGGCCAGCTCGGTGCCGTTGGCGCCGCCGAAGGAGACCCGGACGTCGCCGCCCGCCGCACGGACCGCGCCGATCTGCGCGGCCACCGCGTCGCTGCCCAGGTCGGTGACGCCGCCCCACTTCGGGGTGCAGCCGCCGCCGGAGACGACGAAGGCGAGGTTGAACTGCTGGACGCCGTTGGCCTTCATCGCGCCGGTGAGGTCGTACGCCGGGTACAGCGAGGTGTCGACGTAGGGCGAGAAGCCGCCGGTCGAGGACGAGCCGCTGCCGGCGGGAGCGGTCGGCGTGGCGGTCGGCGCCGCGGTGGGGGTGGGCGTGCCGGTCGGCGCCTGGGTGGGGGCCGTGGTGGGGGTCTGCGTCGGCGTCGCCGTACCGGTCGGGTGGCCGCTGGGCGTCGGGGCGGGGCCGTCGTCGACCGAGCACGTGACGTTGTCGATCAGGCAGTTCACGGGGTCGGCGGCGTGCGCGCCGGCCGTGACGAACCCGACCTGGACGGACGCGCCGGGCGCGATGGTGGCGTTCCAGCCGGCCGGCTTCACGGTGACGGTCTGCCCGGAGACGGTGTAGTCGCCGTTCCACAGCGAGCTGATCGTGGTGCCGGCCGGCAGGTCGAACGTCAGGGTCCAGCCGTCGAGCGGGCTGCTGGTGGCGTTGGTGATGGTGTACTGCCCCGTGTAGCCGGTCGACCAGTCGCTGGTCTTGGAGTAGGCGGCGCCGATCGTCGCGGCGCTGGCCGAGCCGGCGAGGGCGAACGCCCCGCCGGCTATCGCGGCCGCGGCGGTGACGGCGCCGATCAGCTGGACCTTGCGGCTGGGACGGCGGCGGTGAGTGGTTGCCATGTGCTGCCTGCCTCGAACTGGGGGGATCCCGGGGAGTCGGTGCCGGGTGCGGGCAGCACGCTAGCGTTCACGGATCGGGCAAAAGCCCTGTCGGGAGCGGGTGGCGGCGTTCTTATGACGGGCTTAAGGATGGCCAAGGGACGCCATAAGACTCAGCTCTTGGACGACGCGAGATGGGCGAAGACCACCACGTTGTCCTTGTAGTCCTGCTTGGTCTTGTCGAAGGTGCCGCCGCAGGTGATGATCCGCAGCTGCGCGTCCGGGGTGTCGCCGTAGACCTTCTGGTCGGGGAACTCGGCTTTGGAGTAGGTCTGCACGGTGTCGACCTTGAAGGTGGCGGTCGAGCCGTCGGCGCGGGTGACCGAGGCGGTCGCGCCCGGCTTGACCAGGGACAGCAGCAGGAACACCGCGGGCCCGGTCTTGGTGTCAACGTGCCCGGCGACGATCGCGGGGCCCTTCTCGCCCGGGGTCGGCCCGTCGGCGTAGTAGCCGACGACGTTGGGCGTGCTCATCGGCGGCGGCGTCAGCGTGCCGTCGGCGCCGAGCGACAGCGGGACGAAGGCCGCGTCCACCCCGATGGAGGGGATCGACAGCCGGGTGGGCACCGAACGGGTGAGCGCGGGGGCGGTGGTGCTCGCGGCCGACGGCGCGCCCGCGGAGCCGGGTGTGCTCGGGGCGGCCGCGGCGGGCGGCACCGCAGGGACGCCGTTGGCGGTGTCCGACCCGGACGGGTTCAGGGAGTTGTAGACCAGCAGGGTGCCGAGGATCGCCGCGGCGGCGGCCCAGCGCAGGATGCGGGACCCGCTGTCGCGCACGGGTGCGGCTTCCGGCGCCGGCTCGCCGGTCTGCGGGTGCTGCTCTGCCATGAGGCACTGCCTTTCGACGGCCCGCCTGGGCGGCGGGATCGGGTGGTGCGGGGTGGTGCGGGGCGGCCCGGGACCGTCAGGGCCGGGAACGGGACGGGCGTGGCCACCGCCGGAAGGGACGGTGGCCACGCCGTTCAGGCGTGCAGCTGCCTGCCGGTGCCCGGTCAGACCGCCATCGTGGCGCCGGCCGAGGCGCGGCGGCGGCGCAGCACGAACGCGCCGGCGCCGAGGCCGCCGAGGAGCAGCACGGAGCCGGCCGCCAGGCCGCCGCCGGTCTGCAGCGACATGCCGCCGCCACCGGTGTGCATGCCACCGTGCGGCTGCTGGCCCCAGCTGGAGCCGCCGCCCTGGCCGCCCTGGCCGCCCTGACCCCAGCCGGAGTCGGAGGAGCCGCCGCCGTTCGGGTCGTAGGCGCCGAGGGCGCGCGCCATGGCGCCGCCACCGGTGTTCATGCCGCCGTGCGGGCGGTGGTCGCCCTTGTCACCCTTGTCGCCCTTGTCCCCCTTGTGGTGGTCGCCGTACGAGTCGCTCGACGACGAGCTGCTGTCGGACGAGGCGCTGTCCGAGGAGCTGCTGTCGGACGAGGCGCTGTCCGAGGAGCTGCTGTCGGACGAGGCGCTGTCCGAGGAGCTGCTGTCGGACGAGGCGCTGTCCGAGGACGAGCTGTCCGAGGACGAGCTGGTCGACGAGTTGCTGCTGGAGGTGTTGTTGCTCGAGGTGTTGTTGCTGGAGGTGTTGTTGCTCGAGGTGTTGTTGCTGGACTGGTGGCTGTTGGGGTCGTAGGCGCCCTTGGCACCCAGCGCCATGGCGCCGCCACCGGTGTCCATGCCGCCGTGCGGGCGGTGGTCGCCCTTGTCGCCCTTGTGGTGGTCGCCGTGCGAGTCGCTCGACGACGAGCTGCTGTCGGACGAGGAGCTGTCCGAGGAGGAACTGTCGGACGAGGAGCTGGACGACGAACCGGCACCGTGGCTGTTGGGGTCGTAGGCGTTGACGGCGCCCGTGGCGTGGGCGGCCGGCGCGGCGATGGCCAGGCACGCGGAGAGCGCGGCACCGGCCAGAACGGAGCGAGCAGTACGCATGGAGGGGGTTCCTTCCGTCGGCACGCACGCCGGTCGGCTTCATGCCGGCCCTGGAAAGCGAGGTGACGACCTGATCACCGTCAGTCGCTTTTCCCGGACGTGCCACTGGGATGAGCCGCCAGGGTGGCCCGCTCCGCTTTTCGGGTGGCGATCCGTCAGGTGCGGCGCCCGTCGACCCGTCAGCTGCGCGGCCCGTCGCCCCGTCAGGTCGCCGGCCCGTCGATCCGTCAGGCGCCCCCAACTCGGCTCACGGGTGCGGCTGACGACGGCCAGTCAGCGGGCCGCCGACCCCGGGGGAACCCGGGGGTCCGCGGAAGGGTCACCCGCACGGCCGGGCCGACCGGCACCGGCCACCGGGTAGTGACCTGTGTGGTGGGCGGGAGCAGCCCGTGTCCGGGCACGCGCCGTTCTCCGGCGGCGGCTCCCGCCCCGCCCCCGCACCCCCACGTCTGCACCCCCCGAGAGGACACCATGGCTTCGGACCCGGCTTCGGCCCCGGCACGTGAACCGCACCCCGGCAACGGCCGCCGGGCCGTCCTGCGCGCACTGACCGGCGGCGGCGCCCTGGCGGCGCTGAGCCTGACCACCGCGCCCCAGGCGGCGGCCGCCGCCCAGCACACCGCCCCCGCTGCGTCCTCGGACGCCGACCCCTTCGCCCTCGACCGGTTCGTCACCTCGGGGCGGGTCCGCGAGTACTGGATCCAGGCCGACTCGTTCCCGCACAACGCGGTGCCCAACGGGCGCGACGGCATGACCGGCATGACGTACACCGCGGACCAGACGACGTACCAGGCGATCGGCTTCCGCGCGTACACCCCGAACTGGGGCAGCCCGCTGCCGGCCGATCTCGGCCCGTACGGCATCGGGCCGAACAGCGGCATCCCGGGGCCGGTGCTGCGCGGCGAGGTCGGCGACCTGATCAAGGTGCACTTCCGCAACAACGACGCGCACTACAAGTGGCCGCACAGCATGCACCCGCACGGCGTGCGCTACTCCCCCGACAACGACGGGGGTTGGATGGCCGACGACGCCAAGAAGGCGGGAACGGCCGTGGCGTTCGGGGAGAGTTACACCTACACCTGGCAGTGCACCCCCGGTTCCGTGGGGAGTTGGCCCTACCACGACCACGCGGCGCCGCAGGTCCCGCCGCGGCCCGCCACGTCCGGCGGCACTCAGGGGAGTTCGCAGGGAAGTGCGAAGGGCGGCTCGCAGGGCGGCGGCCAGAACGGGGCCCAGAGCAGCGGGGCGGGCGGCGACGCGCACGGCGCGCAGTCGTTCGGCGGTGGCGGCGGCATGGTGGGCGAGATCGGCGCGGAACTGGGCCTGTTCGGGATGATCGCGGTCACCGACGCCGGAACGCCGCAGGTGGACCGGGAGTTCGTGCTGTTCATGCACGACCTGTCGGCCGGCGACGCCTCCGGGCGCGCCGACCTGTCGCTGTGCAACGGGGCCGCCTTCGTCGACAACGCGCCCACCTTCACCGCGAAGGCCGGCGAGCGGGTGCGCTGGCGGGTCGGGACGCTCGGCAACTCCTTCCATGTCTTCCACATCCACGGCCACCGCTGGCAGAGCCCGGCCGGCTGGGTGGACTCGCAGGTGCTCGGCCCCGCGACGACGCTGACGGTGGAGTACCGGGAGGACAACCCCGGCGAGTGGCTGTACCACTGCCACCTGCCCGCCCACATGATGCGCGGCATGGCGGGCCGCTACGTCGTGACCCGCTGAGGCGGGACGACCGGTACGGGAGCGGGGCCGTGCGCGCCATGCGCACGGCCCCGCTCCGGTCGCCCGGCCGGGTCAGCCGCGGCGGAAGACCCGGTCCAGCACCGCTTCCAGGGTCCGCTCGTGGTCCTCGTCCGGGCCCTTGACCACCCAGGCGGTGAACCCGTCGGGCCGGACCAGCACCGCGCCCTCGTCGGTGGTGCCGTGCAGCCGCGCCCAGTCGGGCGCCTCGTCGCCGCCGCCCTCGGGCACCAGGTCCTCGCCGATGCGGTAGCACTCCAGCGGGACGCCGGTGCGCTCGGCGACCCGCAACCCGGCCCGGTACCACTCGCCCGCGTCCGGGCCGCAGAGCAGGACCGGCGCCCGCTCGTACAGATCGAGCGTGGACATCCGCCTGCCGCCCTGGTGCACCCACAGGTGCGGTGCGCGGCCGCCGGGTTCGGTGACCGGGCGGAAGTCCTCGGGGATCACCGGGGCGTCGGCGTCGGCGCCGTCCACCGCGCCCGTGCGGTAGCGGTAGCCGAGCACGACGGCCAGCATCCCGGCCTGCGGGCCGCCGCTGGGGGCGACGTCGTAGCCGGGGTGGCTGTGCTCCGCGGACCGCGCGGAGGCGCGGGCGCCGGTGGCCAGGGCGACCGCCCGCCGCTCCAGGTCGTAGGACTCCAGCAGCCCGGGGCCGGCCCAGCCGTGCAGCACCGCGGCCAGCTTCCAGGCCAGGTTGTGGGCGTCCTGGATGCCGGTGTTGGAACCGAACGCGCCGGTGGGCGACATCTCGTGGGCGGAGTCGCCGGCCAGGAAGATCCGGCCGCGGCCGTACCGGGCGGCGGTGCGCTCCGCGGCGTGCCAGGGGGCCTTCCCGGTGACCTCCACCTCCAGGTCGGGCACTCCGGTGGCGGAGCGGATCAGGTCGGCGCACCGCTCTTCGGTGAAGTCCTCCAGGGTCTCGCCAGTGTCGGGCTTCCACGGCGCGTGGAAGACCCAGTCCCGCTCGTTGTCCACCGGCAGCAGCGCGCCCGGGCTCTCGGGGTTGGTCAGGTAGCAGACGATGAACCGCTGGTCGCCGACCGCTTCGGCCAGCCGTTCGGCCCGGAAGGTGATGCTGACGTTGTGGAACAGGTCGCCGGGACCGGTCATGGGGATGCCGAGCCGCTCGCGGACCGGGCTGCGCGGGCCGTCGGCGGCGATCAGGTAGTCGGCGCGCACGGTGGTGTCGCGGCCGGACTCGCGGTCCCTGACGACCGCCGTCACCCCGTCGGAGTCCTGCTCGGCGGAGATCAGCTCGGTGCCGAACCGGATGTCGCCGCCGAGGTCGCGGGCGCACTCCAGCAGCACCGGCTCCAGGTCGTTCTGGCTGCACAGGCACCACCCGGACGGGCTGATCCTGGACAGCCGGCCACCCGGGTCGATCTGCTTGAACAGCCACTCCTGGGGGCCGCCCGTCAGGGTGTGCGCCTGCAGGATGCCGTGGTTGCCGGCCAGTACGGACGCGGCCTCCCGGATGGCGGACTCGACGCCGGCGGTGCGGAACAGCTCCATCGTGCGGACGTTGTTGCCGCGGCCGCGCGGGTGGTGCGAGGTGCGGGCGTGCCGCTCGACGAGGGTGTGCCGGATACCGAGGCGGCCGAGGAACAGCGATGCGGACAGCCCCACCAGGGAGCCGCCAGCGATCAGGACGGGGACGCGCTCGCCGGCGCGGGAATCGGTGGTGGACGTCATGGGGGTCTCTCCCGTGCGGAGGGGGCGGGTGGCGGCCGGGGTGCGGGCGGTGCCGCCGGATGCGGTACCGCCGCCCGGCCCGCGTCTGCTCCCTTCCCTGCGGGCCGTCGGCCCGGAGCACGTTGCCCGGGTCTTCACTCGCCCGCCTCACGCGCCGTGCGCGATGGGCTGCTTCACGTGAGCATGACGGTAGCCGGTCGAGCCGCTCGCATATGCAGTCGGCAAGGCCTGTTGCCGGCCGCACCGCTGGTCGGCTCGCCCGCCCGCCGCCGTCACCCGGCGGCCGCCCGCACCGGCGGGGGCCGGGCCGCCCGCACACTCCGAGAGGACCTTCCGTGACCACCCTGGACGACCGGCGCACCGCGCCGTCCCCCGCCGAGGCCGAGACCGCCACCCGGTTGCGTGTGGTGCTGCTCCTGGACGTGCTCGACGGCAAGCAGCAGCAGTTCCTGCAGGCGTACGAGCAGATCCGCCACCAGGTGGCGGCCGTGCCGGGCCACATCAGCGACCAGCTGTGCCAGTCGCTCGGCAACTCCTCGCAGTGGCTGATCACCTCCGAGTGGGAGAGCAGCGAGCCCTTCCTGGAGTGGGTGGAGAGCGCCGCGCACCGCAAGATGGTCGAGCCGCTGCACGGCTGCGTGCGCGACACCACCTCGCTGCGCTTCGTCATCGAGCGCGAGACCCCGGACCCGACGCTCGGCGAGCCCCGCAAGTCCGCGCGGCCCGCGGGCGCGCCGGCCGCCGTCCGGCCCGCGGCCGGCGTGGACCCGCTGCCCGCGCCGCCGCTGTGCACCGGCGGGGTGGTCCGGCACGCGATCACCTTCACCGTCACCCCCGGCAGCGAGGAGAAGGTCGCCCGGCTGCTGGCGGACTACGAGTCGCCGCAGGCCCGGGTCGACGACACCACCCGGCTGCTGCGCACCTCGCTGTACATGCACGGCAACCGCGTGGTGCGCGCGGTGGAGGTCACCGGCGACCTGGGCAACGCCCTGCGGCACGTGGCCCAGCAGCCCGAGGTGCGGGCCGTGGAGGAGGCGATCAACCCGTACCTGGAGGAGGACCGGGACCTGACGGACGCCGCCTCGGCCCGTACCTTCTTCGCCCGCGCGGCGCTGCCCGCGGTCGAGCACGCCACGGCCGACCCGCAGCCCGGCGACGTCAGCCGGGTGGCGTACCTGCACCCGATCGACGCGGCGCAGGGCCCGGCCGAGGCGCGCCGGCTGGCCGGGCTCGACGCGGCGGACTGCACCGACCCCGGTCACGTGCTGGCCGCGGCGACCGTGTTCCAGCGCGGTGACGTGCTGGTGCGCGTGCTGGACGTGCGCGGCTCCGCGCAGGCCGGCGACCCGTACGGACTGGCTCGCGGCGGGCAGCGGATGGACCTGGTCACCGACCGGACGTCCCACGACGCCTGACCCCGCACCGGCATCCCCCACCCATCACCTGAGGAGCGGTCATGACCGACCGGAACGCACGCATCGTCCACCTCGACGACACCAGTCCCAACACCCGCCGCGGCGGAGATCTGCGGGCTGTCCTCACCCCCACCTCGGTTGGCGCCACCAGCGGCTTCATGGGTCTGGCGATCATCAAGCCGGGTGAGCGGATCGGGGAGCACTACCACCCGTACTCCGAGGAGTTCGTGTACGTCGTCAGCGGCGACCTGGAGGTCGACCTGGACGGCACCACCCACCGGCTGAGCCCCGACCAGGGCCTGATGATCCCGGTCGACCAGCGGCACCGGTTCCGCAACGTCGGTTCCACCGAGGCCCGGATGGTCTTCCACCTCGGCCCGCTGGCGCCGCGGCCGGAACTCGGCCACGTGGACACCGAGGAGACGCAGGAGGCGGCCGCCGTCCACGCGGCACCCCCCGACCCGGCCGGGGCGCACGCGTGAACCGCCGGGTGGCGGTCACCGGCCTCGGGGTGGTGGCCCCCGGCGGCATAGGCGTGCCGGCCTTCTGGGACCTGCTGACCGCGGGCCGCACCGCGACCAGGGGCATCACCCTCTTCGACCCGCAGGGGTTCCGGTCGCGAATAGCCGCCGAGTGCGACTTCGACCCCGCGGCCGCCGGGATATCCCGGGAACTGGCCGAACGAACCGACCGATACGTCCAGTTCGCGCTGACCGCGGCCCGCGAGGCGGTGCGCGACAGCGGTCTCGACCTGGCCGCCGAGGATCCGTGGCGGATCGGCACCTCCCTGGGTTCCGCGGTCGGCGGCACCACGCGGCTGGAGCACGACTACGTCGCGGTCAGCGACCACGGCAGCCGCTGGGACGTGGCGCCCGGGCCGGCCGGACCGCATCTGCACCGGGCGTTCCAGCCGAGCGCGCTGGCCTCCGAGGTGGCCGAGGACCTCGGCGCCCGCGGGCCGGTGCAGACGGTGTCGACCGGCTGCACCTCGGGCCTGGACGCCGTCGGGCACGCCTTCCACCTGGTGCAGGAGGGCCGGGCGGACGTCATCGTGGCGGGCGCCGCGGACTCCCCCATCTCGCCCATCACCGTCGCCTGCTTCGACGCCATCAAGGCGACCTCCACCCGCAACGACGACCCGGAGCACGCCTCCCGGCCGTTCGACGCCGACCGCGACGGGTTCGTGCTCGGCGAGGGCGCGGCGGTGCTGCTGCTGGAGGAGTGGGAGCACGCGAAGGCCAGGGGAGCCGTCATCCACTGCGAGATGCGCGGCTTCGCCACCTTCGGCAACGCGTACCACATGACCGGGCTGACGGCCGAGGGCCGGGAGATGTCCGAGGCCATCGACCACGCGCTGGCCGAGGCCCGGCTCGACCGCACCGTCGTGGACTACGTCAACGCGCACGGCTCGGGCACCAAGCAGAACGACCGGCACGAGACCGCGGCCGTCAAGCGCTCGCTCGGCGAGCATGCCAGGACCATCCCGATGAGTTCCATCAAGTCGATGGTCGGGCACTCGCTCGGTGCCATCGGCGCCATCGAACTCGCCGCCTGCACGCTGGCGTTGAAGAACGACGTGGTGCCGCCGACCGCCAACTACGAGACGCCCGACCCGGACTGCGACCTGGACTACGTGCCGCGCACGGCACGCCAGGCACCGCTGCGATCGGTGCTGTCGGTCGGCAGCGGCTTCGGCGGCTTCCAGTCCGCGGTGGTGCTGGCCCACGCGGAGAGGAGCACGTCATGAGCCGGCCGATGTCCACCCCGTCCCGGTCCGCCCGCAACGGGACCCGCCCGCCGGTGATCACCGGCCTCGGCGTGGTCGCCCCCAACGGCCAGGGCTCGGAGCGCTTCTGGAAGGCGGTCCAGCGCGGCGACTCGGTGCTCCGCCCGGTGACCCGGGACGGCTGCACGCACCTGCCGCTGAAGGTGGCCGGCGAGATCGACGGGTTCGACCCGTCGGCGCTGATCGACGGCCGGTTCCTGGTGCAGACCGACCGCTTCACCCACTTCGCCATGGCGGCGGCCGAAATGGCCGTGCAGGACGCCCGGTTGACGGTCGACCCGGAACGGCCCTTCGCCATCGGCGTGGTGACCGCGGCCGGATCCGGCGGCGGCGAGTTCGGCCAGGGCGAGCTGCAGCAGCTGTGGGGCAAGGGACCGTCGTTCGTCGGCCCCTACCAGTCCATCGCCTGGTTCTACGCCGCCAGCACCGGGCAGATATCGATCCGCGGCGGGTTCCGCGGCCCCTGCGGGGTGCTCGCCAACGACGAGGCCGGCGGCCTGGACGCGCTCGCCCACGCCGCCCGCACCATCCGCCGCGGCACCGACGCCGTGGTGGTCGGCGCCACCGAGGCGCCGCTCGCCCCCTACTCGGTGGTGTGCCAGCTGGGCTACCCCGAACTGAGCCTGTCCGACGACCCGCAGCGTGCCTACCTGCCGTTCACCACCGACGCCTGCGGGTTCGCGCCCGCGGAGGGCGGTGCGATGTTCGTGCTGGAGGACCCCGAAGCGGCGCAGGCCCGCGGGGCCCGGCCGCTGGCGACCCTCGCCGGGCACGCCTCGAACTTCACCGGCACGGACGGCTGGAGCCACTCCCGGCAGGGACTGGCCCGGGCCGTCCGGGACGCACTGGACGAAGCCCAGTGCTCCGCGCGAGAGGTGGACGTGGTCTTCGCCGACGCCCTGGGCGTCCCGGAGGCCGACCAGGCCGAAGCGCTGGCGATCGCCGACGCGCTCGGCCCGCGGGCGGCGACGGTTCCCGTCACCGCTCCCAAAACCGGCTTCGGCCGCGCCTATTCCGCCTCCTCGGCGCTCGACGTCGCAACAGCCGTGCTGGCCCTGGAACACGGCGTCGTGCCGCCCACCCCGAACGTCACTGGGGTGCGGCACGACCTCGACGTCGTCACCGGGGAGGCTCGTACCGCCTCCTTGCGCACCGCGCTCGTCCTCAGCCGCGGGCTGATGGGCTGCAACTCGGCCCTGGTCCTGCGAAGCGCCCACGGCGACGAGCGCTGACCTGCACGGACGCCCGCCCCCGCTCATGGGCGGGCGCCCGTGACCCGTGACCACCGGAGATCCCCCCGGCGGTCCCGACCGAAGGAGAAGCACCGTGAACGGACCTGTCACTTTCGACGAACTCGCCGAGCTGATGAAGGCCCGCGCCGGCCTGTCCGTGGACCCGCGGGAGATGGAGCGCCGCCCCGAGGCGACGTTCGCCGACTTCGACCTCGACTCCCTGGGACTGCTCGGCATCGTCGCCGAGCTGGAGAAGCGCCACGGCCGGTCCATCGGCAACGAGGCGGAGGGCTGCAAGAGCCCGCACGCCTTCCTGGAGAACGTCAACCACCAGCTCTCGGCAGCAGGAGTCTGACATGGCAGGACACACCGACAACCGCATCGTCATCGCCGCGCCCCTGGACGTGACCTGGGACATCACCAACGACCTGGAGCGCTGGCCGACGCTGTTCAGCGAGTACGCCGCGGTCGAGGTGATGGAGCGCAAGGGCGACACCGTCACCTTCCGCCTCACCATGCACCCCGACGAGAACGGCACCGTCTGGAGCTGGGTCTCCGAGCGGCGGGCCGACCGGTCCACCTGGACGGTCGAGGCCCACCGCGTGGAGACCGGCCCGTTCGAGTTCATGAACATCCGCTGGGAGTACGGGCAGGTGCCCGGCGGCACCGAGATGCGCTGGGTGCAGGACTTCGCGATGAAGCCGACCGCGCCGGTCGACGACGCCGCGATGACCGACCACATCAACCGCAACTCGGTGATCCAGATGGAGCGGATCCGCGAGCAGGTCGAGCAGCAGGCGGCCGGGCTGGCGCCGGCCGCCGGCGAGAGGGCGTGACCGATGCACCGCTCGCTCATCGTCGCGCGGATGAAGCCGGAGGCCGCCGACGACATCGCGCGCACCTTCGCCGAGTCCGACCGCGGTGAACTGCCCGGCCTGATCGGCGTCACCGGCCGCAGCCTGTTCCAGTTCGGCGACGTGTACCTGCATCTGATCGAGGCCGAGCGCCCGCCCGGGCCGGAGGTCGCGCGGATGAAGGACCACCCGGAGTTCCGGGAGATCAGCAGGGCGCTGGAGTCGTACGTCCAGGCGTACGACCCGGCGACCTGGCGCGAGCCGAAGGACGCGATGGCCCGCGAGTTCTACCGCTGGGAGCGGTCCGGCACCTGACGCCGCGCCGCGCACGGAAGTCCGCCCGTACCCTTCACCGGGGTACGGGCGGACTGGCGTGCGCGGAGCGCTACTTGGCGACGACGGACTCGAAGGCGTGCAGGTAGGCGTTGACCGGCAGGACCTCGCCGACGGTCAGGCCGGCCTCGGTCATCAGCGCGGTCATGCTCGCCTGCGTGTGCTTGGCACCGCCGACGTTGAGGAGCAGCAGCAGGTCCATCGCGGTGGTGAACCTCATGGACGGGCTGTCGTCGACGACGTTCTCGATGACCAGCACCCGGGCGCCCGGCTCGGCCGCGGCCACCACGTTCGCCAGCGTCGCGCGGGTGCTGGCGTCGTCCCACTCCAGGATGTTCTTGATGACGTAGAGGTCGGCGCGCACCGGGATGGCGTCCCGGCAGTCGCCCGGCACCAGCGTGACCCGGTCGGCGAGGGCGCCGCCGTCCCGCAGCCGCGGGTCGGCGCCGGCCACCACCGAGGGCAGGTCGAGCAGCGTGCCGGCCACCCCCGGGTTCGCCTCCAGCAGCGCGGCCAGCACCAGCCCCTGGCCGCCGCCGATGTCCGCGACGGTGCGGACGCCGGTCAGGTCGACGTACTCGGCCATGTCGGCCGCGGCCTGCCGGCTGGAGGCCGACATCGCCCGGTCGAACACCCGGGCCGACTCGCCGCCCTCGCTGTGCAGGTACTCGAAGAAGCTCTTGCCGAACAGGTCGGGGAAGACGCCCTCCCCGGTGCGCACCGCGTCGGCCAGCCGCGGCCATGCCTGCCAGGTCCACGGCTCGGTGCACCACAGGGCGATGTGGCGCAGGCTGCCCGGGCTGTCGTCGCGCAGCAGCCGGGACATGTCGGTGTGGACGAACGTGCCGTCCTCGGTCTCCGCGAACACGCCGTGGCTGGCCAGCGCCCGCAGCAGCCGGCGCATCGCGCGGGGCTGGGTGCCGGTCGCGGCGGCCAGCTCCTCCGCGGTCGCCGGGCCGTCGCCGAGGGCGTCGGCCAGTTGCAGGCCGGCCGCGGTGCGCACGGCGGCCGCGGGTGCGGCGCCGAAGACGATCTCACGCAGCCGCATCGAGGCGTTCGGGTCGGTGGCCCCTGCGGCCTGCGGCCGGGCCGCGGGAGCGGCGCCGGCGGAGGTCCTGGCAGCGGTCGGGTTGGGTGGCGCGGTGGTCATGGCGGCGCCTTTCTCCTGGGATCGGGGTCGGGATCGGGAGGCGGTGGGCCGTCAGCAGTGGCCGGCGGGCTGCGAGGTGCTGCAGGAGTTGCCGGTGAAGGTGTTGCCCTTGCCCGCGGTGTCGCGGTCGGCGAGGTCGGCCGGGGCGTTGCCGGACAGCGTGTTGTCCCGGATGGTGTTGCCGGTGTTGGGCACGTTGACCAGGCTGTGGAAGAGGACGACGCCGCCGGACATCACCGAGGTGCCGGAGTTGCCGGTGACGGTGTTGCGCTCCACGACGGTGTTCTCCACCCCGGTGAGCACGATGCCCGCGCCCTGCACGAACGGCAGCCGGCTGGTGGCCGCGCAGTACTTGGTGTTCGCGGAGACGACGTTCTGGCGCACGGTCAGGTCGCCACCGCGCGGCGTGTTCTCGTCGCCGATGACGAACATGCCGGCGCAGTTCCCGGACATCGTGTTGTCCTCGACGTTCATGTCGCGCACCCGGCGCAGGACGACGCCCATCTTGTTGCCCGTCAGCTCGTTGCCGAAGACCCGGGCGCCGCGCTGGTCGAGGGCGCCGCCCTCCTCCTGGGTGGTGTTCGCCAGGAAGATGCCGGCCTCGCCGTTGTTCGCCGCCCTGTTCCCGGCGAACAGGGCCCGCACCGACTTCTGCTCGCCGATGCCGTACATCCCGTTGTCGTGGGAGGACACCCCGGTCACCTTCAGGCCGTCGGTCTGCGTCGCGGCGATGCCGTAGGTGGCGAAGCCGGTGACGGTCAGGCCCGTGATGTGGACGCCCTTCAGCCGGTGGCCCTCGGTGCCGGCCACGCAGATCCCGGTGCCGGCGGTGAAGCAGCTGGTGGCCGCCGTCGCGTCGGTCGTCGCCGTCGGCGCCGCGCCGGTCTTCGGGGCGCCCTGTGCCGTGACCTTCGGGGCCGGCTCCAGGGTCACGTTCCGCTGGCCGGAGCCGCGGATCGTCAGACGCGGCACGGTGACCAGGACGTTCTCCTGGTAGGTGCCGGGCAGGATCTGGACGATGTCGCCCGGACGCGAGGCGTCGACCGCCCGCTGGATCGACTGCCCGGGGGCGACGACGTGGACCGTCGCGGCACCGGCGGAGGGTGCGGCGACCAGGGCGGTGCCGACGGCCGCGGCGGCCAGCACTCCCGCTCCCGCCAGGCGGCCCGGCCGCCGGATCCCGAAACACATGCTCATGTGCACAACCCGCTTTCGAGGATGACCCCGTGACGCCACCTCGGGCGGGGGTCGGTGGATGTCAGAGGGCATGGCGCGGACGTGCGAGCGCCTGCCGCCTCGAAGCTATTTGTGGCGACAAGGGTTCGCCACACTTGATCGCCCGCCCGGGTTGACCCCTCCCGCACCCTCCCCCAGCCGTGCGACGGCGACGTGCCTTCCTGGGCAGGACCTGCCCCGCCGTCAGTGCGTCCCGCCCACAGCGCGCCTGGCCACGCACGGGCCGTGCGACGGCGACGGCCCCTCCGCGGCAGGGACGTGCCCCGCAGGGGCGCGGGGAACTGCGCGACCAGCCCGACTGCGGGCCGCAGGTCGTCACCGCCCCGGAGGGGCAGACCGGTCCGTCCCGGACCACCGGCCGGTGGCCGGTTGCGCGCGCAGGGGGCACCTCCCAGGCGCAGCCCTGGGGGACCCCGCGCCCCTTATGGGTTGACCCCCACCGCAAGGTGACCCCCGGCCAGGCGCGGCCAAGAGGGCTGGCCCACACGACGGGACGACCCGCCGGCCGGGGGGGCGCGGCCAAGAAGGGTGCCGCCAACGCACGGTGACCCCCGGACGGGGTAAGGAAATGGGGGAGGTGGGGGACGCCCGTGACGCGGGTGAAGGCGAGCTGGGTGGGGGGCCTCTCCCGGAGGGAGGTCAGCGGCGATGGGTCGGGCGCGCCCGCGGCAGCGAAACGGCGGGCGAACGGACGAGGTACACCCTGATCTCGGCCCCGCCGAGCACGCTGCGCCCGACGGCCACATCACCCCCGGTGGACTCGGCGACCCGCCGGACGATGTCCAGGCCGAGCCCGGTGGATCCCTGCCCCCCGTCGCCGTGCCCGCGCCGCACCGCCGCGGCGGGATCCGCGACCCCCGGCCCCGCGTCCGAGACCAGCACGATCACCGCACCGTCCGAACTGTGCACGTCCACCGCGAAAGCGGTCCCCTCCGGGGTGTGCCGGAACACGTTCCCGAGCATCGCGTCGAGCGCCGCGGCCAGCTCCGCCCGGGCGACCGGCACCAGGGCCGGCTGGTCGGCGCCCGCCGTCCGCACCTCGCGCCGCTCGTCCTCGGCGAGCGCCGACCAGAACGCCATCCGCTCCCGGATCACCTCGGCCGCGTCGCAGCCGGCGGGCAGCGCGGAGGGCGTGCGGTGCTCGCGGGCCGTCCGGATGATCTGGTCGACCTCCCGCTCCAGCTGGGCGACGGCCGCCCGCGTCTGGTCGGCGGCCGGCCCGTCGCCGAGGGACGCGGTGTTCAGCCGCAGCACGGTCAGCGGGGTGCGCAGCCGGTGGGACAGGTCGGCGGCCAGTTCCCGCTCCCCGGCGAGCAACTGGACCACCCGGTCCGCCATCGCGTTGAACGCCGCTGCGGCGGACCGCAGTTCGCCGGGCCCGTCCTCCGGCACGCGGACCGCGAGGTCCCCCTCGCCGAGCCGGTGCGCGGCGCCGGCCAGCCGGACCGCAGGCCGGATCATCCGGGCGCCGAGCCGGTCGGCGATCGCCACCGAGCCGATGATCAGCGCGACGCCCACGCCGGCCAGCACCAGCCAGGCGCCGGCCACCCCGCGGGTGACGTCGCCGAGCGGCACGAACACCTCGACCACCGCGACCGTGCCGGAGCTGACCGCGGTCGGCCGCAGCAGCGCGTACCCGCCGGGCACCCGGACGGTGGCCGCCTCGCCGTGGGCGGACGCGGCGTCCAGGGCGGCGCGGGGCGCGCGGTGCCGGCCGAGGTCGACGGCCGGGCTGCCCGCGGTGGCGGGCACGGTGACCGCGATCCGGTCCTCCGCGCCGGCCTGGGTGGTGGCCAGCGCGCGCTCCAGCTGCGCGCGGTCGGTGGTGATCGCCAGCGCGGGCGCGACCGCGGCGGCCTGCCGTTCCGCGTTGGTGAGCGCCCGGTCGCGGGCGAGTTCCCTGACGACGAGGCCGAGCGGCACGGCGAAGGCGATGACGACCATCGCGGTCACGGCCAGCGACACCCGGATCAGCGCCCACCGCATGCCGGACCGGTGGGCCCGGGCGGCCGCCGGCCCGCTCACGCCGGAGGCTCCAGTTTCACGCCGACGCCGCGCAGGGTGTGCAGGTAGCGGGGCCGGGCCGCGGTCTCGCCGAGCTTGCGGCGCAGCCAGGACAGGTGCACGTCGATCGTCTGGTCGTCGCCGTAGGACTGCTGCCAGACCTCGGCGAGCAGTTCCCTGCGGGCCACCACCACGCCGGGCCGGGAGGCCAGGAAGGTGAGCAGGTCGAACTCGCGCCGGGTGAGGTCGAGGGCCGCGCCGTCCAGGACGGCCTGCCGTCGGCGCACGTCGATCTGCAGCCCGCCGACCTGGATCACGGTGTCGCCCGCGGGCGCCGCGGACCGGCCGCGGGCGCGGCGCAGCACCGCCGCGAGCCGGGCCTCCAGGTGCTCGACCGAGAACGGCTTGACCAGGTAGTCGTCCGCACCGGCGTTGAGCAGCCTGACCACCTCGGACTCGTCGTCCCTGGCGGTGGCCACGATCACCGGCACGTCGCTGAGCCCGCGCAGCATCTTCAGCGCCTCCGACCCGTCGAGGTCCGGCAGGCCCAGGTCCAGGATCACCACGTCGAAACCGACCTGGGCGACCTCGCGCAGCGCCTCCAGCGCGGTGCCGACACTGCGCACGGTGTGCGCGGCGTCGGTCAGGTGCCGGATCAGCGCCGAGCGCACGAACTGGTCGTCCTCGACGACGAGCACACTTGCCATGCGCGGCAACCTAGCGGGTCCGCGCCGGACGCGGCACCGCCCCCGGGTGCGGGGGCGCTCGCAGGTGGGGCAGTATGGCGCGGTGCGCAGAGGGTTCCTCCACGTCGGCGTGTGGGCGCTGACCACCGCGGCGGCGGTCACGCTGTCGTGGTTCGGGGTGCGCTCGGTGCTGCGCGGCACGGCCTACGACCCGCCGCGGGCACTCCCGATCTCCACCACGTCCAGCCGCCCGCCGCAGATCTCCGCGACGCACCGGCCGCGGCCCGCCACGCCCTCGCCGACCCGGACGGCGCCCCGCGCGCAGGACACCCCGGTGCCGCCGCAGCGCCCGCCCGGCACCCCCAGGGCGTCGGCGCCGGCCGGCGGGGGCAGCGGCAACGTCCACGCGTACACGGTCGGCGGCGGCCGGGTGGTGCTGGACCTGGAGGCGTCCTCGGCCTCGCTGGTGTCCGCCACTCCCAACCCCGGCTGGCAGATGCAGGTGTGGACCCAGGAGGGCTGGCTCCGCGTCACCTTCACCTCGGCGTCCGGTGCCCAGGCCTCGTCCGTCTTCTGCACCTGGAACGGCCACCCCCCGACCGTCCAGGCCTTCGAGGGCTGACTCCCCGGCCGTACGGCTCGTCGGCGGCGCCCGCCTCCCCTCCCGGCGGGCCGGCCGGAGGACGGTGCGCGGTCGCGTCAGGCGCCGGACGTCGAACTCCCCGTGCCGCGCGACGCCGTGGGGCGGCGGCTCCCCGAACTCGCCCGGCGCAAGCCGAGGTTCGCGGGCGCGCGGCGGCTTCCCAGGTAGGTGGGAGGGGCGGTCAGTCGAAGGTGCGGGCCGGGGGCTGGGGGGAGGGGGTGGCCGTGGCGTCGGTGACGACGGCGGCGCCGGCGGCGAAGTCGGCGAGGGGGCGCCCGTGGTCGACGCGGCCGGGGTGCGGGTCGGTGGCCACCCGGCGGGTGAACTCGGAGACGGGCAGCGGGCCGTCCGCGGCCAGCAGGACGGCGTTGCCGAACCGCCGGCCGCGCAGCACCGCGGGGTCCGCGGCCAGCGCGACCTCCGCGAACGCGTCCCGCAGCGTGGCGATCTGGCCGCGCAGGAAGGCCAGCGGGCCGCCGTCGGTGACGTTGGCCGCGTACCAGCCGCCGGGCGCGAGCACCCGCCGCACCTCCGCCAGGAACTCGGCGGTCGTCAGGTGCGCGGGCGTGCGGGCGCCGGCGAAGACGTCGGCGATGACCAGGTCCGCCCAGCCTTCGGGGAACTTGGCGAGTCCCGCGCGGGCGTCGCCGCCGCGCACCTTGATCCGCCAGGTGCGGTCGAGCGGCAGGTGGGCGCGGACCAGTTCGGTGAGCTGGGTGTCCGCCTCGACTGCCTGCTGCGTGGAGCGGGGCCGGGTGTGCGCGGTGTACCGCGCCAGGGTCAGCGCCCCGCCGCCGAGGTGCGCCACCCGCACGGGCCGCCCGGCGGGTGCGACGAGGTCGATGACGTGGCCGAGCGTGCGCTGGTACGGGAAGTCGAGGTGGCCCGGGTCGGCCAGGTCGACGTACGACTGCGGCGCGCCGTCGAGCAGCAGCGTCCACGCCTGGGGGCGCTCGCGGTCGGGCCGCAGCTCGGCCTGGCCGCCGTCCACGGGCGCGGAGACCGCCTCCCGGTCCCGTGTCCTGCCGCCGCCCTGCCGTCTGCCTGCCATGCTCCGATTATCGCCGGGCCGCCGCGGGATCGCCGCGCGGTGCCTGCGGGCCGGTGCCTGCGGGGGACCGGTGCCTGCGGGCAGCCCGCCCGTCCCCGGGTGCGCGGGTCGACCCGATCACCGCCGCGGCAGCGACGCGGCTGCCGCTCCCGCTGCCGGATGGCCCGGACGGTTCAGGCGGGCTGGGCTTCGTCCGGTCCGCTGGTGCGCAGGCCGTCGGCGAGTTCGATGGTGCGGGCGGCCTCACCGAGCGCCGCGCGCAGCACCACCGGGTCGGTGACGGCGGTCTCCGCGGGCGGCGGCACCAGCCAGCCGGTGTCCCGCACCGGTGGCGGACCTCCCATCATGACCCCGCGGCCGTCCGTACTGGTGCACGAACTGCCCGGCAGGTCCCAGCAGTCGGCGGTGCCCGGCGGTACGAGGAAGCCGAGGCTGGCGCCGGTGCTGTCGTGCAGGACCGGGCCGAGGCCGGTGCTCAGCCGCAGGATGTCGACGGCCTCCAGACCCTGCCGGGACGGCACGGTCACCAGGTCGCACGGCGGCGGCAGTTCGCTGTCCGCGCTGGGACGGGGGTGCGGAGACCCGCTGATGTCCGACAAGGCAGACCCTCCTCGCGTGGGATTGGGCGCGGCGTGCGGCGCGTGGAAGAGCCGTGCGCCACACCACTACAACGCCGAAAAGCGTCAACGGCTACGTCTCGAGCAGCCCTTCAGGGGTGGCGTTTCATGGCGTATTACCGTTGACCCATCCCGTTCGCATGCGCTTTCGACGTGTGCCGGGCGGATATGCCGCCGCACGCTCCGCCCTCCCGGCGGGGCCCGAACGGCCCCTGGATGTACGGAAAGTGGCCGGAAAACGGCACCCGGGACAAAGGGAAGACGCGACCGTGCAACCTCCCGCGGCAGGCGCGTGTCCAACCAACACAGGCGGCTCACGGGGATGTCGGCCGAGCCGCCGACCGAGCACGTCTTCAGCCCAGGGGGGCTTTCCCGATGTCCAACCGTAGATCACGCATGCCCAAATCCAGGATGGCGGCGCTCGCGGCGCTCGCCGTGTCGCTGCCGCTGACCCTGGCTTCACCCGCGCTGGCCGTCCCGGCCGGCCCGCGGTCACCCGCGCCGGCAGCCGTACCCGCACCCACACACGCACCGGCGTCCACACACGCGGGAGCGCCGGCGCCGCACGGGCAGGCCGTTCCCGCGATCCCGACCGGGACCGTCGTCCAGAACGGCGTGCCCGAACTGACCGGCGCCGCAAGCCCGGTGACCACCAGGTTCACCGCGACCCTGCCGGCCGGCAGCACCGGCCGGGTGTCGGCGCTGCTCGCCTTCGACCCCGACCAGCTGCCGGGCGCCGGGGTCACGTCCTGGCGGGTCGCCGCCGCCCTGCACGCGTCCTGCTCGGTGAACCGCGGCCCGTACCAGGCGTGTTCGTGGACCGCGGACATCCCCTCGGACGAGGACCCCTTCGCCTCCTACCTGCGCGTGCCGCTGCCCGCCGCGGACGCCGGCGGCACGATCACCTACGACGTGCGGATGTCCGCCGACTACGGTGCCCTGCCCCAGGACCAGTTGCTGCACGGCTGGATCGAGCTGACGGACGCGGACGGCAACGCGCTGGCCGTCGGCGGCGCGCAGATCCAGTACCGCACGGGCGTCATGCCGGCCGCCGACCGGGGAGTGCTCTACGCCCGGGACACCGCGGGCGTGCTGTGGCGCTACGAGGGCAACGACACCTCGCTGAACTCCACCCCGCTGAAGCCGCGGGCCAGGGTCGGCGGCGGCTGGAACGCCTACAGCGCCATCGTCCCGCTGGGCGGCCAGACCGCGGACGCGCAGGGCGACCTGGTGGCGCGCGACAAGGCCGGCGTGCTCTGGTACTACGCGCACAGCGGCAACCCCGCGCAGCCCTTCAAGCCGCGCGTGAAGGTGGGCGGCGGCTGGAACACCTACACGGCGCTGAGCGCCATCTCCGGCGAGCGGTACCGGGCGGGCGACCTGGTGGCCCGCGACCGCAGCGGCACGCTGTGGCGGTACCGGGCGACCGGGAACCCCGCACGGCCCTTCGCCGCGCGGGTGAAGGTCGGCGGCGGCTGGAACACCTACACCTCGATCACCGCGTACGGCAGTGGTGTCGTGGCGCGCGACGCCTCCGGGGTCCTGTGGTCGTACTGGTCCGCCACCGACCCGCACGCCACCGACCCGTTCATGCGGCGCATCGAGGTGGGCCGCGGCTGGAACACCTACACCGCGTTCAGCGGCACCATGATCGGCCACCACGGATACGGGGACTCCCTGTTCGCGCGCGACCGCTCCGGGCGCCTGTGGTGGTACGGCGAGGCCATGCCCGGCGTCCCCGCCGGCCGCGCGTCCGTCGGTACCGGCTGGAACATCTACACCGTGCTCTTCTAGGGGGGACCTTCCGTGACTCGACGTATTCCGCGCTCGTCCAGGCGCCGCCTCACCGCGGTCGCCGCGGCCGCCGCTGCCGCCGTGCTCGTCCCGCTGGCCGCCGCCTCGCCGGCGCTGGCCGGGGGCCGGGAGCAGCCCGCCTCCCACGCCGTCCGGACGGCGTGGACCGCAGCCGGGCAGGACGCGGCCCCCGCGGCCGCCCCGGGGACGGTCGTCCAGTACGGCGTGCCGGAGGTCAGTGCCGGGGCCGACCCGGTGACCACCACCTTCCACGCCAGCCTGCCGGCCGGCACCCAGGGCCCGGTCTCGGCGCAGCTCGCCTTCCCCGCCGACCAGTTGCCCGCGGGCGGCTACACCTCGTCGGGGGTCGCGGCGGGGCTGCACGCCACCTGCTCGGTGAACGGCGGCAGCTACCTGCCGTGCGCCTGGACCGGCGGGGCGGACCCGGCCGGCGACTACCTGCGGCTGGCACTGCCGCAGGCCGGCGCGGCGACCGGCCTCACCTACTCGGTGCGGATCGCCGCCGACCCGGGCATCCTGCCGGCCGACCAACTGCTCACCGGCTGGATCGAGTTGACGGGCCCTGGGCAGGACGGCGGGACCGGCGGCGCCGTACTCGCCGACGGCGTCGCGCAGTTCCGCTACGACGCGGCCCTGCCCGCGGCCGGGACGCGCGGCCAGATGTACGCGGTCGACAGGGACGGCGTGCTGTGGCGCTACGAGGGCACCGGCGCCTCCGCCAGGCCGTTCCTGGCGCGGCAGCCGGTCGGCGGCGGCTGGGACCAGTACACCGCGATCACGCCGCTGAACAGCACCGACGCGGCGGGCTGGGGCGACCTGGTCGCCCGCGACCACGACGGCGTGCTCTGGTACTACCGGGGCAGCGGCAACCCCGCGCAGCCGTTCAAGCCGCGGGTGAGGGTCGGCGGCGGCTGGAACACCTACACCGCGCTGACCGGCACGGGCGCCCAGGACGGGAACCTGCCCGCTCTGATGGACGGCGAGCTGGTGGCCCGCGACCACGACGGCGTGCTCTGGCACTACCGCGCGACCGGCGACATCCACCGGCCCTTCGCCGCCCGGACCCGGGTCGGCGGCGGATGGAACGCGTACACGGCGCTGTCCGTCTACGGGAACGGCATCGTCGCGCGGGACGCGTCCGGGGTCCTGTGGTCGTACACCCGCGACCCCGGCTCGCCGCCCGGCGGCGAGCCGTTCCTCCCCCGGGTGCGGGTGGGCGGCGGATGGAACCGGTACACCGCGTTCAGCGGTGCGACGGTCAGCCCGAACACGCCCCACGTCCTGGCCGCCCGGAACAGCACCGGCGGGCTGTACGTGTACGGCGACGCGGCCGGCCGCCCGCAGATCCCGGGCGCCCCCGGGTACGTCGGCGCCGGCTGGAACGTCTACACCGTGCTCTTCTGACCAGCGGGCCGGGCACGGCCGCCCCCGCCACGGGCGGCCGTGGCCCGGTCCCGGTGGCGTTCCCGGTCCCGGCCGCCGGCCGGCTCTCAGCCCAGGTGGCCGGTGTCGTTCCAGCGCTCGATGGCCGGCGCGCCGTAAGCCCAGCCGAGGACGGACAGCGACGCGGGGTCCAGCCGCAGGGACGCCGCGAACGCCGGCTCGTACCCGAGCCAGCGCGCGCCCAGGGTGCGCAGCACGTGGCCGTGGGCGAAGACCAGCACGTCGCGCTCGGCCGAACGGGCCCAGGCCACCACCTCGTCCGCGCGGGCCGCCAGCTCGGCCGGCGACTCGCCGCCCGGCACCCCGTCCCGCCAGATGTGGAACCCGGGCCGCAGGTCCTGCAGTTCGGCCGGGGTCAGGCCCTCGTAGTCGCCGTAGTCCCACTCCAGCAGGGCGTCCCAGTCCTTGGCGCGGCCGCCGAACCCGGCCAGTTCGGCGGTCTCGGCCGCCCGCCGCAGCGGGCTGGTGCGCACCTCGACGTCCGGCAGCCCCTGCCAGGGCCCGGAGGCCAGCCGCTCCCCCAGCAGCAGCGCGGTGCGGCGGCCCTCCTCGGTCAGCGGGATGTCGGTGCGACCGGTGTGGCGGCCGGACCGCGACCACTCCGTCTGCCCGTGCCGGACCAGGAGGATGCGCGCAGGCATGCGGGGCCTTTCGTGAGGAACGTGCCGAAGGTGCTGAACGTGCCGAAGGTGCTGAACGTGCTGAACGTGCTGAACGTGCGGAAGCAGACCCCACATGATGACGCACGGCGGTCAGACGTCGCCGAGCAGCCCCTCGAGCATCGCGTCCAGCCCGATCTCGTACTGCGCCGCGCCGTTGTCCTGCACCCTCAGCAGTTCGGGCGCGAGGGAGACCAGGGCCGGGTAGCGGTCCCGCGGCAGGGCGTCGATCTTGGCCCGCACCCGGTCGCGGGCGCCCTCCTCGCACATGGCGCGGGCCCGCCGGGTGCTCCACAGCGCCGAGCCGACCGTGTACTGCATGAGCGCCACATGGGCGCGGGCGGCCTCGGTGCGGGACAGCCCGGCCTCGCAGAGCAGGGCGAGCATCCGGTCGACCACCGAGATCGCGTCGTCGCCGCGCACCGGCCGCATGGTCAGCAGCTGCAGCGCGGACGGGTGCTCGGAGAACAGCCGGTAGACCCCGCGGCACACCTCGCGCAGCTCCGCCCGCGGATCACCGGAGCCGGCCGGCGGCAGCTCGATCGTGTCGAGCAGGCGGTGGGCCACCGCGTCGCTGATCTCGTCCTTGCCCCGGAAGTGGGAGTAGACGGCCATGGTGCCGACCCCGAGCTGCTGCGCCAGGGCGCGCATGGTGAACGCCTCGGTGCCCTGGCAGTCGAGGAGGCGGATCGCCGCATCGAGGATACGATCCGGGTTGAGCGAATTGCGGGGCGCGCGGCGCCGTGGGGAGCGGACCGGCTGGGTGACGGACATCGGATTCTCTGTTCTCGTCCTGCGTTTCTCGTCCTGCGGGTCTCGTGGGAGGTCTCGCGGAACTCCGTCGTACGTCTTCCTCGCGATGGGCAACCCGGTGGAGCCGACGGGCGTCCTTTCGCGTGCATACCCTCCCACGGGACGTTGAACACCGAACGATTCGGGTGGCCCACGGGAAGCCCAGGGGTGGTGTGCGGGGGAATTACCGTACGTCGTACGGTAGAGCCTACGCCACGAGACGACGACCACCGCTGACACGCCCGCCGGGGCCTTCGGAGAACCTGGGGAGAGACCTCCGCATGACGATGACCGCCACCGCGCCGCGCGCTGCTGCCTACCGCGGCAGGCTCCGCTGGTGGACCGAACTGCCGCTGATAGCCGTGATCTACGCGCTCTACTCCGGCGCCCGGCTGCTGGTGCGCGGCGACGTGGACGACGCGGTCGGGCACGGCGCGGACATCCTGCACCTCGAACAGCTCCTGCATCTGGACCCCGAGCACTTCTTCAACCAGCTCTTCACCCACCACGCGTTCCTCGGGGTCCCGGCGGACTTCGCGTACGCCTCGCTGCACTACATCGTGACGCCGGGGATCCTGGTCTGGCTGTGGCGCCGCCGGCCCACCGCCTACCGCAACGCCCGCACCTGGCTGATGCTCTCCACGCTGATCGGCCTGGTCGGCTTCACCGTGTCGCCGACCGCGCCGCCGCGGCTGATCGGCGGCGGCCACGGCTTCATCGACACCATGGCGCAGTACGGCTCGTACGGCTGGTGGGGCACCGACGCCAGCGCGCCGCGCGGCCTGGGCCACCTCACCAACCAGTACGCGGCGATGCCCAGCCTGCACTTCGGCTGGTCGCTGTGGTGCGGGATCATGCTCTTCCGCTACGGCCGGCACACCGTGGTCCGCGCGCTCGGCGTGGCCTACCCGCTCGTCACCGCGTTCGTCGTGATGGGCACCGCCAACCACTACCTGCTGGACGTGCTGGCCGGCGGCGCCGTGATGGGCCTGGGCTACCTGCTCGCGCCGCAGGTGCTGCGGCTGATGGACCACCTGCAGGACCGCGCACGGGCGGCCGTCGGCCTGGCCCCGCAGGAGGACGCGGCGCGGACCGGCGCCGCGACCGCCCCGTCCGTGACCGTCCCCGCCCCGCGGCGCGCGCCCGGCCTCCGCGACTCCGCCGCCGGCGGCGCCGAGCACGGCGCCGGCGCGGGTGCCGCACCCTCCGCCGCGGCTAAGGGAACGGCCCCCGAGAGCGAGGGCGACGGCACCGCGGAGGACGGCGCAGGACCGTCGGCGGCGACCGCCGCGCGCGGCGGCGAACACGCCGGACGCGGCCGGATGTCCTGACCGGGTGCCACACTCTCCCGGGTGAGCACTACGCACCCTCTGCGGGAGCGGCTGGCCGTGCTGCGCGGCCCGGCCACCGCGCCCCGCCCGCTCGACGCACGGGCCCTGGCCGCACTGGCCGCCAACCCCGGCTGCCGCCGCCGCGCATTGCTGGACGCCGCGGGCGTGGACAAGGGCGCGGTCGCCGGCGTCCTGGGCGCCCCCGCCCCGTTCGGCCAGTCCCGGTTCGCCTTCTCCCGCGGCCACGCCTTCGAGGCGCGGGTCAAGGCCGACGGCGGCACCGAACTGCTGCGGCTGCTCGGCGCCGAGGGGCGGGCGCACGTCCCGGACCTCTCGGCGACCGGCCCGCAGAGCCGCGCCGCCCGCACCCGGCTGGCGCTGGCCGAGGCCCCGCCCGGCGCCTGGACGCTGCTCGACCACCCGCTGCTCGCGCTGGAGGTGGCCGGCTCCACCGCCTACCTGGAACCGGACGCGGTGGCGGTGGCGCCCGACGGGTCCTGGACCGTGGTGGAGATCAAGTCGTTCCCGATCCTGGACGGCGCCGCCGACCCGCAGAAGGTGGGCGCGGCCGCGCGGCAGTCGGCGGTGTACGTCCTCGCCCTGGACGCGGCCCTGGAGGCGGCCCCGGATGCCGGTCCGGCCGCCGGACCCGGCGACGATCCGGCCGCGGCCCGGGAGGCCACCGCCACCGGGCGCACCCGGACCAGCGTCCTGCTGGTGTGCCCGCGGAACTTCTCCAACCAGCCGACCGCCGAGTGGGTCGACGTCCGCAAGCAGCTCGCGGTGACCCGCCGCCAGCTGGCCCGGCTCACCCGGATCGAGGAGATCACCGCGGCCCTCCCGGACGGCACCACCTTCGACCTGGCGCCGGACGCCGACGGGACGGCCACCCGCCCGGCCCGCGAGCTGGCGGCCGCGGTCGACGCCGTGCCGGCCGCCTACGCGCCCGAGTGCCTGTCGACCTGCGAGCTGGCCTTCCACTGCCGGACGCGGGCCCGCGCCGCCCAGGACGTGGCGGCCCTCGGCCGCTCGCTGCGCGGCGACCTCGGCGAACTCACCACCGTCGAGGCGGTGCTGGCCGCCGCGACCGGCACCGCGGGCGACCCCGCCGACCCCGCGGTCGCCGCCCTGCGCCGCGCCGCGGCCCTGCGCGCCGAGGCCCTGGCCTGGGCGGCCAAGGAACCCTCCGGCTGCCTGCCGCCCGCCCCGCGCGACGCCCCGGGCGGCATCCCCGGCCAGAACGCCGGGCCCGGCCCGGACTCGGGGAGCGGCACGACGCGGCCGCCCGCCTCCGGGAGCGGCACCGGCGGATCCGGCAGGGTGGTCCGGTGAGCGTGCTGCAGGCGCTGGGGCGCGCGGAGGCGGTGGCCGGCGGGCGGGCGGTGCCCGCGGCGACGGTGCTGCACCGCCGGCTGACGGAACAGCCGCTGGTCCTGGTGCTGCTGACCACCGCCGGCGAGGCGGGCGCCCCGCTGGCCGCGATGGCCGGTACCGACCGGGAGGCGCCGCGGCTGCTGGTGGTGCCCCAACCCCTCGACCGCGACCTGCGGTTCGGGTTCTTCGGCGAACTCGCCGACGTACTGCTGCCGTTGCTGGAGTCGTACGGGGAGCGGACCGAGACCGAGCCGGCCACCCGCAACCGCGAGGAGACCGAACTGTGCGCGGACGCCCTGCAGATCGTCGTGCCCAACGGCGCGACCGTGGACTACGTCCGGCTGGTCGGCCGGTCCACCCGCTTCCTGCGCACCGCCGACGACCCTGACGCCCCGTACCCGGTGCCCGCGCCGCTGCCGCTGCTCGGCCGCTGGCTCACGCACTACGCGGAACGGGCCCGTACGCCCGGCAGTTCGCTGCTCCTGGCGATGACCGACCTGCTGTCCCGGCACTGGACGACCGGCCAGAGCGCGCTGGAGGACCAGCACCTGGGCGCGCTGCTCGGCTGGATCGACCCGCCGCCCGGCACGGACGGCGCCGCGGCCGCGGCCCGCACCGAGACCGGCCGCAGCCCCGGCGGGCTGCTGGTCAGCCCGCCGGCCGGACCGGCCACCGACCCGCGGTTCGACAACCGGGTGCTGGCTCCCGCGCTGGCGCGCTACGACGCGGCCCGGGCGGCCGGTTCCGGCGTCGCCGCCGCGGAGGCCGAGGTGCGGCGCCTGGTGGAGTCGCAGCTGCGGCCGGTGTGGGACGACGTGTGGCACGGCCTGGACCTGCTGCGCGCGCTTCCCGTGGGCGCGCACGTCGACGACCGCTGGAAGCGGGACCGCTGGTCGTTCACCGGCCACCGGGACCGGGTGCGGGCGGGCGAGCCGCCGCAGCCCCGGCGGGACGACGCGATCGCCGCGGCGCAGAAGCTCGCCGGGCGGGAGACCGCGCAGGCCCGGCTGGCCGCGCAGGAGGCGCTGGACGACCCGCTGGCGATGGCCGCCCGCCGGCTGGCCGGTGAGGCGTTCACCGGGGTGGTGCGCGCCGTCGCCGAGGGCTTCTCCGAGGGCCGCCGGCCGATGCCGCGCCCGCTGGTGACGGTCGGGACCGCCGACCTGCCGCAGGCCGAGCCGGGCGCGCGGCTGTACCGGGCGGTGCCGGAAGGGCGTTCGGCGCAGCCCGCCGAGTTCGTGTCCGCCGAGGCCGCGGACGACGCCCAGGACCCGGCGGGCGGTTGCCTGATCACCGTCCGCCTGACCGGCGGCATGGGCAACGGGCGGGTGCCCAGGGAGGGTTCGGTGCCCGTCCCCGGCGACCTGGTGACGTTCACGCTGTTCGAGCACGACGCGCGCGGCGGTCCCGCGCTCCCCGACCCCGAGGCCACGCCGTGGACCCACGGCGGCCCGCCGGACGCCGCCGCCGTACCGGACGCCCCCGACCCCGTGACCCCTGAGGACCACTTGTGACGTCCCTGCCCGAAGGGCGCGCCGGTGCGGGCGCGTTCGACCCGGCGGCCGAGGCGCGGCCCGAGGCCGCGTCCACGACGGGGCCCGCGTCAGGGCCCGTGAACGGGACGGCCGGCGCGGGGACCGCGTCCGGGGCGGCTTTCGACGCGGCCGCCGAGGCCGCCCGGGCCACCGCGGCGATCCTGGACAGCACCCTGCACGGCACCGCCCGCGGGGTCGTCGTCGACTCGCCGCCCGGCGCGGGCAAGTCGACGCTGGTGGTGCGGGCCGCCCGCGAACTGGCCGCGGCCGGCGAGTCGCTGATGATCGTGGCGCAGACCAACGCCCAGGTCGACGACCTCGCCGACCGGCTGGCCACCGCGGACCCCGCGCTGCCGATCGGCCGGCTGCACGGCGCGGACTCGCCGCCCGACCCGGTGCTCGACCGGCACGCGGAGGTCGCCAAGTCCTCGTCGGTGGCCGAACTCCGGGACCGCGCCGTGGTCCTGGCGACCGCCGCGAAGTGGGCGTACGTCAAGGACGTCGAGCCGTGGCGGCACGCGATCGTCGACGAGGCGTACCAGATGCGGTCCGACGCGCTGCTGCAGGTGGCCGGGCTGTTCGAGCGGGCGCTGTTCGTCGGCGACCCGGGGCAGCTGGACCCGTTCAGCGTGGTGGGCGCCGAGCAGTGGGCGGGGCTGAGCTACGACCCGTCGGCGAGCGCGGTGGTCACCCTGCTCGCGCACAACCCGGGCCTCCCGCAGCACCGGCTGCCCGTCTCCTGGCGGCTGCCGGCCTCGGCGGCGCCGCTGGTGTCGCGGGCGTTCTACCCGTACACGCCGTTCCGCAGCGGCACCGGGCCGGGCGAGCGGCGGCTGGCGTTCGGCGTCGCGGGCGACGGCGGCGGTCCCGACCGGGTGCTGGACGAGGCCCTGGAGAGCGGCTGGGGGCTGCTGGAACTGCCCGCCCGGCACACCCCGCGCACCGACCCGGAGGCGGTGCGGGCGGTGGCGGTGGTGGTGCGCCGCCTGCTGGACCGCGGCGGGCTGACGTACGCGGGGGCGGACGCCGAGCCGGCGCCGCTGACCGCGGACCGGATCGCGGTCGGCACCGCGCACCGCGACCAGGCGGCGGCGGTCCGCGCCGCGCTGGCCGGACTCGGGGTCGCCGCAGGCACCGCCGGCGGGGTCGCCGTGGACACCGCGAACCGGCTGCAGGGACGGGAGTTCGACGTCACGGTGGTGCTCCATCCGCTGTCCGGCCGCCCGGACGCGACCGCCTTCCACCTGGAAACGGGACGGCTGTGCGTGCTGGCGTCCCGGCACCGGCACGCCTGCATCGTGGTGTGCCGGGCGGGCGTGGCGGACCTGCTCGACGAGCATCCGTCGTCCGAGCCGGTCCAGCTCGGGGTCACGGTCAAGTTCCCCGACGGGTGGGAGGCCAACCACGCGGTGCTCGCCCACCTCGCGGAGCACCGGGTGTCCTGGCGGCCCTGACCGGGCGGCTCGCCGTGCCGGTGCCGGCCCCCGTCCGCGCCTCCCGCAGGCCCTTCCGGCCGCGGCCGGCACCGGGGCTCGGTGGGGGGTTGCGCGGACGCGGGAGAATGGGAGGCGTCGACGAGATCCGGGAGGTAACCGTATGTCCGAGCCGCACCCTGCGGACCGGCCCGAGGAGGAGCAGGCCGCACGGCCGAAGCGGCCCGCCCCGCTGCTGTTCGAGCCGGGGGCGCCGGCCGGGGACGACCGCGACCGGTTCTTCGACCTGGAGTCGATGGACGACCCGCTGCGACTGCTGGACCGCGCCACCGAGCTGGCCCTGGCGTTCCGGGCCGCGGCGGACCGGGCGACGGAGTTCCAGGCGGTGGCCGCCGCGCAGCTCGCCGACCCGCGCCGGTTCGACCGGCTGAGCTGCGGCTCGATCGCCGAACGGGCCGGCTGGACCGAGGACTACGCGCGGCGGATGGTCGAGTACGGCCAGGACCTGCTGGCGGACGGCGGCGTCACGCCGTAGAGCCGGCCCCCGGGGAGCAGCCCCCGGCGCCCCGACCGGCGGCAACTCCGTGCCGCACCGTCCGCCCCGGCCGCCCCGGCCACCCCGGTGGAACCGCCTGCACCCTTGCCCCTCGACGCCGGAGCGTCACCGCGCCGTCACCGCGCGGCAAGATACTCCCCGTTCGGTCCCCGTGTGCGATGTTCGGGCGATTTCGCCGGGACGGCCCTGTCCGCCCGGTACCTGTAGATGCCATGGACGAATCGCCCGCTGTGAGCACCGTGGACACCATGAGCACCGTGAACACCGTCGCCGCCGTCAGCGAGGCGGTGCGGCGGCAGCACACCGCGTACGTCACTCCGGAGGGCGCCGCGTGGCTGGCCTCGGCGAGCGCCTTCCCGCGCAGCGTGGCGGCGCTGTGGTCGGCCCGGCCCACCGCGCCGAGCGTGCTGCCGTGCGGCACCGCGTTCGACGTGGTGAACGTGCCGGCGCTGTTCGGGCGCCGGCTGCTCGAGCAGCTGTGGTCCGCGGGGCCGGGCAGCGGCCCGGTGGCGGTGCACCGCGGCCGCGTGCTGCTGCTCGTCGCGCCGGGCACCGCCCAGCGGCTGCCCTCGCTGCTGGCCTGGGAGGAGTGGGCGGACCGGGTCCCGCCGCTGCTGTGCCACGGCGCCGGCGACGCGGTGACGGTGCCGCCGCTGTACGGCCCGGCCGACGGCCGCACGGGCGGGGACGCCGCGTCGCGGTGGGTGGTGGCGCCCGACACCCGCGCGCCGTGGCTGCCCGGTCCCGACGTGCTGCTGTGGGCGTGCGTCAGGGCCGCCCGCAGCACCGCCCCGGGGGCGGGTGAGGCCGTTCCGGCCCTGGTCAGCGCACCCGGGACGGCCTAGGAACTATCGATTTCCACTCCCTGGGACCGGGTGCTAAGGTCTACGACGTCAGCAGGCGCCGCTAGCTCAGTTGGTTAGAGCAGCTGACTCTTAATCAGCGGGTCCGGGGTTCGAGTCCCTGGCGGCGCACCTGAGACGAAGGCCCTCCGCTTCAGCGGGGGGCCTTCGGCGTTCCCCCATCTCCGAGAGACGGTCGCTCGCTCCCCCGGTCGCCCCGCCCGCTCCCCCGTGTGCCGCAACTAAACGGGCGCGGGCCGGTTCCGCCGGGACCCTTGAGCTATGGGGCACTGGCCGGCGTACGTGGGCTCGGTGCAGGTGCGGATCGAGGCGTCCACCGGCCGCCGGCAGCTGCTCCTGCTGCTGGTCGGGCTGATCGGGTCGTTCCTGTTCATCCGGTTCAGCACGCGGATGATCCGCCGCGGTGTGTCCTGGTGGCCCGGCAACGTCCAGCCGGGCGGGCTGCACATCCACCATGTGGTGTTCGGCCAGGTGATGATGTTCATCGGCGGCATCGGCTCCTTCGCGGTGCGCGGCGGCCCGCTCGTGCACGACCTGCTCGCGGTGCTCTTCGGGGTGGGCTGCGGCTTGGTGCTCGACGAGTTCGCGCTGGTGCTGCACCTGGAGGACGTGTACTGGCGCGAGGAGGGCCGCCAGTCGGTCGACGCGGTGATCCTGGCGGTGGCGATCATCGGGCTGGTGCTGTTCGGCGCGGCGCCGCTGGGCGGCGGCGTCGGCGGCACGTCGTACGCCACCTACGTGGCGGCCGCCGTGGTGGCCGGCTTCGTGGTGCTGTGCCTGCTCAAGGGCAAGGTGTGGACGGGCCTGCTCGGCGTCATGGTGCCGCTGCTCGCGGTGGTCGGCGCGGTGCGGCTGGCCCGGCCCGGCAGCCCCTGGGCGCGGTGGCGGTACACCTCGCGGCCGCGGCGGATGGCACGGGCGGAGCGCCGCGAGGAGCGCGTCACCCGGCGGTTCTCGGCGGCCAAGACGCGGATGATGGACGCGGTGGCCGGGGCGCCGTCCCCGGTGTCGCTGACGAAGAAGCCGCCGCGCCGGGAGCCGACGGTGGTCGAGGTGCCGCCGTCGCGGCTGGAGGTGCGGCTGGCGCAGGTGCTGGGGCCGCTGCGCGGCCCGGGCGCCGCGGCCGCCGTCTGGTACCTGCGGGTGGCGACCGCGGTGAACGCGGTGACCGGGGTCGTCGCGCCGTTCCGGGACCGGGTGCGGGCCGCCACCGACGGCGAGTTCGTGACCCCGTTCCTGGTCAGCCCGGGATTCACCGGGGCGGTGCTGGCGTTCGTGCTGTCGGTCAGCCTGCGGCGGCGCAAGCGCGCGGCGTGGATCCTCACGGTGGTGCTGACCGCCGGGTACCTGCTGGTCATCGCGGTCGACGTGGCCGCGGTGCCGCGGGCCCACCGGCACGCCTTCAACTGGGTGTCGCTCGTCCTGACCCTGCTGCTGCTGGCCGCGCTGCTGGTCTCCCGCACCCTGTTCAACGTCCGCGGGCGGCGCGGGAACATCGTGCTGGGCCTGGTCAGCCTGGTGGCGGGCGCGGTGGTCGCGGTCGGCGTCGGCACGCTGCTGGTGTACGGCACCGACCGGGCGGAGCCCAGCAGTTGGGGGGAGAGCGCCCGGTACGCGGCGGTGCGGGTGCTGACCGTCTCCAGCCTGTTCGACGTGCCCGGCATCGACGTGCCGGCGTGGACGGACCTGGCGATCAACCTGCTGAGCGTGGCGCTGATGGTGGTGGTGCTGCTGGCGTTCTTCCGCTCCCCGCCCGGCCTGTCCCGGCTGGCGCGGGCCGACGAGCGGCGGCTGCGGGCGCTGCTGCGCGCGTACGGCGGCACCGACTCGTTCGGCTACTTCGCACTGCGCCGCGACCTGTCGGTGTGCTGGAGCGGCGACCGCGCAGCGGCCGTGGTCTACCGGGTGGTCAACGGCGTCGCGCTGGCGCACGGCGACCCGCTGGGGCCGGTGGCGGCCCGGCCGGCCGCGGTCGCCGGCTGGCTGGACACCGCGCGCAGCCACGCGTGGTCGCCGGCCGCGGCGTACGCGGGCGAGGAGGGCACGGCGGCCTACCGCGCGGCGGGCCTGCACACGGTGGCCGTGGACGAGGAGGCGGTGCTGGATGCGGGTCCGCTGCCGCCGGAACTCGCCCGGCTGCGGCGGACGATGGCCGCGGCGGGCTACCGGGCGGTGCTGCGCAGGCAGCGGGACGTGGACGCCGAGGAGTGGCCGCACCTGGCCCAACTGGCCGACGCCTGGCGGCAGCACGCCGGCCGGCTGCGGGCGCTGACCGGGCGGCGGCGCGCCGACCCGGGCCTGGGGCGGCTGGGCGACGCGGGGGACGGCGACTGCGTGCTGGCGGAGTGCCGGGACCGGAACGGGCGCACCTGCGCGCTGCTGGTGCTGCTGCCGTGGGGCTCCGACGGGCTGACGCTGGATCTGCTGCGGTGGGACCGCGAGTCGGGGCAGGCGGCGGTGGACTTCCTGCTCGCGGAGGTGATGGACCGGGCGGCGCGGGGCGCGCCGCCGGTGGCGGGCGTCGCCCGGATCTCCCTGGCGTTCGCCGACGCGCCCTCGTTCCCCGTGGTGCGCCGCTCCCGCCGCCTGCTGTGCGAGCGCCGCACCGAACTGCCGCGCGTCCTGGCCGCCGCCGCCTTCGCCCACCCCGAGGCGCACTTCCACTGACCGCCGCCGGCCCCGCCCGCGGGCGGGGCGGGGCGCTGCCCCGGAGGCAGGGGACGGCGATGTAGCGTCAGGGGGACGGCGCGCGCCGTCGGCCCTGTACGTCCCTCATGGAGGCTTCATCATGGCAACCACCCGCACCGCGACGACTCAGTGGAAGGGCCCGCTGATCGGCGGCGCCGGTACCGTCTCGCTGGACACCTCCGGTGTCGGCCAGTACGAGGTGTCCTGGCCCTCGCGCGCCGAGGCCGCCAACGGCAAGACCTCCCCCGAGGAGCTGATCGCCGCGGCCCACTCCTCCTGCTACTCCATGGCGCTCTCGCACGGCCTGGCCGGTGCGGGCACTCCCCCGGAGTCCGTGCAGACGCAGGCGAACGTCACGTTCCAGCCCGGTGAGGGCATCACCGGCATCGCGCTGTCGGTGAAGGCCCGGGTGCCCG
Organism: Streptomyces sp. NPDC020917; assembly: GCF_044333795.1. Taxonomy (NCBI): domain Bacteria; kingdom Bacillati; phylum Actinomycetota; class Actinomycetes; order Kitasatosporales; family Streptomycetaceae; genus Streptomyces; species Streptomyces sp. NPDC020917. Next base: position 189,477 of record NZ_JBIRRR010000010.1, on the reverse strand, counting down.
GCCTGTCCGCCGAGGCGTTCCAGGCCGCGGCGCAGGACGCCAAGGCCAACTGCCCGGTGAGCAAGGCCCTGGCCGGGGTGGACATCACCCTCGAGGCCGAACTCCTGGACTGACGCGCGCGGTCCGTCAGCGGCGGGTGACGTGGACGGTGTACGTCCCCGCCGCTGAGCGCGACTCGACCTGGAAGGTCACCCCGGACGCCTGATCGGTGTAGCTCTCGCCGACGTTGAAGGGCGCGTCGTTCAGGGAGTTGAAGGCCCCGCTGCTGAAGTCGCAGGCGGAGGTGAGCGGATGGGCGTCGGTGACGGTCACCGGGCCCTGCCCGGAGTCGACGTCGGTGGCCACCCGGTAGGCGAGCACCCCGGTCCGGCAGGCGTCGTGGTCGTTCCCGCGCTTGGACCGCACCTCCAGCACGTACGCCCGGGTCGGCCCATAGGGCACGATCACCGCCTTGTGCCCCCCCGGGACTTCGACCGGGCTGAGCTGGTAGGTGCCGCTGCCGGGGCGGGATATGCAGTCGATCTGGCGGTCGGTGATCCAGCCGAGCCGCCACTTGTGCCAGGCGAACAGATCGCCCTGCAGGCCCCAGTCCAGGGACATGGTGTCCCACTGCCCGGCGAGGGTGTCGGTGCGCTGGAAGTCGTCCGCGGCGTACAGGTCGGGCAGGCCGAGGGCGTGGCCGTTCTCGTGGCTGAGGACCCGCGAACCCGACTGGTCGTGGCCGTAGATGAGGGACACCTTGTTGAGCTGGGCGCCGTCGTCGGTGGTCGCCGCGGACGCGCCGGTCCAGGTGACGGAGAGCACCGCCTCGTCGGCGGGCGGGCCGGCGTTGGGCGTCACGAGTATGTTGACCAGGTCGTAGCCGCGGAAGTCGATGTCGCGGTCGGCGACCTTGAGCAGGTCCCGCATCATCGCCGTGTGCGCGTCCCAGCCGTAGCCGCGGCCTATCCCGTAGGCGGAGAACGGCCGCGGCATGCGTATCCAGCGCAGCACCGGCGTGGACACGTAGTCGAGCCGGCCGTACGAGGCGCTGGCGTACCACTGCTTGACCGCGGGGAAGAACTCGCCGTAGCGCTGCTTGGCGCTGTACGGCGCGGGCGCGTCGGGGAAGTCGATCAGCAGGGTGAGGGCGTGCACCGTGCCGGTGGAGGGGGCGAACTCGGCGTTGGGGCCGGTGTTCTCGGGCCGGGCGGGGAAGCCCTCGGACATCGCCACCCCGGGGACGGCCCGCAGCGCGCAGGGTCTGGCGGCGGGCGGGGGTGGGGCGTTGAAGGAGAAGTGGGGGTCGGAGGAGACCGTCGAACCGACGGTCAGCAGGGCTATCGCGCCCAGCGCGACCATTCTCAGTCCGTACCTGCCCGGCGCGGCCACGCCGGTCAGCCCCGCAGCCCGGGTGCGGTCGGGCTGTGCGGCAGGGCCTCGGTGACGCGCACCGTCCAGGTGCCGTCGGTCCCCCGGCCCATCACCGTGACCTGGGTGGAGCCGTCCGGGACCGTGTAGGTCTCGCCGACGCCCAGGGGCGCGTCGGCCAGCGGCGGGTAGACGGAGTTGACCTCGCACGCCGAGGTCCCCGGGTGGCCGTCGACCACGTCGATCGGCCCGTCGCCCGACTCCTTGTCGGAGCGCACCCGGTACAGCAGCACGCCCTGCCGGCAGGCGGTGGCGTCGTTGCCGGCCGTGCTGCGCGCCTCGATCGCGAGCACCGAGTCCGTTCCGGTGCGCACCACCAGCAGCTTGGTGCCGCCGGGGGTCTCGTCCGGACTCAGGTCGTGGTAGGTGATGCCGGTGCGGGCGATGCAGCCGACCTGGTCGTCGCGCAGCCAGCCCAGCTTCCACTTGTGCCAGGCGAACGGGTCCGGGGCCAGTCCGAACTGGCTGCCCATCAGGTCCCAGTCGCCGACGTGGGTGTCCCAGTCGGCGTTGCTGCCGACCGGCGGCCGGTAGTACAGGTCGGGCAGGTCGAACACGTGGCCGGTCTCGTGGGCCAGCACGTTGCGGTCCGGCGGGTGGCGTTCGAAGACGGTGACCAGCCGGCGCAGCGAGGTGCCGTCGACGTTCATCGGCTGGGCGAGGTTGACGACCTTGGTGGCGTCGGAGTCCACGCCGGGCGCGTCGGGGTCGGCGACCAGGTAGACGACGTCGTAGCCGCGGAAGTCCACCGACGGGTCGGCGGTGCGGATGGCGTCGCGCAGGTACATGCTGCGGTCGCCGGCGTCCCAGTCCCGGTTGATCAGGTAGGCGGTGGACGCCCGCGGCATCTGCAGCCAGCGGTCCACCGGGTGCACGTGGAGCCGGAACTGCCCGTAGGAGGCGTTGTCGTAGAAGGTGCTGGTGGCCGGGAAGTGGTCGGCCTCGATCTCCCGCGGGGTGAGCTGCGGCACGGAGTCGGGGAACGACAGGAAGACCATCAGCGCGTTGACGTCGCCGACCGGGTGGGCGTAGCCGCCCGGCCAGCTGTCGACGCCCTCGGAGTGGTGCACGTCGGTGCGCGGCAGCACGCAGGGGCTGTCCTCGGCGCCGTGGGCGGCCGGCCCCGTCATCAGGGTCCAGGCCACCAGCCCGGCGAAGCCGGTGACCGCCGCGGCGCCCGCCTTCAGCGCCCGCCGCGACACGCGGCCTGCGCGCCGCGCGAGCGCCGCGCGCGCCCCGCCGGCCGCGTGCCGCCGCCGTGGAGCTGAGCTGATGCCTGACCGCCGCACAACGACCTCCGGGGAGGAATGCCGAGCTGTTCGAGACCTCCCCCACATTGCTATGAAATGTGATGATTTGCGGTGTTCGGCTGGTCCGTGCGGGTGTCGCCCCCGCGTTCCCCGGCCGCGGACGGATGTGCGAGTCGCCGCCCGCCCGGGCGACTACGCTCCGTCATGATGTGCGGGTGGCGATCAGGTGCTCGACGCAAACACGCGGAAACGGTCACTCCGTCAGCACGCGTGCGGAGAATCACCACGACGACGCTGGATCGCCCGCTCCGCCAGCCCATATGATCGCCGTCGAAGGAAGCGCGAACAGGGAGCGGGCCATGGGCGTACCCTCGGGCGGCCCCGGCGTCGAGCCCGACACCACGACGCAGACCATCACGCACCGTGATGTTCTGGGCCTGCCTGCGGGGGACGCGGAGCCGCGGGACTACCGCGCCGCCTTCGCCGCCGCCCGTCTGCCGATGGCCCTGCTCGGCCCCGGCGGCGAGGTGCTCGCCGCCAACCGCGCCCTGGGCGTCCTGCTGGGCACCTCACCTGACCGGATGGCCGCCGCCGGCGCCGCCGCCCTGCTGGGCCTGGCAGGGGACCCGCATGCCGGCGCCGCCTTCCACGAGGTGCTCAGCGGCCGCCGTTCCCGGCTGCGCTGCACCCGGCGGGTGACCCGCACCGACGGCAGCGGGGTCCGGGCCGAGATCACGCTGGCCCGCACCGGCGCGGAGCCGCTGCTGCTGACCGTCGAGGACGTCGGCGAACGCGACGCGCTGCGCGAGGAGTTGCGGCATCTGCGGATGCACGACGCGGTGACCCGGCTGCCCAACCGCGCGCTGTTCCTGGAGCGGCTGGCGGAGGCGGTGGAGCGCGCCGGGGTGCGCGGCACCGGCCGGATCGGGCTGTGCCACCTGGACCTCGACGGCTTCAAGGCGGTCAACGACACGCTCGGGCACCGGGTGGGCGACGAGCTGCTGGCCGCCGTGGCGCACCGGCTGCAGGACTGCGCCCGGCCCGGCGGGCATCTGGCGGCCCGGCTCGGCGGCGACGAGTTCGCCCTGCTGCTGCGGGACTCCACCGGCACCGGGCAGGCCACCGCGCTCGCCGAGGCGGTGCTGGGCGCGCTGCAGGAGCCGTTCGACGTGGGCGGCCAGCGGCTCGCGGTGTCGGCGAGCATCGGGGTGGTCGAGCGCGAGGCGGCGGGCAGCACCGCCACCCAGCTGATGCAGGCCGCCGACACCACGCTGTACTGGGCCAAGACCGACGGCAAGGCCCGCTGGACGCTCTTCGACCCCGAGCGCAACGAGCACCGGATGACCCGCCAGGCGCTGGCGCGCACCCTGCGCCAGGCGGTGGAGCGGGGCGAGTTCGTGCTCGACTACCAGCCGCTGGTGGCGCTGGACACCGGCCGGCTGCGCGGGGTGGAGGCGCTGGTGCGCTGGGAGCACCCGCAGCTCGGGCGGCTGGCCCCCGACCGCTTCATCGGCCTGGCCGAGGAGGACGGCTCGATCGTGCCGCTGGGCCGCTGGGTGCTGGCCGAGTCGTGCCGGCAGGCGCGGGCCTGGCAGCAGGCGCACCCGGACCGCCCGCTGGTGGTGTCGGTGAACGTGGCGGTGCGGCAGGTGTGGGACTCCGACCTGGTGGCCGACGTCGCGGCGATCCTGCGCGAGACCGGACTGCCGCCGCGGCTGCTGCAGTTGGAGCTGACCGAGTCGGCGGTGATGGGCTCGGCGGGCCGGCCGCTGCAGGCGCTGCACGCGCTGCACGAGATGGGGGTGCGGATCGCCATCGACGACTTCGGCACCGGCTACTCCAACCTCGCCTACATGAGCCGGCTGCCGGTGTCGGCGCTGAAGCTCGACGGGTCGTTCGTCCAGGGCTTCCGGTCGGCCGAGCACCCCAACCCGGCCGACGAGACGATCGTCGAGGCGCTGGTGGAGCTGGCCCACCGGCTGGGCCTGACGGTCACCGCGGAGTGCGTGGAGAGCGCCGAGCAGGCCGAGCGGCTGCGCCGGATCGGCTGCGACACCGGCCAGGGCTGGCTCTGGTCGCGGCCCGTGGCGGCGGCGGCGATCTCCGACCTGCTGAGCGCCTGACGCCGCCGCTCCCCCGCACGCGGGAACGCGAGGGGCCCGCGTCCTCGTGGGGGAGAGGACGCGGGCCCTGGTGTGGGGGGAGGTTCCGCCGGCGGCCGGCTGACGGGTCAGCCGGCCGTCAACGGGTGTCGGGCACGGTCAGCAGGCGCCGTTGTCCTGCCAGACGCCCCACTCGCCGGTGGTGCCGGGCTCCTCGTTGGTCGTCCACCACTTGGCCTGCCAGTTGTGGCCCTTCCAGGAGACCTGGTTGCCGCCGACGTAGACCGCCGAGGCGCTCCAGGACGGCAGGGTGCAGGTGCCGGACGGCGGGGTGGTGGGAGGCGTGGTCGGCGGGGTGGTCGGCGGCGTCGTGGGAGGCGTCGTCGGCGGGGTGGTCGGCGGCGTCGTCGGGTTCGAGCAGCCGGACGCCGAGCCGTTGGTGGCGGTCACGATCTTGTTGAAGAGGGTGGCCGAGGGATCCAGGTCGAGCAGCGAGTACATCATCGAGCCGGCCAGGCCGTGGCAGTGCGCGTAGTCCGCCTTGGCCTGGATGCCCTGGCTGCCCAGGCCGGTCCAGAACTCGCTGCCGTTGTAGAAGTAGTTGGACTGCGAGGCGGCGTCCCAGAACGTCGTGGAGGCGTTGTCCACCACGCCCGACAGCTCCTTGTAGTACGCGGTGCCCGCGACCTGGCTGATGCCGCGCGCGGCGGCCGGCCCGGTCGCCGACTGGTACAGGCCGTGGTTGCTGCCGGCGGGCACGCCGGTCCAGCCGCGGTAGTACAGCGGGTAGCCCATGGTGATCTTGTTGGCCGGGAAGCCGCCGGGGATCCCGTACGCCGGGTCGCCGTTGGTCCAGGCGTTGATCGCCGCGTCCGTGCTGTACTTCCCGGTTCCCGGCGAGATCGGGTTCGACGGGTCGCTGGGCGACTGGTACGTCGGGTCCTGGTGGTTGGTCGGACCGGTCGCGTCCCAGGCGCCGTGCATGTCGTACGTCATGACGTTCGCGTAGTCCAGGTACTGCCCGAGCTTGTCGGTCTGGATGTTCGCGATCTTGTCCTGGCCGGACGGCAGCGCCGCGGTGAGCAGCATGTGCTTGCCGCCGTTGGCCGCGCCGTAGGCGTCCAGCTCGGAGCGGAACTCGGCGGCCAGCGCGGTGAAGTTGGCCTTGTCCGCGGCGCTGTAGTGGTTGCCCACGTGGCCGTTGGGCGAGCCCGGGTACTCCCAGTCGAGGTCGAAGCCGTCGAAGATGCCGGCCGCGGCGCCGGTGCCGCCGTAGCCGCCCTGCACCGGCAGGTTGCCCTTGATGAACATGTCGATGCAGGAGCTGACCAGCTTCTTGCGGCTGGCGTCGGTGGCCGCCGCGTCGGAGAAGTACTTGGAGTACGTCCAACCGCCCAGCGAGATCACGATCTTGAGGTTGGGGTACTTCGCCTTCAGCTCCTTGAGCTGGTTGAAGTTGCCCACGAGCGGCTGGTTCCAGGTGTCCGCGGTCCCGTTGACGCTGATGTCCGAGCCGAAGGACTTCTGGTAGTCGGCGAACGCGTCGCCCGCGCCGTCACCGGCGTTGGGGTCGTTCTCGTTGGTGGAGTCGGACGCCTTGGTCGCCTCGAAACAGGTGAGGTTGACCGGGTCGATGTTCTCGAACGAGTAGTTCAGGATGTCGAGCTTGCTCGCGATCCCCTCGGTGTCGAGGTTCCTCGGGTAGAAGGCGTTGCCGTAGACGCTCCACTGGTCGTAGTAGGCGATCTTGACCCCGCCGCTGCTCGCGGCGGCGGCCGCGGGCTTGGCGGCGGACGCGGTGTCCGCCTTGGCGGTGCCCGTCGTGGCCGCCAGCGCGGCGAACGCGCCGAGGGCGAGGGCGGCGCTGGTGGCGGCGGCCACGAACGCTCTCTTCCTGGACTGCACAAGTACCTCCGGGGGGAGAGGGAGGACCAACAGGGGGCTGGAGCATGGATAGTCCTTCGCCAAGTGCACGTCAATGGTCTGAACCAGACTTAGGACTAGACCAATTCGGGCCCCCCGCGGTGGCGCCGCCGGGTTCACGCCATGAGCAAAGCCGCTCGTCAGCGAGGTGACGAGCGGCTTTAACCCTGGGTTAAGTCTTGCCGTGCGGTCGGTCCCACGTTGGACCACCCGCCCCGGGGAAATCAGTCTTTAACCTCCGCCACGTCCTTGGGGAAGCCGTACACGTCGGCGATCAGCTCGTAGCTGCGCAGCCGCGCGGCGGGGGTGTGCGCGTTGGCGGTGATCACCAGCTCGTCCGCGCCGGTGCGCTCGACGAGCGCGTCGAGGCCCGCGCGCACCTGCTCCGGGTCGCCGTACACGATGTTGGCGATCCAGGAGTCGACGAACTCCCGCTCCATCGGGCTGAAGGGGTACGCCTCGGCCTCCTCCGGGGTGGGCATCAGGCCGGGCCGGCCGGTGCGCAGCCGCAGCATGCCCAGGGCCCCGGAGAGCACCTGGCGGCGGGCCTCCGCGGGGTCGTCCGCGGCCAGCGCGGACACGCCGATCGACGCGTAGGGGGCGTCCAGTACCTCCGACGGCCGGAAGGACTCGCGGTAAAGGGCCAGCGCGGGAACGGTGTTGGCGGCCGAGAAGTGGTGCGCGAAGGAGAACGGCAGCCCGAGCGTGCCGGCCAGCTGCGCGCTGAACCCGGACGAGCCCAGCAGCCAGATGCTCGGCCGCCCGGCCGACTGCACGCCGCCCTCCGCGCTGCCCTGGATCGGACCGGGGATCGCGTGGATCCGGGCGTACGGGTGCCCGTCGGGGAAGTCGTCGTCCAGGAAGCGGGTCAGCTCCGCGAGCTGGCGCGGGAACTCGTCGGCGCCCTCGCGCAGCCCGTCGGTCCTGCGCAGTGCGGCAGCGGTCGCCCCGTCGGTGCCGGGCGCACGGCCCAGGCCCAGGTCGACGCGCCCCGGCGCGAGCGCCTCCAGGGTGCCGAACTGCTCGGCGATCACCAGCGGGGCGTGGTTGGGCAGCATCACGCCGCCCGAGCCGAGCCGCAGGGTGCGGGTGTGCGCGGCCAGGTGCGCCAGGATCACCGCGGGCGAGGAGCTGGCCACGCCCGGCATGGAGTGGTGCTCGGCGACCCACATGCGGTGGTAGCCGCGGGTCTCGGCGGTCCTGGCGATCTCGACGCTGGCGCGCAGCGCGTCGCCGGCCGTCAGCCCCTTGCCGACGGTGGCCAGATCCAGTACGGACAGCGGCACCGGCGCGGTACCGCGGACCGGCCCCCTGATGCCCGTCCCTCTGATGTCCTCGCCCCCGCGTCCGGTCGCGTCCGCGACCTCCCGTTCTCCGTCACCCACGGCGGGCACCCTCCTGTCAGCTGTGTTGCCGTTGCCTCCCAGGCGACAACCGGAGATGCCGTCCGCTTGTTCCCGGGGGTCCGCGACGACCCGCACCCGGGGGCTCGGAGCCGCGTTTCCGGGGCGCGCGGCGGCCGGTCACACCCGTCTCTGGCGCCCCTTGGGGGTAGCGATTCACGCCACTCCGAAAAGAGGGCAATGACCTCGTCATATGCCAGACAGGCCCCTTCCTGCATATACGCCTGAGCGCCGCTCGGGGGGCCGTCAACCACCTCTACCGGCAAGGGTATTGGGGCTATCGTGGAGGTCCGGTCGAGACGCCGGACCAGGACGCTGCCCCTGGCCCACGACCAGGCCCTCCTCCGGACACGCAGACGGTCTTACCTGCAGGGGGCTACCGTGGCGCTCGAACACCGACAGGTCGGGCCGGTGCATGCGGTCCAGTACGCGCTGCGCGTGCTCGAATCCGTCGACAGCCACCGGCACGGGGTCTCCGCGGAACAGCTGGCCCGCGAGGTCGGCGTCCCGCTCGGCTACCTCACCCAGCTGCTGGCGATGCTCCGCCGCGAGCGCTACCTCGGCTTCCTGCCCGGCGGCGGCTACGTGCTCGGCGAGTCGATGGTCCTGCTCGGCTCGGCCAACCGCGACCTGGCGCTGGCCGAGAAGCTCAGGACGATCCTGATGGAGCTGCGCGACGAGGTGGGCGCCGCGGTCTACTTCAGCCGGTACGACGACGGCGAGGTGCGGATCATCGACTTCGCGGACGGCCCGCACGCGCCGAAGGTCAACGAGTGGGTGGACTTCCGGTCCGCGGCCCACGCCAGCGCGGTCGGCAAGTGCCTGCTGTCGCAGCTCGACCACCGCGGCCGCCTCGAACACCTCTCCCGGCACCGCCCGGCCCGCTTCACCTCGCGCACCGAGGTCGACGACCGGGTGCTGCTGACCAAGCTGGAGCGCCAGCCCTCCAGCGTGCCGACCCTGGACCTCCAGGAGTACGCGGTCGGCACGGTGTGCGCGGCGATCCCGGTCACCATCGGCAAGACCGTCGCCTGCCTGGCGCTGTCCATGCCGTACGCCAAGGCGCACCGGCTGCGCCCGGCGGTGGACACGCTGCACGAGCGGGCCGCGCCCGTGCTGCTGTCCATGAGCATCTGACGCCGGACACCGGCACGACGAAGGCCCTCCGCCGCGGCGGAGGGCCTTCGTTTCAGGTGCGCCGCCAGGGACTCGAACCCCGGACCCGCTGATTAAGAGTCAGCTGCTCTAACCAACTGAGCTAGCGGCGCCTGCTGACGTGGATGATCGTACCCGATCGGCAGGGGTGCCCCCAACCACGGCGCCGCCCCGCTCGCGCGGACGGCCGGGTGGCCCCGCGCCCTCACGCGGCGGGCGGCCGCGGGTCCCGGCGGCCGGGCGGCGGGTTGCCGCCAGGCGGGAACGTGCCAGCTCCGGGCCGCTGACGCCACCGCGATCCGGCCGGTAGATCATGCACATGACTTCGACTCGACGCCGGACAGCCGTGCCGGCGGGCGCCACCGCGCTCGCCCTCGGCACCGCCCTGATGCTGCCCGCGGGCAGCGCCATCGCGGCGACCCCGCCGCCCTCTCCCCCGTCGGCCGCCCACGCCTCGACCGCGCCCGCGCCCTCCTCCGCCACCGTCACCCTGATCACCGGCGACGTCGTGCACGTCACCGGCGGCTCCGCCCCGACCGTGACCGTCGACCGGGCGCCCGGCGCCCGCGGCGTGGTGCACGTCCAGCAGTTCGGCGGCGACACCTACGTGGTGCCCGACGAGGCCGAGTCCCTGCTGGCCGCCGGCACACTGGACCGCCGGCTGTTCGACGTCACCGCACTGGTCGCGATGGGCTACGACGACGCGCACAGCGCCGGCGTCCCGCTGATCGCCACCTGGACGAAGGCGGCGCGCGCGGCGCGCGCGCTGCCCGCCGCACCCGCGGGTGCGCGCACCGTCCGCACGCTGCCGAGCATCGGCGGCGCCGCGCTCAGCGCCGACAAGAAGCACGCCCGCGCCTTCTGGGACGACCTCGACCCGGCCGCGGCGAACGGCGCCGCGGGAGCCAGGGCCGCCCGCTCGCTGGACGCCTCCAACGGCATCGCCCGCCTGTGGCTGGACGGCAAGGCCAAGGCGTCGCTGCAGGACTCGGTCCCGCAGATCAACGCGCCGCAGGCGTGGGCCGAGGGCTACGACGGCACCGGCGAGAAGGTCGCCGTGCTCGACACCGGCATCGACGACACCCACCCCGACCTGCAGGGCCGGGTCGCCGTCGAGCAGAGCTTCGTGCCCGGCCAGGCCGTGGCCGACGGCAACGGGCACGGCACGCACGTGGCATCCACCATCGCCGGCAGCGGCGCCGCGTCCGGCGGCCTGGAGAAGGGCGTCGCGCCCGGCTCCCACCTGCTGGTCGGCAAGGTGCTGTCCAACGAGGGCGAGGGCCAGGACTCCTGGATCATCGCCGGCATGGAGTGGGCCAAGGCCCAGGGCGCCGACGTGGTCAGCATGAGCCTGGGCAGCCCGGTGCCCGACGACGGCACCGACCCGATGGCGCAGGCCGTGGACAACCTGTCGGCGAACGGCGGCCCGCTGTTCGTCATCGCCGCGGGCAACTCCTACGGCGCCGGCACCATCGGCGCGCCCGGCTCGGCGCGCGACGCGCTGACCGTCGCAGCCGTCGACTCCGCCGACCAGCGCGCCGCGTTCTCCAGCATGGGTCCGCTGGCCAACAGCTACGGGCTGAAGCCCGACCTGTCCGCGCCCGGCGTCGACATCACCGCGGCCAAGCCCGGCGGCGGCTACCAGACGATGTCCGGCACCTCGATGGCCACGCCGCACATCGCCGGCGCCGCGGCCATCCTCAAGGAGCGCCACCCCGACTGGTCGGCGCAGCAGCTCAAGGACACGCTGATGTCCTCGTCCAAGGTGCTCGGCGACTACACGCCGTTCGAGCAGGGCACCGGCCGGGTCGACGTGCTCGCCGCGATCGACTCCACGGTCCAGGCCACCGGCTCGGTCGACTCCGCCGTCTTCCGCTGGCCGAACGCCGGCGCGGCGCCGGTCACCCGCACCCTGACCTACCGCAACAGCGGCTCGTCGCCGGTCACCCTGAAGCTGGCCACCGCCACCGCCGACCCGGCCGCCACCCTGTCGGCCGGCACCGTCACCGTCCCCGCCGGCGGCAGCAGCGACGTCACCCTCACCCTCGACCCGTCCAAGGTGCCGACGAACACCACCTTCTCCGGCCTGGTGCTCGCCACCGACACGGCCTCCGGCGCCGTCGTGGCGCACACCGGCTACGGCCTGGTGAAGGAGAAGGAGCTGTACGACTACACGGTCAAGCTGCTCGGCCGGGACGGCAAGCCCGCCGCGGGCACCGTGATCGTCGCCGAGGACGGCAACCCGTACCCGTCGCCGGTCGCGGTGGACGGCCAGGCCACGCTGCGGCTGGAGCCGGGCACGTACATGGCGTACGCGGAGATCGACGTCCCCGGTGACGCGCCCGACTCCCTCGGCCTGGCGCTGGTCGCCGACCCGGAGACGGTGCTGAGCAAGGACACCACCGTCACCCTGGACGCCAGCAAGGCGCACCGGATCAGCGCATCGGTGCCGCAGCGCACCCAGGTCCGGCAGCTGCACTGGGACCTGGCCCGCACCTTCTCCGACGGCCAGCTCGTGCGGGACGCGGCGATGCTGCCGCTGACCTACGACGCCCTGTACGCCTCGCCGACCCGCAAGGTCACCAACGGCACCTTCAGCTTCGTGACCCGCTGGCGGCTGGGCGAGCCGACGATCGCCGTCACCGACCGGGGCAGCGCCCTGGACACCACCACCCAGCCGGGTTCGCCGGTCGACGACGGCTCCGCCGTCCTGGCCACCGCCTACGCCGGCGCGGGCGCCGCGTCCGACTACACCGGCCTCGACGTGCGCGGCAAGGCGGTCGTGGTGGACCGCAGCGACGCCGTGACGCCCGCCGAGCGGGCCGCGAACGCGGCGGCCGCCGGGGCCCGGCTGCTGATCGTCGTCAGCGACGGAACCGGCCGGCTGCTGGAGTCCTACTCCGCCGCCGACGGCTCGAACGCGCCGCTGCCGGTGGTGTCGATGCAGCACGACGCCGGCACGCGGCTGGCCGCCGAGGCGGCCCGCGGCGTCAACGTGCAGGTCGCCCAGCGCACGTTCGCCCGCTACGTGTACGACCTGCTCGACCAGCACGACGGCACGATCCCCGACCGCTCCCTCGCCTACACCCCGGACCCGGGCAAGGACCTGGCTCAGGTCGACGCGACCTACAACGGCGACCGCACCCGGGCGGGCGGCGGCTTCCGCTACGACATCCCCGCGTGGGGACCGGGCGTGGGCTTCGCCGAGGTGGAGTCCTACCCGTCCACCCGCACCGAGTACGTGTCGCGGCAGCAGGGCGCCGGCTTCTGGTACGAGGACCACTCGGTGTACTCCGCCGGGTACGCCGACCAGCTGCTGGAGGAGCGCGGCGGCCACGACACCTACCTGCCGGGCCGCACCTACCGCACCTCGTGGTTCGGCGGGGTGTACCGGCCGCGGCTGGGCACCGCCTACTGGGGTCCGACCCGCTCGTCGTACAACGACATCCAGTTCAACATCACGCCGTGGACCGACGGCGGCGCCGGCCACTCGGGGGCCATGCCGGCCGACGAGTACGACGGCCGCACCACCTACGCCGCCTACCGGGACGGCACGCTGATCGCGCACGGCGCCGGCCGGGCCGGCGGCCTGTGGAACCAGCCGGCGCAGACGCTCCCCTACCGGCTGGTGATCGACTCCGCGCGGGACGCCGCCGAGTGGAAGACCTCGATCAGCACCCACACCGAGTGGAACTTCGTCTCGGGGCCGGTCAGCGGTGACGCCCTGGTGCCGGTCCAGCTGCTGCAGCTGGACTACACGGTGGCCACCGACACCGCGGACGACGTGCCGGCCGGCCACTGGACCACCGTCGGCCTGTCGGCCGCGACCCAGGAGTGGCTGGACGACGTGACGCGGGCGTCCTCGGCCACGCTGTCGGTGTCCTACGACGACGGCGCCCACTGGGAGCCGGTCACGCTGGACGCGCAGGGCAAGGGCGCCTGGAGCGCGCGGTTCAGGACCCCGTCCACGCCCGGCGGTGCGGTGTCGCTGAAGGCCACCGCCTCCGACGGCCACGGCGGTTCGGTCAGCCAGGAGATCATCCGGGCGTTCGGCCTGAAGTGAGCCCGGTGGGCCCGATGAGCCCGGTGCGCACCCGGTCCCGGCCGGTGCCAGGACCGAGGTGAACACCGTGCACACCGCGCCGGCCACCGGCGGCCCGAGGGGGGCCGCCGGTGGCCGGCGCGGGGGCGGGGGTGGCACGGGGCACCCCCGCGGACCCCGTATGATGGTTCCCGCAGGCGCCGCTAGCTCAGTTGGTTAGAGCAGCTGACTCTTAATCAGCGGGTCCGGGGTTCGAGTCCCTGGCGGCGCACCCGAAGCGAAGGCCCTCCGCGTCAGCGGGGGGCCTTCGCCGTGTACGGGGCCGGTCAGTGCGCCCAGTGCGCGGGCCGGTCCAGCCCCGCGGGGATCCGGGTGCGGGCGTCGCCGCGTGCCGCGTGGAGCTGGGTCCGGGTGACGAACAGCGCGCCGGTGAGGTCGGCGCCGCGCAGGTCGGCGTCCCGCAGGTCCGCGCCGATCAGATCGGCCAGCCGCAGGTCGGCGTCCCGCAGGTCGGCCCCGATCAGATAGGCGCCGCGCAGGTCGGCCGCGCGCAGGTCGGCGCCCTTCATGCGGGCGCCGATCAGGTCCGCGCCGCGGCGGTTGCGGGGCCGCCGCACGGCCCGTGTGCGGACCAGGGCGCTGGCCCGCAGCAGCACCTCGTTGACGGCGGCGCGTTCGGCCGCGACGTCCAGGGCGAGCAGGTCGGCGGCGCCGAGCCGGGTGAGGCCGGCGACCCGATCGCGCGCCGCCGCGGCGGCCGGGTGCACCTCGGCGGCGGCGTTCAGGGCCAGCGTCCCCCTGAGGTACCACAGCAGTTCGTGGAGCTGGCGCATCACCGGCAGCCCGGCGAACATCGCCTGCCCGCGGTCCGGCGCGTCCCGCCAGTCCTGCCCGGCGAAGGTGACCTGGGACAGCTGCTGCCCGGCGCCGAAGCAGTCGTAGACGGTGCAGCCGGAGTAGCCGTCGTCGCGCAGTGTGGCGTGGATGCCGCAGCGGTGGTCGCCACCGAGGTGCCCGCAGGGCTCGCCGGCCTTCTTGTCCCGGGCGAAGTCCGCGGAGCGGGTGAAGGCCAGCGCCACGCAGCACAGCCCGAAGCAGTTCCCGCAGTCGGCCCGCAGCTCCGGCGCCGGTGTGCTCACGTGGTGCTCCCCTGCTGTGCCCGTGCGCCGCGCCCCCGGTGTTCCTGCGACCGTGCCACGACGCGGGCGGACCGCCGTCCGGTCCGCCCGCGTCCATGGTGCCCCACCCGCGGGGGTGCTCAGCCCGCGGGGAAGGCCGCCGGCTTGGCCGGGGTGTACAGCCAGGTCTGGAAGAAGGCGCCCAGGTCCTTGCCGGACAGGTGCTCGGCCAGCGTGCGGAACTCGGCGATCGTGGCGTTGCCGTAGCGGTGCTGGGCCGGCCACACCCGCAGCAGCGTGAGGAACGCCCGGTCGCCGATGGTGTCGCGCAGCGCCTGGATGGCGACGGCACCGCGGTCGTACACCGCGTCGTCGAACTGGTTCTGCGGCCCCGGGTCGCCGGGCTTCACCGTCCAGAACGGGTCGTCGGCCGGGTGCGCGTCGTAGACCTGCCGGGCGAGCTGCTGCGGCGTGCCGGTGTGCTCGTGCTCGGCCCACAGCCACTCCGCGTAGCTGGCGAAGCCCTCGTTGAGCCAGATGTCGGACCAGCGCTCCAGCGAGACGTCGTCGCCCCACCACTGGTGGGCCAGCTCGTGCGCGACGACGGAGGTGTTGACGCCCTTGGAGAAGGTGGCGGGGCTGTAGAAGACCCGGGTCTGGGTCTCCAGGGAGAAGTGGGTCGGCACGTTCGGCACGTAGCCGCCCGCCGAGTCGAAGGGGTAGGGCCCGAAGTAGCCGCTGAGGAAGTCGACGATCTCGGCGGTGCGCTCCACGCTCGCCCGCGCGTTGGCGGCGTTGGCGCCCAGGTCGGTGCTGTAGGCGTTGAGCACCGGGATGCCGGTGCGGGTGCGGCTGCGGGTGATGTCGAAGTGGCCGACCGCGAGGGTGGCCAGATAGGTGGCCTGCGGCTTGGTCTGCTGCCAGTGGTAGCTGGTCCAGCCGTCCGCGGTGTGCTGGGACAGCAGCAGGCCGTTGCTGATCGCCTGCTCGCCCTGCGGCACGGTGACCCGCACGTCGTAACTGGCCTTGTCCAGCGGGTGGTCGTTGCTGGGGAACCACCACCAGGCCGACTCGGGCTCGTTCGCGGCGACTCCGCCGTCCGGGGTGTGCTGCCAGGAGGTGAAGCCGTACCGCTGCACGGTGGACGGCACGCCCGAGTACGTCACCGCGACGGTGATCCGGTGGCCGCGGGCGATCGGGTGCTGCGGGGTGATGACCAGTTCCTGCTCGCCGCTGGTGGCGAAGGAAGCGGGCCGGCCGTCGACGGTGACCTTGCTGACGTCCAGCGCGAAGTCCAGGTCGAAGCTGGTCAGCCCCTGGGTGGCGGTCGCGGTGAGGGTCGTGGTGCCGGTGAGCGTGTCGGTGGCGGGGGTGTAGCGCAGGTCCAGGTCGTAGTGGGAGACGTCGTAGCCGCCGTTCCCGTAGGTCGGGTAGTACGGGTCGCCGATGCCGGGCGCGCCGGGTCCGGCGCCGGCGGCCGATGCCGGGATCGCGAGCAGCAGGCCGAGCACGGCGGTGGCGGAGGCGATCACTCTCTTACGCACAGGGGTCCTCCAGTGCGGAGATCAATTGATGGCAGGTACACGGCGACCCTAGGAAGGCACCGTGGGCACAGCCACCCCGAACGCCCCCGCTGTCGCAGAACCTTCACCGGGCGCAACACAACGGCCGGAAACCTGTGGGTCCTGCCACGTGATCGGCTTCCGGCTGACGGGGCCCCGAAGGGCGGATAGGTTCGGCGTGTGAAGAGCGTCTGGTTGCGCGCGGTCCAGCGCCTGGAGAGCGAGTACCTCGCCCGCCTGGGCCTGTCGCTCCCGCTGCTCGCGCTCGCCGTGGTGGTCGCCTCGGACCTGATCGCGGGGCGGGACCACTACCTGACGCCGGGCATCGTCGCCGCGCCCGCGCTGGCCGCGATCACCGTCAACTGGCACAAGACCCTCTTCGTCAGCGCGCTCGGCATCCTCGTCCAGGCCGCGCTCGCCCCCTACGACGGCGTCGCCCGCAACAGCGACCACGACGTGCTGTTCGGGCAGTTGTACGCGTACTGCCTGGTCTCCGCGTTCAGCGTGTACATCGCCTGGCGGCGGGAGACCGGCGCCCGGGCGTTCACCGCGATCGCCTCGGTCGCCGAGGCCGCCCAGCACGCCCTGATGCACCCGCCGGCGCCGCGGGTCGGCGCGGTGCGGGTGGCGGTCCGCTACGTCTCGGCCGCCGACGCCGCGCAGATCGGCGGCGACCTGTACTCGGTGCTGGAGACCCCGCACGGCGTGCGGGCGCTGATCGGCGACGTGCGCGGCAAGGGGCTCGCGGCGGTGCAGAGTTCCGCGGTGGTGCTCGGCGCCTTCCGCGAGGCCGCCTTCGACGAGGGCGGCCTGGACCGGGTCGCGGCCCGGGTGGACGCCAGCGTCGGACGCCATGTCAGCACCGGCGACTTCATCACCGCGCTGTTCGCCCAGTTCGACACGCAGGACAGCGTCGAGCTGCTGCACTACGGCCATGTCGCGCCGCTGCGGGTCTCGCGCGACGGCGCGGTGGAGACCCTGGAGCCGGCCGATCCGTGGGTGCCGCTGGGCCTGGCCGACCTGGTGACGGGCGCGCCGGAGTCCTGGCGGGTGCCGCTGCTGCCCGGCGACGTGCTGGTGCTGTGCACCGACGGGGTGATCGAGGCCCGCGGCGAACAGGACGGAACCTTCTACCCGCTGGCCGACCGCGTCGGCCCGCTCGTCGCGGGCAGCGGCCGCGACCTGGAGTCCGCCGTCGAGCGGGTCTACGACGACCTGCTCGACCACACCGGCGGCTCGCTGTCGGACGACGTGGTGCTGCTGCTCATCTCACCGCTGTCCCGGCCGCTGCCGGTACACCCCCAGGACCCGCCGCTGCTGCCGTCCTGACGCCGCGGCACCCGCCACCGGAAGCCGGGACGCCGGACGCCCGAACGGCGGAAGGCCGGAACGCCGGAAGGCGGTGACGCCGGAACGCCCGGCGGCCTACCGGCCCTCGGGCCCGGCACCGTCCGGCGCCCCCTCGCGGGGCTGGGTGCGCTGCGGCTCGTGCGCCGGCCGCGTCCTGGCCGTGTCGTGCGGCGGCTCCCCGCCGCCGTCCCCGTGCTCCGGCCGCTCCCGCGTGGCCCGTTCGAGCGCGGCCAGCACCGGCTCGTACGGTTCGCCGGTGGCGTGCTCCATGGCCAGCTCGCACAGCCGGTCCGCGGACAGGTGCACGTCGTAGTCCCGGGCGGCCACCTCCTCGGCCTCGCGGCGGGTCGCCGTGCCGGTGAGGTCCTCGTGCAGCGGGCCGCGGTCGGCGGCGAACGCGCAGCAGCCCGCGTCGTCGGGCACCACGACCTCGGCGGCGCACGCCCGGGCCACCGCCTCCAGGGCCGCGCCCGCCCCGCCGGCGCCGCCCGCCGGGTCGTGGCACACCTGGCGCGTCGCGCACGTCGGGTGCAGGACGGCGCTGGTGGCGCGGTGAGTGACGGTCAGCCGGGGCAGCAGCTGCTCGGCCGCCCACACCACGGAGTCGACGACGGTCAGCTCGCCGTGCAGTTCGCGGTTGGCCTCGGTCAGGTGCGGCACCACGTCGCGTGCCAGGCCCAGGGTGCAGGCCCCGGCGTCCACCACCAGCGGCAGCCGGCCGCCGCCGGTCCACAACCACGCCTGCTCCACGATCCGGTTGGCCATCACCGCGGTGCCCTCGGTCAGGCCCCTGGCGTGCCAGGGTGCCGCGCAGCAGGTGCCGGCCACGTCCGGTGGGATCCACACCGGCGTCCCGGCCCGTTCCGCCAGCGCGACCAGGGCCTGCGGCACCCAGCCGGCGCCGGGCCGCGGCGGCCCCAGCAGCCGGTTGACGCACGCCGGGTAGTACACGGCGGTCGCGCCGTGCCGGTCGGTGCGCGGCAGGCGGGGTGCGGCACCGGGCGTCTCGGGCAGCCAGTCGGGTATCAGGTCGGTGCCGGCCGCACGCCGCGCCAGGCCGGTCAACGCGGCCAGCGGGCGGTCGCCGGCCCTGCCGCGTATCGCCGCGGCGGTGGCCAGCGCGGTGCGGGCGGCGCGCTCGGCGGCGCGCCCGAAGACGGCCAGCCGCTCGGCGGCCCGCTCCTCGGCCCGGGTGCGGCGGGCGGTGCGGAAGTCCCGCATCAGGGCGCCGGTGTCGATGCCGAGCGGGCAGGCCAGCCGGCACAGCGCGTCGCCCGCGCAGGTGTCCACCGCGTCGTGCCCGTAGGCGTCCAGCAGCTCCTCCAGGACCGCGGAGCCGGCGGGCTGCCGGTGCATCTCGCGGCGCAGCGCGATCCGCTGACGGGGTGTCGTGGTCAGGTCGCGGCTGGGGCAGACCGGTTCGCACAGGCCGCACTCGGTGCAGGCGCCGGCGCCTTCGATCTGCGGAAGGGTCTTCAGGCCGCGCAGGTGGCCGCGCGGGTCCTGGTCGAGCACCACCCGCGGGGCGAGGATGCCGTCGGGGTCGAGCAGCGCCTTGACCCGCCACATCAGCGCGGTGGCCGGCGCGCCCCACTCCCGTTCCAGGAACGGCGCCGTGGCCCGGCCGGTGCCGTGCTCGGCCCGCAGCGACCCGTGGAACCGCTCGGTGACGAGCTGGCAGAAGTCGTCCATGAAGGCGGCGTAGCGGTCGACGTCCGCGGGCTGCCCGGGGTCGAGGGCGAGCACGAAGTGCAGGGTGCCGTGGGCGGCGCGGCCGGCGACGCCGGGCGCGAAGCCGTGCTGCTCCTGGAGCGCGAGCAGTTCGGTGCACGCCTCGCCGACGCGGTCCGGCGGCACCGCGAAGTCCTGGGTGACCGGGGTGGTGCCGGCCGCCGCGGGCTCGGGCGCGGGCTGCCGGGGCGGGCGGGCCGGGGACGGGGCCGGAGCCGGGGACGTCCGCCCGGGGAGCGAGGAGGACGAGGACGAGGACGAGGACGAGGGCGCGGTCGAGGGGACGCGCGGGCGGCTGCCGCCGGCCGCGGCCGTGAACGCCCGGCGGGCCCGCCACAGCGCGGATATGCGCTCCGGTTCGCGGCTGAAGGCGTTGTCGGCCGACGGTATCGGGCTGACCAGACCCAGGTCGTCGCAGATGCGGTGGGCGACCCGCTCGTAGGCGGCCAGCTCCACCTCGTCGGCGGCCCGGAACTCCACCAGCAGCGCGGCGCACTCGGCCGGCAGGGCCGACCAGTCCGCCGGGACGCCGTCCACCGCCGTGCAGGCCCGCAGCGCGTGGCCGTCCATCAGCTCCACCGCGGCGGCGCCGGCCTGGGCGAAGGGCGCCACCGCGGCGGCGGCCGCCGGCAGCGAGGGGAAGAACAGCAGCCCGGCGGTGGCGGCGGGCCGCAGCGGCAGCGTCTCGTAGACGGCCTCGCTGACGAAGCCGAGGGTGCCCTGCGAACCGATCATCAGGCCGCGCAGGATCTGCACCGGCGTCTCGCCGTCCAGGAAGGCGTCCAGCCGGTAGCCGCTGGTGTTCTTGACGGCGTGCTTGGCCCGGATCCGCGCCGTCAGCTTCTGGTCCGCCTCGATCTCGTCCCGCAGGTCCAGCAGCCCCTGGTGCAGCTCGGGTTCGGCGGCGGCCAGCGCGGCGTCCGCCTCGGGGTCGCCGGTGTCCACCACGGTGCCCGAGGGCAGCACCACGGTCAGCGAGGCGACGGTGCGGTAGGAGTCGCGGGTGGTGCCGGCCGCGGCGCCCGTGGCGTTGCCGGCCAGCACGCCGCCGACGGTGGCCGCCGCCGCGCTCTCCGGGTCCGGGCCCAGCACCCGGCCGTGCCGGGCCAGCGCGGCGTTCGCGCGGGCCAGCACCGTCCCGGGCAGGATCCGCGCCCGGGTGCCGCCGGGTTCGACCTCGACGCCGCTGAAGTGCCGGCGCACGTCGACCAGGATGTCCTCGCCCTGCGCCTGCCCGTTGAGGCTGGTACCGGCCGCCCGGAACACCAGGTGGCGGCGCTGCCGGCGGGCGTACCCCATCAGCTTGACGACGTCCTGCACGCTGTCGGGCACCACCACGGCCTGCGGCACGAACCGGTACGGGCCGGCGTCCGCCGCATGGGCGACCAGGTCGCTGATCCGCCCGAGCACCTTGCCCGGGCCCAGCAGTTCCTCGAGTTCGGCCCGCAGCCCGGCCGGGGTGCCGGCGGCGCGCTCCTCCTCCACCCGGTCCGCGGCGGCCTCCGCGGGCGCGGCCGGGCGCAGCGCGTCGGCTCCCCTCCCCTCCTTCTTGCGCTCTCGCACGGGCATCAGGACCTCCTTGACGGGGATCACACCATCTGCACGATATGCCGGAGTCCTTCGGGGCGCGCGACGTCCTGCGCCGGGTGCGGGCCGCGGGCGTGGGCCGCGGGCGCGGGCCGACCCGGGTCGCAGTGGCCCGCGGCCGGGCCGCCGCGCTACCGCGGGACCGGGTGCGATCCGGTGAGCGCGGCATAGACCACGACGTTGGCGGAGTACGCCTGCTGGGTGCGGTCGAAGGTGCCTCCGCAGGTGATCAGCCGCAGTTCGGGGCGGCCGCTGGTGGAGCCGTAGACGCGGGAGGCGTCGAAGTGGTCCTTCTCCACCAGCTCGACGGCCTCCACCGAGAACTCGGCCACCGTGCCGTCGGCGCGGGTCACGTCGATCCGGGCGCCGCGCTGGACGGTGCTGAGGGCGTAGAAGACGGCGGGGCCGGTCTCGGTGTCGACGTGGCCGACGATGACCGCCGCGCCGGGCGCGCCCGGGGCGGGACCGCCGCGGTACCAGCCGGCGACGCCGGGGGTGTCGTACGGCGGCGGGTCGATGGTGCCGTCGGTCAGGTCGCGGCCGACCAGGTCGGCGTGCACGCCGATGGCCGCGATGTCCAGGCGGGTGGGATCGGCCACCGGCAGCGGCGCGTGCGGGGCGTAGACGTGCGGCGGGTGGTCGGCGGTCGCCGCGGCGGCGACCGCCGTGCCCGACTCGGCCCCGGCCGCGCCGTGCCCGGCGGGCCCGAGCCACCAGGCGGCCAGCAGGACCACGGCGACCGCGGCGGTCGTCCACGTCCTGCTGTCCGGCCTGGCGTCGGCGCCGGCCCGGTACACCGGCATGCGGATCAGCCGCGGTCGCCCGCGGTGCGGCGGCGCCGCACCGCGAGTCCGGCCAGGCCCACCGCGGCGAACGCGCCGGTGACCACCAGCGGCCCGGTGCTGGAGCCGGCCGCGGCCGGGCCGGCGGCGAGCTGGGCGGTGCCGCCGCCGCCCGCGGGGACGGGGTTGACGGGCTTGTTCGGGGTGACCGGGCTGACCGGCCGGGTGCCGGAACCGGTGACCGTGATCGACGCCTGGGCGGAGCTGCCGGCGCCGTCGCACTGCACGGAGACCGCGTACGAGCCGTCGGTGGCGTCGGACTTGATGAAGGCGCTGCCCTCCAGCCCGCCGCCGCCGGACGACGGGGCCAGGGTGATGCTGTCCACGAACACCGCGGCGCTGGCCTTCGCCTTGTGCCCCGAACTGCAGGACACCGACAGGTGGATGGTCACCATGCCGCCCGGGGAGACGCTGGCCGGGCTCACGTTCACCGCGCCCGCGCCCGCCGCGGACAGCGGGTCGCTGGCCGCCGAGGGGTCGCCGGCGGCGCCGTTGACGCCCGCGGCGCCCGCGGCCGGGTCGGTCGCGGAACCGCTGCCCAGGTCGGAGCCGGCGGACCCGAAGGCCGAGCCGGCGTCGGCGCCGGTGCCGCTGTCGGCACCCGGGGCCGACTGGGCGGACGCGCCGGCGTCGGTGCCGGCGTCGGAGCCCGCACCGGCGGCCGGGTCCGAGCCGGCGTCGGTGCCGGTGCCGGTGCCCGCCAGGGGGTCCGTGGCCGCGGACCCGGACGGGTCGGTGACGGCGCTGCTCGTGCCGCCGGTGTCGGCGACGGCCGGTGCCGCGGCGGAAACCCCGCCGAGGGCGACCACGGCCGCCAGGCCGGCCGCGGCGACGGCGGGCAGTTTCAGACCAGACATGGAAGAGACCTCCGCTCGGCCGGGAGCTGGGACTCGCACCCGGTGCTAACGAAGATCCCGGCGCGGACCGCCGCCCGCACCCTGGGCGGCCCTTCACTGGCCCATCGGAGTGAGGATCGCTCTACGGAGAGTGATCGGCCCTGGCGCCGCGCCGGCGGCCGGGGCTCAGATCTCGGAGATCAGGTCGGCGATGGAGTTCACGATCCGCGACGGCCGGAACGGGTAGCGGTCGACGTCGGCCAGCGTGGTCAGGCCGGTGAGCACCAGGAACGTCTCCATGCCGGACTCCAGCCCGGCCAGCACGTCGGTGTCCATCCGGTCGCCGATCATGGCGCTGCTCTCGGAGTGCGCGCCGATCGCGTTCAGCCCGGCGCGCATCATCAGCGGGTTGGGCTTGCCGACGAAGTACGGGGCCTTGCCGGTGGCCTTGGTGATCAGCGCGGCCACCGAGCCGGCCGCGGGCAGCACGCCCTCCGGGGACGGCCCGGTCTCGTCGGGGTTGGTGCACAGGAAGCGGGCGCCGCCGTTGATCAGCCGGATCGCCTTGGTGAGCGCCTCGAAGCTGTAGGTGCGGGTCTCGCCGAGCACGACGTAGTCGGGGTCGTGGTCGGTGAGGACGTAGCCGACGTCGTGCAGCGCGGTGGTCAGGCCCGCCTCGCCGATGACGTAGGCGGTGCCGCCGGGCCGCTGGTCGTCCAGGAACTTCGCGGTGGCCAGCGCCGAGGTCCAGATGTTCTCGACCGGCACCTCCAGGCCCATCCGGGTCAGCCGGGCGTGCAGGTCCCGCGGGGTGTAGATGGAGTTGTTGGTCAGCACGAGGAACGGCTTGCCGGACTCGCGCAACCCCTTGAGGAAGGCGTCCGCGCCGGGGATGGGGGTGCCTTCGTGGATCAGCACCCCGTCCATGTCGGTGAGCCACGACGCTATGGGCTTGCGTGTCGACACGGATCGGTCTCCTGTTCGTCCGGGGCCTGCGGTTCCCCAGCGTAGCCGGGGCGGGCGCGCACCGCCCCGGCCGTCTTGCCTGCTGGTCGGCTCAGCTGCCCGTCGCGGACTTCCAGGCGTCCACGTACGAGGTGAGGTTGGTGTCGACGTCCTTCCAGTCGGGGGTGAAGACGTCGACACCGGACATGATCTGCTTCAGCTTGACCGCGTTGGGGTCGGTGGCCTCCACGTCGCTGCGGGCCGCGAAGCCGCCGCCGACCGAGGAGACCTCCTGCTGGACCTCCTTGCTGAGGAGGAAGTCGAGCAGCTTGCGGCCGGCGTCCTCGTGCGGGCCGTTCTTGACCAGGCCGGCCGCGTACGGCAGCGCGAAGGTGGTGGGCTTGGAGGTCGCGCTCGCGGCGGGGAAGAAGATGCCCTGGTGGGGCATCGACGACTGGTCGGCGTAGTTCATCTGCACGTCGCCGTTGGCGACCAGCAGTTCGCCCTTGTCGACCTTGGGGGCGAGCTGGCCGGTGGACGCGGACGGGCCGACGTTGTTGGCCTGGAGCTTCTTGAAGTAGTCCATGGCGGGGCCCTGCCCGCCGAGGTCGTGCATCGCCTTGACGACCACGGCCGTGCCGTCGCCGGCGACGCCGGGGGTGGAGTACTGGAGCTTGTTCTTGAACCTGGCGTCCAGCAGGTCGTCCCAGGTCTTCGGGGGCTGGGGCAGCGCCTTGGTGTTGTAGATGAAGCACAGGTAGTTGTTGACGATGGACGTCCAGTGCCCGGCGGCGTCCTTGTCGGCGGCGGCGACCTGGTCGGAGCCGGCCGGCTTGTAGGTGGCGATCAGGTTCTTGGCGTCGGCCTGCTGGATGAACGGCGGCAGCGTGACGACCACGTCCGCCTGGGTGTTGGACTTCTCGCGGACCAGCCGCTGGACGACCTCGCCGGAGCCGCCCTCCACGTAGTTGACCTTGATCCCGGTCTTGGCCGTGAAGTCCTTGAACACCTTGTCGTAGAAGCCGTCGCCGGCGTCCGAGTGCAGTCCGTCGGCGCTGTACACGGTCACCTCGGTCGACGGCTTGCCGCTGTCCGCGGAGGACGAGCCCCCGCAGGCGGCCAGGGACAGGCCCAGCGCCAGGGTGCCCGCGGCGGCGGTGAGCGGGGTAACGATGCGGTTGCGCATGGCAGTTCGTACTCCTTGGTTCGGTCGGGCCCAGGGCCCGGTGAGAAGCGGGCCGGCGGCCCGGTGAGGGGGCGGGCGCGGGGCCCGGTGGCGGCTGGGGCGTCGGGCCCTCAGCGGTAGGAGGCGCGGGTGCGGATGCGGGACATGCCCAGCAGCACCACGAGCGTGGTCAGCATCAGGACGACGGCCAGGGCCGCGCCCTCGAAGAGCGAGCCGCGGCTGGTGGCGCCGTACACGCGCACCGGCAGCGGCACCCAGCCCGGCGGGTAGAGCATCATCGTGGCGCTCAACTCGCCCATGGACAGGGCGAAGCACAGCCCGGCGGCGGCCGTCAGCGACGGCAGCAGCAGCGGGATGCGGATCCGCCACAGCACGGTGGCCGGCCGCGCGCCCAGACTCGCCGCGCTCTGCTCGTACGCCGGGTCCAGCCGGGTCAGCGCGGCGCTCACCGACTGGTAGGCGAACGCGGTGACCAGCACGGTGTGCGCGAGGATCACGATCCGGGCGGTCCCGTTCAGCAGGAACGGCGGCTTGGAGAACGCCACCAGCAGCGACAGTCCGACGACCACCGAGGGCACCGCGACCGGCAGCATGAACAGCGCGTCGACCACCCGTCGCGCCCCGCCCCGCAACCGCTCGGCGGCCAGCGCCGCCCAGCCGCCGGCGACCAGCGCGAGCACGCTCGCGGCCAGCGCGGTCAGCAGGCTCGTGGTGAGCGCGTGCAGCGAGTCGCCGTGGGTGACGTCCCGGTAGTGCGCGAGCGTGGCGTGCGAGGGGAACGCCCCGCTCCAGTTCGTCGCGAACGACGCCATCACCACGACCAGGAACGGCAGCGCGAACAGCGGCAGGAACAGCGCGAAGAAGAAGACCCAGGCCGCCCAGCGGCCGGTCCTGCTATGCACCAGCACGCCGGCCACCTCCCAGGGCCCGGGCGGCCGCCGCCCGGTAGAGCGCGTACAGCGCCACCGACAGCACCACCGCGACCATGGCCACCGCGCAGGCGCCCGGGTAGTCGCCGTCGAGGATCGCCTTGCTGTAGACGAGCATCGGCAGGGTCGTCACGCCCTTGGCACCGGTGAACAGCACGATGCCGAACTCGTTGAGGCACAGCACCAGGACGAGGCTGCCGCCGGCCGCGAGCGAGGGCAGCGCCTCCGGCAGGATCACCTGCCGCACGATCCGCGGCGCCCGCGCGCCCAGCGACGAGGCGACCTCCACCTGCGCGGTGTCGACCTGCGAGAAGGCGGCGAGCAGCGGCCGCATCACGAACGGCGTGAAGTAGGTGACCTCGGCCAGCAGCACGCCCCAGGGCGTCCGCAGGAAGTCGACGGGACCGCTCGCGGCGCCGGTGACGTCCGTCCACAGGCCGTTGGCCATGCCGACCGTCCCGTACAGGAAGAGCAGGGCGAGGGTGATCAGGAAGGACGGGAAGGCGAGGAAGACGTCGATGAACCGGCTGAGCGCCCGCCCGCCGGGGAACGGCACGAAGGCGATGACCAGGGCGAGGAGGAAGCCCAGCACCAGGCAGCCGGCGGTCGACGCGGTCGCGATCCACACGGTGTTCCACAGCGCCTTGCGGAACGACTCCTCGCGGAAGACCTCGGTGTACGCCGAGAAGGAGTGGCCGCCGCTGTCGGGCGACACCGACTGCTTGGCGACGAGGACCAGCGGGTAGAGGAACGCCAGTCCCAGGGCGGCCACCGGGGGCAGCGCCCAGGCCCAGCCGGGCACGCCCGGCCGCCGGCGCCGGACGGCCGCCGCCTGCTCCGGCCCGGTCCCCGCGGGCGTGCCAGCGGGGGACTGCGCGGGCGGGCCGGCCGTGACGCTAGCCAACGGGAGCACCCCCTGCCAGGCCCGCGGGGAGCAGCACGGCGTCCTCGGCGTCGAAGGTGAGCGCGACGGCGTCGCCGACCCGCGGCGGCTGCCGCAGGTCGCCGACGTCGGCGCGCAGTTCGTGGCCGTGCGCCTCGACGAGCAGCCGGTGGGTGTGGCCGCGCCACTGCACGTCGGTGACGGTGCCGCGCAGGCGGTTGCCCGCGGCGCCGGCCGGAGTCGCGGGGGCCGCTTCGTCGGTGCGCTGGGCGTCCGTGCCGCCGCTGCCGTCCGTGCCGCCGCTGCCGTCCGCGGCGCCCGGCGCTGCGGCGATCCGCAGGGCGTGCGGGCGGATGCACAAGGTGGCCTCGGCGCCCGCGGCGGGGCCTTCGGCCGGATCCGCGGCGGCGATCCGCAGCGTGGCGGTGTCCAGGGCGACCTCGCCGGGCCGCTCCCCCGCCCGCACCCGCAGCAGGTTCGCGTTGCCGACGAAGGTCGCGGTGAACGCGGTGCGCGGGGTGCGGTACAGCTCGTGCGGCGTGCCGCAGTCCTGAAGGCGGGCCTGGTCGAGGACGGCGATGCGGTCGGCGAGGGTGAGCGCCTCGATCTGGTCGTGGGTGACGTAGAGGATCGACACGTCCGGCAACTCGCGGTGCAGCCGGGAGAGTTCGGCGAGCATGCCGGACCGCAGCCGCGCGTCGAGCGCGGACAGCGGCTCGTCCAGCAGCAGCACGCCCGGCCGGATGGCCAGCGCGCGGGCGATGGCCACGCGCTGCTGCTGCCCGCCGGACAGCTCCCTGGGGTAGCGGCGCGCGTACCCGGCCATGCCGGTCATCTCCAGGGCCTCGGCGACCCGGGCGGCGATCTGCGCGCGCGGTGTGCGGTGCGCCTTGAGCCCGAACGCGACGTTCTGGTCGACCCGCAGGTGCGGGAAGAGCGCGTACTGCTGCACCACCATGCCGATGCCGCGCTTGTACGGCGGCAGGTCGGTGACGTCCCGGCCGCCGATCATGACGCGCCCCGAGGCGGGGCGGACGAACCCGGCGACGGCCCGCAGCGCGGTGGTCTTGCCCGAGCCCGACGGGCCGAGCAGCGCCATCACCTCGCCGGGCTCGACGGTCAGGTCGAGCCCGTCGAGGACGGTGCTGCCGCCGTAGGCGACGGTCACCCGGTCGAACCGGATGCCGGCCGCCTGGGGCGGCCCCGCCGGGGTCGCGCCCGCCCGCGCCGCGCCGCCCGCGGCCGGGGCGCCCGCCGGGGGTGCGCCGGGTGCCGTGGCGCCCTTGCGGTGCGCCGCCGCCTGGTGCGTGTCGGTGCTGCCGGCCGCCCGCGCCATGTCACAACCCCCCGAGCAGCGCGGGGAGTTCGGCCACCGAGGCCAGGACGTGGGTGGCGCCCGCGGCCCGCAGCTGCGGTGCGCCGTGCGCGCCGGTGGTGACGCCGGCGACCACCGCGGCCCCGGCCCGCAGGCCGCTGAGCACGTCGGAGACGGTGTCGCCGGCGACGGCCACTTCCTGCACCGAGCCGGTGCCGGTGCGCAGCAGCGCGGTGAGCACCATGTCGGGGTGCGGGCGGCCGCGGCCCGCGTCGGCCGGGCACAGGGTCAGGTCGGCGAGGTCCTGCCAGCCGAGGGCGGCCAGGATCGCGTCCTGCGTGGTGCGCGCGAAGCCGGTGGTCAGCACCACCGCGCGGCCCTGGGCGCGCAGGGCGCGGACGGCGTCCTCGGCGCCGGGCAGCGGCCGGCAGGCGCCGGAGTCGACGAGCTCGGCGTAGGCCCGCTCGAAGGCGGCGTTGGCCTGCTGGGCGCGCTCCTCGTCGCCGAACAGCGTCCGGAAGACGGTGATCTTGGACTCGCCCATGGTGGCGCGGACGTGGTCGAGGTGGGCGGCGTGCTCGGCGCTGCCGGGGGCGACGCCGAGTTCCCCGGCCGCGCGGGAGAAGGCCGCCTCGACCAGGCCGCCGTCGGCGACGGTGGTCCCGGCCATGTCGAGGACGACGAGGCGGATCGGGGGCCGGGGGGCCGGCGAGGCGGCGGGGGCCGGGGTGTTCATGGTGGGGGCCGTGGGGGTCTCGGGGGCGGGTGCCGTGGGGGTCTCGGGGGCGGGGGTCGGGGCTGCCATGGGGTTCACCAGCCGATCTCGTTCGCGGTGGACTCGCCGATCGCCGGGGAGCAGGTCATGCCCCGGCCGCCGGGGCCGGTGACCAGCCACACGCCGTCGCGCACCTGCTCGCGGTGGACGACCCGGGTGGTGTCCGCGCACTGCGCGTACACGCCGGCCCAGCGGCGGCGGATCCTCGGCAGGGGGCGGCCGAGGATCTCCCCGGCGCGGATGAGCAGGTGGTCGTAGGGGTCCTCGGTGACGTCGAAGGCGAACGCCTCGTCGTACTCGTGGGTGTCGCCGATGGTCAGTCCGCCGTCGAGGCGCTGGACCATCAGCAGCTGCATCCGGTGCGCGGCGGGCACCGGCGGCTGGGGGTGGCCGTCGCGCAGCGCGTCGAGGGCGCCGCCGGCGTAGGCGGGGTAGTAGCGGAAGCTGTCGCCGTCGGCGACGGA
Source organism: Streptomyces sp. NPDC020917 (assembly GCF_044333795.1). NCBI lineage: Bacteria > Bacillati > Actinomycetota > Actinomycetes > Kitasatosporales > Streptomycetaceae > Streptomyces > Streptomyces sp. NPDC020917. The sequence goes on along the minus strand of NZ_JBIRRR010000010.1, from coordinate 160,669 downwards.
CGTGGTCAGCTCCTCGCCCAGGGGGTCGGTCTGCGCCATCTGCAGCCGCACACGCCGCACCGGCAGCTCCGGCGCCAGCTCCCTGACCAGGCCGGACAGCCAGGCGCCGGTGGTGACGACGATGCTGTCCGAGGCGTAGGAGACGCCGTGGTCGTCGCGGACCGCGCCGGGCGCCACGTCGCGGACCTCGCGGCCGGGCACGAAGGTGTAGCGGCCGGTCGCCGCGAGGTGCGCGCGCACCGCGGGCAGGGCCAGCCGGGGCTCCACGGCGGCGTCGTGGGCGCACAGCAGGGCGCCGGTGATGTCGCCGCGCACGGCCGGGTTGCGCCGCCGGACCTCGGCCGGGGTCAGCCAGGCGTAGCCGCGCTCCGCTGCGTCGGGGCGGTTCAGCACCTCCTCCGCGACGGCCTGCTCGGCGGCGCTGCGCACCACGGTCAGGGACCCGTTGGCGCGGAAGCCCGCGTCCGGGACGCGCTTGCCGATCTCCTCCCACAACTCGCGGGCGCGCAGCGCGGTGGCCAGTTCGGGACCGGCCGCGCGGCCGCCGACCCAGACCAGGCCGAAATTGCGGACGGACGCGCCGCGGGCCTCGCGCTCGCGCTCCAGGTGGACGACCTCATGGCCGCGTTCTATGGCGTGCCAGGCGTGCATGGTGCCCAGCACCCCGGCTCCGACGACAGTGACTCTCACGGCGACGACGTTCGCCGGGCCGGATGGACGGACGACGTCGGTCTCCCGACTTGCAGGTGAACACGGCCGCAAGCTTGGACCAGACCCGTTATCATTCCGTGATCTCAGCGCCACCCCGGCCGCGCGCCGGGAGCACCTCCCGGGCACAGCCCTGAGGAACCCCGCACCCCTCGAAGGCCGACCCAGCCCCCTGGGGCAACCGCCGCGGACCGCCACCGCCCCGAAGGGGCAGACCCGTTCGCCCCGGACCACCGGCCCGCGGCCGGTGGCCGGTGGCACGCGCCGGGGGGAACCCCCAGCCCGTCGAGCGGAACCAGGGCGCGTGGGAGGCGGACGTGCGCCGTCAGGCGAGGGGGCGCTGGTCGAGGTGGACGGTGAAGCTGAACCGGTCGCCCCGGTACAGGGAGCGGACCCGTTCCAGCGGCTCCCCGGCGGCGTCCTTGCTGGAGCGGTGCAGCAGCAGCATCGGCAGCGCGGGCGGGGTGCCGATGAGCAGCGCCTCGCGCGGCGTGGCCAGCACCGTCTCGATCCGCTCGTCCACCACCGAGGGCGAGACCCCGACGTGTTCGCGCAGGAACGCGTAGAAGGAGGTGTCGGGCGCGAAGTCCCGTTCCAGGTTCGGCAGTCGGGCCACCGACAGGTAGGTGCTCTCCAGGCCGACCCGCTCGTCGTCGGCGAGCAGCACGCGCTCCATGTGCCACACGGGCGCGCCCGCCTCCAGGCGCAGTTCGGTGGCGAGCACGGGGTCGGCCTCCAGCTGCTCCAGGCCGATCAGGTTGCGGCCCGGCACCCGGCCCTGGCGCCGCACGCCCTCGGTGTAGCTGGCGGTGGACAGCGGCTGCACCAGCTTCGGGCCGGCCACCACGGTGCCGCGGCCCTTGCGCCGCACCCGGCCCTGGATGAGCAGTTCGCGCAGCGCCTGCCGCACGGTCTCCCGGGCCACGCTGAACCCGGCCGCCAACTCCCGTTCCGTGGGCAGCAGTCCACCCTCGCCCAGCTCGTCGAGGAGTTCCTCGAGCCGGGTCTTGACCGCGAAGTACTTCGGCACCCTGCCGTGCTCGGGGATGCCCGCGCGGATCGGGGCGTGCGGGTCGGCTGCGTCACTCACCCCCTGATCCTGCCAGACGCGCCCGCCACGCCCGCACGGCGGCGGCCCGCACGCCCCACGACTCCGGCGAGGCAGACGGCCCGGACGGCCCGTACGGCTCGGACGGTTCGGACAGCTCGGACGGTTCGGGTGACGCGGACGGCCCGCGCAGCCGGGGGACGCGGACGGCTCAGACCAGGGCGGCGTGGGTGAACAGCGGCGCCAGCACCAGCAGCGCGGCGCCCTCGGCGACCGCCAGCGGCGCGGCGGTGGCCACCGGCACGCCGCGGCCGCGGTCGGCCAGCACCGCCGCGGTCTCGCGGCGGAACAGCTCGGGGGCGGCCAGCACGGTACGGCCGCCGAGCACGATCCGGTCCACGTCCAGCAGGGCGACGAGGTTCGCCGCGCCCACACCGAGCAGCCGGGCCGCGCCGGCCGGGTCACCGCGGTCCACCGCGGCCAGGCACAGCGCCTCCAGGCAGCCGCGGTTGCCGCACTTGCAGGGCGGCCCGTCCAGCTGCACCACCTGGTGCCCGAACTCCCCCGCACCGGTCCGTCCGCCGCGGTGCAGAGTGCCGTCGAGCACGAGTGCCGCGCCGAGCCCGGTGCCCAGGTGCAGATACGCGAACGACCCGCCGCCGGGGCCCGCGGCGGGCGGCGGGACGGGCGGCGCGGCGGGGGCCGGGGCCCCGGCGGCGGGCGCGGCGGCGAGGACGGCCAGCGCGGCGGCGTTGGTGTTCTTGTCGACGGCGACGGGCAGGCCGAGCCGGCGGGCGAGGGCGTCGCGCAGGCCCACGCCCTCCCAGTGCGGGAAGCCGGTGACCCGGTGCAGCACGCCCGTGCGGTGGTCGAGCGGGCCGCGCATGCCGACGCCCACGCCAAGCACCGGGCCGGGCGCGCGGGCGGCCGCGTCCCGCACCTGTGCGGTGATCGCCGCGAGGCCGTCGTCCACCGGCCGGTCGAGGGCGAGCGGCGCCGACCGCTCGGCGACGGTGCGGCCGGCGAGGTCGGTGAGCACCGCCGTCAGGCTCTCGCCGTCGAGGTGGACGCCGACCGCGTACCGGGAGCGGGCCGCCAGGCGCAGCCCGGTGCTCGGCTTGCCGCCGGTGGACGGGAGCCGGCCGGCCTCCTCGACCAGGCCGTCCTCCCGCAACCGCGCGGTGATCTTGCTCACCGCCTGCGGGGTGAGCCCGGTGCGCGCGGCCAGCTCCGGGCGGCCGAGGCCGGGCCCGCCGGCGAGGGTGGCCGCCCGCAGCAGGTCGAGGACCAGTGCGGCGTTGTGACTGCGCAGAGCGGGCAGATTGGCCCCTGAGGCGGACGGATGCACCTGTCCATTGTCCCGCCCGCTTGCGCTTTGGCAACACTGTTGCGAAAGTGGCGTCATGCCCTCGGACACGTCCACCACCCGCACCGCGCCGCTGCGCGTCGCCCTCGTCGGCTACGGCCCCGCCGGCTCGTTCTTCCACGCCCCGCTGATCGCGGCCACTCCCGGGCTGGTCCTGGACACCATCGTCACCGGCAGCCAGGAGCGCCGCGCGCAGGCGGGCGCCGCCCACCCGGGTGTGGCCTTCGCCGCCACCGCCGACGAGTTGTGGACCCGCGCCGGCGAGCTCGACCTGGTGGTGCTGGCCTCCCCCAACCGCACCCACGTGCCGCTGGCCACCACCGCGCTCCAGGCGGGCCTGCCGGTCGTCGTCGACAAGCCGCTGGCCGGCAGCGCCGCCGAAGCGCGGGCCCTGGCCGCGCTCGCCGAGGCGCGCGGCCTGCTGCTCAGCGTCTTCCAGAACCGCCGCTGGGACAGCGACTTCCTCACCCTCAAGGCGCTGCTCGCCGACCGCGAACTGGGCGAGGTGCAGCGCTTCGAGTCCCGCTTCGAGCGGTGGCGCCCCCAGCTCAAGGGCGGCTGGCGCGAGTCCGGCGACCCGGCGGAGATCGGCGGGCTGCTCTACGACCTGGGCAGCCACCTGGTGGACCAGGCCCTCACCCTGTTCGGCCCGGCCCGCCAGGTCTACGCCGAGTCCGACGTGCGCAGGCCGGGCGCCGCGGCCGACGACGACTCCTTCATCGCCGTCACCCACACCAGCGGCGTCCGCTCCCACCTGTGGATGAGCGCCACCACCGCACGCCTCGGCCCGCGCTTCCGGGTGCTGGGCAGCACCGGCGGCTTCGTCACCTACGGGCTCGACCCGCAGGAGGCGGCGCTGCGCGAGGGCCTGCGCCCCGGAGCGGACGGCCCGGCCTGGGGCGCGGAACCGCAGTCCGCCTGGGGCACCGCCGGCACCGACGACGACGTGCGGACCGTGCCGTCGCTGCCCGGCGACTACCCCGCCTTCTACGCGGCGATCGAGACCGCCCTGCGCGAGGGCACCGCTCCCCCGGTCACCGCGCTGGAGGCCGCCGACGCCCTGGACGTCATCGAGGCCGCCCACCGCTCGGCCCGCACGGGAACGACCGTCACCCTCTGACCCCGCCCCCGACCGCCCCCGGGGAGAACGGAGAGACGCCCATGACCACCGCCGACCCTCACGCGGCCGAATCCAAGGCCGCCGGCTCCCCGGCCACCGGATCCCGGGCCGCCGGCTCCCCGGGCGACCGGGTGGCCGAACTCGCCGAGCAGGAGACCGCGCTGGTCCTGCCGCGGCTCACCAACGACGACGCCTGGCGGCTCGGCTGCCTGCTGGTGGCCATGGCCCGCGAGCGCGGCGCCGCCGTCACCGTCGACATCCGGCGCGGCCCCCAGCAGCTGTTCCACTGCGCGCTGGAGGGCACCACCCCCGACAACGACGCCTGGCTGGCCCGCAAGGCCCGCGTGGTGGAGCGCTACCAGGCCAGCTCGCTGCTGGTCGGCGAGCGGTTCCGGGCCAAGGGCACGACCTTCGAGGACGCGTCCCGGCTGGACCCCGACCGCTACGCCGCGCACGGCGGCGCCTTCCCGCTGCGCGTCGCGGGCGTGGGCGTGGTCGGGGTGGTGGGCGTCTCCGGGCTGCCGCAGGCGGAGGACCACGCCCTGGTGGTGGACGGCCTCACCCGCTTCCTGGACGAGGTCCGCACCTCCTGGAACGCCTGACCCCCGCCCGCGGCACCCACGGCGGAGCTCAGGCCTGCTTGAGCTCCTGGCGCTGCCGGCCCAGGCCGCCGATGGTCAGCTCGACCACGTCACCGGCCTTCAGGTAGGGCTTGGGCTCCGGCTGGCCGAGCGCCACACCCGCGGGGGTGCCGGTGTTGATCACGTCACCCGGGTACAGCGTCATGAACTGGCTCAGGTAGCGGACCACCTCGGCCACCGGGAAGATCTGGTCCGCCGTCGACCCGTCCTGCTTCAGCTCGCCGTTGACCCACAGCTGCAGCGACAGCGCCTGCGGGTCGGCGATCTCGTCGGCGGTGACCAGCCACGGACCCAGCGGGTTGAACGTCTCGCAGTTCTTGCCCTTGTCCCACTGGCCGCCGCGCTCGATCTGGAACTCGCGCTCGGACACGTCGTGCGCGACCGCGTAGCCGGCCACCGCGGCCAGCGCCTCCTCGTGCGAGGCGGCGTAGCGCAGCTCGCGGCCGATCACCACGGCCAGCTCCACCTCCCAGTCCGTCTTCCGGCTGCCGCGCGGCACCAGCACCGTGTCGTCCGGGCCGACCACGGTGTCCGGCGCCTTCATGAACACCACCGGCTCGGACGGCGGCTGGGCCCCCGTCTCGGTGGCGTGGTCGTGGTAGTTGAGGCCGATGCAGACGATCTTGCCGATCCCGGCCAGCGGCGGTCCCACCCGCTGCCCCTCGTCCAGCGCGGGCAGCTCCCCGGCGGCCTCCGCCGCGGCCACCCGCTCCAGCGCGGCGCCGTCGGCCAGCAGGGCCCCGTCGATGTCGGCCACCAGGCCGCTCAGGTCCCGCAGCACGCCCCCGCGGTCCAGCAGCGCCGGGCGCTCCGCTCCGGCGGGTCCGACTCGCAGCAGCTTCATGGTGTGCACTCCGTAGGTCGTTCGGTCGTTCTGCCTCCGGCCCTCAGGAACGGTCGGACGGTCCCGTCGGACGGTCCGATGGCCGGTCATCGGATGTCTTGTCCGATCCTCCAATCAGGGGCGTCGCTCGCGCAAGCCCCTGATCATCCTGTGGACGCCGCTCCCCCGGACCACCCCCGACCCGCCTCCAAGGCCGCGCCCCCGTTCCGAGGGCAAGCCCTTTCTATACCCGTACGGCGCAGCACCTTCCACGCGCCCCACCCCGCCGCGGCCGCCGTGACAACCCGGCGGCCGACCGCAGCGGTGCCACCGTGATCGATGCCGTGGACGGCGGCAGCGCACCGGACGGGCCCAGCGGCCCCGGACGCGGCAGCTCAGAGGTCGGAGCGGCAGCCCGCAGCCGTGCCGCCACGCCCCGAGCCGGCCCGCCGGACCCGGCCCCGCGGGCCGGCCTTTCAGCCGCCCGCCAGCCGCGACAGGGTGAAGATGAGCAGCCCGGCCAGCGCCCCCACCACCGTGCCGTTGATCCGGATGAACTGCAGGTCGCGGCCCACATGCGCCTCGATCTTGCGCGACGTCTGGTCCGCGTCCCAGCCCGCCACCGTCTCGCTGATCAGCGCCGTGATCTCGTCCCGGTACGTCGTCACCAGGTACGTCGCCGCGTCCTCCAGCCAGGTGTCGACCTTCGCCTGCAGCCGCTCGTCGGTGGCCAGCCGCGCGCCCAGCGACATCAGCGACGCCCGCGCGCGCAGCCGCAGCTCGCTGCGCTCGTCCTCGGCGGCGGCCACCATCATCGTCCGCACCGCACCCCACGCCGACTGGATCAGGTCCTGCACCTCGCCCCTGGCCAGCAGGTCCTTCTTCAGCCGCTCGACCCGCGCCCGCGTGTCCGGATCGGACTGCAGCTCCTGCGCGAAGTCCCCGAGGAACCGGTCGACCGCACCGCGCGCCGGATGGTCCGGCGAGTCCCGCATCTCGGTGACGAAGCGCAGCAGCTCCTTGTAGACCCGCTCGCCGACCTTGCGGTCCACGAACCGCGGCGTCCAGCCCGGCGCGCCGCCCTGCACCGCGTCCATCACCGAATCGCCGTGCAGCACCAGCCAGTCGCGGGCCCTGGCGCACACCAGGTCCACCATCCGCCGGTGCCCGCCGTCCGCGACGATCCGCTCCAGCATCTTGCCGAGCCCCGGCCCGATCTCCTGCGCCTCGGCCCGCCGCGTGATCGCCTCGCTCACCACGGCCTGCACGTCCGAGTCGCGCAGCACCGTCAGCAGACCGCGCAGCGCGGCCGCCGCCTGCTCGGTCACCCGGTCCGCGGAGGAGGGCTCCGCCAGCCAGCCGCCGAGCCGCGACCCGACACCCACCGACCGCAGCCGGGCCCGCACCACCTGCGCCGACAGGAAGTTCTCGCCGACGAAGTCGCCGAGGCTTTCGCCCAGCGCGTCCTTCTTCGTCGGAATGATCGCGGTGTGCGGGATCGGCAGGCCCAGCGGCCTGCGGAACAGCGCGGTCACCGCGAACCAGTCGGCCAGCGCGCCGACCATGCCGGCCTCCGCCGCCGCGGAGACGTAACCCGTCCAGCCGCCCGCGCCGTGCGCACCGGCCACACGGCTCAACGCGTACACCACCGTCGCCACGAGCAGGAAGCCGGTGGCGATCAGCTTCATCCGGCGCACGCCGCGGCGCCGCTCCGCGTCCGGGTCCGCGGCCGGCACCCCGGCTCCGCCGCCGCCCGGACCGCCCGTGCCGCGCGGCCTCCCCGGGCCCCCGGCCCTCCCCGACCCGCCGCCACCGGCCCGCCCGGCGTCACCACCCGATCCGCCGGGACCGTCGGGGCCGCCCGATCCGCGGGAGCCGCCCGGTCCCTCGGGGCCGCCCGAGCCACCCGGTCCCTCGGGGCCGCCCGATCCGCCTGGTCCCTCGGGGCCGCCGGGGCCGCCGGGGCCGCCCGAGCCACCCGAGCCACCCGGTCCGTCGGGGCCGCCCGAGCCGGCCGGTCCCTCGGGGCCGCCCTGGTCGGCCTTGCCGAGCCGGCCGTCCCGGCCGTCCTGGCCGACCTGGCCGTCCCGGTCACCGGCCCTGCGAGCCGCGGCCTCGCCGCCCGCGCTGTCCGCGCTGTCCGCGCTGTCCGCGCTGTCCAAGGGTGCCGCGGAAGCCGCAGGAGCCGCACCGCCGCTGCCCGCGGCTTCTGCCGCACCCGCTTCTGCCGCACCCGCGCCGCCCTCGGCGCCCCGTTCCGGCCCGGGGCCCGCGGGCAGCACGGCAGCCGGACCGGCCGCACCGGTCCCGCCGGCCTGACCGGCCTGCTCCACCGGGCCGGCCGGCCCGGCCGGGTCCGCGTCCTGCGGTCGCCCCGTCGTTCGCCCCGTGTCCATCCGCTCCACCCGCGTATTCTCACCGCCACTGCCAGTCTGGGAACGTACGACAGGTTCCCCATGCCTCCCAGCGCCACCCCCGAGGAGTTCCACGCACCATGATCGACCCGCACGCCGACGCAGGACTGCCCGGTTACGCCGAGCACTTCGAGGCGCCCGAGGGATACCTCGACTTCGCCCGCTACGGACCGCCGTCCCACGACGTGCTGGACGCCACCGCCGCGGCGCTCGCCCACTCCGCCCGCGCCGACCAGCACACGGTCGACGACCTGATGCGCGCCGAACCCCGCGCCCGCGCCGCCGCCGCCCGCCTCGCCGGGACCGACCCCGAGCACACCGTGCTGCTGCCCAACGCCTCCACCGGGCTCTTCCACGCCGCGTTCGGCATCCCCGGCGGCACCGTCCTCGTCCCCGCGGGCGACTTCCCCGCCAACCACTACCCGTGGCGCCGCACCGCCGCCCTCGGCCGGGCCGAACCCCGCTGGCTCGCACCCGACGCCCGCGGCCGCGTCACCCCCGACACCGTCGCCGCCGCCCTCACCGACGACGTCGTCGCCCTCGCCGTCAGCGCCGTCGACTTCCGCACCGGCCACCGCGCCGACCTCCCCGCCCTGCGCGACCTCATCGGCCCTGACCGGCTGCTGATCGTCGACGGCATCCAGGGCTTCGGCATCGCCGAACTGCCCTGGCAGATCGCCGACGTCGTCGTCAGCGGCGGCCAGAAATGGCTCAGGGCCAGCTGGTCCACCGGCTTCGCCACCCTCTCCGACCGCGCCCTCGAACGCCTCGAACCCACCCTCACCGGCTGGACCGGCATCGAGGACGTCGCCCTCTTCGACGACCGCGAGCACCCGCCCGCCGCCGGCGCGCAGCGCTGGAGCATCACCAACCTCAGCCCGGTGACCGCCGCCGCCCTGGCCGCCGCCCTCGAACTCGTCGAGGCGACCACCGTCCGCGCCATCGAGGCGCGGATCGCCGCACGCGTCGACCAGCTCATCGACGCCGTACGCTCCTGCGGCGGCGAGATCCTCTCCCCCCTCGCGCCCGGCGAGCGCGCCGGCATCGTCTCCTTCCAGGTGCCCGGCACCGACCCCGCCACCGTCGGCAAGGCGCTGCACGCCCACGAGGTGACGCCCACCGTGCGGGCCACCTCGGTACGGCTGTCCCCGCACGCCTCCACCCCGCTCGCCGCCGTCGAACGGGTCCGGGCGGCGCTCACGTCCCTGCGCTGACCGGTCCGGCCCCGGTTCGACCCCGGCTCGGCCCCGGCTCGGCCCCGGCTCGGGAATGGCACCCCGGGCCGGGAGCGGCGGCGGGAGGAGCCCGGCCCCCGGCGGAACGCCCGGCGGAGATAATCGCCGTATGACCCGACGACTCGTCCTCGCCACCCGCAACGCCCACAAGGTCACCGAACTCCAGGCGATCCTCGCCGAAGCGGGCCTCGGCCCCGACCTCGAACTCGTCGGTGCCGACGCCTACCCCGAAATCCCCGACGTCAAGGAGACCGGCGTCACCTTCGCCGAGAACGCCCTGCTCAAGGCGCGGGCCCTGGCCGACGCCACCGGGCTGCCGGCCGTCGCGGACGACTCCGGACTCTGCGTCGACGTGCTGGGCGGCGCCCCCGGCATCTTCTCCGCACGCTGGGCCGGCCGCCACGGCGACGACGTCGCCAACCTCGACCTGCTGCTCGCCCAGCTCTCCGACATCGACGCCCCGCACCGCGGCGCCCACTTCGCCTGCGCCGCCGCCCTCGCCCTCCCCGACGGCACCGTCCGCGTCACCGAGGGCCGCCTCACCGGCACCCTGCGCCACACCCCCGCCGGCACCGGCGGCTTCGGCTACGACCCGATCCTCCAGCCCGACACCGACACCCGCACCTGCGCCGAGCTCAGCCCCGACGAGAAGAACGCCATCAGCCACCGCGGCAAGGCCTTCCGCGCCCTGGCCCCCCAGATCGCCGAACTGATCGGCTGAGCCCACGAAAACGGCGCGGCGCATCGTATGCGCCGCGCCTGCGGGTGGGCCCGGTGGGACTCGAACCCACGACACACCGGACCTAAACCGGCGCCCTCTTGCCAGCTGGGGTACGGGCCCGCGGCGCTACTGTACTGGGCGCCGTCCCGCCCTCCGGCCCCCGAGTCCGATTCGCGTAGCCGATCGTCTGGCTGTGGCACGAAGGGCACAGATACCGCAGGTTCTCTCGGCGGTTGTCCAGCCGATCGCCGTTGACGTGGTCGATCTCCAGCACCAGGCGCCGGCCCTGCCAGATGTCGCCCGTCCCGCACTCGACGCAGACGTGCGGGACGCCCAGTTCGTCGAGGGACCTGCGCAGCAGGCGGGTGGCCGTGCGCGCGGAACCGGGATCCTGCCGGCGCAGGATCTCATCCGCGGACCTGCGCCTGGGCGAGGCAGCGCCGCGCGCACCCGCCTGCCCGGTGAAGTGGCTGAAGGAGATCCCGTGCGCGGACGCGCTGCGTTTCACCCGCGCACGGACAGCTGCGTTGTCGGGCACGCCGAGCAGTCGCAGCAGCGAGGCGAGGCTCCGGGCGGAGGCGGCGGCGGACGCGAGCGGCTCCCTCGGGAGGATGTCGGGCCCGTACCGTCGGCCGCGGGTGAAATGCCCGGTGCTGACCCCGAGTTCGTCGAGTCTCCTGCGGACGTAGCCGTAGGAGACGTCGCGCGGCGGATACCCGAGGCGTTCGAGCACCTCGCGGACGCTGCGGGACTGGCGGGCCGCGTCCGCGAGTTGCTCCCGCGGGAAGGTGCGCGTGGGGCGCGGCGGGAGGGCCTCGTCGACGAAGTGCGACACGTCGATCCCGTAGTGGGCGAGCCTGGCTTCCAGGTACCGCAGGGGCGCGCTGCCCAGAGGCGCGTCGAGGCGGCGCAGCATGTCGACGGCGCTGGTGGAGACCTCGGACGTCCGAACCAGCAGGTCCCTGGTGTACCGCGGCGGGCTCACGGGGTCCTCCGCCGGCGACCGCGGTAGGTGTCCGTCACCGCATGGCAGTTGGGGCACAGCAGCCGCACGTTCGCCAACCTGTTGTCCCACCATTCGCCGCTGATGTGGTCGACCTCCAGCCGCAGCGGGCGGCCGTTCCACTCGGGTCCGGTGCGGCAGAGCGCACAGCGCTCGGCGACCCCGGCTTCGAGCAGCGCCCGGCGCAGGCGCCGGCCGGGTACGCGCCCTTGCTCGGGGCGGCGCAGGCCCAGCACCTCCCCGGGCTCGCCGCCCGCGCGGCGGCGCGGTGCCCGGGCGAAGTGGGAGGTGTCGATGCCCAGCGACGCGATGCGGCGGCTGATGTGCGCGTGGTTGCCGCCGACCTGGCTGATGCCGAGGTGCCGCACCACATCGTTGACGCTCGCGGAGACGGCGACGGCCTCACGCAGTCGCCGCTCGGTGTGCCGGACACGGCCGCTGGTCCAGTGGGAGGTGTCGACGCCCTCCTCGGCCATCCTCCGGCGGAGGTAGCGCTGCCGGGCAGGCGTCGGCTCGCCGCCGCACCGGCGCACCGCCTCCGCGGCGCTCGACGTCTCGCGCGCCGCCTCGACCAGCACCTCGCGCGTGTACATGCGTGCCACCGCCCGCCCCCTTCGGTCGATCCGGACCCGTGTTCGAGTGGTCGTACGGATCAACGAAAGGGGGCCGCGGGGGTTACGGCGGCAGCCCGGTGGATCAGACGGACAGGTCGCGGAGGAGTTTGGCGACGTGGCCGGTGGCGCGGACGTTGTAGAAGGCGTGGGCGACCTTGCCGGACTCGTCGACGACGATGGTGGAGCGGATGACGCCCATGATGGTGCGGCCGTAGCTGGACTTCTCGCCGTAGGCGCCGTAGGCGTCGAGGACGGAGCGGTCGGGGTCGGAGACCAGGGTGACCTTGAGGGACTCCTTCTCGCGGAACTTGGCGAGCTTCTCGGGCTTGTCCGGGGAGACGCCGATCACGTCGTAGCCGGCGGCGGCCAGCACGTCGAGGTTGTCGGTGAAGTCGCAGGCCTGCTTGGTGCAGCCGGGGGTCAGGGCGGCGGGGTAGAAGTAGACGATCGTCTTGCGGCCGCGGTGGTCGGCGAGGGAGACGGGCTTGCCGTCGGCGTCGGGGAGGGTGAAGTCGGGGGCGGTGTCGCCGGGGGCGAGGCGCGTGGACATGGGAAAGCTCCTCAGGGCAAACGGGGGTGCCGACGCGGCGCGGGCCGGGTCGTGCTGACAGACTGTCCGAACGCTACCGAATCAGGCGATGGAGGCAGTGCGTGTCGGAAGGTGCGAGGACGCCCGCCCAGATCGAGGCGGACATTGCCCGCAGGCGGGACGGTCTGGCGGCGACGCTCGACGAGATCGCGGTCCGGGTGCATCCGGCGACGATCGTGCGGGACACCAAGGCGAAGGCCGTGTCCGCGCTGGACCGTTCGGTCGGGCAGGCCTACGTGGCGGCGAACCGGGCGGTCACCCGGGTGCGGGGGCAGTTCGTGACGGACGAGGGCAAGCCGCGCTTGGACCGGATCGTGCCGGCCGCGGTGGCCGTGGTGGCGGTGGCCGGTGTGGTGGCGGGATTCTCGGTGCGGCGGCGGCGCCGGTAACGTCGGTTCCGTGAGTTCGAACAGTGAGCACGACAAGCTCCCCATCCGCATGCTGCACGACCGCCTTCTGGTGCGGCAGGACAGCGGCGAGGGTGAGCGCCGCAGCGGCGGCGGCATTCTGATTCCGGCGACGGCGGCCGTGGGCAAGCGGCTGGCCTGGGCCGAGGTGGTGGCGGTGGGCCAGAACGTCCGCACCGTCGAGGTCGGCGACCGGGTGCTGTACGACCCGGAGGACCGCGCGGAGGTGGAGGTGCGGGGCGTGGCGTATGTGCTGATGCGCGAGCGCGACCTGCACGCGGTGGCGGCGGAGCGGCTGCAGGGCACGGACGACTCGACGGGCCTGTATCTGTAGGACGGCTCTCCGGAGGACGGCCGCTGCCTCCAGAGCGGCGGCGCGGGCCGGCCCGGCGGACCCCGGCCGGCTGCCGTTGGCGTGGATACCCGGTGACCCGGGCGGTGGGCTCAGCCCCCGCCCGGGTTCGTGCTGTTCGGGGCGGTGAGAGCGGAGTTGCGGGGCGGCGTGGTGCCGGTGAAGCCGTCGGGCACGGGCGGCGCCTGGTTGCCGGTGCCGCCGTCCGCGGTGCCGCCTGCGCCCCCGGCGGTGCCGGTGCCCCCGGTACCGCCGGTGGCGCCCGCGTCGGTGCCGCCGCTGCCGTCGCCGCCCGTGGTGGTGCCGCCGACGGGCTGCATGGTGTCGGTCGGGGTGGGGTCGCCGGTGGGCGGGGTGCTGCTGGGGGGCTGGCTGCTGGGCGGGCCGCTGGTGGTGGTCGGGGCGGTGGTCGGCGAGCCGGGCGTGGAGCCGGTCGGGGTGGAGCCGGTGGTGGGGGGTGTGGTGTCGGGGGTGGTGGCCTCGTCGGACGGGATCGCGGAGTCGCCGTCGGTCTGGAGGTCGAAGTCCTGGACGGGGGTGCCGCGCAGGGCGGCGGCGGTGTACTGGGCCCAGACCTGTCCGGGCGGGCCGCCGCCGTTGATCCGGGACTGGTTCATGGCGTTGTAGAGCTTCTCCTGCGCGCCGGTGTCGGGGTTCATGCCGAGGAGGGCGACGACGGTGGCGAGTTTGGGGGTGTAGCCGGCGAACCAGGCGGCGCGGTCGTTCTCGGCGGTGCCGGTCTTGGCGGCGGCGGGCCGGCCGGCGTTCTGGGCGACGACGGCGGTGGCGCCGGAGCTCTCGACGACGCTGCGCAGCACGGAGGTGGTGGTGTCGGCGGCGGCGCGTGACACGGCCTGGACGGCGTCGCGCTTGGGCAGGCCGATGTCGTTGCCGTCCTTGGTGACCTTGAGGACCAGGGAGTAGGGGATCTCCTGGCCGTGGTTGGCGAGGGTGGCGTAGACCTGGGCCATGTCGAGCGGGCTGGCGCCGAACGCGCCGAGGGCCATGGCGGGCGTCTCGGGGATCTTCACGGCGTCGGGCAGGCCGAGGGCGTGCGCGGTGTCGATGACCTTGCCGGTGCCGACGTCCTGGGCCATCTGCGCGTAGACGGCGTTGACGGACTTGTCCATGGCGCGGGTGACGTCGATGTCGCCGTAGGTGGCGTCGTCCTCGTTGGCGGGGCGGTAGCCGACCGGGCCGTCGGGTCCCTGGACCTCCCGCTTGTTGCGGCCGTCGTAGACGGTGGACGGGGTGATGGGGTTGCCGTCCTGGGTCTGCGCGTGGTGGTCGAAGGCGGAGGTGAGGACCACCGGCTTGAAGGTGGAGCCGGGCTGGTAGGTGCTGTTGGTGGCGCTGCTCACGTACTGCTTGGTGTAGTCGATGCCGCCGTAGAGGGCGACGACGTTGCCGGTGGCGGGGTCGATGGAGACCGCGCCGGCGCGCACGTACTTGTCGGCCTTGTTGTGGCCGAGCTTGTCGTAGACGTTGTCCTGTGCGGCCTTGACGAGGTCGTCCTCCTTGGGCTTCTGGATGGTGGTGACGATGGTGTAGCCGCCGCTGCGCAGGGAGTCGGCGTCGACGATGTGGTTGTCGGCGAGGTACTTGTTGACGGCTTCGATGATGTAGCCGCGCTGGCCGGCCTTGCTGGCGATCGGCTTGGGCTTGCTGATGGCGGGGAACGGGGTGGCGTTGCGCTCGGAGGCGGTGAGCCAGCCCTCCTTGACCATGCCGTCGAGGACGTAGTTCCAGCGGGCCTTGGCGGCGGGTGCGTTCTCCGGGTGGGCGGAGAGGTCGAACTCGCTGGGCGCGTTGAGCAGGGTGGCCAGGTAGGCGCCCTGGGCGGTGGTCAGGTGCGCGGCGTCCTTGTCGAAGTAGGCCTCGGCGGCGGCCTGGATGCCGTAGGCGTTGCGGCCGTAGTAGCTGGTGTTGAGGTAGCCCTCGAGGATCTGGTCCTTGGTCTCGTTGCGGTCCAGCTTGATCGCGATGAAGAACTCCTTGATCTTCCGCGACGCCGTCTGGTTCTGGTTGAGGTAGTAGTTCTTGACGTACTGCTGGGTGATGGTGGAGCCGGACTGCCGGCCCTTGCCGGTGGCGGTGTTCCAGATGGCCCGGACCATGGCCTTCGGGCTGACCGCGGACTCGTGGTAGAAGTTGCGGTCCTCGGCGGACAGCACGGCGTACTGGGCGGTCTTGGCGACGCCGCTGAGCGGGACGTTCTGCCGGTTGACGGCGCCGTCGCGGGACAGCTCGGTCTTGCCGTCGGCGTAGAGGTAGACGTTGTTCTGCGCGACGGCTGCGGCGTTGGGGTCGGGGATGGTGACCAGGGCGTAGCCGACGAAGAACGCGCCGATGAGCAGCAGCAGGATGGTGAGGACGCCGCCGGTCAGTACCCGCCAGCTGGGCAGGAGCCGGCGCAGGCCGGTACGGCCGCCTGTCGGGTTCGCAACGCTCATGTCTTAGGGGACTCCTCGGCCGCCGCCGAGGTTGGCCACGGCGGAACATGGTGGACTAATCGTTACGTACGACCGCGTACACCCACACAGTCCTCGGCCCCACCTTCTCGCATCACCTGCCCGTCCCGGATCACCGGCGCGCATCCGTGACAGGCCTGTGACAGGTGCGGCAAACGCATCCGGGTGAAATTCGTTGGCCGCGGCGGTGCGGCGCGCACTAGGCTCCTCCGCTTGTGTGTCCGGCCGCCCTGGGCGGCGGCGGCCGGGCCGGTGCGGACGGCCGACCCCGGGACATCGGGAGGTGCGGGGCGAGGTGGGCGGGTTCTACGCGGCGGTGGTGGTCCGCGGATTCCGGCGGTACGCGACGTACCGCTCGGCGACGGCGGCGGGGGTGTTCACCAACTCGGTCTTCGGCCTGATCGTCTCCTACAGCTACATCGCGCTGTGGGACCAGCGGCCGCACCTGGGCGGCTACACGCAGGCGCAGGCGCTGACGTACGTGTGGGTGGGCCAGGCGCTGCTGATGACGATGGCCCTGATGGGCGGCGGTTTCGAGGACGAGCTGATGGCCCGGATCCAGTCCGGGGACATCGCGGTGGACCTGTACCGGCCGGCGGACCTGCAGGGGTGGTGGCTGTCGGCGGACCTGGGCCGGGCGGCGTTCCACCTGCTGGGGCGCGGGGTGCTGCCGATGGTGTGCGGTGCGCTGGTCTTCGACCTGGCGCTGCCGGTGGACGCGGTGACGTGGCTGCTGTTCGCGGTGGCGGTGCTGCTGGGCGCGGTGGTGAGCTTCGCGCTGCGGTTCCTGGTGGCGCTGACCGCGTTCTGGTTGCTGGACGGGGCGGGGGTGGCCCAGATGGCGTGGCTGGCGGGGCTGTTCTTCTCCGGGATGGCGCTGCCGCTGACGGTGTTCCCGGGCTGGCTGGGTGAGCTGGCGCGGGCGCTGCCGTGGGCGGCGATGCTCCAGGTGCCGGCGGACGTGCTGCTGGGGCGGCACCGCGGCGCGGGGGCGGCGGGCGCGCTGGCGTTCCAGGCGATGTGGGCGGTGGTGCTGCTGGCGGCCGGGCGGGCGCTGCAGTCGGTGGCGACGCGACGGGTGGTGGTCCAGGGTGGCTGAGACGGTGCGCGCCTACGGGCTGATCGTCGGGATGTGGGTCCGCTCGACGATGGCGTACCGGCTGTCGTTCGCGATGACGGCGCTGGGGAACTTCGCGGCGACCGCCTTGGACTTCGTGACGATCCTGCTGATGTTCTCGCACATCAGGGTGCTGGGCGGGTTCACGCTGCCCGAGGTGGCGTTCCTGTACGGGACGACCAGCACCGCGTTCGGGACGGCTGACCTGCTGATGGGGTCGATGGACCGGCTGGGGCGGCGGGTGCGGGACGGCACGCTGGACACGCTGCTGCTGCGTCCGGTGCCGGTGCTGGCGCAGGTGGCCGCGGACCGGTTCGCGCTGCGTCGGCTGGGCCGGATCACCCAGGGCCTGCTGGTGCTGGGCTGGGCGCTGCTGCGGGTGGACGTGGCGTGGACGCCGGCGAAGGTGCTGCTGGTGCCGGTGATGCTGGCGTCCGGGGCGGCGATCTTCTGCGCGGTGTTCGTGGCGGGGGCCGCGTTCCAGTTCGTCGCCTCGGACGCGTCGGAGGTGCAGAACTCGGTGACGTACGGCGGCAACACGATGCTGCAGTACCCGCCGGGGGTGTTCGCGCGGGAGCTGGTGCGCGGGGTGACGTTCGTGGTGCCGCTGGCGTTCGTGAACTGGCTGCCGGCGCTGCACATCCTGGGCAAGCCGGATCCGCTGGGCCTGCCGCGGTGGGTGGACTTCCTGTCGCCGCTGGTCGCTGTCTGCTGCTGCGTGCTGGCCGGTGCGGCCTGGCGCGCGGGGCTTCGTTCGTATCGCAGTACAGGGAGCTGAGCGGGATGACCGAGGACGGGACGGGTGCCGCGGGCGGCACCGTCATCGAGCTGGACGGCGTGGAGAAGGTCTTCGACGTGCGCCGCAGGGCCGGCCTGGTGCGGCGCACCCGCCACGAGGTGCGGGCGGTGGACGGGATCTCGTTCACCGTGCCGCACGGCGAGGTGGTCGGCTACATCGGGCCGAACGGCGCGGGGAAGTCCACCACGATCAAGATGCTGACCGGGATCCTCAACCCGAGCGCGGGCCGGATCCGGATCTGCGGTCTGGACCCGACGCGGGACCGGGCCCGGCTGGCGCGGCGGGTCGGGGTGGTGTTCGGGCAGCGCACCACGCTGTGGTGGGACCTGCCGCTGCGCGACTCGTACCACCTGGTGCGCCGGATGTACCGGATCGAGCCGGCCCGCTACTCCCGCAACCTGGAGGCGTGTGTCGACCTGCTCGACCTCGGGCCGCTGCTGGACGTGCCGGTGCGGCAGTTGTCGCTGGGGCAGCGGATGCGCGGCGACATCGCGGCGGCGCTGCTGCACGATCCGCAGGTGCTGTACCTGGACGAGCCGACGATCGGACTGGACGTGGTGAGCAAGACGAAGGTCCGCTCGTTCCTGAAGGAGATCAACGCCGAGCGCGGTACGACGGTGCTGCTCACCACGCACGACCTGACCGACATCGAGACGCTGTGCCGCCGGGTGATGGTGATCGACCACGGCCGGCTGGTGTACGACGGCGACCTGGCGGGGCTGCACGCGGTGGGTGGGAGCGAGCGGACCCTGGTGGTGGACTTCGCCCGGGAGCTGCCCCCGGTGGAGGTGCCGGGGGCGCGCTGCGTGAAGGTCGAGGGCCCCCGCCAGTGGCTGGCGTTCCCCGCGGAGGACAGCGCCGCGCCGCTGGTCGCCGCGGTCGCCGACCGCTACCCGCTGCTCGACCTGTCGGTCCGCGAGCCCGCGATCGAGGACGTCATCGCCCGCATGTACGGCGCCCCGACGGAAACCACCCCGGCCTGACGACCGCCCCGGGGGGCGCGGGCGCCGTGTGGCCGCCCCGCCCCTTCTTGCGGTCGGACTTCCTCCTCACTGCCTCCGCGGACGGCCTCGTCCCTCGGCCGGCCACCCCGTGAGTCGTTCACCAGCCCGCCCCTTCTTGCGGTCGGACTTCCTCCTCACTGCCTCCGCGGACGGCCTCGTCCCTCGGCCGGCCACCCCGTGAGTCGTTCGCCAGCCCGCCCCTTCTTGCGGTCGGACTTCCTCCTCACTGCCTCCGCGGACGGCCTCGTCCCTCGGCCGGCCACTGCGGCAGCTCGTTCGTCAGCCCTCCAGGGCGGCCTTCTGGAAGGCCGTCAGGTCCGCGCAGCCCTTGACCGCGAGGTCGAGGAGGGCGTCGAGTTCGGTGCGGTCGAAGGGCTGGCCCTCGGCGGTGCCCTGGACCTCGACGAAGCGGCCGTCGCCGGTGCACACCACGTTCATGTCGGTCTCGGCCCTGACGTCCTCCTCGTAGGCGAGGTCGAGCAGCGGCGTGCCGTCGACGATGCCGACGCTGACCGCGGCGACCGTGCCGGTGAGCGGCTGGGCCTTGGCGCGGATGAGGTGGTTGTCGCGCATCCAGGCGACGGCGTCGGCCAGTGCCACGTAGGCGCCGGTGATCGCCGCGGTGCGGGTGCCGCCGTCGGCCTGCAGGACGTCGCAGTCCAGCACGATGGTGTTCTCGCCGAGCGTCTTGTAGTCGATGACGGCCCGCAGGGAGCGGCCGATCAGCCGGGAGATCTCGTGGGTGCGGCCGCCGATCTTGCCGCGGACCGACTCGCGGTCGCCGCGGTCGTTGGTGGCGCGCGGCAGCATCGCGTACTCGGCGGTGACCCAGCCTTCGCCGCTGCCCTTGCGCCAGCGCGGCACGCCCTGGGTGGCGCTGGCGGTGCACAGCACGCGGGTGTCGCCGAAGGACACCAGGACGGAGCCTTCTGCGTGCTTGCTCCAGCCGCGCTCGATGGTGACGGGGCGGAGCTGGTCGGGGGTGCGGCCGTCGAATCGTGACATGTGCCCGAGCCTATCCGGGTGAGCGGCCCGGGCGGACGGCGGTGCGGCACGCCGCTGCCGCCCGGGACCGCGGCCGTCCCGCCCCGGGAACGACTCCGGCCGGCGCGCCCCGGGACGGGTCCCGGGGCGCGCCGGCCGGAGAAACGGTTCTGCGTCTGCTGCCCGAGCCGGCCGCGCCGTTACATCATGTCCTCGATGTCGGCGGCGATCGGGTCGGCGTCGGTGCCGATGACCACCTGGATCGCGTTGCCCATCTTCACGACGCCGTGGGCTCCGGCCGCCTTCAGGGCCGTCTCGTCGACCAGGCCCGGGTCCTTGACCTCGGTGCGGAGCCGGGTGATGCAGCCCTCGACCTCTTCGATGTTGTCGATTCCGCCGAGTCCGGCGACGATCTTCTCAGCCTTGGTGGCCATCTGCGTGTCTCCCTGTTCCCCTGACCCACCGGCGGGTCCGTTCTGTCACGGTAACCCACGGTTGGCCCAACTTCACGGGCGGTTGTCCGCCCGGGGGACCACCATGACGATCATGGGCGCCCTGCTCCGGACGGGTGCGGCGGCGCCCACTCCGCGCCTAGTGGTTTAGACCACTGTAACGCGGTCCGGACCGGCGGCCGCCAGGGAGGGGACAGCGATGAGCGCAGGCACTGCGGTCTCGGCGGCTCCCCGCAAGTCCTGGGGGTCGGCGTTCTTCCAGGGCCTGCAGAAGATGGGCCGCAGCCTGCAGCTGCCGATCGCGGTGCTGCCGGCGGCCGGCATCCTCAACCGGCTCGGCCAGGACGACGTCTTCGGCCCCACCGGGCTGGGCTGGGACCGCCTGGCCAAGGTCTTCGCGGGGGCCGGCGGCGCGCTGCTCGACGGCAGCCTGGGCCTGCCGCTGCTGTTCTGCGTGGGCGTGGCGATCGGCATGGCCAGGAAGTCCGACGGCTCGACGGCGCTGGCCGCGGTCGCCGGCTTCCTCGTCTACAACGGGGTGCTGCACGCCTTCCCCAAGGACTGCGCGGCCGGCAGCGTCTTCCAGGCCGGGGCCTGCGTGGCCAAGGACAACACCGCGGTGATCGCCACCTACCAGAACCCGGGGGTGTTCGGCGGCATCGTACTCGGCCTGGCCACCGCCTACCTGTGGCAGCGCTTCCACCGCACCAAGCTGCCGGACTGGCTGGGCTTCTTCAACGGCCGCCGGCTGGTGCCGATCATCATGTCCGGGGTGGCGATCGTGTTCGCCGCGGCCTGCCTGTGGGTCTGGCCGCCGATCGGCGACGGGCTGACCGCCTTCTCCAAGCAGCTGGTGGACCTGGGGTCGATCGGCTCGGGCATCTTCGGCGTGGCCAACCGGGCGCTGCTCACCATCGGGCTGCACCAGTTCCTGAACACCTTCGTGTGGTTCCAGTTCGGCGACTACACCAAGGCGGACGGCACGGTGGTGCACGGCGACATCCCGCGCTTCCTGGCCGGCGACCCGACGGCCGGGCAGTTCCAGACCGGGTTCTTCCCGATCATGATGTTCGCGCTGCCGGCCGCGGCGCTGGCCATCGCGCACACCGCCAAGCCGCACCGCCGCAAGGAGATCGGCGGCCTGATGCTGTCGGTGGCGCTGACCTCGTTCGTCACCGGGATCACCGAGCCCATCGAGTACTCTTTCCTCTTCATCGCGCCGCTGCTGTACGCGATCCACGCGTTGCTGACCGGCGTGTCCATGGCCCTGTGCTGGGCGCTGGGGATCAAGGACGGCTTCAGCTTCTCGGCCGGCCTGATCGACTACGTGATCAACTGGAACCTCGCCACCAAGCCCTGGCTGATCCTGGTCGTCGGCGCCGGCTTCGCGGCGGTGTACTACGCGCTCTTCCGGTTCGTGATCACCTTCTTCGACCTCAAGACGCCCGGGCGCGAGCCCGAGGAGCTGAGCGAGGAGATGGAGCGGGAGAACGTCAAGTAGTCCCTCTGGGCCATCCCGCCTGGTCAGAGGGGGTTGCGGGACAGGTTGCCCGAAAGCCGCAAATGTGGCGGAGGCCATACGGAATGACCCATTCCTTTATGTCGGCCTGACGTGTTAAAAAGGTCTACACCACTGAGTGGTATAGACCACGGATTGGACAGTCATCTCATGAGTACGGCCACCGCCTCGGCGGCACCCGCAGCCCCCGCCAGGAAGCGGGGCTCCGGCCTGTTCCAGGGACTGCAGAAGGTCGGACGCAGCCTCCAGCTGCCGATCGCGGTCCTGCCCGCCGCGGGCATCATGGTCCGGCTCGGCGCCGACGACGTCTTCGGCAAGGACGGGCTGGGCTGGGGCAAGGTCGCCACGGTCTTCGCCAACGCCGGCGGCGCCCTGACCGGCGCGCTGCCGATCCTGTTCTGCCTGGGCGTGGCGATCGGCTTCGCCAAGAAGTCCGACGGTTCCACCGCGCTCGCCGCGGTCGTCGGCTTCCTCGTCTACAGCAAGGTCCTGCAGGCGTTCCCGGTGCACGACGCGGTGATCAACACCACCGCCAACAACGGTGTCGACGTCGCCGCGGTCTACAACGACCCGGGCGTGCTCGGCGGCATCATCATGGGCCTGCTGTCGGCCGTGGTCTGGCAGCGGTTCCACCGCACCAAGCTCGTCGACTGGCTCGGCTTCTTCAACGGCCGCCGCCTGGTGCCGATCCTGATGGCGTTCGTCGGTCTGCTCGTCGGCGTCTTCTTCGGCCTGGTGTGGGAGCCGATCGGCAACGGCATCACGCACTTCGGCGACTGGATGACGGGGCTCGGCTCCGGCGGCGCGGCCCTCTTCGGCGGCGTCAACCGCGCCCTGATCCCGGTCGGCATGCACCAGTTCGTCAACGCGGTGGCCTGGTTCCAGATCGGCGACTACACCAACGCCGCGGGCACCGTCGTGCACGGCGACATCCCGCGCTTCCTGGCCGGCGACCACACCGCGGGCATGTTCCAGTCGGGCTTCTTCCCGATCATGATGTTCGGCCTGCCCGCCGCGGCCCTGGCCATGGCCCACACCGCGCGCCCCGAGCGCCGCAAGGCCGTGCTCGGCATGATGGTCTCGCTGGCGCTGACCTCGTTCGTGACCGGCGTGACCGAGCCGATCGAGTTCTCGTTCATGTTCATCGCGCCGATCCTGTACGTGGTCCACGTGCTGCTGACCGCCGCGTCGATGGCCGTCACCACGGGCCTGGGCGTGCACGCCGGCTTCAACTTCTCGGCCGGCTTCATCGACTACGTCCTCAACTGGAACCACGCGACCAAGCCATGGCTGATCATCCCGATCGGCCTGTGCTTCGCGGCGGTCTACTACGTCGTGTTCCGGTTCGCCATCGTGAAGTTCAACCTCAAGACGCCCGGCAGGGAGCCTGAGGAGGAGATCGAGGACCTCACCAAGTAGCGGCGGGAGGTGCGCCGCCCACCCGGCGGCGCACGACGGCGGAGCCCGGGACCGTTTCCGGTCCCGGGCTCCGCCGTGTCCTCACAGTTCGTAGACCGCGCCCGCCTTGGCCAGTTCGACCGGACCGTCGTACGCGCCCTGCGCGTCACGCAGGTTGACCGACGGGTTGGTCCACGGCGGGATGTGGGTGAGCACCAGCCGGGCCGCGCCCGCGCGGGTCGCCGCCTGCCCCGCCTCGCGGCCGTTGAGGTGGAGGTCGGGGATGTCCTCCTTGCCGTCGGTGAAGGACGCCTCGCACAGGAACAGGTCGGCGTCCTCGGCCAGGCCCTGCAGCGCCGGGCACGGCCCGGTGTCGCCGGAGTAGGCCAGCACGCTGCCGCCGTGCTCGATGCGGAAGCCGTACGCCTCCACCGGGTGGGACACCAGGTCGGTGGTGATCGAGAACGGGCCGAGCCGGAACGAGCCGGGCTCCAGGGTGCGGAAGTCGAAGACCTCGCTCATGCACTTCTCGTCCGGCACGTCTCCGTACGCTATGTTGAGCCGCCGCTCGGTGCCGTCGGGGCCGTAGACGGGGATCGCCGACGCGGGCCCGCCGTCGTGCCGGTAGTAACGGGCCACGAAGTAGCCGCACATGTCGATGCAGTGGTCGGCGTGCAGATGGCTCAGCAGGACCGCGTCCAGGTCGTACAGGCCGACGTGGCGCTGGAGTTCACCCAGCGCGCCGTTGCCCATGTCGAGCAGCATCCGGAAGCCCTCGGCCTCGACGAGGTAGCTCGAACACGCCGAATCCGCGGATGGGAACGAGCCCGAGCAGCCGACGACGGTGAGCTTCATGCCGGGTACCACCTCCGTGGGCGCGCCGCACCACCCCATTCCGGCTGGGGTGGGGGGTGGCGGGACCGTCCGCCTGTCCTGGAAGGGTAAAGGCCTCCTGTCGCCGCTGCTCCTCCACAGTGCTCTGTTGTGGGCGGAATCACCAGGACGGGCGGGCGCCTGAACGTGCGCCCGCCCTCATTGAAACCCCGCGGCCCCCGCGGCGCGATCCGGGACGCCCGGCCGTCACCCGGCCGGGCCGCGCCGGATCCGGGCTAGGCCCAGAGCTGCCCGTGCAGTGCGGCCACCGCCGCCTCGGTGGACTCGGCGGTGTAGATGCCGGTGGACAGGTACTTCCAGCCGCCGTCGGCGACGATGAACACCACGTCCGCGCGCTCGCCCGCGCGCAGCGCCTTGTTGGCCACGCCCAGCGCCGCGTGCAGCGCCGCGCCGGTCGAGACACCCGCGAAGATGCCTTCCTGGGACAGCAGTTCACGGGTCCTGCGGACCGCGTCCTCGGAGCCGACGGAGAAGCGGGTGGTGAGCACCGACTCGTCGTACAGCTCGGGCACGAAGCCCTCGTCGAGGTTGCGCAGGCCGTAGACGACGTCGTCGTAGCGCGGCTCGGCGGCCACGACGGCCACGCCCGGTGCCTTCTCCCGCAGGTAGCGGCCGACGCCCATCAGGGTGCCGGTGGTGCCCAGGCCCGCGACGAAGTGGGTGATGGTGGGCAGGTCGGCGAGGATCTCCGGGCCGGTGGTGGCGTAGTGCGCGCCCGGGTTGGCGGCGTTGCCGTACTGGTAGAGCATCACCCAGTCGGGGTGCTCGGCGGCCAGTTCCTTGGCCACCCGCACCGCGGTGTTCGAGCCGCCGGCCGCGGGCGAGGAGATGATCTCCGCGCCCCACATCGCCAGCAGCTCGCGCCGCTCGGAGGAGGTGTTCTCCGGCATCACGCACACGATCCGGTAGCCCTTGAGCCGGGCGGCCATAGCCAGCGAGATGCCGGTATTGCCGGAGGTCGGCTCCAGGATGGTGCAGCCGGGGGTGAGCACGCCGTCGGCCTCGGCCTGCTCGATCATGTGCAGGGCCGGGCGGTCCTTGACCGAGCCGGTGGGGTTGCGGTCCTCCAGCTTCGCCCACACGCTGACCTCGGCGGACGGCGACAGTCGCGGCAGGCGGACCAGCGGGGTGTTGCCGACCGCAGCCAGCGGGCTGTCGTAGCGCATCAGCGCGCTCCTCCGGCGACGGCGGGCAGGATCGTCACGCTGTCGCCGTCGCTGAGCTTGGTGGCGATGCCGTCGAGGAAGCGGACGTCCTCGTCGTTCAGGTAGACGTTGACGAAGCGGCGCAGCTCGCCGCCGTCCACCACGCGCTCGCGCAGTCCCGCGTGCCGGCTGTCGAGGTCGGTGAACAGCTCGTCGAGTGTGGTCCCGGCGCCCTCCACGGCCTTCTGGCCGTCGGTGTAGGTGCGGAGGATGGTCGGGATGCGGACCTCGATGGCCATGACTGCGCTCCTGTGAGTGCGGGAGAAGGACGTGGGAGGGGCGTGCGCGGGGTACTGCGGGCGGTGCGCTGTACGGGGGGCGGCGGTGCGGTCAGGCGCGCGGACACGCCGCGGCAGTGCGGCGGCACAGGTCGACGTGCAGCCGCGCCACGAGCAGGGAGCCCGGCGCGTTGTCGCTCACGTCCATCAGAACCATGCGGTCATCGTATCGATTCCCGCCGGGGGGCCGAGACGGCCGTCCCAGGATCCGGGACGTCATGCGGCGGAAGCCACCACTTCGACCGGTTCTTCGGTGACCTGGCCGTCCACGATGCGGAACGAGCGGAACTGCGGCCGGTCGCCGTACTCGTCCGCGGTGGACACCAGGACGTAGTGGGCGCCCGGCTCGTTCGCGTAGGAGATGTCGGTCCGCGACGGGTACGCCTCGGTCGCGGTGTGCGAGTGGTAGACGATCACCGGCTCCTCGTCGCGGTCGTCCAGGTCGCGGTAGAGCCGCAGCAGGTCGCCGGAGTCGAACTCGTAGAAGGTGGGCGAGCGTGCCGCGTTCAGCATCGGCACGAAGCGCTCGGGGCGGTCGCTGCCCGCGGGGCCCGCGACGATCCCGCACGCCTCGTCGGGGTGGTCGGCGCGGGCGTGCGCGACGATCTTGTCGTACAGGTCCTGGGTGATGGTCAGCATGCGGGCAACGTAACAAAGCCCCCGCCGCCCGCCCTCACAGGGCGGGCGCGTCCGCCGCGGCCCCTGCCGCCTCGTCCGGGTCGGCCGGCACCGCGCCGGGGTCGGCGGGCGCCAGGTGCGGCCTGCGCACGAAGGCCGAGGGGTTGCGGCGGCGCAGCACCGCGTAGCCCGCGGCCAGCGCCGCCGCCCACACCGGGGCGCCGTAGAGCGAGATCCGGGCCTCGGAGTCGGCGCCGATCAGCACCACGACCAGGGCGAGGAAGGCCAGGGTGCACCAGCTGGCGGCCGCTCCCCCGGGTGCGGTGAACCACGCGGGGGCGGCCCGCCCGGCGCGGACCGCCGCCCGGTAGCGGATGTGCGCGGCCAGGATCACCCCCCACGTCCACACGCCGGCGACCGTGGCGAAGGCGGTGATGTAGGTGAACGCCCCTGCCGGGTCGATGTAGTTGAGCCACACCCCGATGCCCATCACGGCGACCGAGACGAGGATGCCGGCCGCCGGGGTGCGGCGTGCGGTCAGCCGGCTGAAGACGGCCGGGCCCTGCCCGTTGACGGCCAGGTCGCGCAGCATCCGGCCGGTGGAGTACATGCCGGAGTTGCAGGAGGACAGGGCCGCGGAGAGCACCACGAAGTTGACGATGCCGGCGCCGAGCGGGATGCCGACGTGGGCGAACGCGGCGACGAACGGGCTGACGCCCGGCCGGAATTCGGTCCACGGCACGATGCACAGGATGACGGCGAGCGCGCCGACGTAGAACAGCGCGATCCGCCACGGCAGCGTGTTGATGGCGCGCGGCAGGGTCTTGCGGGGGTTCTCCGCCTCTCCGGCGGTGACGCCGACGAGTTCGACGGCGACGTAGGCGAACATCACGATCTGCAGGGTGAGCAGCGAGCGGCCGACGCCGTTGGGGAAGAAGCCGCCGTCGTGCCACAGGTGGCCGACCGACGCGGTGGCGCCGGCGGCGCCCAGGCCCAGGGTGAGCACGCCCAGGCCGATGAGGATCATCCCCAGGATCGCGGTGACCTTGATCATCGACAGCCAGAACTCGACCTCGCCGAACAGCCGCACCGAGATCAGGTTGGCGGCGAAGAGCACCACCAGGAAGACCAGGGCGGCGCTCCACTGCGGCACCTGCGGCCACCAGTAGGCGATGTAGGTGGCCGCCGCCGTGACCTCGGCCATACCGGTGACCACCCACATCAGCCAGTACGTCCAGCCGGTGGCGAAGCCGGTGAAGGGCCCGAGGAACTCCCGCGCGTAGTCGGCGAAGGAGCCGGACACCGGGCGGTAGGTGAGCAGCTCGCCGAGCGCCCGCATGATGGCGAACACGGCGACGCCGGCGATCGCGTACATCAGCAGCAGGCTGGGGCCGGCCTGGTGGATGGCGCGGCCGGCGCCGAGGAACAGGCCGGTGCCGATGGCCCCGCCGATGGCGATCATCTGGATCTGCCGGCTGCCCAGCCCCCGTGCGTACCCCTCGTCGTCCGTCATGGCCGATGGGTACCCGCCGGGGCGGCCGGCCGCCGCTCCGGCGGCCGAACGACACCGGAAAGGCTCAGCCCAGCAGCGTCTCGACGAGCGACTCCTGCAGACCGCCGAGCCACAGGTAGGCCATCACCAGCGGCTTGCGCGGGTCGCTGTCGGCCAGGCGGTACAGCTCGTCGCTGTCCTCCTCGGTGACCTCCAGCCGGGTGCCGAGGGTCAGCCGCAGGTCGTTGAGGCCGCCCAGCCACTGCCGGGCCTCCTCGGCGGTGAGCTCCAGGACCGGGCCGCCGCGGTCGAGCACCCGGATCATCGCCAGGGCGTCCTCGCGCTTGCGGGCCCGCAGGTCGTTCTCGGTGTAGCGGCGGAACTCCGAGGCGTCTGCGGTCTCTTCGTAGGCGTCGGGGAACAGCCGGGCGAGCGCCGGGTCCTCCGGCGGCTTCGTCGGGCCCTCGGCGAACAGCTGGGCCAGCGGGTCCTCCTCGGCGCCGGCCGGCTGGTCGCCGGGGCCGATGAGTTCCAGCAGCTGGACGGCCAGGCTGCGCAGGATGGAGATCTCCACGTCGTCGAGCGCGATGGCGGCTCCACCGCCGGAGGCCGGCCCGAAGTAACCGGCGCGGGCGCGTCGGCGGCTCATCAGCGGTCCTGCGACATGGTCGCCCAGAGGCCGTAGCCGTGCATCGCCTGCACGTCGCGCTCCATCTCCTCGCGCGTGCCGCTGGAGACCACGGCCCGGCCCTTGTAGTGGACGTCCTTCATCAGCTTGGTGGCCTTGCCCTTCGAGTAGCCGAAGTACGTCTGGAAGA
Organism: Streptomyces sp. NPDC020917; assembly: GCF_044333795.1. Taxonomy (NCBI): domain Bacteria; kingdom Bacillati; phylum Actinomycetota; class Actinomycetes; order Kitasatosporales; family Streptomycetaceae; genus Streptomyces; species Streptomyces sp. NPDC020917. Next base: position 132,579 of record NZ_JBIRRR010000010.1, on the reverse strand, counting down.
CGTACGTCACGTAGCTCATCAGGTTGACGGGGTCGTTGTGTACGAGCGTCACCCACGGAACGTCCGGCTCGGGTACCTGGAAGGGCGCTTCGCTCGACTCGGTGCGTTCGATCTCGACTGGCGCAACACTCACGTAACCCATGCTGCCGCTCATGTGGGCCGTGACACAAATGGCCTTGCTGGCGGCAGGGGTGCCCCGAGAAATCGTCAGACTGACGAGATGTGGGGTAGCATCGTCGCCATGAGCACAGCAGACCTGGCTTTGCCGGTGGACGTGCCGTCCACCGCCCTGTTCACCGACCGGTACGAGCTGACCATGCTGCAGGCCGCCCTGCGCAGCGGCGCCGCGCACCGCCGCTCGGTCTTCGAGGCCTTCACCCGCCGGCTGCCCGAGGGGCGCCGCTACGGAGTCGTGGCCGGTACCGGCCGGGTGCTGGACGCGATCGAGAACTTCCGCTTCGACGGTCCCGTGCTGGACTTCCTGCAGCGCGAGCAGGTCGTCGACGAGGCCACCCTGGAGTGGCTGTCCGGATACCGCTTCACCGGCGACGTGTGGGGCTACCCGGAGGGCGAGGTGTACTTCCCCGGATCCCCGATCCTGCGGGTGGAGGGCACCTTCGCCGAGGCGGTGGTGCTGGAGACGGTCGTGCTGTCGATCCTCAATCACGACTCGGCGATCGCGGCGGCCGCGTCCCGGATGGCGGTGGCGGCCGGCGGCCGCCCGCTGATGGAGATGGGCGCCCGCCGCACCCACGAGCTGGCCGCGGTGGCCGCCTCCCGGGCCGCCTACGTCGGCGGCTTCCGGTCCTCCTCGAACCTGGCGGCCGGCTTCCGCTACGGGCTGCCCACCATCGGCACCAGCGCGCACGCCTTCACGCTGCTGCACGACACCGAGAAGGGCGCGTTCACCGCCCAGGTGGAGGCCCTGGGCCGGGACACCACGCTGCTGGTCGACACCTACGACGTGGCCGCCGCGGTGCGCACCGCCGTGGAGGTGGCGGGGCCGGAGCTGGGCGCGGTCCGCATCGACTCCGGCGACCTGCTGCTGCTCGCCCACCGGGTTCGGCAGCAGCTGGACGACCTGGGCGCGAAGAACACCAGGATCGTGGTCACCTCCGACCTCGACGAGTACGCGATCGCCTCGCTCGCGGCGGCGCCGGTCGACGCCTACGGGGTGGGCACCTCGCTGGTCACCGGCAGCGGCCACCCGACGTGCTCGATGGTCTACAAGCTGGTGGCCAGGGGCGTCTCGGACGCGCCGGACGCGCCGCTGGTCCCCGTGGCGAAGAAGTCGCTGGGCGGCAAGACCAGCATCGGCGGCCGCAAGTGGGCCGCGCGCCGGCTGGACGAGGACGGCGTCGCCGAGGCCGAGGTGATCGGCAGCGGCCCGGTGCCGGACGACCTCGCCGGGCGGCAGCTGCTGGTCCCCCTCGTCAAGGGCGGCGAGATCGTCGGCCGCGAGCCCCTCGACGCGGCCCGCACCCGCCACATCGAGTCCCGCGCCGGCCTCCCCCTCTCCGCCACCCAGCTCTCCCGCGGCGAACCCGTCCTCCCCACCGAATACCTCACCCTTTAGAAGGACCCGCGGGCGCGGCCGCCCCAACGGACCGGGGCGCCCCTCAGGGGCGCGGGGAACTGCGCGACAAGCCCCCACCGGCGGGTGGCCCGGAGCGGACCGCACCCCCCCTCCGGGGCGGAGACAAGCCCCCCACCGGCGGGTGGCCCGGAGCCGGACGGCACCCACCGCCGCGGGACGGTGAATCGCCCGGCAACCCGCACAAGGGCAGAGCTTCCCCCCGGCCGCCACCGCGCCCTACGCTCCGAAGGAGTGGGTCCCGGCGGTCACGCGACCGCCGCCCCGTCCCGATTTCCGCCGGAAGGGCACCATGCACCGCGCACTGATCGTCGTCGACGTGCAGAACGACTTCTGCGAGGGCGGCAGCCTGCCCGTGTCCGGCGGGGCCGACGTGGCCGCCGCGATCACCGATCTGATCGGTGACGCCTCGGGAGCCGGTGCCTACCGGCACGTGGTGGCCACCCGCGACCACCACATCGACCCCGGCTCGCACTTCTCCGACCACCCGGACTTCGCGTCGTCCTGGCCGCGGCACTGCGTGGCCGGCACCGAGGGCGTGGGCTTCCACCCGAACTTCGCGCCCGCGGTCGCCTCGGGGGCGATCGAGGCGGTGTTCGACAAGGGCGCCCACGCGGCCGCCTACAGCGGCTTCGAGGGCCGGGACGAGAACGGCGGGTCGCTCGCCGCCTGGCTGCGCGGCCACGACGTCACCGAGGTCGACGTGGTGGGCATCGCCACCGACCACTGCGTGCGGGCCACCGCCCTGGACGCGGCCCGCGAGGGCTTCGCGACCCGGGTGCTGCTGGACCTCACCGCGGGCGTCGCCGCCGCCTCCACCGAGCAGGCGCTCGCCGACCTGCGGGCCGCGGGCGTCGCGCTGACCGGCACGCCGGTCGTCCACGGCTGACCGCACGGCGGCCCGGCCCGCTACGGGATGGGCCCGGCCACCCGGCTCAGCGCGGAGATGGGGTGCCAGGGGTCGGCCGTGCGCGCACGGTAGTCGCGCCAGATCAGACCGTCCGGATGGTGCAGCACGGCGGTGATCTCGTCCGGGGTGGGCGGCTCCGCGTTGCCGCTCATCCGGGCGCCGCGGAAGCCCAGGTTGCTCAGCCGGGTCAGCGCCCGCTGCCGGCTCAGGGCGTGCACCACCACGCGCACGGTGTGGTCGGGGCAGCCCGGCTGCGGCAGCGCGAGGGCGACGATCACCGTGCCGCTCGGGAGCTTGGTGAAACCACCGACGGCCATGGACACATCTAAGGCCGTTCGGCCGCCGCCCACCAGAGGACGACGGCCGAACGCCGGATCAACGCAGGTCAAACCGTATGTAACCTGTCCTGCACATGACCGGATGAGGTCAGCGGCGGCTCGGTGCGACCTGCACGGTCATCGTGGAGCCGTCCTTGGCCTCGCTCAGGATGGTGATCCTGGTGTTGGTGTCCGGCACCTTGACGCCGCCGGTCGGGTTGCTGCTGTACCAGTAGGTGCCCTGGTGGTCGTCGAAGACCGGCACGCCGGGCTTGGCCGGGACCTTCGCCGCGACGCCGTTGGCGTGCAGCGTGAAGCCGTCGGTCGCGTACCGGCTGAACGGCGAGTCGTACGCCTGGATCCGGTTGCGCATGATCGAGCCGTCCGCCCACTTCTCGGGCGTGGCGTGCGCGTCGACCGGCAGGATCTGGCCGGAGCCGGGGTGGATGCCGACGTTGTTGTCCGGCTGCGAGGTGTCCCACAGCCAGATCAGCAGGCCGTTCTGGTACGGGAAGTGCTCGACCCAGTCCGGCCGGGTGCCGGTGAAGCCGAAGTTGTACGGGCCGGTGCGCAGCGTGCTGTCGTACGACACGTACTGCCGGTTCTCGGCGATGTAGTACTGCGGGTAGTCGTTGGAGAACGACCCGCCGATCCGCGAGAAGCCCTTGGCGGTCCAGCCGTTGTCGCCGTTCTCCGCGCCGTCGCTGACCACGGTGGCGCCGTCGGCGGTCACGGTGATCGCGTCGGCCGCGAAGCCCTTCTGCGCCACGCCGCCGTCGGTGAGGTAGCGGAAGCGCAGCTGGATCTGCTTGCCGGCGTAGGCGTCCAGCGGGAACGCCAGGTCCTCGTACGCACCGGAGGTGCCGGTCAGCGCGGGCGCGTCACCGCCGTCGCGCGGCAGGGACTTGCCGTTGGCGGTGCCGTCCAGCGCGGTCCAGGTGGCGCCGCCGTCGGCGGACACCTCGGTGTAGAGGTAGTCGTAGTTCTCCTCGATGTCCCACCAGCCCTTGAGGTTCAGGGACGCGGTGCCGGCACCGGTGAGGTCGACCGAGCGGGTCAGCGTGTTGGACAGGTTGTCGCCCATGCCGCTCCACCACTGCGCCGCGCCCTCGGCCGGCGGCGTGATGGCGGTGGTGACCGCCTTGTCGGGCAGCTGGACGACCAGCGCCTGCTTGTCCTTGGTGTTGTACTCCGCGACTCCCAGCCTCGTCGTGGACGGCGACGCGGCCTTGGCGGTCCCGTAGTTGAGCCAGCCCAGCTGCAGCTTGTCCCAGGCGCTCATGTCGTCGGGGAGGTCACCGATGGCGTTCTGGCCGGTGCCCATCCACGAACCGGACGACATCAGCGACCAGAACGCGACGCTCGACTCACCGGCGTAGGTGGTGTCGTACTCGTCCGGCAGGCCGAGGTCGTGGCCGTACTCGTGGGCGAAGACGCCCAGTCCGCCGTTCTCCGGCTGGAGGGTGTAGTCGCCGACCCAGATGCCGGTGTCGCCGATCTGGGTGCCGCCGACCTTGTTGTCCGCCGGACCGGTCTTGCCCGCGTCGGTGCCGTAGGCGTACCAGCGGTGCGCCCACAGCGCGTCGGTCGCCTGGGCGCCGCCGCCCGCGGACTCGTCCTCGCCGGCGTGCACGATCTGGAAGTGGTCGATGTAGCCGTCGGGCTCGTTGAAGTTGCCGTCGCCGTCGTAGTCGTAGCGGTCCCACTGGTCGTACTGCGCCAGGTCCGCCTTGATCTGCGCGGTGGTGCGGCCCTGGGCCTTCTGGTCGGCGACGTACGCGTTCGTCGCGTCGCGGATCAGGTCCCAGGCGTTGGAGCAGATCGTGGAGCCGCAGTAGTTCGAGCCGTAACGGGCCTCGTTGGCCGGCACCTTGACCCAGGCGGAGACCTCGCCGTCCACCGAGTAGCGGCCCGAGGACTGCTTCTCGTAGTACTTCGCCAGGGACTCCTTGCCCGAGGCGTGCGAGAAGTACAGGTCCTTAAAGTGCTGCTGGTTGTAATCGGCCTGCCAGGCGGTGGAGTTGTCGTTCGCCCGGTCGGGCTCGGCGATGGTGTTGTGCGCCGGGCCGGGCGTGCCGCCGTACTTGGTCACCGGCGGCTTCGGGCCGTCCGGGCCGTCCGGGTCGTACTGCGTGGTCGAGTCGACCGTGTCGCCGAACTCCACGAGGATCGTGAAGATCTTGTCGGTCTTCTCCCGCCCCAGTTCGACGTACTTGCTCTTCTTGCCCTTGCCGCCGCCGAGTTGGACGACCTTGGAACCGTCGCGCTGCTGGACGCTCGCCTCGCCGGAGACGACCTGCTGCAGCGCCGCGCTGCGCTCGGCCGCCTGCTGCTTGCTGAACGGGCCCGGCAGATCGTGCGGTTCGCTTGCCGCGGGATCGTGCGAGGCCGCCGCGCTTCCGGCGGATCCGGCCTGGTCCGGTACCGCCGCGTGGGCGCCGGCGGCGGTGACCGCGGGCACGCCGAGCACGGCTATCGCGAGGGCCAGGGCGGCGGGTTGGGTGATCCTCCGCTGAGTCTTCAAGATTCCTTGACCTCCCCTTGGGAAAGGCCATTGCATCGGAGTGACGGCGGAAAAGACAGATCTTGACTTGAGCATGACTGCGCCGTAGGTTTGCCGGTTTCCGGAGCGGGGGATCTCGCTCAGCGGACAGCGCCAACTCCCGCGCGTGCACGTGCCGTCGGGCTACCGGTCAGGTGTGCGACCCCGTGCGCCCCCCTTGTGCACCGCACCGGGGAGGGGCGCCTGCTTACCCGGTGCCGGGCCGGGGCATGCCGAACCGTAGAGTCGAGCTCTGAGAGCCCGTCAGTCCGTGCGTACCCGTCAGTGCCCGCCGGTGATCCCCCGCACCGGCGTACCCCCGAGGACGGATTCCCTCATGCCCCGACCCACGACCGCGCAGGTCGCCTGCGGTTCCCTGACCGTCGTCCTGACCACGGTGGTGCTGCTGCTGGCCACCGACGCCCGTTCCGGGGCCGCCGTCGCCGGCCTGGCCGCGTCCGGGCTGCTGGCCGGACTGCTCGTGGCCGTGGCGCTGGCCCCGCGCGGCCACCGCCCTGCCGCCGCGCCCGCCGCGAGTCCGGACCGCGCGCCGCGGCCGGCCCGGGTCCCGGTGCCCCGCGCCCGGGTGGCCGCCACCGCGGAACCCCGGGTGAGCGAGCACTCGCTGCGGCGCTGAGACGCCCGCCGGGCCTAGAGGGCGGCCACGACCACGGTGCCGGCCGCCTTGTCGTGCAGGCACTGCCGGAACGGCTGGTCCCACAGGCACCACAGGGAGTTCAGCAGCCAGAACAGCGGGCCGACCAGGATCACGGACAGGACCCCGGGCAGCGCGTACACCGCGGCCCGGGTCCACCCCGCGGGTCCCGGCACCGCCCCGTCGGACAGCCGCGCCGCGCGGATCCGCATCGCCATCTTGCCCAGCGTCTGCCCGCGGGCGGCCGTCATGGCGCCCTCGTACGCGAAGTACAGGACGAACATCAGCATGCCGACCAGGACCTGCCTGCCGTACGGGACGTCGCCGGGGTGCCGGACGTCGCCGCCGAGGAGCACCGCGGACACGAGGACGTCGAGCACCAGCAGCACCCCGGTGTCGATCACCCGGGCCAGGAAGCGCTGCGAGGGCGTGGCCAGCGGGGCCATACCCGACGGTCGGTCAGCGGTCATGGCTGATGAGTAAATCAGCCGACCGGGTGACGGTACAGAGGGCCGCCGGCCCGTCAGGTGGCCTCGACCACCACCGTCTTCGCCGCCTTGTCCTGCAGGCCCTGCTTGTAGGGCCGGTCGAAGAGCACCGTGATCCCGATGATCACGAACCACAGGCAGCTGCAGCAGAACGCCGGCAGCCACAGGATGGCGGCGCGCACCGCGGACGACTGCGAGTCCGGCACGCTGCCGTCGGCCAGCGTCGCCGCCCGCAGGCCCATCATCCGCTTGCCGATGGTCTGGCCGTTGGACCTGGTCATGAAGAACTCGTACAGGAAGCCGAGCCCGGCGGTGAACACGCCGCCGACCGCCGACCGCCCGGTGGTGAAGTCGTTGCTCTGCAGGCCGACCGCGGCCCAGTCCAGCAGGAACGACGGGATCAGCACGATGATGATGTCGATGATCCGGGCGAGCACCCGCTTGCCGCCCGGGGCCAGCGGGGGCATCCCGGCCAGCGGGTCCTGGCCGGGATGCCCGCCCTCGTAAGGGTTCTGGCCGTAGGGGCCGCCGCCCCCGGGGGGACCGCCCTGACCGCCGCCGCCGTACGGACCGCCGCCGCCGTAGGGGCCCTCGCCGCCGCTCGGCGGCGGTGCGCCGTAGGGGCCGCCCGAGTACGGGTTGCCCGGCGGCGGCTGGTTCGGACCCTGGCCGGGCGGCGGGTTGCCCCCCTGGCCGGGCGGTTCGCTGGGCGGCGGCTGGTCGGTGCTCATGTCCCGAGTCAAACCCGGCTGTGCGGGGCCCGCCCGCCGCGAGGCCCGTTCGGGGTAACGGGCCGGAGCCCGTCACCCCTCGGCGACGAACGTCCCGGCCGCCTTGTCGTGCAGGCCCTGCTTCCACGGCCGGTCGAACAGGCCCCAGGCGCTGCCCAGCAGGCCGACGACCGTCACGTCGAGCAGCGTGTGGGTCAGCCAGCGGCGCAGGCTCGCCCCGAACCCGGGCGGCAACTGGCCCTCGATGTCCAGCACCTGCAGGCCCACCAGCTTCTTGCCCAGCGTACGGCCCCACTTGGCGGTCGGCAGCACTTCCAGCAGCAGCCCGGCGACCAGCAGGACGCCGACCACGGCGGCCAGGTCCGTCCCGGTCGTCCCGTCCAGCAGCCACACCTTGACGGTCTCTCCGGTCAGCTTCGCCTGGTCCACCTTGTCCTTGGCGTGGTGGTAGGCGGAGGTGCCCAGCGGGAACGCGGCCGCGCCGGTGACGGCGGCCAGCAGCACGCCGTCGATCACCCGGGCGGCGAACCGGCGCATCAGGCCGCCGGGACGGTCGTGGCCCTGGGAGACGCCGAACGGGTCGCTCGGCACCGGACGCCACGGCGGCTGCGCCAGGTCGTGCACCTGCGCGGCCCACGGCGCCGCCGGCTGGGCGGGAGCGGGCTGCCCGGCGGGCGACGGCTGGGCCGCGGGCCCGGGCCCGCCCTGCGGGACGGGCTGCGGTCCGGGGGCGACGGGCTGGGCCGGGTGCCCGGGCAGCGGCGCCTGGGGAGCGGCCGGCCCTGCGGGTCCCGCGGGTGCGGACGGCGCGCCGGGTCCTGCGGACGGGGCGGGACCCGCGGGCGCGGTGGGGCGGGACTCGGCGGCCGGTGCGCCCGGCTGGCCGGGCACGGCCTGCACGCCGGGCGACGCCTGCGGCGGCTGGGCGCCGGGCCGCCCCTGCTCGGCGCCCCACGAGATCCGGGGCAGCTGCTGCCCGGGCCGCTGCATCGACGGCCACGCGGGCCCGGCGTCCTGCCCCGTGCCGGAGCGGGGATCCTGCCCGGCCCCGGAGCGCGGATCCTGCGCGGCGCCGCCCTGACCGGGGCCCCCGGGACCGGCTCCGCCCTGGCCCGGAACACCCTGGCCCGGAACCGCGTGCCCGGGCAGGCCGTGGCCCGCTGGCCCCTGGGCGGCGCCGCCCTGCGGCGCGCCCCCCTGCGCCGGCACCCCGGCCGGGCCGGTGTCGGCGCGGGGCGCCGCCGGGTCCTCGTCAAGGAACATCGGCCCCGACTCGTCGATCGCGCGCCCGCCGGGCCGCTCCTGGGCCGGCCGGCCGGCCGGGCCCGGGTCGGAGCCCTGCGCGGCGGACCCCTCCGCAGCGGGCCAGGCCGTGGCGGGAGCGGGTGCGGGCGCAGGCGCGGGTGCGGGTGCGCCGCCGGTGGGGTTCTCCGGGGTCGAGTCGACCGGTGCGGGGCGGCTGGTACCGGGGACCCAGGCGGAGCCGTTCCAGTAGCGGATGTAGTTCGGGATCGACGGGTCGGGGTAGTACCCCGGCGCCGCGGACGGGGAGGACGGCGACGGTGAAGAACCGGAGGAGCCAGATGGTGGTGCGCTCATGGTTCACGGGTTCCGTATCTGCTCGGCCGGGGGTGTGCGTCCACATCTACCAGAACGGCGGACGCGTCGGGCCCGCCGTGCCGCACACCGCTGTCGTTGACGCATCGACACGTCCTTACCCTCACGGGCCTCCCGTTGCCCAAGGTTCGGGAAATTTGAAGCGAATCGAGTCAACCCGCGTAATGGTTGGAGAGGCACGCGCTCTCTTCCAGGTGCAAGGCCCCGCGGGCCGACCGGCCCGGGGCCACCGCGCCGAGGGAAAGGACGTCGACAGATGCAGACCGTGGTGGAACGCGAACTCGAAATGCAGCTCGTGCTGTCACCGGAGCGCAGTATTCCGGTGCCGGCCCTGCTCGCCTACCGCGCGCACGACCCCTATGCCGTGCACATCACCTTCCATGTGGGCTCGGACGCGCCGGTGAACTGGACGTTCGCCCGCGAGCTGATCGTGGAGGGGGTGTTCCGGCCGTGCGGGCACGGCGACGTGCGGATCTGGCCGACCAAGGTCAACGGCCGCAGCGTGATCTGCCTGGCGCTCAGCTCGCCGGACGGCGACGCGCTGCTGGAGGCGCCGTCGTCGCCGGTCGCCGCCTGGCTGGAGCGCACGCTGCGGGTCGTCGCGCCCGGCACCGAGCACGAGCAGCTGGGCATGGACGACGGGCTCAGCCGGCTGCTCGCGCCCACCGCCGGCGACGAGTTGTGGCTGCGCGACCCGTGGAGCACGGGCGGGACGGACGACACCCCCGACGCGAGTGCGTAGCGGGTGCCGCCGGGCCGGGCGAGCGCGGAACGAGAGCGCGCGGCGGGACCGCGCGCCGGACGGCCGCGCGCGCGGCGGTTGCGCGCGGGGCCGTGGCGCGCCGGGACATGGCGCGCCCGCGGGCCGGGCGCCGGGCGGTCGCGGGCCGGGCGGTCGCAGGCCGATCGGTCGCGGGCCGGGCGGTCAGAAGAGCTTGCCGGGGTTGAGCAGCCCCAGCGGGTCCAGCACCGCCTTGATACCGCGCTGCACCTCGACGCCGGTCTCGCCCAGCTCGCGCGCCAGCCAGTCCCGCTTCAGCAGGCCGACGCCGTGCTCGCCGGTGATGGTGCCGCCGAGTTCCAGACCCAGCGCCATGATCGCGTCGAAGGCGTCGCGGGCGCGCCGGGTCTGGTCGGCGTCCTGCGGGTCGAAGCACACCACGGGGTGGGTGTTGCCGTCGCCGGCGTGCGCGCAGACCCCGATGGTCAGCGCGTACTTCCCGGCGATCGCGGCGACCCCGTCGAGCATGTCGCCGAGCCGGCCGCGCGGCACGCACACGTCGTCGATCATCAGCGAGGGCGCCAGCCGCTCCAGCGCGGGCAGTGACAACCGCCGCGCCTGGAGCAGGAGTTCGGACTCCGCAGCGTCCTCGGCGGGCACCACCGCGGTGGCGCCCGCGGCCGTGCACAGGTCGCCGACGGCGGCCAGGTCGGCGGCCGGGTCGGGAGTGTCGAACGCGGCCAGCAGCAGCGCCTCGGTGGAGTCCGGCAGGCCCATCCGCGCCAGGTCGTTGACGGCGCGCACCGACGTTCGGTCCATCAACTCCAGCAGCGACGGGGCGTGGCCGCGCTCCATGATCGCGCAGACCGCGGCGGCGGCCGCCGCCGCGGACGGGAACTCGGCCACCATCGCGAGCTGCGGGGGCGGCGACGGGCGCAGCGCGACCACCGCCCTGACCACGATCCCCAGGGTGCCCTCGGAGCCGACGAACAGCCGCGTCAGGTCGTAGCCGGCCACGCCCTTGGCGGTGCGCCGCCCGGTGCGCAGCAGCCGCCCGTCCGCGAGCACCACGTCCAGCCCGAGCACGTACTCCGCGGTGACGCCGTACTTCACGCAGCACAGGCCGCCGGCCCCGGTGCCGATGTTGCCGCCGATGGTGCACTCCTCCCAGCTGGAGGGGTCCGGCGGGTAGGACAGGCCGTGCCCGGCGGCGGCGCGGGAGAGCGCCGCGTTGACGACGCCGGCCTCGACGACCGCGATCCGCTCGACCGGGTCGATCTCCACGATGCGGTCCATCCGGGCCGTCGACAGCACGATGCAGCCGTCGACGGCGTTGGCCCCGCCGGAGAGCCCGGTCCTGGCGCCCTGCGGCACCACCGGCACGCGCAGTGCGGTGGCGGTGCGCAGCACGTGCTGCACCTCCTCGACCGTGCGCGGCAGCACCACGACGGCGGGCGCGCCGGCGTCGGAGAACGCCGCCTGGTCGCGGGCGTAGGCGGCGGTGACGTCCGGGTCCGTCAGCACGGCGGACGCCGGCACGCCCTCGTGCAGCCGTGCGATCAGTTCGCGCATGCTCTCACCCTGTCACCGCGGGCGGCCGCGCGGAAGATCGTCCCTCCCCCTCCGGCGTCCGGACGCGGGCGGACCGGGACCGCCCCCCTGCGCGGTCCCGGCCCGATGCGGTGCGCCCGGCGCTCCGCGCGGAGCCCCGGTCCTCCGGTCCTCCGGTCCTCCGGTCCTCCGGTCCTCCGGTCCTCCGGTCCTCCGGTCCTCCGGTCCTCCGGTCCTCCGGTCCTCCGGTCAGAGGTTGCCGCGGCGCTCCTGCTCGCGTTCGATCGCCTCGAACAGGGCCTTGAAGTTGCCCTTGCCGAAGCCCATGGAGCCGTGCCGCTCGATCATCTCGAAGAACACCGTCGGCCGGTCCTGCACCGGCTTGGTGAAGATCTGCAGCAGGTAGCCGTCCTCGTCGCGGTCGGCCAGGATCTTCAGCTCGCGCAGCGTGTCCACCGGCACGCGGGTGTCGCCGACCCACTCGCCGAGGGTGTCGTAGTACGAGTCGGGGGTGTCCAGGAACTCCACGCCCGCGGCGCGCATCGCGCGGACCGAGGCGACGATGTCGTTGGTGGCCAGTGCGATGTGCTGGACGCCGGGGCCGCCGTAGAACTCCAGGTACTCGTCGATCTGCGACTTCTTCTTGCCCATCGCGGGCTCGTTGAGCGGGAACTTGACTTTGCGGCTGCCGTCCGCGACGACCTTGGACATCAGCGCGGAGTACTCGGTGGCGATGTCGTCGCCCACGAACTCCTTCATGTTGGTGAAGCCCATGACGCGGTTGTAGAACTCCACCCACTCGTTCATCCGGCCGAGTTCGACGTTGCCGACGCAGTGGTCGACGGCCTGGAAGAAGCGGTGCTGCGGGGGCTCGGCCAGCGGTGCCGCGGCCACGTAGCCCGGCAGGTACGGCCCGTCGTAGCCGGACCGGTCGACGAGGGTGTGCCGGGTCTGGCCGTAGGTGGCGATGGCGGCGAGCACCACCGTGCCGTTGTCGTCCTTGAGTTCGTGCGGCTCCTCGAGGCCGGTGGCGCCGTGCTCGATGGCGTAGGCATACGCCGCCCGGGCGTCCGGCACCTCGATCGCCAGGTCGACCACGCCGTCGCCGTGCTCGGCCACGTGCTCGGCGAGGAACCGGCCGCGGTCGGTGTCGGGCTTGATGACGGAGGTGAAGACGAAGCGGGCGCCGCCCGACTCCAGGACGTAGGAGGCGGTCTCACGGCTGCCGTTCTCCGGTCCGGAGTACGCCACGCGGCGCATGCCGAACGCCGTCGAGTAGTAGTGCGCCGCCTGCTTCGCGTTGCCCACCGCGAACACGACGGCGTCCATGCCCTTTACCGGGAATGCATCCTTCTCAGTCATGGGAAAAGCGTCTCCCCGTGCCTCAGAGTGCGCAATAGTTCGTGTTTTCGCTGGACACCTTGCCCAGTCGCAGCCAGGATCGTCGGGACAATCTGTGCAGTATGACCACAGGAGGCCGCGGCATGGGGATCGACGCGCTGGACGGCAGGCTGATCACCCTGCTGGCCGAGGAGCCGCGGATAGGCGTGCTGGAGGCGTCCCGGCGGCTCGGGGTGGCCCGCGGCACGGTCCAGGCGCGGCTCGACCGGCTCCGGTCCGGCGGCGTGATCCGCGGCTTCGGGCCGCAGGTGGACCCGGCGGCGCTCGGCTATCCGGTGACCGCCTTCGCCACCCTGGAGATCCGCCAGGGGCAGGGCCCGGACGTGCGGGCGCACCTGGCGGACGTGCCGGAGGTGCTGGAACTCCACACCACGACCGGCGAGGGCGACATGCTCTGCCGGCTGGTCGCGCGGTCCAACGCCGACCTGCAGCGGGTGATCGACCGGGTGGTCGGCTTCGAGGGGATCGTGCGGGCGTCCACCGCGATCGTGATGGAGAACCCGGTGCCGCTGCGGATCATCCCGCTGGTGGAGCAGGCCGCGCACGACGAGTAGCGGGCGGGACCCGGCCCGGCGGGGCCTCCCCCGCCCGGCCTGCCGGGCCGACCCCTGACCATGGTGCAAAGATTCTTTGCAAAGAACCCTTGCAAAGACTCTTTGCATCTTCGTACGCTGGCGTCGTGTCCGAGACTCCGCAGACTCCCGAGGCCGGCCCGGCCGCCTCCTCCCCTCACGACAGCGACGACATCGCGCCGCTGGACCCGCGCTCGCTGCGCGGCCTGGCCCATCCGCTGCGCATGCGGCTGCTGGCGATGCTCCGCGAGGACGGCCCGGCCACCGCGTCGGGCCTCGCCGCCCGGATCGGCGAATCCAGCGGCGCCACCAGCTACCACCTGCGGCAGCTCGCCGCGTACGGCTTCGTCGTCGACGACCCGGACCGCGGCACCGCCCGCGAGCGCTGGTGGAAGGCGGTGCACCGCGGAAGCCGCTTCGACAGCCTGGAGGAGTTCCTGGAGCACCCGGACCCCGAGGTGCGCGGCGCCCTGACGACGTTCCTGCACACGGTGGCCACCGACCACGCCGAGCAGGTGGGCACCTGGCTCGGCACCCTGCACGACTGGCCCGAGCAGTGGCAGCAGGCCTGGGACCTCAGCGACTACTCGATCCGCCTGACGCCCGAACTCGCCCTAGAACTCGACCAGGAGGTGCACCGGCTGATCGAGTCCTACCGCGGCCGGGTGCCCGACGGGACCGAGGACAGCGCCCGCGTGCGGATCCACTTCCACGCCTTCCCGCGCCGTACCGACTGACCGCACCACCGGCCGGGCCGGCGGCGCCACTCGACCGAGGGCACCGCACCACGACGGCCGGGACCGCACCGCGCGGCGCGCGGTATCCGCGCCGACCGCACCACATCCCGGGGGGACCGATGCACACACCCGACACCGACCGGCGGCCGCTGGCGCTGCTGCTGGCCGCGAACGTCGTCTCGATCGCCGGCAACATGCTCACCCTGGTCGCCGTCCCGTGGTTCGTCCTGGAGACCACCGGCAGCGCCGGGCGGGCCGGGCTCACCGCCTTCGCGGCCACGCTGCCGGTCGTGCTGGCCGCGCTGCTCGGCGGCCCGCTGATCGACCGGCTCGGCCTGGCCGTCAGCAGCGTCGCGTCGGACGCGGTGTGCGCGCTCGCGGTGGCGGCGGTGCCGGTGCTGCACCTGGCCGGGCACCTGTCGTACGGGGCGCTGCTGGCGCTGGTCGCGGTCTCCGGGCTGTTCCACGCGCCCGGCGAGACCGCCCGCGAGGTGCTGATGCCGCGGCTGGCGGAACGGGCCGGCACCACCATCGCCCGCGCGTCCAGCGCCTACGAGGGCGCCTCCCGCGGCGCCCGGATGCTCGGCGCGCCGCTGGCCGGCGTGCTCATCGCGGCGATCGGCGCGGCGAACGTGCTGCTGCTGGACGCCGCCACCTTCGCCGTCTCCGCGCTGCTGATCGGGCTCGGGGTGCGCGACGGCGCCCGCCGGGCCGGCGGCGCGAAGGCGCGCGAGGGAGCGGCCCGCGAGGACCGGGCCGCTGAACGGGACGGCGGGGCCGGCACGTTCGCCGGGTACCGGGCGCAACTGCGCGAGGGCTACGCGTTCCTGTTCCGCGCCCGGCTGCTGTTCGCGGTCGTCGTGATGGTGATGGTGACCAACGCGCTGGACCAGGCGTGGTCGGCGGTGCTGCTGCCGGTGCACGCCCGGGAGAACCTGGGCGGCTCGGTGAGCATCGGCGTGGTCTCCGGGACCTTCGCCGCGTCCGCGCTCGTCGGCTCGCTGCTGTACGGCGTGTTCGGCCAGCGGCTGCCCCAACGGGGCCTGTTCATCGGCGCGTTCATCGTCTGCGGCTTCCCGCGGACCGCGGTCTGCGCGTTCGTGCCGGGGCTGGCCCCGCTGGTCGTCACCTGCGCGGTGTGCGGGCTCGCCGGCGGCGTGCTCAACCCGATCATCGGCACCGAGATGGTGCGGCTGGTCCCCGAGCGGCTGCGCAGCCGGGTGTTCGGCGCGGTGACCTCCGGGGTGCTGGTCGCGGTGCCGCTGGGCGCGCTCGCCGGCGGCTACGTCGTCCAGTACGCGGGGCTGACGGCCGCGCTGGCCGCGGTGAGCGCCCTGTACCTGGTCACCACGCTCAGCCCGCTGGTGCTGCCGGCCTTCCGCGCCTGGGAGACCGCCGGGCAGGAGGAGCGGCCGGGCGAGGACGGGCCACGGGAGGACGGTCCGCGGGACGGCGCGGCCGCGGCGGAACGCGAGCCCGTGACGGGCTGAGGCGGCCCGCCGGGCACGGCGACGTGGTCAGCGGGCGGCGGCGGTCAGCAGGCCGGGGTCGCCTGGCCTGCGCGCAGCGCGGACAGGGCGGAGAGCGCGCCGGTCAGCGTGGTGACCGGGATGAGCCTCATCCCGGACGGGAGTTCCGCCTTGGCGTCGGAGCACTCGTCGCGCGGCACCAGGAAGATCGTGGCGCCGTCCCGGCGGGCCGCCTGCTCCTTCAGCGGCACCCCGCCCACCGCGCCGACCTTCCCCGAGGCGTCGATCGTGCCGGTGCCGGCGATGTTCCGGCCGCCGGTGAGGTCGCCGCCGTGCCCGTCGCCGTCGATCTTGTCGATGATGCCGAGGCTGAACAGCAGCCCGGCGCTGGGCCCGCCGACGTCCGCGAGCCGCAGGGTGACGTGCACCTGGGACGGCGACAGGCCCATCTGCTTGAGCGCCGCCGAGGTCGCGTCGTTCTGCGACTGGGTCATCTCCTTGAGGTTGGCCTTCTCGATCTGCTGGACCGACCCGCCGCTGGGGTAGACCGCGTCCCGCGGCATGGCCGCCTCGTTCTTCTTGAACCAGGCCCGCCACACGTCGCTGAAGTGCACCGACGCGTTGGGCGCGGTCGCCTGGATGGTCACCAGCCGCAGCTGGCCGCTGGTGGTGCGCACCGGCACCCCGGTGACCGTGATGACCTGCGTGCCGCTCTCCGCGCCCAGCACGTTCGCGGTCAGGCCCGGCTCGACGATCGCGAACGGCAGCGGCGCGAAGGCGGCCACGGCGAGCAGGGCGGCCACGACCGCGGCGCACACCGAGAGCACCACGGACCGGCGGGAGAGGTTCGGCATGGGCCCGACCCTAATTCACCGCGCGTCCTCCCCTCGAACGGGGCGCTGCCGCGGGCTCCCGGGGCACTCCCGGGGCGCCGGGCCCGGGCCCTTGCCCCCGCGGCTGCCGGGCAGCCCCGCCGCGGCCCTAGGGCCTGTCCTAGCGCAGGGCGTCCGCGACCTCCAGCGCCGCCTCGACGACGCGGGCGCCGACCCGCTCGGGCACGGAGTCCGCGAGCATCACCACGCCGACGCTGCCCTCGACGCCGGGCACGCCCAGCAGCGGGGCGGCGGCGCCGCTCGCGCCCGCCTCCAGCTCGCCCGAGGTGATCACGTAGCGGAGCCGGCTCAGCGCGCCGCCCTCGCCGATCACGCGGTCGCTGCCGTCGCCCGGCTGGGCCCCGTCGGCGGGCGCCCGGCCGTCGGCCACGGCGGCCTCCAGGATGCGTACCGCCTGCGCGCCGGGGCCGCCCTGCTCCCCCGGCGCCGCCTGCTGCACCAGGCCGTCCTCGGCGAACCGCTCCCAGCTGCTGCCGTCCGCGGTCGGCTGCATGCCGCGGCCGGCCAGGATCGCCCGGCCCGCCGCGCCGCGGTCCAGCGGGTGCCGGAAGCCGGTGCGGTAGGCGACGTGGTAGTCGGTCCAGGTCGGCTCGACGACGGCGACGGCCAGCGCCTCGGTGCCGTCGACCAGCGTCAGATGGGCGGTCGCGCCGATGTCCTCGGCCAGCGAGCGCAGCGCGGGCAGCGCGGCCTCGCGCAGCAGCGGGTGCACCTGGTGGGCCAGGCCCAGCACGCCGAGCCCGACCCGGGCCCGGCCGCCGAGGTCGCGGCGGACCAGCGAATGCTGCTCGAGCGTCGCCAGCAGCCGGTAGACCACCGTCCGGTTGACGCCGAGTTTGGCCGCCAGCTCGGTCACGGTCAGGCCGTGGTCGGTGTCGGCCAGCAGCTTCAGGACCCGCAGGCCCCGGTCGAGCGTTTGAGACGTCTCCGCGGTCACGACGCCCCCTCCTCGTGAAATCGGCGGCGCATCTCACGGACGGATCGCACTGCCGGTCCCGCGGCAGTGCGCGGAGAGGCCGCCGGTTGGTGTCGGCAAACCGGCTGCGCTCCGCGGCTGCTCTGCCACGGCGCGTGCGTGAGCGGCACCGTAGCGACCGAGTACCGCTCAGCGGAAGAGGTCGTCCACAATCCGGGCGCCGCCTTGACCCGAGTTTGAGGTTCGAGTGGGGGGCGTTCACGGCGAATCCACCGCAGACCACCGCATACGGATCCGCGCGCCGCCGGTAACGGATCGGTGGACCACCGGGAGTGGATCACCGGTGGCGGATCACCGCATCCGGGTGGCCCACTCCCGGACCTTCTTGATGCGCTCGCCGAGCTGCCCGGCCGTCGCCTCCGCGCTCGGCGGGCCGCCGCACACCCGGCGCAGCTCGTTGTGGATCACCCCGTGCGGCTTGCCGCTCTGGTGGTTGTAGGCGGCGACCAGGGTGTTGAGCTCCTTGCGCAGCTCCAGCAGCTGCCGGTGGGTGACCACCGGGCGCCGCTCCGCGGGCAGTTCGAGAAGATCGGCCTCGTCCGCCGGTTTCTTCTTGCTGTGGGCGATCTGCCGGGCCTGCCGCTTCTGCAGGAGTATCTGCACCTGGTCCGGCTCCAGCAGGCCGGGGATGCCGAGGTAGTCCTGCTCCTCCTCGCTGCCCGGGTGCGCCTGCATGCCGAACTCGGCGCCGTCGTACAGCACCCGGTCGAAGACCGCGTCGGACTGCAGCGCCTCGAAGGGCAGCATGTCGTCCTCGGTGGCCTCGTCCTCGGCCCGCTCGGCCTCGGCGAGCAGCTGGTCCTCCTCGGCGAACAGCTCGTCCTCGCCGTGCTTCTTGGGCCGGTCCAGCACGTGGTCGCGCTCGACCTCCATCTCGGAGGCGAACTCCAGCAGCATCGGGATCGTCGGCAGGAACACCGAAGCGGTCTCGCCGCGCCGCCGGGAGCGGACGAACCGGCCGACGGCCTGGGCGAAGAACAGCGGCGTGGAGATGGTCGTGGCGTACACCCCGACGGCCAGCCGCGGCACGTCGACGCCCTCGGAGACCATCCGGACCGCGACCATCCACCGGTCCTCGCTCGCGCTGAACTCCTCGATGCGCTTGGACGCGCCCGCGTCGTCGGAGAGCACCACCGTGGCCTTGTGGCCGGTCAGTTCCCTGATCAGCTTGGCGTAGGCGCGGGCGGAGTCCTGGTCGGTGGCGATGACCAGGCCGCCGGCGTCCGGGATGCCCTTGCGGACCTCGGTGAGCCGCTGGTCGGCGGCCTTGAGGACGTTGGGGATCCACTCGCCGTTGGGGGCGAGCGCGGTGCGCCACGCCTGCCCGGTGGCGTCCTTGGTCATCGGCTCGCCCAGCCGCGCGGACAGCTCGTCACCGGCCTTGGTGCGCCAGCGCATGGTGCCGCTGTAGCTGAGGAAGATCACCGGGCGGACCACGCCGTCGTCCAGCGCGTTGCCGTATCCGTACGTGTAGTCGGCGGAGGACCGACGGATGCCGTCGTTGCCCTCCTCGTACGTGACGAACGGGATCGGGTTGGTGTCCGAGCGGAACGGCGTGCCGGTCAGCGCGAGGCGGCGGGTCGCCGGCTCGAACGCCTCCAGGCACGCCTCGCCCCAGGACTTGCTGTCGCCGGCGTGGTGGATCTCGTCGAGGATCACCAGGGTCTTGCGCTGCTCGCAGCGGTTGCGGTGCAGCATCGGGCGCACGCCGACACCGGCGTAGGTCACCGCCACGCCGTGGTACTCGCGGCCCACCGGGCCGGCGCTGTACTCCGGGTCGAGCCTGATCCCTATCCGCGCGGCCGCGTCCGCCCACTGCGTCTTCAGGTGCTCGGTCGGCGCGACGACGGTGATCTGCTGCACCAGGTGGTTGTGCAGCAGGTACGAGGCGAGGCTCAGCGCGAAGGTCGTCTTGCCGGCGCCGGGCGTGGCGACGGCCAGGAAGTCCCGCGGCTGCGCGGTCACATACGCGTCGATGGCCCCCTGCTGCCAGGCCCGCAGCTTGTTGGCGGTGCCCCAGGGCGCGCGCCCGGGGAAGGCCGGTGAGAGGTGGTGGGACGAGTGCGACGGGTGTGAGGCGGCGGTAGTCACGGTCTCCGTGGGGGTCGGGGGCCGGGCGCGCTCGCGCCCGTACGAAAACCGCCTCAGCCTACCGGCCGGCGGCGCGCGAACCGCCGACCCACGCCACCGCCCGCGCGGGTGCGACCCACCTCACACGGCGCGGCGCCGCGCTCCGCCCGCCGGACTCCCGCCGCCGGGGCCGGGAAGGCCCGGGGCCGCCCTCCCGCGCACCGTCAGGAGGACCTGGGGTGGACCCTGGGGGCCAGCGCGGCGCCCACCAGGGCGATGGCGGCGGCCGGCACGAACACGGCCGTGAAGGCCGCGGGATGGGCGGCGGAGGCGGCGCTGACGGCCGTCGCCGAGGGCGCGATGGAGCCGCCGCCGAGCGCGGTGAAGACGGTGCCGGCCGCGGCGACCAGCAGGACGTTCGACAGCGAGTCGCTGACCTGGAGGGCCGCGGAGTTCGCCCCGGCGTCGCTGGGCTTCGACACCTTCAGCAGCAGCACGCTCAGCGACGAGATCACCAGGCCCATGCCGAGCCCGCCGACGCACCACGCCACCGCGACGATCCCCGGGGGCACCGCGTGGTCCAGCCCCAGCGGCACCGCGGCGATGGCCGCGGCGGACAGCACCATGCCGAGCCGGACCATCCGGCCGCGCACCGCCTCCAGCCGCGGCCGGGCCTGGATGTACGACCCGAGCGCCCAGGTGAGGCCGCCGCCGGCCAGCGACAGGCCGGCCATCGTGGCGGACAGCCCGCGCTGGGTGACCAGCATCAGCGGGATGAAGCTCTCCGCCGCCAGGAACGTGCCGGCCGCGATGCCGCGCATCAGCACGACCGAGGGCAGCCCGCGCACCGCCCGGAACGTGCCGGCGGGCAGCAGCCGCAGGGCGGCGGGCACCAGCAGCGCCGCGCCCAGCACCGCGGGCAGCAGGGACAGCGGCCGCAGGTCCTGCCCGGCGTACTGCAGCAGCACCGCCCCGGCGGCCAGCGCGACCGCGAACCAGATGCGGCGGCCGTCCATGGGCTGCGGGGCGCCCTCCTCAGGCGTGTGGGCGGCGCGCCGCAGCGCGGGCAGCATCACCATGAGCGGCAGCACCACCAGGACCGGGATGGCCAGGAACACCCAGCGCCAGCCGAGCTGTTCGGTGACCGTGCCGGACACCAGCGGCCCGACGATCGACGGCACCACCCACGACGCGGAGAACGCGGCCATCACCGCGGGCCGCAGCCGCTCCGGGTAGGCCCGGCCGACGACCACGTACAGGGCGACGATCACCAGGCCGCCGCCCAGGCCCTGCACGGCCCGCCCGAGCACGAACACGCCCATGCTCTGGGCGGTGCCGCTGACGACCAGGCCGGCCGCGAACCCGGCGATGCCGGCGGCCAGCGGCGGCAGCGGGCCGCCGCGGTCGCACCACTGGCCGCTGACCACCATGGCGAGCAGCGAGGTGGTGAAGTACCCGGAGAAGGCGAACGCGTACAGGCCGAGCCCGTCGAGGTCCCGTGCGGCGATCGGCATCGCGGTGCCGACCGCGGTGGCCTCGAAGGCGATCATCAGCACCACGGACACGATGCCGAGGGTGAGCGCGCGGTACTCCCGGCCGAGCACACCGCTGTCGGCTCCGGCGCCCGCGGCGTCGCGTATCCCCCGGTCACCCTGCTGACCCTGCGGGGTCCGTACATCAGTCACCCGCCCAGGGTAAGGGGCAATCCGCGCTTTCACCCCTGCCGTGCGACCGGTCCGCCTCCGACTTTGGTCCTCGGCCGCGGGACCCGGTTCGTGAACGCCGTATGGCAGTCGTATGGCACGGCCCGCGGATCCGTTGACCGCCCGCCGCGGGCACGCCATCGTCGAAGCACGCACCCCGCACACGGCCGTGTGCCCGAGTGGTTGAGGGACTCGCCTGCAAAGCGAGTTACGCCGGTTCGATTCCGGTCACGGCCTCCAAGCCCTGAACAGTCGAAAGGGAGGGGCGACGCCCTGCGGGGTGCCGCCCCTCCCCTATATCCGTCTCAGTTCCCGTCTCAGTTCGCCGGTACGAAGACACCCGCGGTGCCGTCGTCGTCATCGTCGGGACGGTCCGGCCGAGCCTTCCAGATCAGTCCGTCTACCTGCTTGGCGATGTCTGCGCGCACCGCGTCGACCATGTGCTGATACCTGGCGGCCATGGCCGTGGTCGACCACCCCATGAGGCCCATCACGGCGCGCTCGGGAACCCCGAGGATGAGCAGGACCGTCGCAGCGGTGTGGCGCGCGTCGTGCAGCCGCCCGTTGCGAACCCTTGCTTCCGCCAGTAGTGCCTTCCACTCCGCCCAGTCCTTCCGGTGGGACGGGCTACGGCCGTGCTCGTCGGGGAACACCAGCCCGCTGTCCGTCCAGTCCTTCCCGGCGGCGCCCCGCTCTGCCTCCTGTGCCTTTCGGTGCGCGCGCATGAGGTCGGCAAGCTGCTCGGGTAGCCCGACTGCGCGGCGGCCGGCACGGGACTTGGTGGTCGATTCCTCGGGGTTGGTGCGTCGCCTCTGCGGGCAGTACCCCGCTGCCTTACGTCCGCAGGGTTCGGCACATCCGTGAGCGAATTGCGGTCGGTGGCGGCTACGGCGGACCACCAGGAACCCGGCCGCAAGGTCGATGTCTTCCCACTTGAGGGCGAGAACTTCCCCTTGTCGCAGTCCGAGAGCGAGAGCAACCGCCCAGCGCGCTGAATTGCGACGCTGGCCCGCAGCCTTGAGTAGACGCTGTACCTCTTGGACGGTGTACGGCTCCACCTCGTACTCCCTCAGCCGCGGAGCTTTAGCCAACTGGACGGGGTTCGTGCCGAGGTGACCACGGCGTACGGCTTCGTTAAGAGCTGTGCGGAATGTGCGGTGCACCTGATGTGCCGTCGCCGGTTTGCTGCCGTTGGCTTGCATCTTGGCGTAGAAGGCTTCGATGTGCTCGGGCTTGAGCTTGTCAAGACGGTGAGCGCCCAGCCCGGGAATGAGGTGCTTCCGCACGGCAACGCCGTAGCCCACCATCGTGTTGTCATTGACGCCGAGCGGTGCGATGTTCTCGATCCAGTGCGTCAGCCAGGCTTTAACGGTCCAGGGTCGGCCTGGCTTGCGAACGGTCCTGGCGTCTCGCGCCCGTTCCAATTCGCGTACAGCCTCCGTGACTTCCGCTCGGTTTTTGCGTTCGACGTGGCGACGATCGGCCTTACCGTCATCGCGAACGCCAACCGTGACGCGGCCGTGCCACTTTCCGTCCTTGCCAAGGTAGATCGAGCTTCGACCATTCGGTTGTCGCGTGCGCTTGTCCTTCTCTGCCACAAGCAGGCTCCTTGTTCGGGTGTGGGTGATGGGCCCGGGAGGGCCGCCGCGTCTCGTCGAAGAACTGCGGCCGTCCCGGGTGTAGTTAGGCGGCTTGGTGGGTCGCGCGGAGGCGCGCTACGTATTCGGGGATGGCGTCGCTGGGGACGCGCCGCAGGCGGCCGATGGGAACGGATTCGAGGGCGCCGGTGCGGATGAGTTTGAAGCAGGTGGTTCGTCCGATGCTGAGTCGGCGGGCGGCTTCTTCGACGGTGAGCAGGGAGCGTTCGGGGGTGCTGGGGGTGGTGGCTTCGGTGTCGGGGGCGGTCGCCACGGTGGGGCTCCTTCGGGCTCTGTGGTGAGTGGGGCCGCGGTGGGCCGCCGCAAAAATCGCAGAATCCGCAGAAACCCACGTGGGCCGTGCTGACCTGCGATCTTGTGGTGGGCGGGGTGGCGCGGCGTGGCTGGCCGCAAAAATCGCAGAATCCGCAATATTCAGTGGCGCCCGGGTGCGCTGGCCGGCGGTGGCGGCCGTGGGTCGCTGCGGGGCGCTGTTTTTTGCGGATTCTGCGATTTTTGCGGCGGGGACGGTCCAGCTACCTGATGGGCGGGGTTTGTGCAGGTCAGGGCTGGCGTCCCGGGTTTCTGCGGTTTTTGCGATTTTTGCGGGCGGGGTTCAGACGTCGGCGTGGGTGAGTTGGGGGTGGATGAGGTAGCGGGGAGCGGGCGGACGGCCGCGGGTGCCGGTGCGTTCCGGCTGGACGATGCGCAGGTACCCGTGGTCTTCGAGCAGCGCGACGACCGGTTCGAGGTCGGCGACGGTCGGGAAGTCCGAGCGGTTGAGCTTGGTGAACAGGTCCCGTCGGCTGACCTCCGGCCACCGGTTGGCCTTGAGCACGTCCAGCAGGGCTACGGCGCGTTCCTCGGACGCGGTGGCGCCCATGCGCGCGAACACCGCCACGGCGTGGGCGGTGAAGTACCCGGCGAGGGTCACCGCGGCGCGCATGGTGTCCGCGGCGACCGGCGTGGCGTGGCCGCGGTCCAAGTGCTGGGCCAGGTGCAGCAGTCCAGCGATGCGGGCTGCGGCGCCGGCGAGCTTGCCTCCCCAGTCGGTCATGTGTCCCAGCGAACCACCGGGGGCGAACTTGGGCTCAAGGCGTTCCTGCAAGGCCACCAGAACCGCGTCTGCCTCCGGGCTGAGCTGGAGGACCGCGGGGTCAGTCCAGTCGGCCAGTGCGAGGGTGAGCGCGATGACGTTGCCGGCGTAGGCGGCCGCTACCTGGTCGGGTACCGGGTCGGGCAGGATCTTCCGCTGCCCGAGCAGGGATTGAGGCATGGAGTACAGGAACCTGCCGAGCAGGCCGCGGCCTTTGGCGCCCTTGATCTTGGCCATGCCGTCCAGGACGGTCGGCTGCACGGACAGGCCCATGGTCAGGGCGGGGTGGTCGATGTACTCCTTGCGGGTCTGCCGGTCCACCCGCAGGCGGTCGCCAGCGTGTCCGGCGAGGAACGGGCCCATGTTGGGGGCGCCGGAGTAGCGGCCGGCGATGATGTCGAAGATCTCGCCTTCCGCGGACATGATGGCGATGCGTCCGCCCTGCTCCGCCATCCGGGACGTGATGGTCTCCGGCGTGGCGTCATCGGCGAGCAACTGCGGTTCTGCGGGGATGGTGAGGTCTTCCGCGGTCTGCGCCAGGCCGACCGCTTCGGCAATCAGCGCATCGCGCTTGTCCCCGCTGGCCTTGGACGCCTTGGCGGTGGCCTGCTCTGCGGCGTCCTTGGCGAGCTTGGCCGTCAGCGACGCCTCCACGATCGCGGGCAGAGCGCGCTGTTTGAGTTCCTTCTCCGCGTCATACAGGGGGTCGGTCATGGCGGCGAACACCGCGGACTTCCGGTTGCCCGGCGGCAGAGCGCACACGGTGTAGAGGTTGGTGGGCTCGCGCCACCTGCCGCGGACGTGGACGACGGCCCGGCCGCCGGCCGCGGTGGACAGCACCGCCAGGGCAACGCACCCGGCCAAGTCCACCGGGGTCTGGGTCTCCTCCGCCAGTGCGGCGGTGAAGTCCCGCAGCCACCCAGGGAAGGTGTCCACGGGGAAGTCCGGGATGTCCCGGCGGCCCTTGAACGGGATCGGGTCCTCCCACGGCGCCTGCTCCGGCGCCTGCGGGTCCACCGGCGGGAACGCCGCCCACAGTTCACTGTCCTCCAAAGGCTGTGCGGTCATCGGGTGCGCCTCCCTTCCGGATGCGCGATGGTCGGGTGCGGGTCCAAGCCAAGGGCTGAAAGGACGCCCTGGCGGGCGGCGACCTTCGGCGCGCTACGGCCGGCGGACCTGCGGGCCGGTGTGGCGGAGTTGGGCTGGCCGGGAGTGTCGGTGGGGCATTTCAGCGGGGGATGGTGACGGCCGGTCATGCGCGCTCCCGCGGTTTGCAGTGCGCGATGGACCAGTTCAGGGCGCTACTCAGAGTGGAGCGGCACTGGTAGGACGGCAGTCCGGTGGACTCGGCAGCGCCCTGAAATGCCTGCTCCACCTCGGTGCGGTCCAGGTCACCCCAGGCCACGAATCGGCCCATCTTGCGGGCCGCCTCGAACAGGGCTTTCTCGCGTCCGCCCTCGGTGGCCGCGGCCACGGTCGCCAGTTCCCGCTCAAAGGCCGTACGGGCACACGCGGTTGCGCGGGCGGGGGTAGGCAGGATCGGGCCCGCAGCGGGCCCCTGAGGTGGCTCTAGGAGGCTTTGCAGCCATTCGGGCAGGTTCGTCACGGGCGCGTCGTCCGCGACCGCGTACGGGCCCCCAGGCGTCTTACTGCCGGGGGCGACGACGTATCCGCCCCACGCGCGGGTGTCGATCAGGGGCCCGAGTTTGCCCGCGGTGTTGCCCAGCCGGACCCCGGCGGGTGCGGTGAAGTACAGGTGCATTCCGCCGCTCGCGGTCCGGACCGTGCGCGTCACGGGGACTACCTGGCCGGCGCGCTCGCAGAGCGCCAGGAAGGTCGTCACGCCGTCAGGCGTGCCCGAACTGCCCTTGTCCTTGGGCTTGTCCAGATCGATGACCACGAGAGCAGCCGGGCCGGTCGCGATACCGATGTTGTAGGCGCCCGTGCGCCAGCAGCGTTCGATGCGGTCGGGGTCGGTGGTGGCGCGCTCCTCGAACTTGCGGTGACCGCCGATGCAGTCGCCGGTGCGAGGGCAGCGGGTTTCACCGTGCAGCGCGGGAGGCTTGCCGCCGGGACGCAGGGGGAAGACGGGCCAGCCGCGCTGTGCGGCGTCCAGGGCCGCGGCCAGCAGGGTGGGCGGGGGGTGGGGCATGCTGGGGTTCTCCTGTTCCTGTTCGGGATCAGAGAGCCGGGACGGCCGCCGCGTCTCGTCAACGAACTGCGGCCGTCCCGGGCGGAGCTAGAGGGGTTTGGTGGTTCCGTCGAGCAGGGTGACGGTGACCGTGCATCCGCAGGTGCCGGCGTAGTTGCCGCAGGTGGTGCAGCACTGGCAGTAGGGGGAGCCGCCGCAGTCGCAGCAGTGCTCGGGGATGACCACGCCGGTGCCGGAGCACTCGAAACACTCGTCGTAGGGGTAGGTGGCTTCTCCGGAGCCGTCGCAGACCGAGCAGTCCTCCCGCTGCTCACACAGCTCGCACGGCTGGCGTTCGTCGGTGTTGGTGCTGGGCACGGGTGTCCTTTCCGGGTGATGGCCGACGCGGGGCCGGGTGCGGCTAGAGGTCGGTGAGGGCGTGGGTGGGGATCTCGTACACGTGGGCGTAGTCGGTGACGTTGTCCCAGGCGCCGGGCTGGTAGTGGATGTAGGCGACGATGACTGGGGCGCCGGTGCGGTCGGTGGTCTGGTAGACGTTCACGGCCTGGAACTTCTTGTGGGCGTCGCGGCGGGCGGCTCGTACGGCGATGGCGGCTTCCAGTGCGGCCATCGGCTGGGGTGAGGTGGCGGTGGCCTGTCGGTCGCTGTCGTCCCAGGTGATCAGGATTCGGTTGGTGGCCCGGCGGGGGTGTCGGGTGGGCACGTTGTGGTCTCCAGTCGTGGTCAGGCGGGGGTGCCGTCGAGTGGTGGTTGGTGCCAGGGGGGAAGTCCTGCGAGGACGCGGGTTCGCCAGTTGAGGGCGTAGGGCAGGCAGTTGGCGCAGTTCTTGTGTGTGGTGTGGCCGGGCATGGGGGGACGGTTGCGGGCGTGGGTGGACCAGGCCAGGGAGTCCGCGGAGGCCATGAGGTGGCCGACGCGTTGGAGTCCGAGGGTTTTGAAGCCGAAGCCGTGCAGTTTGAGGCCGTGGCCAGCGAGGGTGGTCACGATGGCGGCGCCCTGGTGGGTGGACTGGCGGCGGCATACCGAGCCGAGCC
Organism: Streptomyces sp. NPDC020917; assembly: GCF_044333795.1. Classification (NCBI taxonomy): domain Bacteria; kingdom Bacillati; phylum Actinomycetota; class Actinomycetes; order Kitasatosporales; family Streptomycetaceae; genus Streptomyces; species Streptomyces sp. NPDC020917. The sequence continues at coordinate 105,713 of NZ_JBIRRR010000010.1, read as the reverse complement.
CGACGACGGGTTCGGCGGTGAGGTCGATGCCGGCGCGCTCGTAGAGGGCGATGCAGCGTTCGTAGTCCGGGATTTCCCAGCCCTGCACGACGGGGATGATGGGCAGGTCCGGGGCAAGCGCCCGTAGTTCGAGGTAGTTGGCGACGGTGCGGCGCTGGTGTTCCGCGACGCTGAGGTGCGTGCCGACGAAGTGCTGTCCGCCTGCGGTGCCACCGTGAATCATGATGGGCTCGCACATCCAGTCCTGCGGTGCCGCCCAGTCGAACGGGCCTACCTCATCGCGGATGCGCCGCAGATCACGCACGTAGTCATGGGGTGGGATGGTCCAGGTGCCGTGGCGTTGCAGGATGGTGAAACCGCCGGAGTCCACGGCATAACGGCCGATCGCCCGGGGGATGGTGCGGGCGGTGGCTATGCCGAAGTGCTCGAACTTCAAGAACAGCGGCACCGTGGTGCGTTCCACCCACCTGCGCTTATGCGTGGTCAGGTAGAACCTCACCGGCCGCCGTCCTTACCCGTGGCGGCCGGGAGCTCCGGGAGTCCAGCCGTGGTGATGGCGGCCGGGTCGTAGCCGGGCAGAGCCGAACGCGCGGTGAGTGCCGCGGCCAGTGCGGTGGCGTAGGCGCCGCCCGCCTGCGCGGCCTCGACCTGCGCGCGCGCTCGGATGACCTCGACGGTCTCCACGTGCCGCTGGGTCTCGCGGCGATCCAGGGTGGCGCGGTCGTAGGCGACCTGCTCGCGCCGCTCGGCCCGGTTGTGGCGGAAGGTCAGGATGTAGGCCAGGACGGTTGCGACCGACCACAGCAGCAGCGGCAGCGCGATCCCGTCGCTGTAGGCTGCGACCCCGGCCAGGGCGAGGGTGCCGGCGGCGGTGAAGCCGATCGCGGCGGCGGTGGCGTCGCCGTGCTGGCCGGTGGCCAGCTTGCTGCCGGCGAACGCCGCACCGGCGGCGAGAGCGCCCATGACGGCCGCGTCACCGATGGAGTGCTCAGCGCCGTGGGCGTTCCACAGACGCGCGAGGATCAGCACCGTGGACGTGGCGATGACCGGCGCCGCTTTCGGGGCGGCTTCGGCCAGCCAATGCCGATAGACGATCGGCGGGTTGGGGTCATGCATGGCGGGGCCTCCGGGGTCATCCGCGCATCTGCGCGATGGACTGCGCGACGCTGGCCATGAACTGGTTGATGGGGTGCGCGGCGCCGGTGGCCGCGACGTAGAAGCCGAACAGGAACACCGCGGCGGCGGCCGGGAACGACGTGGCCCGCGAGCGAACCGCGAGGACGGTGAAGACGCCGAAGAGCAGCACGCCGGATATCGACAGGATCATGTGCAGGGGTCTCCGTTCAGGAGGTGGCGGGGTCGTCGTCGGTGGTGGGGATCTCGCCGGAAGCGATGGCCGCGGCCAGGTCAGGCGCGTAGCCCTGGCGGATCAAGTCACGGCGCAGGCGGGCGGCATTGCGGCGCTGCCGGTCCCTGCTCGCGATGGCCTTGGCCTGCTGCTCGCGGCGACGCTGCTCGGGAACCCGGTTCTCCCACGCCTCGTAGCACTCGGGGTGCGCGGGCCAGCCCTGGTTACCGCGACAGCGGGCGCGGGTGGGCTGGCCGCAGTGCTGGCAGGGCAGTTCGGGGATGAGCGGGCAGACGGTCAGGTGCCCCTGGTAGTCGGCGGTCAGTGCTGCGACGCCGATGTGTCCGATGGCGGTGCGGGTCAGTCCGCACCGGCAGGCGAACGCGGCACGGGCCGGTTCTGCGGTGGCCGGGTGCATCGGCCAGTCCAACTTGGGCACGGCGCGGACCCACAGGCCCGGCCGGTCCGGGGTGGGAAGCAACTCCGCCCCCGGACCGGAGTCCGAGGGCGGTAACGCGGCGGCGGCCGGCATGGCGGTCACCGGGTGCCGCGGGTGTAGGTGCGGCGCCACAGGTTGTAGAGGTGGCGTCCGCGGCGTATGCGGACGCCGTGGCCGTGGCAGCGGCGGCAGACCTTGCCGCGCTTGAGCTTGCCGCGGCGGTTGGTCTTGATGAGTTGGCCGACGCCGCGGCACTTGCGGCAGCGTCCGAACGGCTGAGCCGCACACACCCCGGCGTAACCGAGCGTGACGAGCAGGAGGAAGGCGCTAGCAAGGGCGGGGAGGGTCATCAGGGGTCTCCAGGGCCGGTTTTCGCGGGTTTCCGCAGGTCGGCCGCTATCTGCTAGCGGCCTGATCAGGGGGCAGATGGGTCGCTAGCAGGGTTGCTACCGGTAGCGACGTCTGCCGCTACCGGTAGCAGGGTTCGGGACCTATCCGGCATCCCGCTTGTTGTTACGCTCCGTGATGGCGGTGGCGATGTCCTCGCGCTTGATGCCGCGCTTGTTGACCTGCTTGCCGTCGATGCGGCGGCTGATCTGGTCAGTGGCCACACCGAACGGCTTGAGCGCGGCGGTGAGCGCTTCGGCCTTGGGCTTGGCGTCCAGTTCGGCCCACGGGCCGTAGACGTCCGGCCGCAGGTCGGCCAGGCGGTCCACGACCGTCTCCGACCACACCTTGGTCTCGCCCTTGCCGAGGACGGTCGCGACGTCGTCCAGGATCGTCGCGGACGTCTCCGGGGCCGGGGCCTCGCCGGCCGCGTCGCCGGACAGGGTGCCTTCGGCCTCCCGCAGAGCAGCGGCGCGGGTCAGGATGCGCTCGGCGTCCCGGCCGTCAGCGAGGTAGGTGCGCACGATCCCGGAGTCATCGGACATGCCCTTGAGCAGGCCAACGCCCTTGTGGGACTTGAGCAGCTTGGACGCGTCCAGCCCTTCGGAGTAGGACCCGGCACCAAGGATGGTGTCCGAGACCTGGTAGGCGCCGACCCGCAGGGCGAACCGGGCCTGGTGCTGGTCACGCAGTTCCGAGGGGCACGCCTTGTCGTCCGGCTTCTGTGTCGCGGTCATCACCGAGACGCCGACTGCCGGGGCGACCCGGGCGAGGTAGACCAGCAGGGCAAGGATCTCCTTGCCGTGCTCGGGGTGGGTCAGGTACTCCTGCACCTCGTCCACCACGAACAGCGTCAGCGGCATGTTCAGCTTCTTATCCCGGCTGATCTCCGGGGTGAGCTTGCCCTCGGGGCAGATGTGCAGCGGCAGTTCCGACAGTCGGTGGTACCGGTCCTCGACGTCCGCCTTCAACTCCCGCAGCGACGCCAGCAGATGCTGCACCGGGTCGATCCCGTTCTTGGGCACGATCCCGAACCCGATCCGGTGCGCGACCTTGGCGAACGTGCGCCAGTCCGGCGACGCCTTGCCGTCGAACACGTACAACCTGACGTACGGATCCAGCGCGGCGGCAAGCGCGATCGTCCGCGCGGAGAACGTCTTGCCCTGCCGCGGCACGGCGCCGACCAGCAGCGACAGCCACAACAGGGTGGCCATGACCGGGTTGCCCCGCTCATCGACACCCCACGGGAACGGCTTCCAGAAGTCCACCCGCGTCGCCCCCAGCAGCGGCGACTTACCCGAGGGCACCGCCAGCGGGTCACGGTCGGCGATCCAGTACGACACCCGCCGCCCGCTGGTCTCGTCCTTGTCCAGGAACAGTTGGGTCGGGGCGATGTCCATACCCGACGACAGGCGCGCATGCGCCTTCATCGCGTCCTCGAACGTCTTGCCGTAGGGCAGATCGACCACGACCCGCCACCCGTCGCCGTCACGGCCGATCGGCCGCGGGAACGCGATCGTCTGATCCCGGCTGGTCAACCCGGCCACCTCGTGCGCCCGGATGACGATGTCCGAGGACAGCTTGCGCTTGCGGAACGTCACCTTCGCGCGGTCGATCAGCGGCCGATCGGCCGGCGCCCCCGCGATCCCCAGCGTGGTGGCCAGGGTCGCGATCGCCAGCAGCAGCATCCACGTGGGGGCCATCACCCACAACACCAGCGCCGCGATCAGGCCCACGATGCCGGCCAACCCGGCGATGATGCCCCGCAGGCGCACCCGCGCATCCCGCACCGCGGAAAGTCGCAGGTACTCGCCGGTGTCCTCCGCCAGCACCGCGGCCTGACGCAGCGGCTTGGCCTCGTAGTCGAACACCCAGTGCCCGGCGGCCGTCGACCACCGCCACGCCCCGCGCGGGGCGTAGGCGAGCAGCTTGGGCGTGTAGATGCACGGGATACGCACCGCGTGGTAGCCGATCACGGTCCCGTAGTGCCGCACAGCCCACTTACGGACCGCTTTGCGCTGGTCAGGGAGCTTCACCCACTCCGGAATCACGGGGCGGCGGGCCTTGTCCTGCTCGCTCATCCACTCCTGAACCGAGGGCGGATACGCCTGCTTCGGCGGGTCCACCGGCACGCCCTCCGCGACCCCAGCCGCGTCATCGTCCGTGTCGGTGTCGTCCGGGAGGTCGGCCTGCCACTCGCCCGGCTTGGCCTCCCCAGGTGCGAGCACCTGCGGGTCGGGGGTCTTCTTCTTGAACGGCAGCACCGCCGCCGTGTTGCCGTCGTCGTCCGGATCGGTCTCGGGCGGGTCGGGCTGGTCAAAGTCGTTGATCTCAGACACGGTTGGTCTGCTCCTCATCTCACGAGGTCAGGGGCATAACGAAGGGGTCCGGCCGCGGCTTTGGACGGTGGCGGCCGGACCCCGAAGGACAGGGGCGCTGATCAGCGGTCGATGCAGCGGAGGCAGAAGTTGCCGGGGACGTCGTCGGCCAGCGGGATGTTCAGGTGCTTGCCGCAGAAGTAGCCGCCACAGCCGTACTCGTCACCGCCGGGCGTGACGCCGCACAGGAACGCCAGGCCGCGGTCGATACCCTCATCGCAGCCGGGCTCTTCGCAGACCGCTTCCACGCCGTATCCGGCGTTGATCTGCTCGCCGTTGCGCCACACCGTGTAGAACGCGTTGCTCATGGAAACTCCCAGGTCAGTAGGGCTATCGGGTCTTGTGCTGGCGCTTGCGGGCGCCGTCGAGGATGCGGTCGATGGCCTTCATCTGCCGGGTGGTGAGTTGGCCGCGGCGGAGCGCGGCCACGCCCGTGATCCGGGCGATCTCAGCGGCTTCCCGGGCGGTCAGTGGCGGGTCGTCTCGGTGGGTGCGGATCACGCGTTCTCCCAGGTCAGTGGGTGGTTAGGCGGCGCGCTGTTCTTCGGGGTATGCGCAGGTCACGCACATGCCGAGCGAGGGGGGAATCACGTAGCCGGCATCACGCCGGCAGGTCGGGCAGGTGCGGCGGGCGCGCATCATCGCGGCGTGTGCCCGCCACATCCCCGGCGTCATCGGACGCACCGGTTTGGCCAGGTCAAGGCGGAACAGCCACGCCGCGCGGATGCCGCCGCGGGCCTTGCGGGAGCGCCACAGCAGTTGCGCGGCAACCGGCTGACCACCCGGCCGCAACCCCCGGGTACGGAGTTGGCGGCGGGTGGCGTAGCCGTCCGGCGCGCACCGCAGCGGGAAGGTAGGGATGCCGTACCGGGCGCCGGTCGGGTCGTAGAAGCGGCTCATGCCGCCGACTCGTCACCCGCAATGTCAGCGCGCTCCGCCTTCAGGGTGTCGCGCAGCAGCCGGGCCTTGGCCGGGGCGGTGTGGACGGCCTTGCGGATCGCCTCTGCGGTCAGGTCCTCATCCGGCCAGTCCGCGGTTGCCTCGCGTGCCTGGTCCAGGAGTTCGGCCGGGGTGCGGGTCGGTCGGCGCGATCTGGCCGACTTGGGGAGCCGACCGGTCGGCCGACGCTTCGAAGCCTGCGGCACCGGCGTGAGCTTCGGCGGCGTGTCCGCGATCGACTCAGGGGCAGCGTCGGTGTCGGCCGACTCTGTGGGCGCCGTGTCAGGCTGCTCGGGGGTCGATTCCCGCAGGTCACCCCTCGACTGATTTGCGGGTGCCTGCTGGGATTCCTCCTGGTTTGCGTCCACGTCGGCCGGTGCCGGATCGGCGGGGCCGGTCGGAGTCTCGGGCGCCTGCTCGATCGGGACGCCGGGGGTCGATTCGATCGCGGGCAGCGGGGTGGTGAACATCGCGGCAAGGGCGGCGTCCGCGCCGGTGGTGACGCGCTCGCGCTGCACCTCCAGCAGCCGCAACCCCAGCGCGTAGTCACCCACGCCGACCTTGCGGGCCAGCTTCCACGACTCGCGCTCCGCCTTGGCCCGTACCTCCTTGTCGGGGTGGTTGGCGGCAACGGCGCGCTGGTAGGCCAGCTCCCGCACGATGCCCGCGGCCTTGGCCTCTGCTTCGGCGTCCCGGCCCTCTTGGTGGACCACGATCCGGCGGGCCAGGAACGCCATGCCCTCAGCCGACACACACATGCCCATCGGGGTGATGGCGTAGATGGCGATGCGGCCGGGGTCCTGCGCCGCGGACGCGGCCATCACCGACGCCGCGGCGGGCAGAGCCCACAGTCCCAGACGGATCACGCGGGGGGAGGACTGACCGAGCATGGTCAGGCCCATCAGGACCAGGGCGAGCACGGCGGTTGCGCCTTCACCGGCGGCGACCGCGCCCATCGCGGTGCCGCTGCCGTAGGCACGGGAGATGTTGGTGAACGTTCCCCGCCCGCCGAAGTAGGCGGTGGCGAGCATGGGCAGGAACGCGGCGGCAAGGACGATGCCTTGCGGCCAGGACAGTTTGGTTCGGGTGGCCATCACGCCACCTCCCTGCGCGTGTGGGGCTCGCCGGTGCCGGGCCTGCCGGCGCGGCGGCCGTTGGTAGTCGGGTGCTGCGGGTCGTGCCAGCCGGAGACGCAAGAACCGCCCCCCAGTCCCTTGGCGAAGTACATGGCCTCATCCGCCCGCCGCAGCAGCCCGGGCAGGTCCACCACGACACCGGGCGGGCGGCGCACGGCGCCCACAGAGGCGCCGATGGGCAGGTCCCGGCCCTCGTAAGTGATGGGTTCGGCCAGTGCGCGGTGCAGCTCATCGGCCGCCCACGACAGCTCAGCGGTACTGAGGGTGTGCAGCACGGCGGCGAACTCGTCCCCACCCAGGCGGGCGCACACGCCGGGGCTATTGATCTGCATCCACCAGTTCAGGCGGGCGCCGGTCGCGCGGATCGCGGCGTCACCAGCGGCGTGACCGTGGGTGTCGTTGAGAGCCTTGAACCCGTCGAGGTCCACCAGCACCGCCGACACCCCACGGGTGTCGAGCAGCCGCGCAGCCCGTTCCTCGAACGGGGCGCGGGTCAGCAGACCCGACAGCGGATCGTGGCGCGCCGTATCCAGGCGGCGCCGCAGACGCCAGGCGTGCAGCGGCCACCCGGCCGCCAACGGACCCGCCACCGCGGCAGCAGTAAGGACAGCGCTCATGACCGGCGCCCCCGCTTCGGCTCCTCGTGGAACGTGGCGTAGGTGACATCCGGGTCGTGGTGACTGCGGCCCACGGCGCCCTCGGCGACCGCAACGGCCGTGGAGACCACGGCGAACGCCGCCGCGGCGCCGGGGTGCCCCTGCTCCACCGCGATCCGGGCACTGACCTGCGCTATCGCGTTCGCCCGTGCGGCCGGCATCGGCGAGTCCATCGCCGTATCCGCCACGCCGCGCAGGGCGTCCCGTAAGCGACCCATCACCGATCACCGCCGGCGGGGTCCACGTCGATCGCAGCCAGCAGCCGGACTGCCCACTGGGAATCCGGGTTCAGGTCCATCTCCATCCACTCCCACTCCGCACCGGCGGCGGGCTGGTAGCCGAGACCAGCCAGTGCCTCGCGGCGCTCCGCGGGCGTGGGGATTGCAGAACCCGCCGGCCACACGAACTCCGGCCACGGCCCGTTCGGGAGCTCCGGGAGTTGCACGAACACCCGCCACGGCCCGTCGTTGATCCGCGGCGACATCAGCGCGCGGTTACGGCTCATGCCACACCGCCCGCGGGGAAGGGGCGGATGTTGGCGGCGGCGCGCCGGGCGCCGATCAGGCGGTTGTGGGCCCGGCGCATGCGGCGCCGGTCCAGGTCGTTCGGGCGGCGGTCCAGCAGGGAGATCTGCACGTCCAGCAGTTCCACCTCCGCCAGGACCACCGGCATCTCGCACTCCAGCGCGGCCAGTTCGGCGTCAGTGGGCTCGATCTCATCGGCCAGCACGTCGGCCGCGTCGTTGTCCCAGTTGTGGGGCAGCATAGGTAGTGCTCCTATCTCCTGTTCGGGAGCCAAAGCCCGGGACGGCCGCCGCGTCTCGTCAAAGAACTGCGGCCGTCCCGGGTGCTCAGAAATGGGCGATGATCAGGGCCGCGATCAGCAGCCACAGGTAGTGGAAGGACTGATCCAGCGCGTAGGCGCCAGTCCCGATCGACGGGTTGTCGTCCCGGCCCGGACGCGGAGCACCCAGGCGGTAGAACTCCGACTTGCCGGTGACCTTGGCCAGCCACGCCAACGTGGAACGCCGGTCCGCCCACCAGTGCGTCAGCGCATCCACCGCCAGCCCGACCGCCACGGCCGGCGCCGACAGGCGCAGGTCCAGCAGCACCGCAACCGGCAGCAGCACCACGACCTTGGTCGCGGTCAGCGTCAAGACATGGGCCGCGTCGGCCAGACGACCCGGCCAGCCGGGACGACCCTTGGCCGCGGACTGAGCCGAGGACTGCACCCAGTGATCCCCCACGCTGTGAGCGACGAATAACGCCGCGAACACCGCGGCAAAAACAGAAGCCTGCACGGCAAAACTCCAGGTAGAAGAGGTGTGAGAGAGGGAAAGCGAGTGCCCCGGGCCGCATTCGAAGCGGCGCCCTCACGGCGTGGATGCCGGGGCGAATGGATCAGGCCGTGCCGTTGACGAACTGCTGAAGGATGGAGTGGCTCAGGTCAGCGGGCAGCAGGCCCTTGTCAATCGAGGCGAGGACGGCGAACTGCCGGGCGATGCGCTCGCGTCCCTCCGTCAGCAACTTCGGGGACTGGCCCTTGCCGAACTGCTCTTCGTTGGCCTGCGCGGACTTCCGCAGCAGCCCTGCGGCCTCTTCCAGGTAGCGGGACACGTGGTCTCCTTGGTCGTTCGCGAGTGACGGTGATAGCGCTTAGCGACGCCCCAACGACTTCGGCCGTTGGAGTTGCCCGGGCTAGCGGTGCGGTAGATCGGCGCTTCGGCTCAGTGACCGTCGTCGCAATGACGGATCGTGTACGTGTACATGCCGCACACGGATCCGTCGTCGTCGAACCGAACGTCGGCCTGCACCTGGTTGCCGTTCGCGCCGATTCCCCTGTCGGTCTCGGTCACCGTTCCGTGGTCCTGACGGCCACTGGTCACCTCATAGACACGGTCGCCCTTGTTGAAGAAACGCCCCATGATTCGATTCCTCCTCGGTTTCGTCTGTCTCATCAGGACCGGTTGACGAATCCCGGCCGACGCCCCCGCGCGGGGGGCGTTTCGACTCAGCGGTCTACGACGTCCTTGTCGAGGTCACGGTGGTGAACGGTGACGGTGTGACCGGCGATGGTCAGCAGGTCCGCCAGGTCCATGGCGAAGCTGGGGGCGCGGTGCCTGCCCCCGGCGCAGCCATCGGCGATGGTGACCGGGCCCGCGCTCGGGCCCACGGCGAACGCGTCCACCGCGGCGGCTGTGACGCCCACCAGAGCGGCGATACCGGGTGTGGACCGGACCGCCGCGCGGACGGGTTCATCCAGCGCGGTCAAGTACCGGAGCTCCGGGGAGACGTGCGGGTCCCGGAAGTGCTCCCGCAGGTCCAGGACCAGGTGCGCGGCCGGCGGCTCCCCATGGAGGAAGCCGAACGAGATGATCGTGACGACGCTCACCGACGCCCCCAGCGGCTGCCGCCGTTGGCGTTGCCGGTGGTGCGGGTCTGTCCGGACTGCTCACGGGCCGCGGCCTGGGTGTCCGCGCTGTTGTGCTGCTGGTAGTCGCGTGCCGCGTCGGCGAGCAACTCCTGTGCGGTGCTGGGCTGTTCGTCGCGTCGCGAGCTGAATAAGCTCATCTGTGATCCCTTCGGGGCTCAAAGGGCGCACCCCGTTAGCTGCCAGGCGATGGGGGTGCGCCCGTCTTTGTGTGTGCGGCTGATCAGTGGTTCGAGCAGCCACGGCCACCCGGCACCCCGTTCACGGGCATGCCAGGGACCGTGCGTGCTCGACACGCAAAGACCCGCAACCATCCGGCGCCGGCCCGAGGGCCACGGCGAGGTCGGTGCGGGTCAGGTGGTGCTCGGATCTCGACTACGCGCGGGCCTGCTCGCCCCGGAGAGATCCCTTCCGGGGGTCGTCGCTGGCCAAGGTCGGCCGCGCGGTTCTTTCAAGCCGGTTGCGTGTCCCATGTACGGCCGCCGTCTTAAGGGCGACCGAGGTGTCAGGGCAAAAGAGCCCCTTCTCTACCGGCTGGTCTCCACTCGCCCCGGCCGGTGCGGTCACGGCCGTCGTACTGCGGTGGATCACTCTGTTGAGTTGTCCCGGCAGGGAGCGGGATCTGAGCCCCGCCCTGCTCATGAACTAGCTTGCACTAGTGCGCACTACTACGCAACCCCCGTGGCAGTGCGCACTAGAACGCACTGCGGGATACCCTCAGAGCATGAGCCTCGACCCGAACGACTCGCGCCCCAAGTCCGTGCAGGTTGCTGATGTGCTGCGCGCCGAGATCAGCGCAGGCAAGCACGGCGGGGGGAAGCTGCCTCCGACCCGGGACCTGGCAAAGCGCTTCGGCATCGCAGGGCAAACCCTGTCCAACGGACTGCGCATCCTCGTTGACGAGGGGCTGATTTTTTCAGCGGGGAACCTGGGATACTTCGTTGCGAAGGCAGACCAGGAATCAGCGGAAGCTAAGCCGGATGTCACCGAGGAAATCAAGGGTCTCCACTCCCAGATTGAAGCACTGACACAACGGGTCGCAGCACTCGAAGAGCGCTCGGGATCGGTTGGTGCGTGATCTGGAATTACCATGCCCACCTCAGGCGCCATACAACAGTGACACGTTGGTGGCAAAGCAAGGGACAGGGGACACTTTCAAGTGTCCCCGTGCTGTCCTCTTGCGTGTCCCCCCTCGAAAGAGAGCAGACTCCCGATTAGGCACACTCGCCCTTGAGGAGGGCTCATGAGCGACGACAGGCCGGCGTGGGCGCGGCGAATCGCAGCGGAGCGAATCGCGCGTAACTGGTCTCAGGCTGATGTGGTGCGGGCGTTGCGGGCCCACGCTTCCTCGGAGCTGCCCAGCGACGACAGCATGGTTCGGCAGTGGAAGCGCTGGGAAGCGGGACAGATGCCGGGAGAGTTCTACCGCCCGATCATCGCGGCCGCCTTCGGGACGGTCACCAACGCGATGTTCCCAGAGCCGCCCCGCCGTAATGGAAATGCGGAAATCGCATCCGTAAGCGGTATGGAGACGTTTGAAATCGTGAGCCGACTTCACCGGTCAGACGTAGACAACGCCACCCTTGATGCACTTCGTATCACTGCGGATCGACTGTGCTCCGAATATCCGTACATGCCGAGCGAGCAACTCCTCATGGAGGGGCGGCAATGGCTTCGGCGGGTGGTCGAACTCCACTCGAAGAGTCTCACTCTCGCCCAGCACCGGGAGGTATTGGCACTGTCGGGATGGCTCGCCCTTCTGGTCGGCTGCGTCGAATACGACACTGGCAACCGGCACGCTGCGGAGACCACGCGCCGTGCTGCGCTCTCGCTCGCCGGCGAGGCAGAAAACGCTGAAGTCACAGGTTGGGCGCACGAAATGCGAGCGTGGTTCGCCCTGACGACTGGCGACTACCGCGGAGTCATCGCAGCCTCTCAGGCGGGGAGCGAATCGGCAGCCCACCACGGGGTGGCGGTACAACTCGCAGCCCAGGAGGCCAAGGCATGGGCCAGGATCGGAGACCGGAGGCAGACTGAGGTTGCGCTAGATCGCGGCCGGCGCCTCCTCGAAGGGATGCCCTACCCCGAGAACCTTGACCACCACTTCGTCGTGGACCCGGCGAAGTTCGACTACTACGCGATGGACTGCTACCGGCTGGTTGGTGAGGACAAGCTCGCGCGCACCCTCGCGGAAGAGGTCTTGCGGGCCGGTACCGACTTCGACGGGACTGAGCGATCCCCCATGCGCAACGCCGAGGCGCGCGTGACGCTCGGAGTCACGGCAGCCCGTGAGGGCGATCTCGAAGGCGCCCTCATCCACGGAGAGCGTGCGCTCCAGGGTGAACGCCAGTCGATCCCCTCGCTCATCATGACGAGCCGGGAGCTCGCCGCGGTTGTCCGGGAGCGGTACAGCAACGAACCCGCTGCTCAGGAGTACCTCACCCATCTCAGGGACCTAGGACAGGACCGTCCCGGATTCATCGTGCCCTGAGGGCAGCCGACACGTGCAAAGGGCCCGACCCTGTTTGGTCGGGCCCTACGCACGTCTTGGGCGAAGACGCCAGGCACCGTCTCAGTTTCCGTCTCGTTCATCTCTGTACGGGCCCGTACAGAGCCGTTCAGCCGAGGCGAGCCCCGCCATACCCGCACGGGCCTGAACGCCGCCGTACGGGCCCGTACAGCTCCTCTCCGGGTGTGGACCAACCTGCAAAGCGAGTTACGCCGGTTCGATTCCGGTCACGGCCTCCGCAGCACCCGGCCGACCGCGCCCCCCGCGGTCGGCCGGGTGTTTTTTTCTGCGTGCTTCGCTTGCGGGGTTTTGCGTCCTGCACCCGTGCCCCGCCGCGTGTGTCACGGGGTGAAAGGACAGGACCGGGAGGCCCGGAACGGTTGAGCGCGGCGCATCGGGCTGGAATGCTCGACCGTCGGACGGGGGCGTCCACCGGACAAGGGGGCGAGCAGTGGGAGACGTGGAACTGGAACGCGCCGTGGTCGTGATCACCGGCGTCATGGCATCGGGCAAGTCGACGGTCGCGCAGTTGCTGGCCGAGCGGCTGCCGCGTGCTGTGCACGTCCGCGGCGACGTGTTCCGCAGGATGATGGTGGCGGGACGGCACACGCTGGCACCGGAGCAGGACGAGGAGGCCGAGCAGCAACTGCGGCTGCGCTACCGGGTGTCGGCGTCGACCGCCGACCTGTACACGGCCGCGGGCTGGACCGCCGTCGTGCAGGACGTGGTGCTCGGCCCTTACCTGGAGCCGTATCTCGACGCGATCGCGAGCCGGCCGCGGTACCTGGTGGTGCTCGCGCCCTCGCGGGAGGCGGTCACGGCGCGGGAGGCGGCCCGCGCCAAGACCGGGTACGGGACGTGGACGGTCGGCGGCCTGGACCGCGTGCTGCGCACGGAGACGCCGCGGATCGGCCTGTGGCTGGACAGCACCGACCAGACGCCGGACCAGACGGTCGACGCGATCCTGGACCGACTCCACGAGGCGCGGATCAAGGACTGACCGGTCCGGCAACGGACACCGGGGACGACCGCCGCAGACGAACGCCGGGGCGGCGGGGACGTGCGGTCGACGTCGAACGCCGGGGCGGCGCGCCCGGCGTCAGGCCGGGTCGGCCGCGGGCGGGACGTCCTGCGGCTCCCACTCGTCGTGCAGCAGGCCGAGGATCACCTCGTCGACCTCGCGGCCGTACACCCACCCCGCGCGGCGCAGCGTTCCCTCGCGGCGGAAGCCGGACCGCTCGGCCGCGGCGAGCATCGCCTCGTTGTCCGCCAGCGTCTCCAGTTGCAGCCGGCGCAGCCCGCGGACGGTGAAGCCGTAGGCGCACAGTGCCCGCACCACGTCGCTGCCCAGGCCGCGGCCGCGGAACGACGGGCGCAGCCCCAGGCCCAGATGGGCCGACCTGTGGTGCAGGTCGATGCCCCACAGCACCGCCATGCCCGCCAGCTCGCCCGAGGCCAGCTCGACGACGGAGAAGGCCGCCAGCTCGTCGGACGGCTCCACCAGCTTGTAGCCCGCGTCCTCGGGCGTGGACGCGGGCCGCCACGGGCGGCCGTCGGCCCGGCTGAACCCGAGGACGTCGTTGTACATCTCCTCGTGGAATACCGGCAGATCGCTCTCCTGACGGGCCCTCAGCCCGATCCTCGCTCCACGTATCATCCGGCCTTCCTACCAGATTGGCCCAAGAATTCGCGCACTGATTGGTCCACGGGTCCGGAGCAATCTGGCCGTAGGTTCAAGGCATGACGAACGCACCGGAGATCACCCGCACCCGCAGCGACTACGCCCGGCACGCCCCCGACATGTTCCGCTCCATGCTGGCGTTCAGCAATGCCGCCGCGAAGGGCGTGGACCCGGTGATCGCCGAACTGGTCAAGATCCGCGCCTCGCAGATCAACCGCTGCGCGTACTGCCTGGACATGCACATCGCCGACGCCCGCAAGGCCGGCGAGAGCGACGAGCGGATCTTCCTGCTCAGCGCCTGGGAGGAGGTCGAGGGCCGCTACACCGAGAAGGAGCGGGCGGCGCTCGCCCTGACCGAGGCGGTCACCCTGCTCACCGAGGGCTTCGTGCCCGACGAGGTCTACGCGCGGGCCGCCGAGCACTTCGACGAGGGTGAGCTGGCCCGGCTGGTCGCGGCGATCGTGTCGATCAACGCGTGGAACCGCTTCAACGTCACCTTCCGCACGCAGCCCGGGGGCGCCAAGTGAGCGCGGGCGCACGGCGGTTGCGGGAACTGCACCACGGACGGGCGGCCGTCGACCCGCTGGTTCTGCCGGGGCCCTGGGACGCGGGCAGCGCCCGGGTGTTCGCCGACGCCGGCTTCGAGGCGCTGGCGACGCCGAGCGCCGGGGTCGCGGCCAGCCTGGGCTACGCGGACGGTGAAGGGACGCCGCCCGCCGAGATGTTCGCCGCGATCGCCCGGATCACGCGGGCCGTGGACGTGCCGGTGACGGCCGACGTGGAGGCCGGATACGGGCTGTCCGCGAAGGAGTTGGTGGAGCGGTTGCTGGAGGCGGGGGCCGTCGGCTGCAACCTGGAGGACTCCGACCCGGCGAGCCGGCGGCTCAAGGAGCCGCAGCGGCAGGCGGAATGGCTCGCCGAGGTGCGGGCGGAGGCGGGTGACGCACTGGTCCTCAACGCCCGCGTGGACACGTTCCTGCGGGGGGACCGGACGACCGCGGCGGCGGTCGAACGCGGCCGCCTGTACGCGGCGGCCGGGGCGGACTGCGTCTACCCGATCATGGCGCCGCCCTCCCAACTCACGGAGCTGGCCGAGCAGATCGGGCTGCCGCTCAACGCCTTGTGCAAGGCGGGTGGGCCCGCGCCTGTGGAACTCGGCGCGTTCGGCGCCACGCGGGTCACCTTCGGTGGGGGCCTCCACACCCAGGCGATGGCCTCCCTGGCCGAACTCGCCACTTCCCTCCGCTGACCCGGCCCCGCACGGGCCGTCCGCCGGCGACGGCCCCTCGCGGGGCAGGCGGTGCCCCGCCAGGGGCGCGGGGTCCCCCAGGGCTGCGCCTGGGAGGTGCCCCCAGCGCGCTCAACCCCCACCGGCCGTCCGCCGGCAACGCTGCCCCCGGGGCAGCAACGTGCCCCGCCAGGGGCGCGGGGAACTGCGCGAGCAACCGCCCACCGACCATCCGCCGGCGACGGCCCCTCGCGGGGCAGGCGGTGCCCCGCAGGGGCGCGGGGTCCCCCAGAGCTGCGCCTGGGAGGTGCCCCCAGCGCGCTCAGCCCGACTGCGGGCCGCAGTTCGCCACCGCCCCGAAGGGGCAGATCGGTCCGTCCCGGACCACCGGCCGGTGGCCGGTTGCGCGCGCAGTTCCCCGCGCCCCTGATGGGTGCCCTACACCGCAGGGTGGCCCAGGGCCGGGGTCCGGCCAAGAAGGTTGCCCCACACCGCCAGGTGGACCCGCAAGGTGGGCCAGGGGGCGGCGGGGCCGCGGAGTGGGGGGCCGGGGTGCGTGGCCGGGTGACCCTAGCGGGAGGCGGGGGGGTCGGGTTTGACGATGGCGGCCTGGGGGCGGATGGGGAGGCGGTTGACCGGGCGGCCGGTGGCCGCGCGAACCGCGGCGGCCACCGCGGCCGGGGACGTCACGACGGGCACCGCCGAGACCGCCTTGGCCCCGAAGGGCGCGACCACGTCCCGCTCCTCCACGAGCTTGACGATCCGCACCTCGGGCGCGTCCAGCGCCGTGGGCAGCGGGTAGCCCGTGAGGCTCGGCCGCTTGATGATGCCGCGCGGCGCCCGCAGGTCCTCCATGAGCGCCATGCCCACGCCCTGGGTGACGCCCGCCTCGATGCGCGCCGCGACCTGCCGCGGGTTGAGGACCCGCCCCACGTCCTGCGCGACCGCCAGCTCCACCACCCGCACCGAACCCAGCTCGATGTCGACGTCGACCACCGCCCGCACCGCGCAGAACGTCAGCCCGACGAACGCGTCGCCCTGCCCGTTCTCGTCCAGCCGGTCGGTGGGGTGCGGCCGGCACTGCGCGGTCGCCCACAGCTCCTTGCCGTCGAGCGTCTCGGCGACCGTGGTGGACAGCACCCCGTCGTACGAGGTGATCTTCCCGTCGGCGATGGTGAGCAGCTCCACAGACATGCCGAACTGCGCGGCCAGCGGCTGCAGCAGCTGCGTGCGGACCATCTTCGCGGCCCGCTCCACCGCCCCGCCGGACACCCAGGTGTGGCGGCCGCGCGCGGCGGGACCGGCCGGCGGCTGGTCGGTGTCGGACGGCAGCACCCGCACGTCCTCGACGCCCAGGACGTCCTGGACGATCTGCCGGGCCAGGGTGGTGAAGCCCTGGCCGGTGTCGACGGCCGCGCAGATGACGGTGGCCCGCCCGTCGTGGATGCGGACGGTCGCGGTGGACACCTCGTCGGTGCCCTCGGCGCCCAGCACATGGACCATGCCGAGCGCGAAGCCGACGCCGCGGCGCACCGCGCCCGGCTCGCCCGCGCCGGACAGCCCGCCGGGCAGCAGCCACTGGGACTCGTCGTCGCCGTCCGGCAGCGGCGGCAGGTCGGCGTCGCGCACCGCCTTGAGCAGCTCGCCGACCGGCGCCGGGCAGGTGACGGTCTGGCCGGTGGGCAGCAGGTCGCCGGTGGCCAGCACGTTGCGCATCCGCACCTCAGCCGGGTCCAGGCCGAGTTTGGCGGCGAGCTTGTCCATCTGGCCCTCGTAGGCCGCGCACACCTGGAGGGCGCCCTCGCCGCGGACGTGGCCGGACGGCGGGTTGTTGGTGCGCACCGCCCAGCCCTCGACGAAGACGTGCGGCACCACGTACGGGCCGGCCGCGAAGGACACCGCGGCGGCGAGCGCGTCCGAGGACGCGTCGGCGTACGCGCCGGCGTCGAGCAGGATCTGCGCCTCGACCTTGACCAACCGCCCCTCGGCGTCGGCGTGGTGGCGGTAGCGCAGCAGCGTGGGGTGGCGGTGGGCGTGGCCGAGGAAGGACTCCTCGCGGGTGGCCACGAACTTCACCGGGCAGCCGGTCCGCAGCGCGAGCAGGCCGAGCGGCAGCTGGATGCCGGAGTCCTCGCGGTCGCCCATCGCGCCGGGCACGCCGGTGACGACGACCTTGACGCGGTCGGCCTCCAGGCCGAAGCAGGCGGCCGCCAGATCCCGGTCGGCGTGCGGGTCGGTGGAGGCGACGTACAGCTCGACGCCGCCGTCGGGGCGCGGCACCGCGAGGCCGGCCTCGGCGCCGATCGGCGCCGGGTCCTGCCGGCCGACCCGGTACAGGCCCTCGACGACGACCTCGCCGACCGCGTCGGGGTCGCCGAAGCGCAGCGGGATGTGCCGGATCAGGTTGCCGTCGGGGTGCAGCGGCTCCGCGGCGAACGCCTTCTCGGGGTCGGTGACCGGCTCCAGCACCTCGTACTCGACGAGGATGGCCGCGGCGGCCAGGCGCGCGGTGTCCGGGTGGTCGGCGGCCACCGCGGCGATCGGCTCGCCGTGGTGCCGGACCATGGTGGCGGCGAAGACCGGGCGGTCGACGACGCGGCGGCCGTGCATGGCGTCGCCGGGCACGTCCTCGTGCGTGAGGACGGCCCGCACGCCGGGCATCGCGGCGGCCTCGGAGGTGTCGATGCGGGTGATCCGGGCGTGCGGGTGCGGCGAGCGCAGCACGGCGGCCCAGAGCAGGCCCTCGGCCCACAGGTCGGCGGCGTACGGGTAGGTGCCCTGCGCCTTGGCGAGCGCGTCGGCAGAGGGCAGGGACGCGCCGATGCCGTGCGGTGCCTCGCCCTCGGCGAGGGTGTCGGTGGGAGCGCCGGTCCCGTCGATGATGCTCACCGTCCGCCTCCTGCGGGCGAGTCCGAAGTCGTTGCGTGCCGGGGGCCCGTCCCGGGCAGTGCGGCCGCGGTCATCGGGCGCCCTCCGGAGCGGCCGGGCCGCCCTGGTGCGGGACGCGGACCGCGTCCTCGGCGGCTCCCGCGTCGTCCTCGGCCGCACGGTCCGCGACGACCTGCCGGACCGCGTCCAGCATCCCGCGGTAGCCCGAGCAGCGGCACAGGTTGCCGGACAGCGCCTGCCGCACCTCCAGGTCGGTGGGGCGGTGGTTGCCCTCCAGCAGGTCGTGGACGGTCATCGCCATGCCGGGGATGCAGAAGCCGCACTGGACGGCCCCGCAGTCGGCGAGCGCCTGCTGGACGTCGGAGGGCCGGCCGTCGACGGCCAGGCCCTCGACGGTCCGCACCTCGGCGCCCGCCGCGGTGGCCGCGGGCACCAGGCAGGACGCCACCAGCCGACCGTCGACCTTCACCGAGCAGGCCCCGCATTCGCCCTGCTCGCAGCCGTCCTTGGCGCCCGCCAGGCCCAGCCGCTCGCGCAGCACGTACAGCAGCGACTCGCCGAGCCAGGCGTCGGTGACCGGCCGCTCGGTGCCGTTCACGCGGAGCGTGTAGGAGGCCAGCGGGTGCTCGCTGCGGCTCTCCTCCACCGGCTCGGGTTCTGGCTCGGGTTCGGCCTCCTCGGCGGACTCGGCGCCGGGCAGCGCGTCGTCGGCCGGGTCCTTCTCCGGCAGGGCGGCGGCGCCGGTCCCGTCGGCGTCCGGTGCGTCCGCCGGGTCCGCGGCGTCTGCGGAGTCCGGGTTCTGGTCGTGCTCGGCGGGGGCGTCGCCCGCCGTTGCGTCCGGCCGCGGCTCGGCCTCGGGAAGCGGCTGCGGCTGCGGCTGCGGCTGCGGAACGGCGGTGCCGGACGGCTCCTCCGCGCCGAAACCCTCGCCGCCGGAGGCGGCGTCGGACGCGGCGTAGGCGTGCCCGTCCTCCCCGCCCGCCGGCCCACCCGGCCCGTACCCGGCCCCGTCGGCACCGGCACCGCCCGAGGCGTCCACGGCCCCGCGGCCGTCACTGCCGCCTGCGGAGTACGAAGTCCCGTGCGCGTCCGCGCCGTCCACGTCATAGGCCGTCCCGCGGCCGTCACTCGCGGCCGGGGCGTACACCGTCCCGCGGCCGTCGCTCGCCGCGGCGCCGTACGAAGTCCCGTGCGCGTCCGCGCCGTCCACGTCATAGGCCGTCCCGCGGCCGTCACTCGCCGCGGGGGCGTACACCGTCCCGCGGCCGTCGCTCGCCACGGCGCCGTACGAAGTCCCGTGCGCGTCCGCGCCGTCCACGTCATAGGCCGTCCCGCGGCCGTCACTCGCGGCCGGGGCGTACGCCCTCCCCCGACCGTCGCTCGCCACGGCGCCGTACGCGGTTCCGTCCGCGCCGGGTGACCCGAACGGGATGCCGTCCGCGCCGGGGCCGCCCTGGCCCGGCCGGCCGTACGAACTGCCGTGCGCGTCAAGGCCGTCGGTACCGCCGCCGGCGTACGCCGTGCCGCGGCCGTCGGTGCCGGGGAGGCCGGTGCCGTAGCCGGCGGGGGCGGCGCCCGGCGTGTAGCCGGCCTGCGCGGGAGGCAGTCCGGTGGCGCCGTGCTCGTCGCGCGGGTGGCCGTAGGGCGGCGCGTCGCCGGCGGCTTGCTCGGGGTCCCCGGCGGGGCCGGTCCAGGCGGCGTCGGCGGCCGGGGCGTGCGCCGGCTGCCAGGGGGCCGCCTCGCCGGCCTGCGGGCCGCTGAACGGCATCGCCCACTGGCCGGTGCCGGGCGAGCCGGGCGGCTGCTCCGCGGCGGCCGGCCCGGTCTCGGCGGCGTCCGCCGCCCCCGCGGCCGACGCGCGGGCGGCCTGCGCGGCGGCCGCGCCCTGCCCGAACATGCCGGCGGGGAAGGACTGCGTGGTGGACGCGGCCGGCGAGGGCGCCTGGTCCCAGGACGAGGTGAACGCGCCGACCGAGTACTCGCCCGAGTCGGGTTCCGGTTCGTCCCTGATGACCGGGATCGTCCAGGTGGTGGCGGGGTCGCCGGCGCGCGGGCCGGGCCCCGTGGGGCCGTGCGCGCTCAGCGGGTCCTCGCCGGGCCGCGGCTCCGGCGGCAGTTGGGCGGCGAAGGAGACGTGCATGGTCTGGTCGGGGTCGTAGTCCCCGCCGCCGGGAACCGGCTGCCAGGCCCCGGAGTTGCCGTGGCCTTCGCTGCCAGGGTGCGACTGGTCGGTCATGCCAGGGCCCTCCCGAGCGCTCGACGGGACAGTGCCGCCACGGTACGCCGCAGCTGCAGGGCGGCGGGCGGCAGTTCGACCCCGGGCTGGTCGGGGATGCAGGCGGCGGCGACGTACTCGCCGAAGGCCGTGCACGCCTCGTCGGCGAGGGTGCGTTCGCCGTCCCAGTCGATGAGCCCGGCGACCCACTGCTCGGCCTCCAGCGGGCGCAGCGGCACCGGCGCGACGGCGCCCACCGAGCAGCGCACCTGCCGCCTGGCGGGGTCGACGACCAGGGCGACGGAGGCGATCGCACGGCCGGGGCCGGTGCGGGCGGTGGCCTTGAGGAAGGTCTGCGGGGCGTGCAGCAGCGGGATGCGGACGAAGGCGAGCAGCTCGCCCGGCCGCATCGGGTCCATGCCGGTGAGCAGGTGGCCGATGGGCACTTCGCGGTCGCCCTCGGGGCCGGCGAGGATCACGCCGGCCTCCAGCGCGGCGAGCACCGGCAGGGCGTCGCCGGTGGGCGCTGCGGAGGCGATGTTGCCGCCCAGCGTGCCGGCGTTGCGGATCTGCGGCGGTCCGGCCGAGCGCGCGGCGGTGGCCAGCGCCGGGATCAGCGCGGCGAAGTCCGGGCGGCCCATGCGGGCGTGGGTGAGTCCGGTGCCGAGCAGCGCGGCCCCGTCGGCGTACTGCCAGCCGCGGATCTCGCTGATCCGGCCGAGGCCGACGAGCGCGGCGGGGCGCAGCAGGCCGGAGTTGACCGCCGCCATCAGGTCGGTTCCCCCCGCGACGGGCACGGCACTGGGCATGTCGGCCAGCGCCGCCACCGCCTCGTCCAGCGAGGACGGCAGCAGGACGTTCTCCGCCGCCTGCCGTGCATACGTGCTCACGCAGCTGCCCCTTCCCGGCCTTCCTCCGTCGCGCGGTAGCCGTACCGTACGTGCTGACAGCCCGGACGTGGCAACTCTGGCACATGTTCCGGGGCGGCCGACGCGAGGGTCCACGAAGTACCGATCCGCCCTTACCGGGCTCGATCGTACGTCTGCGCCCGCATCGGCCACCATGCCGGAATTGCCGTACTTCTGGGCTCTTGCGGCGGTACGGCTCCACGGTGCCAGCTCGCCGCCCGCGGCGGAGGGGAGTTGCGGAACGGGTCACACGATCGGGGGCGGTCCCTCCTTGGGCCGGCCGGTGACCCCGGGGCGGCGCTGCCAGGGCAGCGGGCCCTGCGGCCTGCGGTATTCGACGCCGAGGGCGTCGAGTCGGGCGTAGTGGGTGGCCATCCGCGCCTCGAAGCCGGCCCAGTCGCGCTCGGCGGGCGCGGGCAGTTCGGACCAGGCGACCTCGGCGAAGGCGGCCAGCCGCGGGAAGGCCATGTAGTCCACGACGCGCGCGGAGTCCAGCACCTCGGTCCACAGGTTGGCCTGGGTGCCGATCACCCGCCGGGCCTCCTCCCCGGTGAGCGCGGCGGGAACCGGCTCGAACCGGTAGACGTCCTCCAGGGTGCGCACGTGCGCGATCGGCACGGGCTCGTCCGGGGAGTCCGACTGCCGCCAGTCCAGGTAGACATGGCTCTCCGGGCACATCACCACGTCGTGGCCGGACTTCGCGGCCGCGATGCCGCCGGCGAAGCCGCGCCAGGAGGACACCGCCGCGCCGGGCGCCAGGCCGCCCTCCAGGATCTCGTCCCAGCCGATGAGGCGGCGGCCGCGGTCGGCGAGCCAGCGGTCGAAGTGCCGGATGATCCAGCTCTGGAGCTCGTCCTCGTCCTCCAGGTCGAGTTCCTTGATCCGGGTCTGGGCGGTGGCCGAGTCGCGCCACTGCTCCTTGGGGCACTCGTCGCCGCCGACGTGCACGAACTCGCCGGGGAACAGGTCGAGCACCTCGGTGAAGACGTTCTCGTAGAAGCGCAGGACCTCGTCGGTCGGCGCCAGCACGTTCGGGTTGACGCCCCAACTGGGCAGCACCGGCAGGGCGGCGGTGTCGACGACGTCGCTGTTGCCGAGGTCGGGGTAGGCGGCGATGGCGGCCTGGGAGTGGCCGGGGATGTCGATCTCGGGCACGACGGTGATGTGCCGCTCGGCGGCGTAGGCGACGATCTCCCGGATGTCGTCCTGCGTGTAGTAGCCGCCGTGCGGGCGCTCGTCCCACAGCGTCGACTCGCGCAGGCCGACCTTGGTGCGCTCGCGCCAGGCGCCCTTGGCGGTCAGTTCGGGGTAGCGGCGGATCTCCAGCCGCCAGCCCTGGTCGTCCGTCAGATGCAGGTGCAGCACGTTCAGCTTGTGGGCGGCCATCAGGTCGAGGTAGCGCAGCACCCCGTCCTTGGGCATGAAGTGGCGGGCCACGTCCAGCATGAAGCCGCGCCAGCCGAACCGGGGCGCGTCGGACAGGTGGCCGGACGGCACCTGCCACACCCGCTCGCGCACCGGGGCGCGCCGGAAGGCGTCGGGGCCGAGCATCTGGCGGAAGGTCTGGGCGCCCCAGAAGACGCCCGCGGGGCCGGCGCCGGTGATCCGCACGCCGGAGGCCGGGTCGACGGTGATGCGGTACGCCTCGGGGCCGCCGGGCACGGTCTCGTCCACCGCGAGCCGGACGACGCCGTCGGCGGAGCGGTCGCCGGGGGCCAGCGGCAGCCCGGTCGCGGCACCGACGGCCGCCCGCAGCCAGCGCGCGGCGCCTTCGGTACCGGGTCCGGCCTCCAGTGTCGTCCCTGGCGCCAGCGTGAACGTCTCGTCGGCCGCGTAAGCGGTGGAGTGACTGGGGGTGGGGAGGAGATCCATGGGGCCATCCTGCCCCGCCGACCGCCAACTGGCATAGACCAATTCACGAACCGGAGGCGGCAGCTCCGGCCGGCCGGACGGCCCGCGCAGGACGGCCTCCGCGGGCCGCTACAGGGCCTGGCGGCGGCGGGACTGCAGGCGGCCGGCCATCAGCAGGGCGGCGGCCCAGCCGCCGACCGTCCACACCAGGTGCCCGACCGCCAGGAAGGCCCACTCGCCGTGGCTGGCGTCGCCGCGGGCGGCCAGCGCCAAGGTGCCGCCCGCCAGGGCCGCGGCGGCGGCCAGGTGCAGCCGGACCAGGCCGTTGTAGTGCAGGATGCGGCGGGCCAGGGCCGCGCCGTACCACCAGGGCACCGCGGACACCAGCAGCAGCACCCCGAGCAGCCCGGTGAGCGCGATGGGCACGTCGGCCCACAGGGGCCAGGTGCGGCCGTGCCAGCCGCGGTCGGCCACCAGGCCGGTGGTGAGCAGCACCGGCAGCGGCAGCGACGCGGAGACATGCACCGCGCTGATCCGCCACAGCCAGGAGTCGCCGGCCATCTCGGTGCGGGTGGTGGCCCTGATGCTGCGCAGCCGGGCCCGGGCGGTGACCCCGGAGCGCCGGGTGCCGGCCCTGACCACCAGCGCGATGATGACGAACGTCACGGCGACCACCGCGCCGCCGGCGATCAGCTGCCAGGTGCCGCCGGTCTCGATCCGGTAGAACTGGGTCGCCCAGAACAGGGCGAGGCCGACGCCGCCGATCACCATGCCGCCGCGGGGGGCGGTGAGCTGGCCCGGGTCGGCGCCCAGGGCCAGCGCGCGGCGGGCGACCTCGGCGTGCTCGGCCCGGTGCCGGCGCGGTATCCGCCCGGTCAGGCCGCGTCCCGCGGACAGCGAGCGGGCCAGCGCCACCTGGGCCTCGGGCTCGCGCGGTGCGGCGGCCACGGCCCGGCGGGCGGCGGCCACCGCGTCGGGCAGCCGGCCCAGCCGCCGGTAGACGTCGGAGAGCAGCACGGACGGCTCCCAGCCGTCGGGGTCCGCGCCGTACGCGCGCAGCGCCACGGTCAGCGCGGCGTGCGCCTCGTCCAGTGAGAGGAGCACCACACCGGCCAGCACGAACACGTCGGCGGCCTCGGCGGGCCCGGCGTGCGCCAGCGCCCAGTCGACGGCCTCGCGGGCCTGTGCCGGCCGCCGCTCCTGGGTGAGCACCCAGGCGCGCAGCAGGTAGCCCGCGCTGCCGTTGCGTTCCACGAAGGCGTCGCTGACCAGCGCGTGCGCCTCGGCGAACCGCCCCTGGGCGACCAGGGCATGCACCCGCTCCCCGCTCACGGCGTCGTCCGGCCGCGCGTCGGGCGCATCCCAGGCGGCGAGTTCCTCGAACTCGTCGAACGGGTCGAGTGGCGCGTCGTCGTCGGGCATGCCCTCGGGACCGAGCGCGCCGCCGTCAGCCGTTGCCGCCCCCGCCGGACTTGTCGCCGCCGCCGCCGACCGGCATGCCCTCGTAGATCTCCTTGCACATCGGGCAGACCGGGTACTTCTTCGGGTCACGGCCGGGGACCCAGACCTTGCCGCACAGCGCGACGACGGGCGTGCCTTCCAGCGCGCTCGCCATGATCTTGTCCTTCTGGACATAGTGCGCGTAGCGCTCGTGGTCGCCGTCACCGTGGGAGAGCTGCGGAGTCGGCTCGACCAGGGTGCCGGTGCCCGTCCCGCGCTCGGGCTCAAGAGTGCTCATGACGCTCAAGCCTAATTGAGAGACGGATCGTCGGGATACGTGGCCACCATGGCCAACTCGTTGCGCTGTCGCCGCAGCACCGAGCGCCACATCCGTTCCGGGTCCGGGGCGGACACGTCGCCGGGTTCTGACTCCACCACGTACCAGGCGCCGTCGACGAGTTCCTTCTCCAGCTGGCCCGGCCCCCAGCCCGAGTAGCCGGCGAAGATCCGCAGCGAGCCCAGCTCGGCGGCCAGCAGTTCCGGCGGCGCCTCCAGGTCGACCAGGCCGATCGCGCCGT
Source organism: Streptomyces sp. NPDC020917 (assembly GCF_044333795.1). Classification (NCBI taxonomy): domain Bacteria; kingdom Bacillati; phylum Actinomycetota; class Actinomycetes; order Kitasatosporales; family Streptomycetaceae; genus Streptomyces; species Streptomyces sp. NPDC020917. The sequence goes on along the minus strand of NZ_JBIRRR010000010.1, from coordinate 80,701 downwards.
GCACCCGCCGCCAGCCCAGCAGGCCCGAGCCCTCGTCGGGCCGCGGTTCGCCGGGCACCACGGCGAGGGCGAGCGCGGAGTCCAGCGAGACCGGGCCGCCCTGGAAGACGACCTGCGGGGTGCCGGCCAGCGCGGCCCAGGTCTCCAGCACGTCGCCCACCCCGACCGGCGTCGGCCGGTTCAGGACGACGCCCAGCGTCCCCTCCACGTCGTGGTCCAGCAGGAGCACCACGGCCCGGTCGAAGTTGGGGTCCGCCAGCTTCGGGGTCGCGACCAGCAGTCGCCCTGTGAGCGAGGACACCTCGGTCATGGACCCATGATCCCGCATGGCCGGGGCACACGGAGGGTCAACCGCGGGTGCCCGTCAAGCGCATTACCATCTCTTCGTGGTTCCCGGCCCGGAGGTGGCGCGGGACCTGTTCCGGTACGCGGCCGCGCGCCGCCCTGCCCGTTTGACCGCTCCGACGATCGCGAGTTCCATGACCGACATCGCCGACGTACTGCTTGTCCATGGTGGGACCCCCCTGGAGGGCGAGATCCGCGTCAGAGGCGCGAAGAACCTCGTGCCGAAGGCCATGGTCGCCGCCCTGCTGGGCAGCGAACCGAGCAGACTGCGCAACGTCCCGGACATCAGGGACGTGCGCGTCGTGCGCGGACTGCTCCAACTGCACGGCGTCACCGTCAGCTCCGGCGAGGAGCCGGGCGAACTGATGCTGGACCCGACCCGGGTGGAGAGCGCGAACGTCGCGGACATCGACGCGCACGCCGGGTCCTCGCGGATCCCGATCCTGTTCTGCGGCCCGCTGCTGCACCGCCTCGGCCACGCCTTCATCCCCGGCCTGGGCGGCTGCGACATCGGCGGCCGGCCGATCGACTTCCACTTCGACGTGCTCCGCAAGTTCGGCGCGACGATCGACAAACGGGCGGACGGCCAGTACCTGGAGGCACCACGCGGTCTGCGCGGCTGCAAGATCCGGCTGCCCTATCCGTCGGTGGGCTCCACCGAGCAGGTGCTGCTGACCGCGGTACTGGCCGAAGGTGTCACCGAACTCACGAACGCGGCCGTCGAACCGGAGATCGAGGACCTGATCTGCGTTCTGCAGAAAATGGGCGCGATCATTTCCGTGGACACCGATCGCACCATCCGTATCACCGGCGTCGACAAGCTCGGCGGTTACACCCACCGCGCCCTTCCCGACCGCCTGGAGGCGGCGTCGTGGGCGAGCGCGGCGCTGGCGACCGAGGGCAACATCTATGTGCGCGGCGCCCAGCAGCGGTCGATGATGACGTTCCTGAACACCTTCAGGAAGGTCGGCGGCGCCTTCGAGATCGACGACGAGGGCATCCGCTTCTGGCACCCCGGCGGGCCGCTGAACGCCATCGCCCTGGAGACCGACGTGCACCCCGGCTTCCAGACCGACTGGCAGCAGCCGCTGGTGGTGGCGCTGACCCAGGCGTCGGGGCTGTCCATCGTGCACGAGACGGTCTACGAGTCCCGGCTGGGCTTCACCTCCGCGCTGAACCAGATGGGCGCGCACATCCAGCTGTACCGCGAGTGCCTGGGCGGCAGCGCCTGCCGGTTCGGGCAGCGCAATTTCCTCCATTCGGCCGTGGTGTCGGGCCCGACGAAGCTGCAGGGCGCCGACCTGGTCATCCCCGACCTGCGCGGCGGTTTCTCCTACCTGATCGCGGCGCTGGCCGCGCAGGGCACCTCGCGGGTGCACGGCATCGACCTGATCAACCGCGGCTACGAGAACTTCATGGCCAAGCTGGAGAGCCTCGGCGCGCACGTCGAGCTGCCGCAGCCGAAGGCCAAGCAGGCCACCGCGGTGGCCTGACCGGCCCGGTCCGGCACGTCCGTACGGCCGAAGGGCGGCCTCCCCGGTCGGGGAAGGCCGCCCTTCGGCTGTTTCGCGCCCTGAGGGTGCTTACTTGCCCTTCGCGGCTTCCTTGAGCTTGGAGCCCGCGGAGACCTTGACGCTGTAGCCGGCCGGGATCTCGATCGGCTCGCCGGTCTGCGGGTTGCGGGCGGTGCGAGCGGCACGGTGGGTGCGCTCGAAGGTCAGGAAGCCGGGGATGGTGACCTTCTCGTCACCCTTGGCCACGATCTCACCGACGGTCTCAGCGAACGCGGCCAGAACGGCGTCCGCGTCCTTGCGGGTCACCTCTGCGCGGTCGGCCAGCGCGGCCACCAGCTCACTGCGGTTCATATCTGTACTCCCGTGTTCTTTCTGCCATGGGGGCGCGAGCTCGAAGCTGTTGCTGAGTCCTCACTGCCCAGGTGTGCATCCTGCCCCCATATATGGGGGGAAAGCCAATCGCCTGCCCGCGCGAGTCGCGGAAAAACCGCGGCAGGAGGCCCGCGATGACGCATTGTCGCCGCCCTGTCGACGCTCAGAACACGATTCCGCTTACGGCCCTCCGGGCTGTGACGGGGGCGCGACGAACGGTCACCGGCGGGGCCGGGCCGCGCCGGCGGTCAGGCCGGGACGGGACCGCGTCCGGCGGCCGCCACGGAGGGCCCCTGGGCCCGCGCCGCGTCCCGCACGGCGCCGGCGACGGCACCGGCCACCTTGTCGTTGAACACGCTGGGAATGATGTAGTTGGGGTTCAGCTCGTGGTCGCCGACGACCCCCGCCAGGGCCCGCGCGGCGGCCAGCATCATCTCGGTGTTGACCGTCCGGGACTGCGCGTCCAGCAGGCCGCGGAAGACGCCGGGGAACACCAGGACGTTGTTGATCTGGTTCGGGAAGTCGCTGCGTCCGGTCGCCACCACGGCGGCGGTCTCGCGGGCCGCGGCGGGGTCGACCTCCGGGTCGGGATTGGCGAGCGCGAAAACGATCGCCCCGTCGGCCATCCGGGCGATGTCGGTGCCGTCCAGGACGTTCGGGGCGGAGACGCCGATGAAGACGTCGGCGCCGACGACGGCCTCCTTCAGGGTGCCGGTCACGCCCTCGGGGTTGGTGTTGTCCGCGATCCAGCGCAGCGCCTCGCCGGCCTCGCCGCTGACCAGGTCCTCGCGCGCGGCGTGCACCACGCCGTGGATGTCGGCCACCACCGCGTGCTTGACGCCCGCGGCCAGCAGCAGCTTGAGGATGGCGGTGCCGGCGGCCCCGGCGCCCGACATGACCACCCGCAGCGCGTCCATCTCCTTGCCGACGCAGCGCAGCGCGTTGGTCAGCGCGGCCAGCACCACGATCGCGGTGCCGTGCTGGTCGTCGTGGAAGACCGGGATGTCCAGGGCCTCGCGCAGCCGGGCCTCGATCTCGAAGCAGCGCGGCGCGGAGATGTCCTCCAGGTTGATGCCGGCGAAGCCGGGCGCGATGGCCTTGACGATCTCCACGATCTGGTCCGGGTCCTGGGTGTCCAGGCACAGCGGCCAGGCGTCGATGCCCGCGAACCGCTTGAACAGGGCCGCCTTGCCCTCCATCACCGGCAGTGCCGCCTTCGGGCCGATGTTGCCCAGGCCCAGCACCGCGGAGCCGTCGGTGACCACCGCAACCGAGTTGCGCTTGATGGTCAGCCGGCGGGCGTCCTCGGGGTTCTCCGCGATGGCCATGCACACCCGCGCCACGCCCGGCGTGTAGACCATGGACAGGTCGTCGCGGTTGCGGATGGGGTGCTTGGACTGCATCTCGATCTTGCCGCCGAGGTGCATCAGGAACGTACGGTCGGAGACCTTGCCGATCGCGACGCCGTCGATGGTGCGCAGCTTGCTGACGATCTCGTCGGCGTGCGCGGTGGAGGTCGCGGCCACCGTGACGTCGATGCGCAGCTTCTCGTGGCCCGAGGCGGTGACGTCCAGGCCGGTGACCGAGCCACCGGAGGACTCCACCGCGGTGGTGAGCTGGCTGACCGCGGTCCCGCTCGCCGGGACCTCCAGCCGCACCGTGATCGAGTACGAGACGCTTGGCGCCGTTGCCATGACGACCTTCTTCCGGTTCCTGCCGAGGGTTGTTCGTGGTGCTGCTTGTCACGGGTTGAGGATGATCGTCCCGTTGACGACGTTCGATCGTCGCACCTACCGGTGGGTACCAGGAAACCGGTAGATGACGGAAGAGTACTTCCGCGATGTGAATCTCCGGCAACGGCCTGGGGCATCCCCCGGATTGCCGTCCGATGGGAAGAGGTTCGGGGATCGGTTTGTTAGCCTGGGTACGGCACCGGCTCGATCCAAGCCCCCGGGCCCAACCTTAGGCGCTTCGAGCGCCCACTTGCCGCGAGGCGAGCATGGCGGGTCGGTGTCACAGTCGTGTGGAGGCCCCTCCTTCGGGAGGGGCCTCCGGCGTTCCGCGGCTGCCTTCCGCACCTGCGCGAGGGGCGTCAGTCGGCCCGCAGCAGGTCGGGGACGCCGTCCGCGTCGGGCAGGTCGGCCTCGCGGGCCAGCACGGTGAGCCGCTGGGTGGCCCGCGTCAGGGCCACGTACAGCACCCGCAGGCCCGCCGGGGACTCCTCGGCGATCTCGGCCGGCGAGACCACCACCGTCGCGTCGTACTCCAGCCCCTTGGCCTCCAGGCTGCCCAGTGCCACCACCCGGTCCCCGAGGCCCTCCAGCCAGGCGCGGGCCTGCGCGCGGCGGTTCATCGCGACGACGACGCCGACCGTGCCGTCCACCTCGGCCAGCAGCCGCTCGGCCGAGGCCCGCACGTCCGCGCCCAGGTCCGCACCGGCCACCTCGTAGCGCGGCAGGACCCCGGTCGAGCGCACCGCGCGCGGCGGTTCGCTGCCGGGCATCGCCAACGCCAGCACGGTGGAGGCGACCTCGGCGATCTCCGCGGGGTTGCGGTAGTTGACGGTCAGCGTGAAGCGGCGGCGCGGCCGGGTGCCGAGCGCCTCGTCGCGGGCCCTGGCCGCCTCGTCCACGTCCGACCAGGAGCTCTGCGCGGGGTCGCCGACGATCGTCCAGGTGGCGGTGCGGCCGCGGCGGCCGACCATCCGCCACTGCATGGGCGTGAGGTCCTGCGCCTCGTCGACGATGACGTGCGTGTACTCGGTGCGCTCGCGGGCCAGCCGGTCCGCGCGCTCCCGGGCGCTCTCGCCGACCTGCGGCATCAGCTCGTCCAGGCCGGTGAGCTGGTCCAGCGGGTCCAGCTCGCGCTTCCTCTCCTGCGGCGGCGCGCCCAGCAGCATCTCCAGCTCGTCCAGCAGCGCCACGTCGTGCACGGAGGTGCCCTCGCGGCGCAGCGACCTGGCCACCCGGCGCACCTCCGGCGGGGTCAGCACGCGCCGGGCCCAGCGGCCCAGCCGCCGCTCGTCGGCGAGCGCGTCCAGTACGGCGCGCGGCTGCAGCACCGGCCACCACGCGTCGAGGAAGTCGGTGAAGTCCTGCTCGGTGGTGATGTCCTCGTCGAAGCCCTGCCGCTCCTCCACGGCCAGTTCCGGGTCGTCGATGCGGCGGCCGGCCTTGCGCCACAGCGCGTCCAGCAGCAGCCGGCGGGCGCGCGGGCGCAGCAGGTTGACGGGCGTGGTGCCGCCGAGCACCTGCCGGCGCACGGCGTCCAGTTCCTCCGCGTCGAGCTCCAGCCGGCGGCCGAAGGCCACCACGCGCAGCCGCTCCGGGCGGCCCCGGTCCAGGTCCAGGCAGCCGCGGGCCGCGTTGCGCAGCACCTTCTGCATCCGCAGCGAGCCCTTGATGCGGGCGACGGCCGGGTCGTCGTACAGGTCGGCGGTCACGCCCTCGACGAGCGAGCCCACCGCGCGGATCGCGACCTGGCCCTCCTCGCCGAGCGAGGGCAGCACGCCCTCGGTGTACGCGACCAGCAGCGGCGTCGGGCTCACGCACAGGATGCCGCCGGAGTAGCGCCGCCGGTTCTGGTACAGCAGGTACGCGGCGCGGTGCAGGGCCACCGCGGTCTTGCCGGTGCCGGGCCCGCCGCTGACCTCGGTGACGGACGCGGCGGGCGCCCTGATCACCATGTCCTGCTCGGCCTGGATGCTGGCGACGATGTCCCGCATGGAGTGGGTGCGGGCCTGGCCGAGCGCGGCCATCAGCGCGCCGTCGCCGACCACCGGCAGCCCGGTGGTGAGGTCGGGGCGCAGCAGGTCGTCCTCCACGCCGAGCACCCGGCGGCCCTTGGAGCGGATCACCCGGCGCCGCACGACCCGGCCCGGGGCCACCGGGGTGGAGCGGTAGAACGGCGCCGCGGCCGGCGCCCGCCAGTCGATGACCAGCGGCGCGAAGTCGTGGTCGAGGACGCCGATCCGGCCGATGTGCAGGGTCTCGGCGATCTCGGCGGCGGCGTCCGGGCCGACCGCGTCGTCCGCCGGCTCCACGGAGGTGTAGGCGCCGTCCGGGCCTTTCTGGCCGTCCTTGCCGCGCAGCAGGTCGATCCGGCCGAACAGGAAGTCCTCGAACTCGTTGTTCAGCTGGCTCAGGCGCACGCCCGCCCGGAAGACCTGCGCGTCCCGCTCGGCCAGCGCACCGGGCGTGCCGACGTGACCGCGCTGGGCGGCATCGTGCACCAGGAACTCCGCCTCGGTGATCTTCTCCTCGAGGCGGCGGTAGACCCGGTCCAGGTGCGCCTGCTCGGCGGCGATCTCCTGGTCCCTGACCCCCGGTGCTGTGGTCTGCGCTGCCACGCAGAACCCCCTTCTTTCGCGCGTCGTTCCTGCCCCTGCTGCGTGGGGAGCAGCCTGCAACCGTACGCGACCTGCGGGCTTCTGCCCACCCGGCCGCGCCGCCGGTCAACTCCGCGCAGGCTGCGGGGAGGCGCGCCGGCGGTGCCGGGCGACGCGCTCGCGGTTGCCGCACACCTCGCTGCTGCACCAGCGGCGGCGCCGGCCACGGGAGGTGTCGAGGTAGACGAGGCCGCAGCTCTCGCCCTCGCAGGCGCGCAGGCGGGCGCGCGCGGCGGGGTCGGTGAACAGGTCGACGGCGTCCCGGGCGATCACGGCGAGCAGTGCCTCGCAGGTCGGCGGGGACGCCAGAAAGCGGGCGAGCGTGCCGTCGTCCTGGCGGACGGCCGCCGGGGCGGGGGGCGCGGCGCGGGCGGCGGCGTTCAGGGCGTCGAGGTCGGCCGCGGCCGGGGGGTCGCCGCGCAACTGGGCGGCGAGGAGGTGTTCCACGGTGGCGCGCAGCGCCGTGAAGGCGGGCAGCCAGTCCTGGCCGACGTCCAGGGCAGCGCCCCGGGGTAAGAGGGCGGCGCCCTCCACCCACTCCCGCAGGCGCGAGTGCCCGTCGAGCCGGTCCAGCGGGGGGCTTCCCGCGTGCGTGGCGACGAGGTCCAGGCATGGCCTGCCGCAGTCGAACCGGAGTTCCCCCGTACCGCCCATTCCCACCGCGCACCTCCTCTCCCCCACAGAGTGCCCCCCGCCCTCCGGGCCCGGCTACCCCACCTCCCCGCACCCGCCCCTCGGCGGGGCAAGCCCCATCGCCCCTCCGGGGGCGGCAACCCGGGGTACCCCCGGGCCGCCGTAGCCGGGTACCGCGCCGTTGCGGCTGGTCCCGCTGGGGGACCCCGCGCCCGTTGCGGCAACCGGGCAGCCCCCGAGGGTGCTTTGCCGTCTGCGACGCGCGTGGGTGGCCGGCCGCGGAGTTCCCCGCGCTCCCGGGAGCATCGCCCCTCCGGGGCGGGGGGCCCGGGCTGCCCCCGGGGCCGCCGTAGCCGAGTACCGCGCCGTTGCGGCTGGTCCCGCTGGGGGACCCCGCGCCCGTTGCGGCAACCGGGCAGCCCCCGAGGGTGCTTTGCCGTCTGCGACGCGCGT
>NZ_JBIRRR010000010.1:61365-72899 GCF_044333795.1 Streptomyces sp. NPDC020917 | reverse complement strand
GTGGGTAGCTGGCCGCGGAGTTCCCCGCACTCCTGGGAGCATCGCCCCTCCGGGGCGGGGGCCCGGGGTGCCCCCGGGCCCACGTTCCCGGGTGCGGACCGGCTCTGGCTGGTCGCGCTGGGGGTACCTCCCAGGCGAAGCTCTGGGGGACCCCGCGCCCCTTCCGGCAACCGGGCAGCCCCCGAGGGTGCTTTGCCGTCTGCGACGCGCGTGGGTGGCTGGCCGCGGAGTTCCCCGCGCTCCTGGGAGCATCGCCCCTCCGGGGCGGGGGGCCCGGGCTGCCCCCGGGGGTGAGTTGCCGGGTGCCCGGTGCGTAGGTGGCTGGTCGCGCAGTTCCCCGCGCCCCTATGGGTGCGCCCCGGTGGGCAGGGAAGCCCAGGCCCATTCCTCCCGCAGTCGGGGGCCGGCCCGGGAGGGGACGGTGCGGGAGTGTCCCCGCAGGAACTGTGCACACTCCCGGCCCACCCAACGGAGGAAGCCGCACGCACAGTTCCGAGGAGATACTCCCGTGGCGGCCCCGACCCCACCCACCGAAGGTGCACCGCCAGGGGCGCGAGGAACTGCGCGACCAGCCACAACGAGACCAGCACACGGCCAAGCGCAGCGAGAGGCACCCCGGACCCCGCGGGGAGCGGACCCGCACCGCCAGTGAACGGAGCCCGTTCAGCGCTTACCCGCGCCCCTCCACGGACGCGTACTTCGTGTCGGCGTGCGGGTCGAGCGCCAAGCGATACCCGCGCTTGACCACGGTCTGGATCAACCGCGGAACCCCGAGAGAAACCCGCAGGCGAGCCATCGCGGTCTCGACGGCGTGCTCGTCCCGCCCGGCACCGGGAAGGGCCCGCAGGAGGTCGCCGCGGGAGACGACCCAGCCCGGGCGCCGCGCCAGCGCCCGCAGCAGGGCCATGCCGGCCGGCGGCACCGGCCGCAGCAGGCCGTCGACGAGCGCCGCGTGCCCGCGGATCTCCACGCGGTGCCCGGCGACGGGCAACGGCCGCACCCGACCGGGAAGTTCCGCGGCGATGAGCTGAACGAGCGGGCCGAGCCTGAACCGTTCGGGCTGCCGCGTCGGCACATCCCGCGCCTGGAGCGGCAGCGCCGTCACCGGCCCGACGCACGCCGCGAGCACGTCCGTGCGGAAGGCGTCGAGCAACGCCTCGGCCTGGCCGCGCTGTTCGGCCCGCTCCAGCAGCGACGCCGCCGCCGGCGCGGAGGTGAAGCTCACCGCGTCCAGGGAGCGGGTCAGGGCCGCGTCGAGCAGCCGGTCCACGGGCCCGAGGTCCTCCGGCGGCATCCACCGGTACACCGGCACGGCGACCACCGTGGCGCCCGCGGCCCGCAGCGCCTCGGCGAATCCGGGCAGCGGCTCGCCGTGCAGCTGGACCGCGATGCGCCGCCCCTCGACGCCCTCGTCCAGCAGCCGCTCGAGCACCTCGGCCATGGACTCCGAGGCGGGCGACCACGCCTCGGTGAGCCCCGCGGCCCGCACCGCGCCGCGCACCTTGGGCCCGCGGGCGAGGAGTTCGACCCCGTCGAGCCGTCGCAGCAGCGCCTCGCCGAGCCCCCAGCCGTCGGCGGCCTCGACCCAGCCGCGGAACCCGATCGCGGTGGTGGCGACCACCACGTCGGGTGCGTCGTCCAGCAACTGCCTTGTCGTGATGAGCAGTTCGACGTCGTCGGAGAGCGGCACGATGCGCAGCACGGGGGCCCGCAGCACCGCCGCGCCGCGCCGTTCGAGCAGCGCGGCCAGTTCGTCGGCCCGCCGGGCCGCGGTCACGCCGACGGTGAAGCCGGCGAGCGGCGGCACCGCCCCGCGATCGGTCCGGCCGGTTCCGCCGGTGCGGCCCCTGCCCTCGGTGCGGCCCGTGCCCTCGGTGCGGCCCGTGCCGTCGCCGGTGGTCCTGCTGCTGTGCGCGTGCATCTGGCTCTGCCCCACTTTGCTGGAGTGCTCGTGCCCGGCGGGGACGCGGGGCCGCCCCGAGGGGTACGGGCCCCGCCGTCTCCGCACGCGGGCACCCCGCCGGAACGGCATCGTCCCAAGGCGGGGTGTCCGCGGCGGTTCGCCGGGATTTCCCCGGTGTTACGCCGCCTGCCACCGGGTGCCGCCCTCACACCTCCGCATAGGCCGCCGGGGCCGCCTGCGCGGCCTGCCCGGCCTCGCTGCGCGCTCCCGCGGGCCTGCGGAGGTATACGGCCCAGGTGAGGACGAAGCACAGTGCGTAGTAGGCGAGGAAGGAGGTGAACGCGGGCGTCCCGGTGTGCCGGCTGAGGAACGACTGCCGGAAGGCCATGTTGATGAAGACGCCGCCGAGCGCCCCCACCGCGCCGATCAGGCCCATCGACGCGCCGGACAGCCGCCGCCCCCAGGCGACGGCCGCCTCGCCGGTCAGCCCGCCCGCCTCGGCCTTCTTGTGGAAGATGCCCGGGACCATCTTGAACGTCGAGCCGTTGCCGACGCCGCTAAACGCGAACAGCGCGATGAAGCCGGTCAGGAACAGCCCCAGCGACCTGCGTTCTGAGGCGACCAGCACGAGCGCGGTGGCGGCGGCCATCGCCAGGAAGTTCCACAGGGTGATGCGCGCGCCGCCGTAGCGGTCGGCGAGCCGCCCGCCGACCGGCCGGACCAGCGAGCCCAGCAGCGGCCCGATAAACGTCAGGTACGCGGCGTGCAGCGGGGTGCGGCCGAACTGGTTCTGCAGCACGAGCCCGAAGGCGAAGCTGTACCCGATGAAGGAGCCGAACGTGCCGATGTACAGCACCGACATGATCCAGGTGTGCGGCTGCCTGGCGGCCGCGACCGCGGCACCGGTGTCGTTCCGCACCGGCACCAGGTTGTCCATGAACAGCGCCGACAGCACGGCCGCGACGACGATCAGCGGGATGTAGACGGCCAGCACGGTCCGGGGATGGGTCGCGCCCGCCCCCGCGATCACGGCGAGGCCGACGAGCTGGATCGCGGCGACGCCGATGTTGCCGCCGCCGGCGTTGAGGCCGAGCGCCCAGCCCTTCTCCCGCAGCGGGAAGAACGCGTTGATGTTGGTCATGGAGGACGCGAAGTTGCCGCCGCCCACGCCGCCGAGGGCACCCACGACGATCAACGTCGTGTAGGACACGCCGGGTTCGATGACGACCGCCGCGGCGATCGTCGGCACGAGCAGCAACAGCGCGCTGACCACCGTCCAGTTGCGCCCGCCGAACCTGGCCACCGCGAACGTGTACGGCACCCGCAGCACCGCGCCGACCAGGGTCGGCGTGGCCACCAGGAAGAACTTGCCGGCCGGGTCCACGTGGTACTCGGGCCCCATGAACAGCACCATCACCGACCACAGGCTCCACACGGAGAAGCCGATGTGCTCGGAGAGCACCGAGAAGGCCAGGTTGCGCAGGGCCGTCCGCCGGCCGCCGCCCTCGGTCCAGAACGTCTCGTCCTCGGGGTCCCAGTGCTCGATCCACCGGCCCGCCGTGCGCCTCGCGCCGCCCATCACGCCTCCCGTCGTCGACCGTCGTCTGTGCGGACGACGCTAGGAACGGCGGGTTACCGCGCCCGTTGCCCGACGTGACGTCGGCGCAACCATGCACTCACCCGGGGCGGGCGCCGGTTGTGAGACGGCCGGGCACGGAGGGGACGATTCCGGGAAGCGCTTCGCCTGCCGCATCTGGCGGATATCCACACAGCTCCAGCCCGTTGACGCAGCACCATTGACACCGTTCGGGCCACCCCCTTACGTTCCTTCATCGAAGCGCTTCGACGCGCGCTCCCCGTCCGACCTCCGCACCCACGAGCCCGCTCACGGAAGGCCCGCCTGTGAAGTTCACCGATGGCTACTGGATGCTGCGCGAAGGCGTCAGGGCCGCCTACCCCGCCGAGGTGCTTGACGTCACCGCGCACCCCGGCGGCCTCGACATCCACGCCCCCACCACTCCGGTCCGCCACCGCGGCGACCTGCTCAAGGGCCCGATGCTCACGGTGTCCTGCACCGCGCCCGCGCCCGACGTGATCGCGGTCCGCCTCACCCACTTCACCGGCGGCCGGGACCGCGGCCCGCACTTCGCGGTGACCACCACCCCCGGGCACGCGGTCGTCACCGACCACCCCGAGCACGCCACCCTGACCTCCGGCGGGCTGTCGGTGCGCTTCGCCAGGAACGGGCCGTGGCGGATGGAGTTCCGGGCCGGCGGGCGGACGCTGACCGCCGGCGGGCCGCGGTCGACCGCCATCCTGCAGACCGCCGACGGCCGCCACTACCTGCGCGAGCAGCTGGGCCTCGGCGTCGGCACCCATGTGTACGGCCTGGGCGAGCGGTTCGGCCCGCTGGTCAAGAACGGCCAGGTGGTGGACGCGTGGAACGCCGACGGCGGCACGTCCAGCGAACTCGCCTACAAAAACGTCCCGTTCTTCCTCACGGACGCCGGCTACGGCGTGTTCGTCAACGACCCGGGCCGGGTGTCCTTCGAGGTGGCCTCGGAGGCCGTGTCCCGCGTCCAGTTCAGCGCCGAGAGCCAGTCGCTGGAGTACCTCGTCATCCACGGGCCCACCCCGAAGGAGATCCTGCGCCGCTACACCGCGCTGACCGGGCGCCCGGCGCTGCCCCCGGCCTGGTCGTTCGGCCTGTGGCTGTCCACGTCGTTCACCACGTCCTACGACGAGGCGACGGTGACCGGCTTCGTCGACGGCATGGCCAAGCGCGAACTGCCGCTGTCCGTCTTCCACTTCGACTGCTTCTGGATGCGCGAGTTCCACTGGTGCGACTTCACCTGGGACCCGCGGGTGTTCCCGGACCCCGAGGGGATGCTGCGCCGGCTGCACGACCGGGGCCTGCGGGTCTGCGTGTGGATCAACCCGTACATCGCCCAGCGTTCACCGCTGTTCGCCGAGGGCCGGGCGGCCGGCTACCTGCTGAAGAAGCCGGACGGCGACGTGTGGCAGTGGGACCTGTGGCAACCGGGCATGGCCCTGGTCGACTTCACCAACCCGGACGCGCGCGCCTGGTTCGCGGCCAAGCTCGACGCGCTGCTCGCGATGGGCGTCGACTGCTTCAAGACCGACTTCGGCGAGCGGGTCCCCACCGACGTCCGCTGGTTCGACGGCTCCGACCCGGAGGGCATGCACAACTACTACACGCAGCTGTACAACCAGACCGTGTTCGAGGTGCTGCGGGCCCGGCGCGGGCACGGCGACGCGGTGGTCTTCGCCCGCTCGGCGACCGCCGGCGGCCAGCAGTTCCCCGTCCACTGGGGCGGCGACTGCGAGGCCACCTACGAGTCGATGGCCGAATCCCTGCGCGGCGGGCTGTCGTTGGGACTGTCCGGCTTCGGCTTCTGGTCGCACGACATCGGCGGGTTCGAGGGCACGCCGAGCGCCGCGCTGTTCAAGCGCTGGGCGGCGTTCGGCCTGCTGTCCTCGCACAGCAGGCTGCACGGCAGCGATTCGTACCGGGTGCCGTGGGTGTACGACGGCGAGGGCGCTGCCGCCGACGGCGGCGGCGAGGCCACGGAGGTCCTGCGCGCCTTCACCCGGCTCAAGCTGCGCCTGATGCCGTACCTGTACGAGGCCGCGCGCCAGGCCCGCGACGAGGGCGTCCCGATGATGCGGGCGATGGTCCTGGAGTTCCCCGACGACCCGGCCTGCGCGCATCTGGAACGCCAGTACATGCTGGGCGAATCGCTGCTGGTGGCCCCGGTGTTCGCGGACGACGGCCGGGTCGGCTACTACGTGCCGGCCGGCACGTGGACGCACCTGCTGACCGGCAGGACCGTCACCGGCCCGCGCTGGGTGGAGGAGACCCACGGATTCGACAGCCTGCCGCTGCTGGTCCGCCCCGGCACCGTCCTGCCCTGGGGCGCCGTCGACGACCGCCCCGACTACCCCTACGCCCGCGGGGTGACCCTGCGCGTCTACGAGCCGCAGGACGGCACCACGGTCCGCTGCCGCGTCCCCGCCCCCGACGGCACCACCGCCGCCACCTTCACCGTGACCCGCACCGCCCACCAGGTCACCGTCACCGCCTCCCCCGACGCCCCGCCCGGCTGGACCGCCACCCTCACCTCGTCCATCCCCCTGGACCTCCACCTCCCCCCGACCCCCTGACGGGGGTCACGACTCCGTGCCACCGGCCGGGGCGGGGACGAAGCGGAAGGTCGAGGTCACGGCGTCGAAGATGTCGTGGAACGCCTCGGCCAGGTCGAGCACCGGGCTGGCCCCGGAGATCAGCACGATCTCCTCCGGCCGGCCCGGGACCGGGACGTCAGTGAACTGGTCCACGAGGGCGTCCAGGGGACGGAGGCCGGGCGGCCCGGTCGGGGGCGGGCCTGAGAGGATCGTGGCATGAGCAGCGACCACCTCATGCGCATCCACAGTGCCGAGTTCCAGGCCATGGCCGAGAGGGTCCTGCGGGTCACCGAGCTCACCTCCCGGCTGAACGTCCTGCCGTTCGAGGACGACGCGGGCAAGGCGGAGCTGTTCGAGCGGATCCTCGGCAGGCCGCTGCCGCCGAGGGTCACGATCTATCCGCCGTTCTTCACCGACCACGGGCTCCATCTCGACCTCCCCGAGCGCGCGTTCATCAACCAGAACTGCACGTTCCTGGACTACGCCGGCATCCGGATCGGCGAGCGCGTGATGATCGGCCCGAAGGTCACGTTCATCACCAGCGGCCACCCGGTCGATCCCGGGGAGCGGCGGCTGTACCTCACCGGCGCACCCATCGACGTCGCGGAGAACGTGTGGATCGGTGCCGGTGCCACCATCCTGCCCGGTGTCACCATCGGCCGCGACGCCGTGATCGCCGCCGGCGCCGTCGTGGCCGACGACGTTCCGCCCGCAAGCCTGGTGACCGGCAGCAAGGCGACCGTGAACCGGCAGTGGTGACGGCCCCCCTGGGGCATCAACCGGCCGGGCCGGACGAGGGTCAGAGGGAAAGCTCGCACCAGACGGTCTTGCCGATGCCGTGAGGGCGGGGCTGCACACCCCAGTCGGCGGCCAGCGCGGCCACGAGGGCCAGGCCGCGGCCCGACTCGTCCTCGTCGGCGGCGGTGCGCAGAACGGGCAGGCCGTCGCCGGCGTCCGACACCTCGACGCGCAGGGTGGCCCCGCCCACGACGAGGCACCGCACCTCGATGTGCCGCCCCCGCACGTGCGAGTGCCGGACGGCGTTGGTGACGAGTTCACTCAGCAGCAGTACGGCGGTCTCGGCGGTGTCCTCCGGCAGCCGCCACCGAGCGGCCTGGTCGCGGAAGCGGCCGCGTGCCCGGCCCACGCTGCGCGAGTGGCGTGCCAGCCGCCAGACGCGGGGAGGGAGTTCGGCCTCCCAGGGACCCCAAGTGACAGCAGGGGGAACGGTGTTCATAGCGGTACGACTCCGGAGAGCTGCGGCGCGAGGCCGGTCGGACGAGCGGACGTGCCGCCCATCGTGATGCCGCCCCTCCCCCTCTCCCAGAGGTCGGGCATCCCGCCCCTCACCCCGGCACACCGCAGCTCAGGCCCCGCCCAGCGCCCATCCCCGACGCCCACGATGCCTTGGCCAACGCTTGTCCCGAACCTCACCATGGGACAAGCGAGTTCACTTTCCGCGTTCCCGCTGTCGCACTCCGGCACTACGCTCGGTAGCCCCCGCCACGCCCCACGCACGACCCGCCCATCGGGAGGACGCAGCCATGGCACCCACCTCACGGGAACTCAAACCCGCCAACTCTGCCCGCGAGTTGTTCGGGGCGGAGCTGCGGCGGCTGCGCGCCGCCGCCGGGCTGTCCCTCGACCGCCTCGCCGAGATCGTCAACTACAGCAAGTCGCACCTGCACGGCGTGGAAACCGGGGAACGCCTCCCCTTACCCCCGCTTCCCGAAAAGCTCGACGCCACTTTTGGCACGGGTCAACTCTTCGTCGGGCTCTGGGAGGTCATCAAACGAGAACGTACGCCCCGACGCTTCGACCACTGCCTGGAGCTGGAAGGCAAGGCCGTGCGCATTCAGGAGTACGGCGCCAGCAACATTCCCGGGCTGCTGCAGACCGAGGGCTACATGCGCGCGCAGTTCTCAGCCGTCCAACCCGAGGCCGATGACCAGGAGATCCAGCGTCAGGTCGCTGAACGGCTCAGCCGCCAGGAACGCCTTCGCGGCGATAACCCTCCCGACTTCTGGGCGATCATCGACGAAGCGGCGTTGCGCCAACTGGTGGCGCCGCAGTCATGCAGGAGCAGTTGGCCAACCTGCTTCCCTTCGTCAACACCGGACACACGACCATCCAGGTCATGCCCTTCTGGCAGTTCGGATACCCGCTCACGCAGGGCACGCTGATCCTGCTGTCGCTGCCCGACCACTCGACCGCCGTCTACACGGAAAGCAGTGCCGCTGGAGAGATGATCGAAGACCGCGCAGCCATCGCACGCCGCATCCGCCACTACGATCGGATGAAAGCGTGCGCCCTGTCCCCCGGAGCGTCCGCGAGACTCATCGAGGCCGTTCTGGAGGAACACGAGCGATGCGAGGAGCCACCCCCGAGCTGAATGGCGTCCAGTGGCGCAAGTCCAGCTACAGCGGCGGGGAACAAGGTGACGCCTGCGTAGAGGTCGGCTTCGGCGCCTCCGGCGCCCTCGGTACTGTCCCGGTCCGGGACAGCAAGGCTCCCGAAGGCCCCGTCCTCACCTTCACGCCGGCCGCGTGGACGGACTTCCTCACCGCGGTACGCGAAGGCGCGCTCTGACGTCTCAGTGCACGATCGCCTCGTTCTCGCGGACCGTCACCGTGGTGGGCTGCGTGGACTCGCCGTCCGGGAGCTTGGGGGCGGTGGCCGCCGGGCCGTCCGGGTTCGCGGAGGGCGTCCAGTGCACCTTCCAGACGATGGACGCGGTCAGCGTGTAGCCGCCGTGGGGCGACGCCCGGCGGTAGGTGACGTTGCACGGTGCGCCGTGGGTGTCCAGGGTGTACGTGCCGCCCTGGTTGGTCAGCCGGTACGTGCAGCTCGCCGGCTCGGCGTCCGGCGTTCCCGCGTCGACCCGCAACTCGTACGGTTCCGCGACCGTCGTCGCGGCGACGTGCACGCCGGCCGCCGCGTTGTCCAGGCTCGCCGTCACCGTCACCCGCGGCAACGGCAGCTTGAACGCCAACTCCGTCGCGAGGTTGACCAGTTGGTTCTCCGGCACGGGCTTCAGCGTCACCGGCGGGGCCGGTAGCACCGTCTGCGCGTACGCGAGCCCGGCGAGGGTCTTCGGGTCGATGGTGGGCGTGTTGGGCGGGGGCTTCCCGGGCTTGATGAAGGTCCAGTCCTCGATGCCCGCACACTCGCCCGCCCGGCTCAGGTCCGGGACCTGGAGCTCCCACCAGGTGCCCTTGTCCCCCTTGTGGTAGTTCTCAGCGCCGTATCGCCTGGCCATGTCCGCGAAGGCGTTCTGGTCGGAGACATAGTGGCTGTTGAGGTAGTTCTCGAAATCGTCCGGCGAGAACTCGGGTTCGTACCAGCAAGCGGGGGGCGACCAGTTGGATCCCGCGCCCGGCGCCATTTTCGGCCCAGGCCCGTTGTAGCTGCGCTTGTACTGGACCTGGGTGGTGATCGTGTTGGGCGGGGGGTCCTTCTTCGGCGGCGGCTTCACGGGCTCGGGGAACTCGTTGTCCGCCCAGCCCGGCGAAGCCAGGATCCCTAACAGGCCGACAGTGATGGCAGCGACCGCCGCCGTTCGACGGGCCGCCCTCCTCAGAGTTGGCACTGCGCCGCCCCTCGCTGTGACTTGTAGTTGGCCATCTGCCACGTACCGTCGGCGGACTTGTTCATGAGTGCCGTATGGAACACGAAACTGTTCGCGCTGGGCTTCGTCTTGTCGATCTTCCCGGTGTCTGTGTGCTTGTTGTAGGAGTAGCGCTGGTCCTCGCAGAAGGTGACTCCCGCCGTCGTCGAAGTGGCGTTGACCACCTTGCGGTTGTAGAAACGCAGGTCACCGGTCACCGTGAGGTGCTGTTCCTTGCCCCCCTTGATGCTTCCGCTCCAGGTCGCCAGCGCGTCCTCGATGACGTACTTGTGAAGCAACGGCAGCTCGGGATCGCCCTTCGTGAGGGCGACGTAGATCGCCTGAAGTCCGTACCCCTGATCCCGGAGGATCGCGCTCTTCGCCGCATCCCCCGTCGTATCCGCGTCCACGACGACCTTCACGTCGGCCGGGAAGTCGAAGGTGGGCGCCCCAGGCGCAGACGTGGTGGGCGGCGTCGTCGTCGCACTGGCGCTGGGCGCCCCCGCGGGGGTTCCGGACGTCGTCGCGGCGATCTTCTTGTCCCCGCCCCCGCCGCAGGCGGTGAGCATCAGAGCCGCTGCGGCCAGCGTGCAAGCTGCGGTAACGGTCGTTCGGCGTGCCATCGTGAGCCTGTCTCCCGTGTGGACTGCGCGTCACCGCACCGGAAAAGCGGCGGTGAGCCTCGGAATCGGCATCGCGATCGCCGGCCGCCACCGCGCGGTGGGCAGTCGTACGGGTGCCACGGCGACATGCCCCCCGTCTCGCCCCACCGGTCGTTGGCAGCCACTCACGCAACGCCCGCGCACCTTACGCTAGTCGCCGCTCACGCACCGCGTCCACGCGACGCCGTACTCATCGCAATGAGTACACAAGCGGATGACGCCGCGCCTGTGCGGCACCGGGCCGAGCCATTCGTACGCCTGTACGTATCCGGCGGGCGGTGGTTGACTCCTCGGCAACGGCGACGACCTCACCAAGGAAGGCACCATGAAGCTTCTCCTCACCTCCGCCGGCATCAAGAACCCCAGCATCGAGAACGCGCTGGTCGGGTTGCTGGGCAAGCCGGTTTCCGAGGCGAGCGCCCTCTGCATTCCCACGGCACTGCACGCCCTGCCGGGTGGGACAGCCGGGGCGTGGCGGGTGATCAGCGGAAACGCCAGCACCCCGCTGTGCGAGGTGGGGTGGAAGTCCCTGGGCGTGCTGGAACTCACCGCGCTGCCGAGCCTCGACCGCGATCTCTGGGTCCCCCAGGTCAGGGAGGCCGATGCCCTGCTGGTGGCGGGCGGCGACCCGCTGTACCTGCACCACTGGATGCGCGAGTCCGGGCTCGCGGATCTCCTGCCGTCACTGGAGGAGACGGTCTACGTCGGGGTGAGCGCCGGAAGCATGGTCATGGCACCCCAGATCGGCGAGGACTTCGTCGGGTGGAAGCCACCGGCCGGTGGCGACCGCACGCTCGGCGTGGTCGACTTCGCGATGTTCCCGCACCTGGACCACCCGGCCCTGCCGGAGAACACCCTTGCCGACGCGGTCACTTGGGCCGAGGGCCTGTCCGTCCCGGCCTACGCGGTGGACGACGACACCGCGATCACCGTGGTCGACGGCACGGTCGACGTCGTCTCCGAGGGGCACTGGAAGCTGTTCCCCCGCTGACAGGGGCACGCTGACAGGGGCACGCTGACAGGGGCACGCTGACAGGGATGACGGAAGACGCGGGTGGGGGGGGGGGCGGACCGCGCCCGCCCCCCCCCCCGGAGTTGCGCCGCCCCCCCCCCGCCCGCCGGGCGGGGCACGGGAAAGCCCCCCCGGGCGGGGGCG
>NZ_JBIRRR010000010.1:0-61355 GCF_044333795.1 Streptomyces sp. NPDC020917 | reverse complement strand
GGTCGCTGGTCCCCGGGTGACTGGGGCACGCGTACTGGGCAACGCTGACTGGGGCTCGCTCACTGGTTTGAGGTAAGACGCGGGTGGGGCAGGAGCCGTACGGCTCCTGCCCCACCCGCGTATGTGCCGCGGCCGCCCGCCGGACGGCCTGGCGGCTCAGTGCATCGCCGCCGGGAGCGGGGCCTCGTCCCCGGCGCCCCGAGCGTCCTTGGCGGTGTCGCCGCTGGACGCCACCATCGTCGAGCCCGGACGGGGGGCGTTGACGAAGATCAGCGCGATGAGCGAGGCCAGGGCCTCGATGGCGACGGCCCACCAGATCGCGTGGGTGTAGCCGTGCACCAAGGACTGCGACTGCAGCAGCCGCTGGGCGCTCGCCGAGCCGGCCGAACCGGCCGCGTGGGCGGCCAGGTACGTGGTCGTCGCCGAGGCGGCGATCGTGTTGAGCAGCGCGGTGCCGATGGCCCCGCCCACCTGCTGCGAGGTGTTGACCATCGCCGAGGCGACACCCGCGTCACGCGGCTGGACGCCCTGCGTGGCCAGCGACATGGCCGGCATGAACGCCGACCCCATGCCGAGGCCCAGCAGCACCAGACCCGGCAGGATCACGCCCGGGTAGGACGAGCCGACCCCGAGGCGGGTCAGCAGCAGCATGGCCACCGCGGCGACCGCGAAGCCGGGCGCCATCAGCGCGCGCGCCGGAAGGCGGGTGACCAGCCGGGCGCCGATCTGCGTGGAGCCGACCACGAAGGCCACGACCATCGGCAGGAAGGCGAAGCCGGTCCTGATCGCCGAGTACCCCTGGACGACCTGCAGGTAGTAGGTCAGGAAGAGGAACACGCCGAACAGGCCGATGATGGCCAGACCCAGCGACAGGTAGGTGCCGCCGCGGTTGCGCTCGCCGACCACGCGCAGCGGCAGCAGCGGCGCCTTGACCCGGGACTCGACCAGGGCGAAGGTGGCCAGCAGGACGCCGGCCGCGACGAACAGGCCGATGGTCGAGGCCGAGGACCAGCCGGCCGTCTCGGCGCGGGTGAAGCCGTAGACCAGCGAGACCAGGCCCAGGGTGGCCAGCACCACACCGGGGATGTCGAGCGAGGACCGGTTCCTGGAGCCCTCGGGCTCGCGGATCACGAAGTACGCGCCGAGGGCGGCGATCACCGCGAAGGGGATGTTGACGAAGAAGGTCCAGCGCCAGTTGAGGTACTCGGTGAGCACACCGCCGAGCAGCAGGCCGACGGCGCCGCCGCCGCCCGCGATCGCGCCGAAGATGCCGAACGCCTTCGCCCGCTCCCGGGCGTCGGTGAACGTCACCGCGAGCAGCGAGAGCGCGGAGGGCGCGAGCAGCGCGCCGAACAGGCCCTGCGCGGCACGCGAGCTGAGCAGCATCGCCTCGTTGCCCGCGGCGCCGCCGATCGCGGACGCGAGGGCGAAGCCGGTCAGGCCGACCACGAAGGTGCGCTTGCGGCCCCACAGGTCGGCGATCCGGCCGCCGAAGAGGAGGAGCCCGCCGAAGGCCAGCGCGTAGGCCGTGATGACCCACTGCTTGTTGGCGTCGGAGATGCCGAGGGCGTGCTGGGCGCTCGGCAGCGCGATGTTCACGATCGTCGAGTCGAGGACGACCATCAGCTGGGCGAGGGAGATGAAGACCAGGGCTTTCCAGCGGTTGGAGCCGGTGTCCTGAAGCCGGTGTGCGGCGGTTTGAGACATGGGGGTATCCACCTAGGTGTGCCCGCGGGCACGGGTGAGGTCCGGTCGGTACGGGCGGCGCCGCGCAACAGGGGCGGCCGCGGGGTGGTCACGAGGTCGTCATTGACTCGAAAGTGAGGCGAAGTGGTTCTGGTTCAAGGGGTGGCGCTCGGCGCCGGCGGCGGACGGTGGGCGCAGCCCGTCCAGGAAGAGGTCCAGACGGCGGTGGCAGTCGGCGCCCTCGCATCCCAGGCCGGGCAGCGGGCGGCTGAGCTGGCACACCGTGATCATGAAGTCGATCTGGGTGATGTCCCGGCGCAACTGCCCCGCCTCGCGGGCCCGTTCCATCAGCCGTTCGAGCCCCGTCTGAAAGCGGGCGTACTCGGCGTACATCTCGGGTGTGGCCTCCGGCCGCTCCCCATCGGGGAGCAGTCCGCAGATCGCCGCGGCGCGCTCGTCGACCGCCGCGTGCGCGAAGCCGCACAGCGCGGTGAAGGGGTCGGCTTCCGCGGCGGCCGTCTCGGCGTAGTCCGCGGTCCGGGTCATCACATAGAGCAGCACGGCGCGCAGCAGTGCGTGCCGGTCGGGGAAGTGCCGGTAGAGCGTCGCGTTGCCGACGCCGGCCCGCCGCGCGATGTCGTCGAGCGCGACGTCGGGGCCCTGCTCGACCAGCATCTCGCGGGCCGCGGCCAGGATGCGCTCCCGGTTGCGCGCCGCGTCGGTACGCATGCGAGGGGCCCGGCGCGGTGCCGTCTCCGTCGTGTCGGCGGTGAGGGTCATGGCGGGTCCTCCTCTCGTCGTAACCGGGGACGGAGCCCCCGGATTTTCATTCACGTGCATGTAACGGGGAGAGGGTCCCCGGATATTTCCCGCTCGACGTGACCTGGGTCACGCCGCCCCCTCGGGCGGCGCCGCGCGCGTCGCCCGGCCGACCTCGCGCCGGGACGAACCCGGCCCGGCCTCGGGCCCCAACGCAAAACGGCGCCCTCCGGAAAGAGGGCGCCGTCGCGCATGGGATGAGTGGAGATGGCGGGAATCGAACCCGCGTCCTGTGGTGCGGAACCAGGGCTTCTCCGAGCGCAGTCCGCTGTGCTTTTCTCAGCCCCGGCAGTCACGCGGACAAGCTGCCGACGGGCTCAGCCACTGTGAGTTTTCCCGCCGTGCCCCGTGGCCGGGCTCGGCGGTTGAGTCCCCTAGCTGATGCCAGGATCCGGGTCGGGAACAGCCCCGGGCTGACACTCCGCGGAGTCTACGCTAGCGGCTTATTAGGCAGCGAGGGCGTAGGCGGAGGAATCGCGCTGAGAATTGGCGATTATTGGTTTCGGCATATGGTTAACGAGATCATTGCCGCTTCCTCGGCTCGCTTCCCCTGCTTCGACATCCCCAGTCGAAACCGATCATCCCCATGTGGTGTTTTCAAGGTGCACCACTCGTCACCGAGTGGCTGCTGCCATCGTAGAGCAAGAACGCGGAGCCGTGCCAGCGCATTCCCGGGGCGTGGAGCGGGGCTACGCGCCCCGCTGCTTGCGCCGCACCGCCGACATCGCGCGGTCCGCCTCCCGGCGGTCCTGCTTCTCGCGCAGCGTCTGCCGCTTGTCGTACTCCTTCTTGCCCTTGGCGAGGGCGATCTCCACCTTCACCCGGCCGTCCTTGAAGTACAGGGCGAGCGGAACCACGGTGTGCCCGCTCTCCTGGGACTTCTGCTCGAGCTTGTCGATCTCGGCGCGGTGCAGCAGCATCTTCCGCTTGCGGCGCGCCGAGTGGTTGGTCCAGGTCCCCTGCGTGTACTCGGGGATGTGCACGTTGTACAGCCACGCCTCGTCGCCCTCGAGCTGCGCGAAGCCGTCGACCAGCGACGCGCGGCCCAGACGCAGGGACTTGACCTCGGTGCCCGTGAGCACCAGGCCCGCCTCGTACGTGTCGAGGATGTGGTAATCGTGCCGCGCCTTCTTGTTCTGCGCGATCATCTTGCGACCGGTCTCTTTTGCCATAGCTGGGCCATTCTCCCACTAAGAGAGGGCACCGAGGCCAGTGAATACCTCGCGGCTGTCGGCGACCGCGTCCTGGCCGTCGGGCACCTGCACGTCGGGGGTGATGCCCTGGCCGTCGACGCTGCGGCCGTCGGGCAGGTCGTAGTGGCCGACGGTCAGCTCGGCGACCGAACCGTCCGGCAGGGTGCTGGGCATCTGCACCGAGCCCTTGCCGAAGGTGCGGGTGCCGATGACCACCGCGCGGCCCCGGTCCTGGAGGGCGCCGGCCAGCATTTCCGCGGCGCTCATCGTGCCGCCGTCCACCAGCACCACCAGCGGCACGCGGGTGTCGCCGCCGGTCGCCGCGTACAGCGACCGCTGGCTGCCGTGCACGTCGTAGGTGGCGACCAGCCCGCCGTCCAGGAAGGCGGAGGCGACCGCGACGGCCTCGGTGACCAGCCCGCCGGAGTTGCCGCGCAGGTCGAGCAGCACGCCGTGCGGGGCGTCCCGCACCGCCCGGCGGACCTGGGCGCCGACACCGCGGCTGAACGCGTCGATCGCGACGACGGTCGGGCCGTCCGCGGACCGGGTCACGGTGACGGCCTCGGTGGCGAGGGTCGCGCGGTGCACCGCAACCGTCCAGCTGCGCGTGCCGCGCTGCACACCGAGCGTGACGGGGGTGCCGGGGACGTTGTCGCCGCGCAGGTCCGCGACGACCTCGGTGACGGCGAGACCGGTGGTGCGCGTGCCGCCGATGGCGGTGAGGACGTCGCCGACCTCGATCCCGGCACCCTCGGCGGGGCTGTCGTCCTGGACCCGGGCGACCTCGATCCGCCCGTCGTCGATCCGGCGCACCCACAGGCCCACGCCGACGTAGCGGCCGTCGAGCGCCTCCTGGAGACCGGCGTACTCCTGCGCGGTGTAGAACGACGACCAGCGGTCGCCGCTGCGACTGACCAGCTTCTCGACGGTCGCGGCGCCCATCGTGCCGTTCTGGATCTCCTCGGCGATGCGGCCGGTGTCGAGGGTGCCGGGCCCGCCGGCGCCGCTGGTGTCGCCGTCGGTGGTGCCTCCCGCCGCGCCGGTTCCAGAGCGCACGGCGGACGTGCCGGCGGCGCGGGAGCCGTTCGCGTCGGCGACGGTGGCGGCCTCGATCCGGGCGGCCGGGCGGCGCTGTACGGGCTGGGCCATGCTGCCGGCCGCCGCGCCGGTCGCGAGCATGGTGCCGAACACCAACGTCAGGGTGGCCCCGCGGCGCAGACGGCGGGGCGTCCCGAACAACGACGGGCCGGACATGGCCGGAAGTCTAGGCGAGAAACGGGCGCGGTACGGAAAGTTGCCGTGAGGGCGCATGCCCACCTTCCGCAACCGTACCGGGCGTCACAGACGTATCAACGCGCGGGCGGATCAAGGGGGTCGGGGGTGTACGGGCCGTCCGGGGTCTCCCGGGCGGCCGGAGACGCCGACGTGCCGGGGTCCGGCAATATCCGGCGGACCCCGGCACGTTGACGACGTGGGAAGTGAGCGCCGCGTCAGACCTTCAGGTAGCGCCGCAGGGCGATGAACGCGGCCAGGGCCGGCATCACGACGCCGATCAGCAGCACCAGCGGCAGCACGCCGACCACCGAGTCCCAGCCGAGGAAGGACACCAGCGGGATCTTGTCCTGCAGCTTCAGGCCATTGTCGACCATGAAGTAGCGGCCGCCGAGCAGCATGCCGCAGGCGAGGCCGGCGCCCACCAGGCCGGCGAACGCGGCCTCCATGATGAACGGCATCTGGATGTAGAAGCTGGACGCGCCGACCAGCCGCATGATGCCGGTCTCGCGGCGCCGGCTGAACGCCGAGACGCGCACGGTGTTGACGATCAGCAGCATGGCGACGGTGAGCATGAACGCCAGCACCACGTAGGCGACGCGTGTCATGCCGTTGAGGAGGTCGAACAGGTTCTTGAGCACCTCGCGCTGGTCCGACACGGACTGCACACCTGGGTGCCCGTTGAACAGGCTGGCGATGATGGCGAACTTCGTCGGGTCCTTGAGCTTGACCCGGTAGTTCTCCTGCATCTGGTCCGGGGTGACCGAACTGGCCAGCGGGGAGCGCTTGAACTGCTCCTGGTAGTGCTTGTACGCCTGCTCCGCCGACTCGTAGTAGACCTTCTCGACGATCGGCTGCGCCTTGAGCGTCTTGAGGATCTCGGCCTTCTGGTCGTCGGTGACCGCACCCCGTGCGCAGTTGGGCGTCGACGAGGCGTCGCCCTTGTTGCACATGTAGATGGTGACCTGGACCTTGTCGTACCAGTAGCCCTTCATCGAGTCGACCTGCTTGTTGGCGAGCAGGGCGCCACCGGCCAGGGCGAGGGAGAGGGCGACCGAGATGACGACGGCGAAGGTCATCGTGAGGTTGCGGCGGAGACCGACACCGATCTCGGACAGGACGAACTGGGCGCGCATGAAGTGAGGTTCCTTTCGGGGGCGGGAGTGCTACGGGCTGCTCAGTGCTGGTAGCCGTAGACACCGCGCGACTGGTCGCGAACCAGCCGCCCCTTCTCCAGCTCGATGACGCGCTTGCGCATCTGGTCGACGATGTTCTGGTCGTGGGTGGCCATCACCACGGTGGTGCCGGTCCTGTTGATCCGGTCGAGCAGGCGCATGATGCCGACCGACGTCTGCGGGTCGAGGTTTCCGGTGGGCTCGTCGGCGATCAGCAGCATGGGCCGGTTGACGAAGGCCCGCGCGATCGCGACGCGCTGCTGCTCACCACCGGACAGCTCGCCCGGCATGCGGTCCTCCTTGCCGGCCAGGCCGACCAGGTCCAGAACCTCGGGCACGGTCTTGCGGATGGTGCCGCGCGGCTTGCCGATCACCTCGAGGGCGAACGCGACGTTCTCCGCGACGGTCTTGTTGGGGAGCAGGCGGAAGTCCTGGAAGACGGTGCCGAGCTGGCGCCGCATGTGCGGGACCTTCCAGTTGGACAGGCGGGCGAGGTCCTTGCCGAGCACGTGGACCATGCCGGTGTCGGTGCGCTCCTCGCGGAGGATCAGCCGCAGGAACGTCGACTTGCCCGAGCCTGACGAACCCACCAGGAAGACGAATTCCCCTTTCTCGATCTCCAGCGAGACGTCCCGGAGTGCAGGACGATTCTGCTTGGGGTAGGTCTTGGTGACGCTGTCGAATCGGATCACGTTCGCACCAGGGGTTTGCGGGGTGAGCGGACAGGGGATGGGGGCGACACTACGCGAAGGTGCGGGCGGTGCGCAGTCGCCGTGGAGGGTTGGTGGCCTTGCCCACAGGGCATAGTCGGACAAGCCCGTCATTGGTCCCGGGCGCCCCGTGATCCGGACCCGTCATTCCGGATCCGGGCCCTGTCCTTGCGGGTGCGGGGGGCAGCATTCCCCAGAACCTGGCACAGTGGAAGTGCGGGGTCCGCGGGTGCGACGCACGCGGGGGCTCCACGGGGGAGTGCGAGCACAGCCCCTCGGGAACGATTCGTCCACCGGGGGCGTTCACCGGACGGAGGAGGAGATCGCATGACGTGCGACCGACTGGTGTGTGCGAACTGCGCCGGCCCGGTGAGTGAGGGCCGCTGCCCGGTGTGCCGGGCCAACCGCGCGCGGATGCAGCAGGAGAACCCCTGGTCCTCCATATCCCCCGCGGCCCTGATCGCCCTCCTGATCGCTCTCCTCACCGTCGCGCTCGTCGTCGAGCACGCGACGGCCTGAGTGGCCTCTCCATCTTTACGGTGACAGCTTCGCCTCTGTGTGACAGCTGCTTCACGGTGCGCTTCTGACAGAACAGGTAAGGGCCCGGAACCTCGGTTCCGGGCCCTTCCCTGTTTTCTTGTGCTGCGCGTGCTCCCCGGGTTGCGGTCAGGCAGCGGGGGTGTTGCGGCGGGCGCCGGCCAGACGCGGGGTGAGGCGGAAGCCGATGCCGCCCGCGATCAGGGTGGCCGCCCCGACGATCATGAAGGTGGTGCCGTTCGAACCGGTCTCGGCGAGCTGGTTCGTGGTCGCCCCCTGCGGCACCTGCTGCGTGTTGTCGGTGCCGGGCTTGTTCCCGCAGTCGACACTGTCCCCGGTCAGGGTGCAGGTGTTGTTGTTGCCGCCGGTCGCGCTGCCCGAGGTGCCGGACGTCGTGTTACCGGACGTGTTGCCCGACGAGGTGTTGCCGGACGTCGTGCTGCCCGTCGACCCCGTCGAGGTCCCGCTCGTGGTGCCCTTGGTCGTACCGGTGGACGTACCCGTGGACGTCCCCGTCGAGGTGCCCGTGGACGTACCGGTCGACGTACCCGTGGACGTACCCGTCGAGGTCCCGGTGGACGTACCGGTCGACGTGCCCGTCGAGGTCCCGGTCGACGTACCCGTGGACGTACCCGTCGAGGTGCCCGTGGACGTACCGGTCGACGTGCCCGTCGAGGTGCCGGTGGACGTACCCGTGGACGTGCCCGTCGAGGTGCCCGTGGACGTACCGGTCGACGTGCCGGTGGACGTACCCGTGGAGGTGCCGGTGGACGTACCCGTCGAGGTACCCGTGGAGGTGCCCGTCGAGGTCCCGGTGGACGTACCCGTGGAGGTACCCGTCGAGGTGCCCGTGGACGTGCCCGTCGAGGTGCCCGTGGACGTACCGGTCGACGTGCCCTGGGTGTCACCGGCGGTCACGCCGCTGATGCTGCCCTGGTCGTCGCCCCCGCCGAGGCCGATCTTGATGTGGACACCGAGACCGCCGTTGGAGGACGGGGTGGTGCTGTTGTCCGTTGCGGCCTGGGCGACGCCCATGGCCGTCAGGGTCGCGCCTGTCGCTATCACCGCAGCCGCGGCGATACGCGTCACGCGCAGCCGGGTGCTGGCTTTGGCCCTGCTCATGTTGTCAAGTACCCCCAGTTGATGTCTGCTTGGGGCGCTGCGCAGGCATGGAGGTGTGCGGTGTCACTGGAGGGACCGGATGCGCTAGCCCCCGTACGCTGACGCCTCAGTCATGCGCATGCCTCGCACCACACTCGTGGCATCACCAGAGGGCGTCAAGCCCGTTAAGCGAACCGTGCGCCAACTGCCCGCTTTTGCCGGGCACTTCTGCACAGCACTGTGACAAGTCCACCGCGAAAGCGCTTAAGCGTCCGCTTTTTCACGGGACTTGCGCCAGCGGATGCCCGCCTCGATGAAGCCGTCGATGTCGCCGTCGAGCACGGACTGGGGGTTGCCGACCTCGTGCTCGGTCCGCAGGTCCTTCACCATCTGGTACGGGTGCAGGACGTACGACCGCATCTGGTTGCCCCAGGAGTTGCCGCCGTCGCTCTTGCCGAGCGAGTCCATCAGCGCCTGCTCCTCCTGGCGGCGCCGCTCCAGCAGCTTGGCCTGAAGGACGTTCATCGCGCTGGCCTTGTTCTGGATCTGCGAGCGCTCGTTCTGGCAGGAGACCACGATGCCGGTGGGGATGTGGGTGATGCGGACCGCGGAGTCGGTGGTGTTGACGCCCTGGCCGCCGGGGCCGGACGCCCGATAGACGTCGACGCGCAGCTCGGACTCGTCGATCTCGACGTGGTCGGACTGCTCCACGACTGGCAGCACCTCGACGCCCGCGAAGGACGTCTGGCGGCGGCCCTGGTTGTCGAACGGGCTGATCCGCACGAGGCGGTGCGTGCCCTGCTCCACCGACAGGGTGCCGTAGGCGTACGGCGCCTTCACCACGAAGGTGGTCGACTTGATGCCGGCCTCCTCCGCGTACGAGGTCTCGTAGACCTCGGTGGAGTAGCCGTGGCGCTCGGCCCACCGCAGGTACATCCGCTGGAGCTGCTCGGCGAAGTCCGCCGCGTCGACGCCGCCGGCCTCGGCGCGGATGTTGACCAGCGCCTCGCGGGAGTCGTACTCGCCGGACAGCAGCGTGCGGACCTCCATCTCGTCCAGCGCCTTGCGGACGGACTCCAGCTCGGTCTCGGCCTCGGCGCGGGTGTCCGCGTCGTCCTCGGCCTCGGCGAGCTCGAAGAGGACGGAGAGGTCGTCGATCCGGCTTCGGAGCGCCTCGACCTTGCGCAGCTCGGCCTGGAGGTGGGAGAGGCGGCTGGTGATCTTCTGCGCGTTCTCCGGGTCGTCCCACAGGGACGGGGCCGCGGCCTGCTCCTCAAGCGCGGCAATGTCGCCCCTCATCCGGTCGAGGTCGAGAACGGCCTCGATCGACCCCATGGTCGAGGACAGGGACTTCAGCTCTTCGGATACATCGACGATCGCCACGCGTCCAGCCTACCGGCTGGTCGGGGCGACCATGCCCGCTGTCCACAGGCCCGCAGGCAGCGGGCCCGGCACGCCCCGGGCCGCCCCTTCCCACGGGCCCCGGGCCGCTCCCCCGCCCCACTGGACGTGCGGCGGGCGGCTTGAGTGGTCGCCGAGCCCGACCGGCGCCTCCGCGGCGCCTACGCGGGGACGGCCGCCGTGGCCGCGGTGAGCCTGCCGTCGGAGGTGACGGCGAACACGTCCAGGGTGCGGCCGTCCTCGACGGCCCCGAGCGCCCCGGACAGCCCGTCCGGCAGGGCCGCGGCGGGTCCGGGCGGGGTGCACTGCATCCCGCCGGCCAGTACGTAGAGGCGGTCCCCCGCGGACACGGCCTCCGGGCGGTGCGCGCCGGCGGTCCCGGCCCCGGAGGCGGACGCGTCGAGCCCGTCGAGCGGACCGGACGGCCGCCAGGCGCCGCCGGAGAACGGCAGCCGCAGAACCGCGCCGTCGGCCTTGCGGACAACGAAGGCGTCCAGGGTGCCCGGGGCCCGGGAGACCAGCGCCGGAGCGGACGTGATGCGGCCGGCGGTCGGGACCAGCGCCCAGGCGTTCCAGCGGGAGCCCACGAGCGAGGCGGTGACCAGGTCGCCGCCGACCCGGCCCACCAGGTCGATCCGGCCGGGCGAGGACGACGCGGCGGCCGGCGCCGCGTCGAACCGGGTCCGCTCGTCCACCTGCGACCAGCCGTTCCAGACCCCGTCGGCGCAGGTGCGGCGGTACAGCAGGCCGTCCGTGCCCAGCGCGAACAGGTCGATCCGGCCGGGCCTGGCCGAGACCACGGCGGGGTCGTCGGCGACGTTGATCCCGGTGAGCTTGTGCCACTCTCCGTAACCGGACCTGTTGTGGACGACGTACCAGATGTTCTTGTCGGCGCCGCGTGCGAAGACGTACGTTTCGCCGTTCACGGCCAGCGCGCGCGGCCCGCCGGTGAGGCGGACCCCGGCGGCCGGGACGGCGCGCGGCGCGGACCAGCGCGGGAGGGCGACCGGCGCGCCGGTCCTGCCCTGCGGGGCGTCGGCGCCGGCGGTCGGCGCGTTCGGGGTGCCCTGCGCGGTCCTGGCGGACTGCTTCGGGGCGCCGGTGGTCGGCGAGACCGACGGGGAGTGGTCGTCGCGGGAGGTGCCGGAGCCGGACTTGCCGTTCGACCCGGCCGAGGCGATGCCCCAGCCGCCGATCCCGGCGACGGCCAGGGCCGCGGCGGCCGCCGCGGCGAAGGTGATGCGGCGGTGCCTGACCGCGTCCGACACCGAGCGGTGCCGGGGGCTCGCCGGCCGGCCCGGCGCGGACGCCCGGGTGCGGCCGGTGCCCTTGCCGGAGCGCGGCACGTAGCCGGCCAGTTCCTCGGCGGTCGGCAGCTTGATGCTGGTGTGGGTGTCCCGGCTGGAGTCCGGGGCGGAGCCGCGCACCAGCGGGACGGCGCCGCGCGGACGGTCCTGCGCCGCGTCCGGGTCCGCGGCCGCGGAGTCCGCGGGGAACGTGGGAGCCGGTGACGGGCCGTCGTCTTCACTGTCGCCGTACGGCTGTTCCGCGGCGTTCCCGTCGACTCCCGGCGGGGCCACGTCCAGTGCGGGCACACCCGCCAGGTCCGGCAGCAACTCACGCAGCCGCAGACCGAGTTCACGGGCGGTGAGGCGTGAGGCGGGCGCCTTGGACAGGCACTGGGCGAGCACCTGCCACAGCTCGTGGGGCAGTTGCTGCAGCGGCTGCACGGTCTCGGTGACGTGCCGGCGCAGCACCGCGCCCGGGTGGCCGCCGCCGAACGGCGTGAATCCGGCGAGGAGTTCGTACAGCACGGTGGCCAGCGCGTAGATGTCGACGGACGCGCGCGGCGGCAGGCCCTCGATGATCTCGGGCGCCAGGTAGTCCGGTGTGCCGATGATGCGGGTGGCACGCGTGCGGCGCGGTGAGTCGACGAGGCGGGCGATGCCGAAGTCGGTGAGGAGGGCGGGCGGGGCGCCGCCCGGGCCGGGGACGGCGGCCGAGTCCAGCAGCACGTTCTCCGGCTTGACGTCGCGGTGGACGACGCCCGCGGCGTGCGCGGCGGCCAGGCCGTCGGCCACGTCGGCGGCGATCGCGACGGCCGCCTCCGGGGACAGGCGCTGGTCGCGCTCCAGCCGGGACCGCAGGTCGGTGCCGCGCACCAGGTCCATGACGAGGGCGAGGTCGGTGCCGTCGACGACGAGGTCGCGGATCCCGACGATGTGCGGGTGGTCCAGCGAGAGGAGGGCGGTGCGCTCCTGGACGAAGCGGCCGACGAGGTCCTGGTCGGAGGCGAGGTCCTCGCGCAGCAGCTTGATGGCGACCGGGCCTTCCGGGCCGTCGCCGAGCCACACGGTGCCCGCGGATCCCCGCCCGAGCACCTGGTGCGCGGTGTACCGGCTGCCGATCTTCCTCGCCAAGGCTTGCTCCGACTCCTCCGAAGTCCGTCGCGTTGGCGACAAAGCTACGCGGAACAGGGGGCGTTCGGGGGACCGGTGCCCCCTGAGGGCGGGTTCTGCCGGAGAAATCACCCTCCGGAAGTCGACAAATCCCCACCCTGACCCCTCATCAGGGGCCGCCAGGCCCCTGCCCCCACTCTCACGGGCGCGCCCGGCTGCCCGGCTCGGCCCCGACGGTGACTCGCCGTCCGACGCCCCCTCGCGGGGCAGGCGGTGCCCCGCCAGGGATGGTGACCCCACACCACAAGGTGAACCACGACAGGGCCGCAGGCACGAAGGGTGCCCCACACCACAAGGTGAACCCAAGCCGGGGCGGAGCCATGGGGATTGCCCCACACCGCGTGGTGGACGCGGCTCATGGGGGTGGTGGAGGCAGCACGTTGGGGGGCAAAGCGCACCGCAGAGTGAGGGATCAGCCCTTGCCGCCGCCGGAGTCTCCGGTGATCGCGGACACCTTGTCCCAGACGGACTGAGCCCAACTGGACGTGGCGTCCCAGAGGTTGCGCGTGCTGTTGACCCACTCGGGCAGCGGCGTGGTGTACCAGACCACGACGAACACCACGATGAGCACCAGGACCACCGTCAGGCAGCCCTTGAGGCACCCGAGCCCGGGAATCTTGACCGGGTTGGCGCTGCGCCGCGGCTCGCGCCGCGACGGTGCGGGGGCGGGCGGCGTGGGGGCCGGCGGGCGCTCGTACCGCTGGGGCTGGCGCTGCGGCGCGTACTGCTGCTGTTGCGGATAGCCGTACCCCTGCGGGTACTGCTGCTGCTGCGGCGGCTGCGCCGGGCCCGGCTGCCGCCGCGGCCTGCGCCGCAGCGGGTCCTCCTCAGGGGCGAGGTACTGGACCTCGGTCTGCTCGTTGCGGTGCCGCGCCGCGCTCAGCTGCGACTCCCAGGGGTGCGGACCCTGGGCCTGGGGTGCGGGCTGGGGCGCCTGCGCGGCGGGCCGGGCCTGCGGGGGCTGCTGCTGGGACGACGGCAGGATCCGCGTCCGCTCCGACGGCAGCATGCTGGTGACGGCGTTCGGGTCGTACGAGGGCCCGCTGCCGGACGGCAGCACCTGCGTGGGGTCCGCGTCGGAGCCGCCCGGGTTCGTGCCCGGCACGGGCGTCGGATCCGCGTCGGGCCCCAGCAGCGCGGCGACGCCGAGCGCCGCCTCCGCCTGCGCGGGCGTCGCGTGCACACCGACCCCGGCCGCGACGGCCCGCAGGCCCCGCGCCAGGTTCTCCGCGCTGGGCCGCTGAGCCGGCTCCTTGCGCAGGCACCGCTCGATGACCGTCCACAGCGGCTCGGGGACGTTGCCGGGGCGTTCCGGCTGCTGGTTCAGGTGGGCGTGCAGCACCTCGATGGCGCTGTCGCCGCGGAACGGCGCGCGACCGGTGACCAGCTCGTAGAGCAGGACGCCGGCGCCGTAGATGTCGACCGCGGAGGTCTGCGGGCGCCCCTGCGCGGACTCCGGCGCCACATAGGCCGGGGTGCCGACGAACTCGTGGGTGCGGGTGACGCCCGGGGAGTCGGCGAGCCGCGCGATGCCGAAGTCGGTGAGCATCGGGTGCATGCTCTCGGTGCCGTCCTCGCCCGTGACCGTGGCGAGCAGCACGTTCGCCGGCTTCAGGTCGCGGTGCACCACGCCGTCGGCGTGGCTGGCGGCGAGCGCGTCGGCGACCGCGGCAGTGAGCAGCGAGGCGGCGACCGGCGTGAAGGGGCCGTTCTCACGCAGGTAGCGGTGCAGGTCGGGGCCGTCGATGAGGTCCATCACCAGGGCGAGCAGGTCGCCCTCGACCACCAGGTCGCGGACCCGGACGATGTGCGGGTGGCGCAGCCGCAGCAGCACCGAGCGCTCGCGCAGGAACCGCATCACGACGTCGGGGTCGCTCGCCAGCTCTTCCTTGAGCACCTTGACGGCGACGGCGCTGCCGCCTCCCTCGAGTTCCTCCCGCACCTGGCCGCGCCATACGGTGCCCGTGGCGCCGCGTCCCAGCGGCTCCTCCAGGAGGTACTTGCTGCCTACCGGCCGCACGTCGTGTGCTCCCTTGCCTGACTCGCCTGACCTTGTGTGATCGTGTCTGCCCGAATTCCGTGGGCCGGTCCCGGCCACGACCGATGCTCGCTCGATTCCGGCCAAGCGTAGTGCCGCCGGAGATCCGGCCGCCCGATTCCCAGGTAGGACGCCGGCCGGAACCGGATGGTTGCCCGTACGTCACTCCGACGGACCCGGAAGGCCGCCGGGGCCGCCCGCCCCCGTAGGGGTGACGCCTGCCCCCGGACCGCACCGGCAGTCGGCCGGTTCCGTTCGTCCGGCGGGCGCGGGACGACCGGGTTCCGCCGCGGACAGACCCCTCCGCGGTCGCATTATGCACGGAACCGGGCGCAAACGACCCGATCCGTCAGGAAAGCGTAAGCCAAGATCACCCGAGCCGGGACCGGCCGCATGCTCGCGGTCGCGGGTGGGAGGATGCATCCGTACGGCCGGACGGGGTACCAGAGCCCGTTGCCCGTGCTTGAGTTGTGCGTGTAAGGGTGAACACTTGTGCGACGCGCCCGCGCGCGGCCGGGGAGGGACCCCCGGACGCCTGCCCGGGCCCGGGGAGAAGGGACCGCGGGAGAGATGCAGATCCGGCTGACCGTCCTCGGGCCGCGCAGCGGCCGGACAAGGCTCTCCCCTGGCAGGTGCGACGTGCTGATCACGGCGCCCGAGGGCACCACGCTGGGCACCGTCGCGGGCGCGCTGGCCTCGGCGGCCGGCTCCGCGCAGCAGGGCGGGCGGTCCGCGAGCACCTCGGTGGCGCTGTACGCGGGCACCCAGCGGCTCGCCCCCACCGCGGTCCTGGGCGCGCCCCCGCTGGTGGACGGCGCGCTGCTGTCCCTGCACGCCCCCGCCGAGCAGCAGGGCGACCACGGCCAGTACGGCAGGTTCGGGCAGTACGGCAGCCCGCCGGCCGAACTCGCCCGGCTGCACGTGGTGGGCGGGCCCGACGCGGGCGGCGTGCACCTGCTCCAGGGCGGCCAGGCCCGGGTCGGGCGCTCCGCGGACGCGGACGTCCCGCTCGACGACCCGGACGTCTCCCGGCTGCACTGCGAGCTGGCGGTCGGCGAGGACGGGCAGATCACCGTCGCCGACCTCGGCTCGACCAACGGCACCACGCTGGCCGGCCGCCCGCTCGGCGAGCGGCCCCAGCCGTTCCCGCCGGGCGCGCTGCTGCAGATCGGCGAGTCCACGCTCCGCCTCGACCCGGCCCGCTCCGCCGCCGCGCCCGTCCTCGCCTCCGAGCCGGACGCCGACGGCCACCTGCGCGTCTCGCTGCCCTGGTCGTCGTCCGCCCGCGCGGAGGCCGCGGCCCGTACGGGCGACGCGGGCCCGGCGGCCGGCCGCAAGGACCGGGCGGGCCGCGCCGGTGTCCCGGACGACACGCCGCACGACGTGACGAGCTACGGCCTGTACGGGCAGGTCCATCCGGCCGGCGGCGTCGCCGCCCCCGCGCAGGGCGCGGCCGGTGCGGGCCTGCCACCGATGCCGGCGGCGCGCCCCGACGAAGGGGCCGGGGCCGTGCCCGGGCAGCGCGGCCCGCGGGCCGGGACGTACGGCCACACGCCCGGCGAGCGGGCCGGCGGGACCACTGGGAGCGCTGCCACCGGCGGGGTCGCCGGGCTGCCCGCCCCCCGCCAGGCGCCGGAAGCCGGCGACGGCTCGCCCTCCCACCCGCCGCTGCCCCGCCAGACCCCGGCCGGCCAGCCGCACGGCGAGACCGTGACGCACGTGGGCCACGCGGAGTGGGCGCAGGCCCTGGACCCGGAGGCCTCGCCGCACTCCGGTCAGGCCGACGTACCCGGGGCGGAGGGCAGCGGGCGCCGCGCCACCGGCGAGCGCTCCCGCGGCGCCCGCGCCGTGGACGCGGGACGGGCCCGCGGCGGCGCGGTGGGCGCGATAAGCGCCTGGGCGCGGCGGCGGCTGACCCCGGTCCGCGGCGCGGCCGAGACCGAGGACACCGGCGAGGCGGAGGCGCTGCGCGAGCGCTGGCCCGACCCGGCCACGATCCTGCTGACCGCGCTCGGGCCCGGCCGCCGCCTGTGGGAACGCGGCCCAGGCCATCCGGACGCGCTGACGGTCCGCCTCGGGACCGCCGACCTGCCGTCGGAGGACGGCACCCGGCGGCTGCCGTCGGTGCCCTTCACCGTGGACCTGCGTGCCCCCGACACGGCGGCGCTGACCCTGTCCGGCCCGCGGCCGCGGCTGTCCGGCCTCGCCCGTGCGGTGCTCGCCCAGCTGTGCGCGCTGCACGCCCCCGCGGCCCTGGAGGTCGTGCTGCTGAGCGCGGACCGCACCCGCGGCGCCGACCAGCGCGCCGAGGAGTGGTCATGGCTCAACTGGCTGCCGCACCTGCGCCCCGGCCACGGCCAGGACTGCCGGCTGCTGCTCGCCTTCGACCGCGAGCAGGCGCAGGCCCGCACGTCGGAGCTGGTGCGCAGGCTGGAGGCCGGGCCGCTCGGGGCGGCCTGGGCGGTGGCACCGCAGGAGGCGGCGGCCGCCGCGGCGGCCGCGTACGAGGGGCCGTTCACGCTGCTGGTGGTCGACGGCGACCCGGGCTCCGCGACGCTGCGGGACGCGCTCGCGCGCCTCGCGGTCGCCGGCCCTTCGGCGGGCGTGCACGTGCTGTGCCTGGCCGAGGCGGACGAGCAGCCGGCGATCGGGAACGGCGTGGTGGCCCGGCTGTCCGGGGACGTGGCCACGACCCTGCACATCGAGCGGGCCGGTCAGCCGCTGCCCGGCGACGACGGCCGGCTGCCGGACGAGGTCGTGCTGGACGCGGTGTCCGCGGACTGGGCGGAGCACTTCGCGCGGGCGCTGGCGCCCCTGCGGGAGGCGGACGCCGACGCGCCGGCGTCCCGCCACACCCTGCCGCAGACGGTCCGGCTGCTCGACGAACTGGACCTGGCGCTGGCGACACCGGCGAAGATCGGGGCCCGCTGGGCGGAGGCCGGGACCTCGGCGGCCACGGCGCGCCTCGTGCTCGGCACGGGCACCGGCGGGCGGGTCGCGGTCGACCTGGTCGCCGAGGGGCCGCACGCGATGGTCGGCGGGGCGCCCGGCGCGGGCAAGACGGAGCTGCTGCGGTCGACGGCCGCGGCGCTGGCCGCGGGCGAGCGCCCGGAGCGGCTAGCGCTGGTGCTGGTGGACGGGGCGGGCGGCGAGCGCGGCGAGGGCCTGGCCTCGTGCGCCGACCTGCCGCATGTCTCGTCGCACCTGGTGGCGTCCGACCCGCTGCGGATGCGGGAGTTCGCGCAGGGCCTGACCGCGGAGCTGAAGCGGCGCGCGGAGGTGCTGGGCGGGCAGGAGTTCGCGGCCTGGCACGCCGACCGGGTGGTGGCGGCGACCGTGCCGTCCCAGGCGCGCCGGCAGGTGCCGGGGGCCGCCGCTTCCGCGGACGCCGGTGGCCCGCCCGGCGGTTCGGGCTCCGCTGGCGCCGACGGCCGGGCGTCCGCCGCGGGTTCGGGCGCGGCAGGACTCCCGGACGGGACAAAGGCGCCCGCGCTGCCGCGCCTGGTCGTGCTGGTCGACGACTTCGACGAACTCGTGGCGCCCGGCCTGGGCAGTCCCGGCCGCCCTGCCGCGGGCAGCGTCGTGCGGGCCCTGGAGGCCGTGGCCCGGGACGGAGAGCGGCTCGGCGTCCACCTGGTGGCGTCGACCGGGCGCCCGGAGCGCACCGCGGACACGGACGCGGACGAACGGGCCCGGCTGCGGATCGCGTTGCGGATGCCGGACCCGGAGTCGGCGGCGCTGCTGGTGACGGTCGAGGACCCGGCGGGCCTGGACGACGCGCTGCCCGGACGCGGTTACCTGCGGCGCCCCGGGGGCGCGGTGACGCTCTTCCAGGGCGCGCGGGTCAGCGCCCGCATCCCGCGGACCGCGACGCTGCGGCCGACCGTCGTACCGCTGGAGTGGGAGCGGATGGGCGACCCGCCGGCCCGCCGCCAGGTACGGGAGCTGGGCAACGGCCCCACCGATCTGGCCCTGCTGGCCAGCGCCTTGCAGCGGGCCGCCGAGTCCCCCCAGGAAGAGGCCCGCCGCTAGGGCGTGTCTGCCGGTGGACGCCGGGGTGCGGCCCGGCCCGGCGCAAGAGTCACGCCCCGACGCACCGCCTCCTGCGGGCTGCGGGCTGCGGCGGCAACCGGCAGATCGGCAATCGACTCGGCAACAACGCGGCGCCCCGGACCCCCGACGCGGCACCGCCGCCCGCGGCCGCGGCCGGCGCGCGCGGGCCGCCCCGGCTCGGGTGCTTCCCAGTGCGGGCGGCCGTCCCGCAACGCCGCAGCCCAGCGCGGGCGCCCGCGGACGGCCGGTTCCAGCCGGCTCCCCCGTGCCCGCGTCCGCCCGCGCACGCCCCCGTTCCGGATTCACAACTTCCCTGAAAAAACGGGTTTTGCGCCAAGATCACGGCATGGTCACGATCGCTGTCACGCAGCTGTGCGCGCCCTTGCGAGCGCCGTTCGCCGGGGCGTAGGACATACGCCACGGGACTGAGGAGATGGCTAAATGCTTTCGTTAACCACGCGCAAGGACAGCAGCTTTGAGACGAAGACGGCGCACCACTCCGTGCGCCGCACTACGCGCATAGCGCTCGCCGCGGTCGCGGCGTCCGCCCTCGCGCTGACTGCCGCCGCGTGCAGCAGCAGTGACGGCAGCAAGAAGGACGGGAACAGCTCCAGTTCGCCGTCGTCCTCCGCCAGCGGCAGCGGTTCCTCGCTCCAACTGCCCGATCTGCATGGCCAGAAGCTTGAGGTGGCCGCCGTGTGGACCGGCCCGGAGCAGGCCAACTTCATGCGGGTCCTCAAGGAGTTCGACAAGCGCACCGGCGCCAAGACCTCCTACGTGCCGACCGGCGACAGCCAGTCGACCTTCCTCGGCACCAAGATCGAGGGCGGCGCCCCGCCGGACGTGGCGTTCCTCGCCCAGAACGGCGTGCTGCACCAGTTCGCCGACAAGGGCTGGGTCAAGCCGCTGGGTTCGGCCGCCCAGGCGCAGCTGACCCAGAACTTCTCGCCCGGGTGGCAGAAGCTCGGCGCTTGGAAGGGCAAGCAGTACGGCATTTACGCCAAGGTCTCCAACAAGTCGCTGATCTGGTACAACGCCAAGGCGTTCGCCAACGCGGGCGCCACCGAGCCCAAGACGTGGGCCGACTTCCTGAAGACCGCGGAGACCGTCTTCGAGTCGGGCACCCCGCCGGTATCCATCGGCGGCGCGGACGGCTGGACCCTGACGGACTGGTTCGAGAACATCTACCTGTCCCAGGCCGGTCCTGACATGTACGACAAGCTCGCCGCGCACACCATCAAGTGGACGGACCCGTCGGTGAAGACGGCGCTGACCACGCTGGGGCAGCTGCTCGGCAACAAGGACCTGATCGCGGGCGGGACGCGCGGCGCGCTGGCCGCCGACTTCCCGAAGTCGGTCACCCAGGTGTTCACCGGCAGCACGCCGGCCGCGATGGTCTACGAGGGCGACTTCGTCTCCGCGTTCATCTCGGGCAACACCAAGGCGAAGGTGGGCACCGACGCGAAGGTGTTCCCGTTCCCCGCGGTGGGCACCGGCAAGCCGCCGGTGGTCAGCGGTGGTGACGTGGCGGTCGCCATGAAGGACTCCCCCGGCGCGCAGGCGCTGCTGACCTTCATCGGCTCCACGGACGCGGCCAAGATCTGGGCGTCGGGCGGCGGTTACCTCTCGCCGAACAAGTCGCTGGACTTCTCCGCGTACCCGGACGACGTGCAGCGGAACATCGCCAAGGCGCTGATCTCCTCC
The DNA here is from genome assembly GCF_044333795.1 of Streptomyces sp. NPDC020917. Classification (NCBI taxonomy): domain Bacteria; kingdom Bacillati; phylum Actinomycetota; class Actinomycetes; order Kitasatosporales; family Streptomycetaceae; genus Streptomyces; species Streptomyces sp. NPDC020917. Next base: position 41,207 of record NZ_JBIRRR010000010.1, on the reverse strand, counting down.
GGCGACGACTTCCGGTTCGACATGTCGGACCAGGCCCCGGCGGCCTTCGGCGGCACCAAGGGCCAGGGCGAGTGGAAGGACCTCCAGGACTTCCTCGCCAAGCCGTCGGACGTCGCCGGCGCCCAGGCCAAGCTCGAGGCCGACGCGGCCAAGGCGTACGGGAGCTGAGCATGGCTGACGCCTCCCTTCCGGGGGCGGGGGGCGGCGGCGCGGCCGCCGCCCCGGTCACGCCGGGTCCCGCCAAGGGACCCGGCGCCGGCCCCCGCCGCAGCATCATGGGCACGCCGCCGTGGGTGGCCGCGCTGTTCCTGCTGCCCGCGCTGGTCCTGCTGGGCGCGCTGGTGGTCTATCCGATCGTCTTCACCGTCCACCGCAGCCTCTACGACGCCGACGGCAGCGGCTTCGTCGGCCTGAAGAACTTCGGCACCGTCTTCACCGACCACGGCATCCTCACCGCGGTCCGCAACAACGCGATCTGGGTGGTGGTCGCGCCGACCGTGGCGACCGCGCTGGGCCTGGTGTTCGCCGTGCTCACCGAACGGGTGCGCTGGGGAACGGCGTTCAAGCTGATCGTCTTCATGCCGATGGCGATCTCCATGCTGGCCGCCGGCATCATCTTCCGCCTGGTGTACGACCAGGACCCGTCGCGCGGGGTGGCGAACGCGGTGGTGGTCGCCGTGCACGACACGTTCACCAGCAACGCGGCGTATCCGGGCGCCCGGCCACGGCCCAACAGCGATCTGGCGCCGACCGCCGGCGGCTCGTACACGTCGAAGTCGACGGCGAGCGTGGGCACTCCGGACGACCTGCCGCTGGTGGGCATCCCGCAGAACAAGGTGCCCGCCGGCGCCCAGCAGGCCAAGCCGGCGGCGACCAGCCCGGACGCGGTGACCGGCACCGTCTGGCTGGACTTCCGGCCTGGCGGCACCGGTAAGCCCGGGGTCATCGACCCCGGCGAGAAGGCGCTGTCCGGGGTGAAGGTGCAGGCGGTCAAGGACGGGAAGGTGGTGGCGTCCGCCAAGTCCGGCAAGGACGGCACCTACCGGCTGCCGGCCTCCGCCGCGGGCGCCCAACTACGGCTGCCCGCGTCCAACTTCGCCGAGAAGTACAACGGCATCAACTGGCTCGGCCCGAATCTGGTGACCCCGTCGATCATCGCCAGCTACATCTGGATGTGGGCGGGCTTCGCGATGGTGCTCATCGCGGCCGGCCTGGCCGGCGTCCCGCGGGAGCTGCTGGAGCAGGCACGGGTGGACGGCGCCAACGAGTGGCACGTGTTCCGCCGCATCACCGTCCCGCTGCTGGCGCCGGTGCTGGTCGTCGTCATGGTCACGTTGATGATCAACGTGCTGAAGATCTTCGACCTCGTGTACATCATCGCGCCCGGCCAGACCCAGGAGAACGCCAACGTGCTGGCGCTGCAGCTGTACCTGTCGTCGTTCGGCGGCGGCAACAACCAGGGCGTCGGCAGCGCGATCGGCGTGATCCTGCTCCTGCTGGTGCTGCCGGTCATGATCGTCAACATCCGCCGGCTGCGCAGGGAGGGACGGCGATGAGCGCGGACGCGACAACGGGCGGTGCGGTCACCGCCCCCGGCAGGGCCGCCGAGAAGGTCGGTGAGGGGCGGGGACGCCCGGGGCTGGCGAGCCGGCTGGCGGCAAGCACCACGGGTGGCGTGCTGCGGATCTTCCTGCTGGTGGTGGCGCTGTTCTGGCTGCTGCCGACGGTCGGGCTGCTGCTGTCCAGCCTGCGCTCGCCGACCGACATCACGGCGAGCGGCTGGTGGAAGGTGTTCACCTCGCCGTCGCAGCTGACCTTCACCAACTACCACACGCTGCTGAGCAACAGCGCGATCACCGACTCGCTGTGGAACACCGTGCTGATCACCGTCCCGGCCACGCTGCTGGTCGTGGTGATCGGGTCCCTGGGCGGCTACGCGTTCGCCTGGATGGACTTCCCCGGCCGGGACTGGTGGTTCATGGGCGTGGTGGCGCTGCTGGTGGTGCCGGTGCAGGTGGCGCTGGTGCCGGTCGCCAAGCTCTTCGGCGACCTGGGCATCTTCGGCGACATCACGGGCGTGGTCCTCTTCCACACCGCGTTCGGGCTGCCCTTCGCGATCTTCCTGCTGCGGAACTTCTTCGCGGAGATCCCGCGCGAGCTGCTGGAGGCGGCCCGCCTGGACGGCGCGGGCGAGCTGCGGCTGTTCGTGCGGGTGGTGATGCCGCTGGGCGGACCGGCGATCGCCTCGCTGGGCATCTTCCAGTTCCTGTGGGTCTGGAACGACATGCTGGTGGCGCTGATCTTCACCAACAGCGACTCGCAGCCGATCACCGTGGCCCTGCAGCAGCAGGTCCGGCAGTTCGGCAACAACATCGACATCCTCGCGCCCGGCGCGTTCGTGTCGATGGTGATCCCGCTGGCGGTGTTCTTCGCCTTCCAGCGGCAGTTCGTGTCCGGGGTGATGGCGGGCGCCGTCAAGTAGCCCGGGGCGAGCGGGGGCGGCACACGCCGCCCGACCAGGACGGCGGGGGTGCCGAGGCAGCGCGGCGCCCCCGCTTTCTGCTGCCCCGCGGACGCGGCGGCGAGTACGGGGGCCGGGGGGCCGGCGGACGTTGCGGGGGCCCTACGCCTGGCCTTGCGCGGGGGGGACCTTGCGCCGGACGGAGCGCGGCCCGCGCGGGTGGCCGGGCCGACGGCCGCACGGGCGCCGGGGTGCCGGGCCGTCTGCCAGGTGGCCTACCCCCGCACCGCCGTCCGCGTGGCGGCCCGATGACCAGATGAGCCTTTGGCACGCTGATTCCGAAGCTGCGGGAATCAGGAGTTGTCATGACATCGCACGATCTGGCCACGGAGGCGCGGCAACCCTGGCTCCCCAGCCGGGCCGGCAGCGCGCTGCTGCTCCGCGGCCGGCTGCGCGAGGCCCTGATCGTGGGTGTGCCCGCGCTGATCGTGACGGTACTCGGCTGGCGGCAGCGCTGGGTCGGCGACGACGGCATGGTCTACGGCCGCACCGTCCGCGAGATCCTCGCCGGGAACGGCCCGGTGTTCAACTCCGGGGAGCGCGCCGAGGCGTCCACCGGCGCCCTCTGGCAGTGGCTGCTCGCCGCCTGCTCCTTCGTCTCCGGCAAGGAGCCCTCGGTCGTCGCGGCCACGCTGGGCGTGCTGTTCACCGGCGTCGGCTACGCGCTCGCCGTCGCCGCCGCCCGCAAGGCGATGCGCCCGCTGACCGCGGCGCCGCTGCTCCCGGTGGGCATGCTGGTGCTGCTGGCCATCAAGGCCGACTGGGACTACGCCTCCTCGGGCCTGGAGAACGGCCTGGCGACCGGCTGGATCGCGCTGGCCTGGTGGTACCTGGTCGTCTCACGCGGTCCGGGGACCACGGCGACCGGCACGGACGCGGCGCCGGCCGCCACCCCGGCCTTCGCCGCCCCGCCGTTCGGTGCCCCTGCCGCCACCGAACCGCCGTTCGGTGATCCGGCCTCCACCGGACCACCGTTCGGAGCCCGTGCCTCCTTCGCCCCGCCGTTCGGTGATCCGGCCTCCACCGCCCCGCCGTTCGCCGCCCCGGCCGCCGCCGAACCGCCGTTCGGTGATCCGGCCGCCGCCGAACCGCCGTTCGGTGATCCGGCCTTCACCTATCCGTCCTTCGGCGCACCGGTCCTCGTGACGTCGGGGAGCGGCGGCGCGGTGCGCGGTGAACCGGGACGCGGCGGGCCGCCGGACAGCCTGACCGGCTTCGGGCCGACGCGCCGCGCCCCGGCGGGCGTCCGGGCCACCGGGCGCGGCACGACCCCGCGCCTGGTGCGCGGCGCCCGCACCGCCGCGGCCGCCGGGGCCGGCCGCCCCCGCGGATACGCCGCGGCGGTCGTCATCGGGCTCGGCCCGCTGGTCCGGCCCGAACTCGGCCTGGTCACCGTGGTGTTCCTGGCCGCGCTGCTCGCCGTGCTGCGCCCGCGCCCGCTGCGCGCCGCGGGTCTGCTGCTGGCCGCGGCGGCGCTGCCCGCCGCCTACGAGGTCTTCCGGGCCGGCTACTACGGGGTGCTGGTCCCGCTGCCCGCCGTCACTAACGAGGCGGCCGGCGCGCTGTGGGGCCGCGGCCTGGCGTACGTCACCGACTTCGCCGACCCGTACCGCCTGTGGATGCCGCTCGCCGTGCTGGCCGTCGTCGCCGTGCAGGCCCCGCGCCGGATGCTGCGCCCCGAACTGCTCGCCCCGCCCGTCGCCGGGCTGCTGTCCTGCCTGTACGTGTGCCGGGTCGGCGGCGACTCCATGCACGGCCGGATGCTGCTGCCGGGCCTGCTGCTCCTCATGCTGCCGCTGTGCGCGGCGCCGCTGGGCCGCCTCACCGGTGCCGCCACCGCGGTCGTGGCGATCTGGGCGGTGCTGTGCGCCCTGCTGTGGCGGCCGCCGGCGTCGAGCGGCAGCCCCTATCCGATCATCGACGAGCAGGCCGCGTACACCGCGTCCGCCGGCCCGCACCCGGTCACCGAGATGTCCCACGCCCGCCGGGTCACCCCGCTGCTGCCCGCCGAACTCGCCGCCGAGAACGCTGGGAAGCCGGTGCTGCTGCTCCAGACCCCGGCCGACGGCGGCCGGTTCGTGTCGCTCCCGCTGGCCGCCCGCTTCCGCACCCGGCTCGCCGGCAGCTACGGACTCCTCGGCTACAACGGCATCGTCACCCCGCTCGACGCCACCGCCGTCGACCCGCTCGGCCTGGCCTACCCGCTCGCCGCCCACCAGGCGCGGCCGCCCGGCAGCACCGCCGGCCGGTCCGGTCACGAGAAGCCGCTCGACCCGGCCTGGATCGTCGCCGACTACACCGATCCCGGCACGCCGCTGCCGCAGGGACTGGACCCCGCACGCGTCGCCGCGGCCCGGCACGCGCTGAGCTGCGGCCGGCTCGCCGAACTGCAGCGCTCGGTGCGGGCGCCGATGACCCCGGAGCGGTTCTGGGAGAACCTGAGGGGCTCCTGGTCCCGCACCGGCTTCCGCTTCCCCGCCGACCCGGTCCAGGCGGAGCGTGTGCTGTGCCGCGGCTGACGGCGAGAACGGCCAGAACGGCGCGCACGCCGAGAACGCCGGGCACGGCCGGCGCCACCCCCGGGGCGCTCGGCCCGCGGCCCCTCGCCACGGGGCGGCTGCAGGTCACCGCGGCGCTGCGGCGCAACGCACCGTACCTGGTGTACGGCGCGCTGTTCTGGCTGGTGCTGGCGATCGTGGTGTTCCACACGCCGATCGGCGGCGACTTCGGGCAGAACGCGGCGGCCGTCGAGCGGATCAGCAAGAACTGGCGCCACCCGGCGAACCCGGTGATCAAGGAACCGGGCCACGGCAGCCCCTACTTCTCCCCCTACCTGGTGGCCCTGGGCTTCGCCGCCCGGGCGACCGGCGCCGCGGCCTGGGAGGCGCTGCGCTGGAGCGGGCTGCTGAACCTGGCCGTACTGGTGGCCGGCGTCGGGATCTACGCCCGCACGCTCAGCAGGCGCCCGCTCGCGCCGGTGTACGCGCTCGCGGCGTTCACCCTGCTGTGGGGCTGGCAGCCGTCGTTCTGGAGCGGCTTCTGCGGGCTGTCCTCGCTGTCCCAAGTGGCGCCGTACCCCAGCACGTTCGCGGTCGGGCTGACGTTCCTGCTGTGGGCGTGGACGGACCGGGTGGTGCGGCGCGGCGGCAGTTGGTGGGCGCACGCCGGGCTCGGCGCGCTCGGCGGGACGCTGCTGCTCATCCACCCGATCACCGCGCTCGCGGCGGCGACCGGCGTGGCGGCCACGGTCGTGGGTCGGCAGCGGATCTGGACCCGGCGCACGGCCGCCACCTGGGCGGTCACCCTGGCCGTCGCGCTCGGGGTGGCCGCCGCCTGGCCGTACTTCGACGTCTTCTCGCTCGCCGGCGACACCACCGTGGACGCCGTCCACCGCAGACTCTACGAGCAGTTGCTGCCCTGGTACGGCCTGGCGCTCGCCGGGCTGCCCGCGCTCGCCTGGCGGGCGCGGCGGCGCTGGCGCGACCCGCTGGTGCTGATGTTCTGCGCGGACTGCGCGATCGCCGGCTACGGGTGGATCAGCGGGCACTACACCTACGGGCGGGTGTTCGGACTGCTGCTGGTGCCTCTGCAGTTCGCGCTGGCCGTGGAGCTGGCCGAGATCCCGCCGTGGACCCGGCTGCGCGCGCTGCTGGCGCCGCTGGCCGTCGGGGCGCTGTGCGTGGCGTTCACCACGCAGGCCGGCTCGGTGCTGCCGCGCGGCGTGCTGCCCGCGCTCACCCGGCCGGCACCCTGGAACGACTATCGGTGGGTCGCCGACCGCGTCCCGGCAGGGGCCGTGGTGCTCACCGACGGGTACCAGTCCTCGCACATCCTGCCCGCGTTCGGGCTGTACACCGTCTGGCCCGCCTGGCCCGACCCGTCGACCACCGTAGCCGACCGCAACCGCCGCTCGGTCGCGGTGAGTTCGTACTTCGACCCCAGTACCTCGGCCGCCGCGCGCCGGGCTGTGGTCCGCCGCTACGAGGTGGGGTGGCTGCTGCTCGGCCGGGGCGAACACGTGCCGTACCAGGGCGCGGTGGCGGCGCGGAACACCGCCACCGGGGAGACACTGGTGCACCTGCACGCCGGGTGAGGGCCCCTGCCCGGGCGCGCCGATCGAGGTGAACGGCACGCGGTGGGAACCTGGTTCGCGGCACGCGGATGAGGGCGAGCGACGCGCCTCGGGAGCCCGCCCGGCGCCGCTCCGGTGCGGCAAAGCGACGGGCTCGTCACAGAACTCCTGTGATCGGGCGACGACTTGGGGACCGCGGGCCGGGGAGCGGGCGGTGCACGGATACGATCGTGCCTCGTTCGCCTACCGGGGGGTGCCGAGATCGCCAGCCACGATGACGCCAGTCCGCTCCAGCCGCTGGGTTCCCACGACCCGCGCGACCAGGCCGGGTACCGGCTCCTCGCGCGGATCGGCGAGGGCGGCATGGGGACCGTCTACCTCTCCCACACCCGCGGCGGCCAGCCCGTCGCACTGAAGGTGATCCGGCGGGAGTACGCGCGGGACGAGGAGTTCCGGCGGCGGTTCCAGCAGGAGGTGCAGGCGGCGCGGCGCGTGCAGGGCTTCCACGTGGTGCCGGTCGTCGACCACGACACCACCGGCGACCAGCCGTGGCTCGCCACCAGCTACGTGCCCGGACTGCCCCTGGACGAGGCGCTGTCCCGGCACGGCGCCCTGCCGCTGCCCGCGGTGCTGCAACTGGTGGGCTGCACGGCGGAGGCGCTGCGCGCGGTGCACGCGGCCGGCGTCATCCACCGCGACCTGAAGCCCAGCAACATCCTGCTGGCCGCCAACGGCCCGTGGGTCATCGACTTCGGCATCGCGCGGGCCGCGGACTCCACGCAGCTCACCCGCAGCGGCGGCCTCATCGGCACCCCGCAGTTCATGTCGCCCGAGCACGCCAACGGACTCGACCTCACCCCCGCCACCGACCTCTTCTCGCTCGGCCTGATCGCCGCCGTCGCCGCGACGGGCCGCCACCCGTACGGGGCCGCGGGCGCGATCACCCTCGCCACGAAGATCGCGAACTCCGCGATGCGGCCGCCGGACCTGTCCGGCTACCCGGACCTGCTGCGCCCGCTGCTGGAGCGGTGCCTGGCCCCGGAGCCGGACGACCGGCCCTCCCCCGCCGAACTCGCCGAGCTGTGCGAGCAGGCCGCGGGGCGTCCGCTGCGGGACTTCGCGGGCTGGCTGCCGGAGGCGGTCGCGGCGGAGATCGGCGAGCGGGAGGAGGCCGCGGCGCATCCTCCCGCGCCGGAGGGCGCGGCGGGTTCGGGTGCGGGTGCGGGTGCGAGTGCGGACGGGGCCCAGGGGTCCCGGCCGACGGTGCCCGACGCACCACCGGTCGCGGCTCCGGTCGCCGCGCCGCTTGCACCGCCGGTCGTCCCTCCGGCGCCGCCCGTGCAGCCGCCGTCGGCCGGGATGGCGGGCGGCGCCCCGGGCGCGGTCCACGGTTCGGCCCCGGGCGGAGCGCCCGGCGCGGTCCCAGGCCCGGCCCCGGGTGGGATACCGGGCGGAGCGGCGGGCCCCGCGACGGGCATGGTGCCGGGCGCGACCGGCATGGTGGGCGGCCCGTCCGGCATGGCACCGGGCACGGCGGCCATGGGCGGCGCTTCGATGCCGCAGCCGGCGCCGTCACCGTACGGGCCGGGTTCCTTCCAGCCCTACCCTCCGGGCGCGATGACGGGTCACCAGGGGCCGATGCCGCCGCTGGACCGGTCGGACGCGGCGGACCGGGCCGCCGCGGGGCCCAGCGGCCCGGTCCGCAAGGTGCTGGCCATCGGCGGCATGGTGATCGCCCTGGTCCTGGCCGTGACGCTGACCTACGCCTTCGCCCACCGCGGCGCCGGGAACTCCGGTAACGACGCCAAGGGGTCGTCCGGCGGGACGGGCACGGCGTCGAACGCACCGCAGACCACCAGCCCGGCGGCGCAGCCCCCGGCCACCACCGACGACGGCCAGCAGACCGGCGACCCGTCGGCCAGCACGGCACCCACCGACGCCGGCACCCCGCACCTGCTGTTCCAGAGCCGCAAGTTCGTCCTGCGCTCGCCGTCGTTCAACAGCGGGACGCATGTCGACCTCGACCACGCCACCGCCGACCCCAACGGGCAGATCGGCGACACCGACGGCTTCGAGATCGAGTACCAGGACTGGGCGGGCGAGTCGATGCGCTTCCTGACCACCTTCGGGAAGTCGGCGGGCACGTCGTTCGAGGACTGCAGGAACGGAGTCGGCGCCGACGCGCTGCCCACCGAGATCTACAAGTCCGACCTGGACAAGGACAAGTACTTCACCAAGGGCTCGGTGCTGTGCACGATCACCGGCGACGGCAACCTGGCGATGATGCAGATCACCGGTGAGACGCCCTCGGACAACACCGGCATGACCGCGCCGATGCCCAGCTACACCACGCTGCTGACCGTGTGGCGGCTGCCGGACGCCCAGAGCGCGTCCCCGGGCTCCGGCTGACGACCCGGCGCCCGCTCCCCCGCTCTCCCGATGCCGCGACAAGGGGCGGGCCGCACACCTGGTGGTGTGCGGCCCGCCCCTTCTGACGTGCTCTGCTCCTGCTCCCGGCCCGACGCGGCCGGAGGGGATCAGCGGTGCGTGCGCAGCAGCGTGCGGAAGGTCCGCATCGCCACCGACAGGCTCGCCAGGTCGAACTCCTCCGCGCCCTGGATCTCCTCCAGGGTCGTGCGGGCCCGGCCGACCAGTCCGGCGTTCCGCTCCTCCCAGGCCTGGTAGCGCTGCTCGGGCGCGGCCCCTGCCTCCCCGGCGCTCAGCACGTCCGCGGTGAGGGCGGCGTGCGCGGCGAACAGGTCCTCGCGGATGGCCGCCCGCGCCATGGACTGCCAGCGGTCGTCCCTGGGCAGCAGGATGATCCGGTCCAGCAGCTGGGTGATCTGCAGCCGGTCGGCGAGGTCGAAGTAGACCTCGGCCACCTCCAGCGGGGTGTTCCCGGTGCGGTGGGCGACGTCGACCATGTCCAGGATCGGGAACGCCGACGAGAAGCCCGCGACCTGCGTGGCCAGCTCCTCCGGCACCCCGGCGCCGGTCAGCTCGTCGTGCACCGACTGGTACCACTCCAGGTCGGCGCCCTGCAGCAGCTTCGGCAGCTGCGCCCAGACGGTCGCCACGCCCTCGGCGAAGAAGTCGATCGTCTCGGCGATCTGCAGCGGCTGCAGCCGGTTGTTGAGCAGCCAGCGGGTGGCGCGCTCCACCAGCCGCCGCGCATGCAGCCGGATCCGGGTCTGCACGTCCGCGGCCACCGCGTTGTCCAGCGACTCGACCTCGTCCCAGATCGGCCCGAGGTGGAAGATCACGCGGGCCGCGGTGTGCGCCCGCACGATCTCCTCGGTGGTCGCCCCGATCTCCTCCTTGAAGCGGTGGAGGAAGGTGGTGCCGCCGGAGTTGACCGTGTCGTTGACCAGCACGGTGGTGACGATCTCGCGGTGCAGCGCGTGGGTGTCGATCGCCTCCGCGAACCGCTCGCGCAGCGGCACCGGGAAGTAGGCGTGCAGCAGCGACCGCAGATACGGGTCGTCGGGCAGATCCGTCTCGATCAGCTCGGCGGCCACCGTGATCTTGGCGTAGGCGAGGATCACCGCCATCTCGGGCTGGGTCAGTCCCTGGCCCGCGGCGGCCCGCTCGCGGATCTGCCGGTCGGTGGGCAGGAACTCCAGCCCCCGGTCCAGCTTGCCCTCGCGCACCAGCCGGCGGATGAACCGCTGGTGGGCGTGGAGCAGGCTGTTGGCCTGCGCCATGCTGTTGGCCAGCGCCACGTTCTGCGCGTAGTTGTTGCGCAGCACCAGGTCGCCGACCTCGTGGGTCATCTCGGCCAGCAGCGAGTTGCGCTGCTTGACGGTCATGTCGCCGTCGGCGACGACGCTGTTGAGCAGGATCTTGATGTTGACCTCGTGGTCGGAGGCGTCCACGCCGGCGCTGTTGTCGATCGCGTCGGTGTTGATCCGCCCGCCGCTGCCGTCGGGGCCGCCGGAGCGGGCGAACTCGATCCGCCCGAGCTGGGTGAAGCCGAGGTTGCCGCCCTCGCCGACCACCTTGACCCGCAGCTGCGAACCGTCGATCCGGATCGCGTCGTTGGCCTTGTCGCCGACGTCGGCCTGCGACTCGGTGGACGCCTTCACATAGGTGCCGATGCCGCCGTTCCACAGCAGGTCCACCGGGGCCTGCAGGATCGCCTTCATCAGCTCGGCCGGCGTCAGCTTGGGGGCCCTGGACTCGATGCCGAGCGCCGCCCTGATCTGCGCGTTGATCGGGATCGCCTTGGCCGAGCGCGGGAAGACGCCGCCGCCCGAGGAGATCACCGACGTGTCGTAGTCCGCCCACGAGGAGCGCGGCAGCTCGAACAGCCGGCGGCGCTCGGCGTACGAGGTGGCCGCGTCGGGCTGCGGGTCGAGGAAGATGTGCCGGTGGTCGAAGGCGGCGACCAGCCGGATGTGCTCCGACAGCAGCATGCCGTTGCCGAACACGTCACCGGACATGTCGCCGATGCCGACGACCGTGAAGTCCTCTTCCTGCGTGTCGTGGCCCATCTCGCGGAAGTGCCGCTTGACCGACTCCCACGCGCCGGAGGAGGTGATGGCCATCTTCTTGTGGTCGTAGCCGACCGAGCCGCCGGAGGCGAAGGCGTCCCCGAGCCAGAACCCGTAGGAGACCGCGACCTCGTTGGCGATGTCGGAGAACGACGCGGTGCCCTTGTCGGCGGCGACCACCAGGTAGGTGTCGTCCTCGTCGTGCCGGACCACGTCCCTGGGCGGCACGACCTCGCCGCCCACCAGGTTGTCGGTGATGTCCAGCAGACCGGAGATGAACGTCTTGTACGAGGCGATGCCCTCGGCCATCCACGCGTCCCGGTCGGCCGCGGGGTCGGGCAGCCGCTTGCCGACGAAGCCGCCCTTGGCGCCGACCGGCACGATGACGGTGTTCTTCACCATCTGCGCCTTGACCAGGCCGAGCACCTCGGTGCGGAAGTCCTCGCGGCGGTCGGACCAGCGCAGGCCGCCGCGCGCGACCTTGCCGAACCGCAGGTGCACGCCCTCGACGCGCGGCGAGTACACCCAGATCTCGTACGCCGGGCGGGGCGCCGGCAGGTCGGGGACGGCCTGCGGGTCGAACTTCATCGACAGGTAGGCGTGCGACCCGCCCTCGGCGTCCCGCTGGAAGAAGTTGGTGCGCAGCGTCGCCTTGATCAGGGTGAGGAACGACCGCAGGATGCGGTCCTCGTCGAGGCTGGCGACCTGGTCCAGAGCGCCGTCCAGCTCCTCCAGGATGCCGTCGGTCAGCTCGCTGCCGGCCCGCTGGTGGTCGGGCGACAGCCGGGCCTGGAAGAGGTTGACCAGCAGCCGGGTGGTGTGGACGTTGTTGCGGAGGGTGTCCTCCATGTAGTCCTGGCTGAAGGTCGAGCCGGCCTGGCGCAGGTACTTGGCGTAGGCGCGCAGCACCATCGCCTGCCGCCAGTCCAGCCCGGCACGCAGCACCAGGGAGTTGAAGCCGTCGTTCTCCGCGCGGTCGGTCCAGGTGGCGGCGAACGCGGCCTGGAAGCGCTCGCGGGCGTCGTCCCCGAGGTCACCGAGCGACGGGTCCAGGCGCAGGCCGAAGTCGTACACCCAGGCGCGGCTGTTGTCGGTGCGGCGCAGCTCGTACGGCCGCTCGTCGACCACCTCGACGCCCAGCCGCTGCAGCACCGGCAGCACCGCGGACAGCGAGACGGGCGCGCCGGTCCGGTAGATCTTGAAGCGCCGCTCCTCGGGCGCGGCCCCGACCGGCTCGTACAGGCTCAGCGTGAAGTCGTCCGCACCGAGGCTCTCGATGTGCTGGAGGTCGGCGACGGCGGCGCGCGGGGTGAAGTCGGAGCGGTAGCCGTCGGGGAACGCCTCCGCGTAGCGGCGGCTCAGCTCGGCCGCGCGCTCCTCGCCGCACTCGGCGGTCAGCGCCTCGGTGAAGCCGTCGGTCCACGACCGGGTGGCCTCCGACAGGCGGTTCTCGATGCGCTCCACGTCGGCGTCGGTGATCACCGGCAGCGGGGTGCCGGGGTCGACGCGGATCACGAAGTGCAGCCGGGACAGCACCGACTCGGTGTTCCAGGCGGTGAAGTCCGCGCTGTGGCCGCCCAGTTCCTCCTGGAGGATGTTGGTCAGCCGCAGCCGCACCGCGGTGGTGTAGCGGTCGCGGGGCAGGTAGACCAGGGCGGAGAAGTAGCGCCCGTACTCGTCCTGCCGCAGGTACAGCCGCAGCTTCCGGCGCTCCTGCAGGTACAGCACGCTGGTGACGATCGACTGCAGCTGGTCGACCGGTGTCTGGAACAGCTCGTCGCGGGGGTAGGTTTCCAGGATCTGCAGCAGGTCACGGCCGTCGTGGCTGTCCGGCGAGAACCCTGCCCGGTCCAGCACCTCCTCGACCTTGCGGCGGATCACCGGGACCCGGCGCACCGACTCGGTGTAGGCCACCGACGAGAACAGGCCCAGGAAGCGGCGCTCGCCGATCACGTTGCCCTCGGCGTCGAACTTCTTGACGCCGACGTAGTCCAGGTAGGACGGCCGGTGCACGGTGGAGCGGCTGTTGGCCTTGGTCAGGATCAGCAGCCGGTGCTCGCGCGCCTTGGCCCGGGAGTCGGGCGACAGCCGGCTGAACGACGGCGAGTTGGGGTGCCCGGGGTGGGTGCTGTCGGCGCCGGGGTGCACCGGGTCGGAGCGCAGGATGCCCAGGCCCGTGCCGGGGACGGCGACCAGCACGTCCTCCCCGCCCTCCGGGCCCTCCTCGGCGACCAGTTCGTACTCGCGGTAGCCGAGGAACGTGAAGTGGTCCTCGGACAGCCAGCGCAGCAACTCCCAGGCCTCGCCCGTCTCCTGCTCGGGCAGGTCCGGCGGGGAGGCGGCCAGTTCGTCGGCGATGGACAGCGCGGCCTGCCGCATCTTCGACCAGTCCTCGACGGACTCGCGCACGTCGGACAGCACGCGGCGCAGCTCCGCGGTGATCTCCTTGAGGTCGTCGCGGTCGGTCTCGCGGTCGATCTCGACGTGGATCCAGGACTCGACGAGGAGGTCGTGCGGCGGCGGCGCGTCCTCGGGGTTGCAGGCGGCGGAGCCGAGCACCTCCAGCAGCTTGCCGGTGACGTCGCGCCGCACCTGGAACTGGGGGTGGACGACGACGTGGATGGCGCGGTTCGCCTGGGTGAGGGCGCTGGTGACCGAGTCGACGAGGAAGGGCATGTCGTCGGTGACGACCTCCACCACGGTGTGGCTGGACTGCCACCCGTTCTCCTCGACCGACGGCGTGTGCACCCGGACGTTCGCGGTGCCCTGGGGGCGCATCTCCGCGAGCCGGTAGTGGGAGACGGCTGCTCCGAAGACGTCGACCGGGTCGCGGTCGATCAGGTCCTCGGGAGCGCTGTGCAGGTAGTAACACTTGAGGAACGCGGTCAGCGCCTCTGCGTCGAGGCCCTGGCCGGGAAGTCCCCCCGCCGGGCTGTTCTCACCGACCCGCGCTGCCCGCTCCAGCAGCTCGGCTTTGGCTTCGTCCAGCTTGGTCTGCATGTCCTCTGACTCCTGTCGCGCGCCATTGCGTGACGTCGGGTGATGGCACGACGTTCCGTGACGCGGGGTTGCCGCTACGGGACGACGCTATGCCGGAAAAGGGGTTCGTCGTGCCCTTAGGCACGCATTCGCCCCGGGTGCACGGATCAACAGTGATCACCCAGCAAGGCTATCGCTCCGGCCCGGGTGCCTGTCATGCGCCGACTTCGTACAAATGCACCGCACAGCTTTGGCCCGAATGGACAGAAACCCGGCCCCGGGCTCAGCCGGCTATACGTTCTGCCTGGTCGACGGCTTCGGCCAGGGAGTCGACCACCGGGACGCCCGCGGTCTCCAGTCCGGCCCTGCTGTGCGAGCCGCCGGTGTAGAGGATGGCGTGCGCACCCACGTGCGCGGCCGCCACCGCGTCGTCCAGGGCGTCGCCTATGACGACCACCGAGCGCGCGTCGGTGATGCCCAGGGCGTCGAGATGGCGGGCCATCTGCACGGCCTTCCCGTCGGTGGAGGAGTCGGTGCGGCCGTCCACCCGCCGGAAGTGGCCGCTGATGCCGTGCGAGGCGACGACCGGCACCAGCCGGTCGTGCGGGGCCAGGGAGCACAGCGACTGCGTGAACCCGGCGGCGCTGCGCGCGGCCAGCAGGTCCGCGGCGCCCTCGGCGAGACCGCACGACTCGGCCAGCGCCCAGTAGTGCCGGTGGAAGGAGGCGTCCATGACCGCCCACTCGTCGTCCGTGGGCAGTCGCCCGATGAGCCGCTCGTAGAACCGGGGTACCGGAACGCAGTACATCTCGCGGTACCGCTGAAGAGTGATCGGCGGCAGTCCGATCTCGCCGAAGGAGGCGTTGGTGGCCTCGACCACCGCGTCGATGTCGTGGAAGAGGGTGCCGTTCCAGTCCCACACCAGATGCGCGTTCACATCTCGAAAGGTACCCGGACTCGCCGGCCGCCCGTTCCCAGCCTGTGGACAACTCCGCCGACCCGTGCCGGAAAGGCCCATGGCGGTGGAGGAAACCGCAGGTCAGGCAGCGAGGGAGCCGCAGGTCGGCTGAAGCCGCAGGTCAGCCGATGAGGTTCGGGATCTCCTGGGTCGCGTACCAGAGGAGTTCGTGGTCCTCGGCACCGTCGACCGTGAACCGGGCGTCGTCGTCACCGGTGTCCGCCGCGCCCACCGCGTCCGCCGCGGCCCGCACGTCCCGCTCCGCGTCGTCGGCGTCGACGTGCACCGCCGCCGCCTCGGACAGCCGGACCTCGCCGGACAGCCGGACCTCGCCGAGCACGCCCGGGTCCAGCCCGCGGTCCGGGTCGTGGGCGACCGCCGTGTCGGCCACGTCGACGGCGATCACCACGCGCCGCCGCGGGACGTCCGGATGGGCGGCCAGCAGCCGGAGCGAGAACTGCGCGGCGCGCGTCAACGCCGCGTACTCCAGTTCCTCTATGTCGTCCGAGACGTACCACTCGCGCAGCCCCGGCGTGACCGCGAAGGCGTCCAGCGGCGCAGGCCCGATGTGGCCTGCCTTGTGGGCCTCTGCGAGCCCCGCGAGGGTGGTGGGGATGTACACGCGCATGGCGTGAAGCATACGTGCGCAACCAGCCTGATAGGTGAATCTCGCGGCGTCCCGCCGCAGCGCCGCCGGTCCTTGCCCGCGGCTCCCCGGCCCCCTACAACCGGCCTGGCAGACCGGAAATGATCTTTGGGGGTCACCCGTGCACGAGACCACGACATCACCGCAGCCGCGCCCGCAGCCCCGCCCGGTGCCGGGCCGCACGCCAGGGCCGGTGCCGCCGGGCCCCGCGGCCCGCAGGCCGACCCGCACCGCACCGCCCGGACGCCGGGACACCCGGCGCCCCGGCGCCCGCCCAGGGGCCGCCGCACGTCCCGCGCCGCGGCCGCTGCCGCCGCACGTCTGGTTCGCCGGCCGCCTGCTGGACGTGCTGACCGGCCGGCAGCCGCTGACCTGGCTGGCGGGCCGGGTCAGGGACGAGGCGTACCAGCGCCTGTGGGAGCTGCACGCGGCGCGCGCCGACTGGCGCCGCCAGGTCCGCGGCCTTACCCCGTACGTGTATCGCTGCCGGTTCTTCCGGACTGACGGCGGGGCGCTCGAGGTGACCGCGGTGGTCGCCCTGGACCGGGACGTCTTCCGGGCTCTGGCCTTCCGCCTGGAACCCGGCGACGCCGAGTCGGGCCCCGGTTACGGGCGGGCCCGCTGGCGCTGCACGGAGGTGGCGGCGCGGTGAGGACCGCCGGATTCCCCGCGCGAACGGCCCGGGGCCGGGCCGGCAGGCGGCCCGGCCCCGGGCCGGTGTGCGGAGGGCGGCTGCCGCAGCAGCCCCGGTCACTTCTTGCGGCGACGCCCGCCCTTGGCGGCGCGGCGGCGCTCGGCGCGGGTCAGCCCGTCCGAGGTCTCCTCGACGGCGTCGACCTCGTCACCGGCGAACTCGCCCTGGACCACGCCGCCTTCACCGTCGACCGACGGCGCGGAGAACTGCAGGCGGTCGACCCGCTTCGGCTGGTCCAGGCCCTTGGCGTGGATCTCCGGGCGCTCCTTGACCAGCGACGGCGGGGCGTCCTGGATGTCGCTGCCGGCGGCCACCGGAACCTCCTCGACCTGCTGCTCGACCTGGACCTCCAGGTTGAACAGGTAGCCGACGGACTCTTCCTTGATGCCGTCCATCATGGCCGTGAACATGTCGAAGCCCTCGCGCTGATACTCCACCAGCGGGTCGCGCTGCGCCATCGCGCGCAGCCCGATGCCCTCCTGGAGGTAGTCCATCTCGTAGAGGTGCTCGCGCCACTTGCGGTCCAGCACCGACAGCACCACGCGCCGCTCCAGCTCGCGCATGATCTCCTCGGTGAGCTGCTTCTCCCGCGCCGCGTACTGGTCGTTGATGTCGTCCCTGATGGACTCGCTGATGAACTCGGCGGTGATCCCGGCCCGGTCGCCCGCGGCGTCCTCGAGCTCGTCGATGGTCACCGTGATCGGGTAGAGCTGCCGGAAGGCGCCCCACAGCCGGTCGAGGTCCCAGTCCTCGGCGAAGCCCTCGCCGGTCTCGGCGTCGATGTACGCCTCGATGGTGTCGTCCATGAAGTGCTGCACCTGCTCGCGCAGGTCCTCGCCCTCCAGCACCCGGCGGCGCTCGCCGTAGATGACCTCGCGCTGCCGGTTGAGCACCTCGTCGTACTTCAGGACGTTCTTGCGGATCTCGAAGTTCTGCTGCTCGACCTGCGACTGGGCGGAGGCGATGGCGCGGGTGACCATCTTGTTCTCGATCGGCACGTCGTCCGGCACGTTGGCCATGGACATCACGCGCTCGACCATCTGCGCCTTGAACAGCCGCATCAGGTCGTCGCCCAGCGACAGGTAGAAGCGGGACTCGCCCGGGTCGCCCTGGCGGCCGGAGCGGCCGCGCAGCTGGTTGTCGATCCGGCGGGACTCGTGGCGCTCGGTGCCCAGCACGTAGAGGCCGCCGAGGTCCTTGACCTCCTCGAACTCCGTCTTGACGGCCGCCTCGGCGCGCTCCAGCGCCTCCGGCAGCGCGGACGCCCACTCCTCGACGTGCTCGACCGGGTCCAGTCCGCGCTGCCGCAGCTCCGCCTCGGCCAGGTCGTCGGGGTTGCCGCCGAGCTTGATGTCGGTACCGCGGCCGGCCATGTTGGTGGCGACGGTGACGGCGCCCTTGCGGCCCGCCTGCGCGACGATCGTGGCCTCACGGTCGTGCTGCTTGGCGTTGAGCACCTCGTGCGGGATGCCGCGCTTGGACAGCTGCGCCGACAGGTACTCGGACTTCTCGACGGAGACGGTGCCGACCAGGACCGGCTGGCCCTTCTCGTGCTTCTCGACGATGTCCTCCACGACGGCGGCGAACTTCGCCTCCTCCGTGCGGTAGATCAGGTCGGCGCGGTCGAGGCGGGCCATCGGGCGGTTGGTCGGGATCGGGACGACGCCCAGCTTGTAGATCTGGTGGAACTCCGCGGCCTCGGTCATGGCCGTACCGGTCATGCCGCAGAGCTTGTCGTACAGGCGGAAGAAGTTCTGCAGGGTGATCGTGGCGAGTGTCTGGTTCTCGTCCTTGATGTCCACCCCTTCCTTCGCCTCGATCGCCTGGTGCATGCCCTCGTTGTAGCGGCGGCCGGCGAGGATACGGCCGGTGTGCTCGTCGACGATCATGACCTCGCCGTCCATGACGACGTAGTCCTTGTCGTTCTTGTAGAGCTCCTTGGCCTTGATCGCGTTGTTGAGGTAACCGACGAGCGGGGTGTTGACCGACTCGTAGAGGTTGTCGATGCCCAGCCAGTCCTCGACCTTGGTGACGCCCGACTCGTGGATGGCGACGGTGCGCTTCTTCTCGTCGACGTCGTAGTCGCCGGTCTCCTCCTTGCCGAGGCCGCCGGCCTCGCCGCGGTTCAGCCGCTTCACCAGGCGGGCGAAGTCGCTGTACCACTTGGTGGCCTGGTCGGCCGGGCCGGAGATGATCAGCGGGGTACGGGCCTCGTCGACCAGGATCGAGTCGACCTCGTCGACGATCGCGAAGTTGTGGCCGCGCTGGACCAGTTCGTCCTGCGACCAGGCCATGTTGTCCCGGAGGTAGTCGAAGCCGAACTCGTTGTTGGTGCCGTAGGTGATGTCGCAGCCGTACTGCTCGCGGCGCTCGGCGGGCGACATGTTCGCCAGGATGCAGCCGACCTCCAGGCCGAGGAAGCGGTGCACCCGGCCCATCCACTCCGAGTCGCGCTCGGCGAGGTAGTCGTTGACGGTGATCAGGTGCACGCCCTTGCCGGAGATCGCGTTGAGGTACGCGGGCAGGGTGCCGACCAGGGTCTTGCCCTCGCCGGTGCGCATCTCCGCGACGTAGCCCAAGTGCAGTGCCGCACCACCCATGAGCTGCACGTCGTAGTGGCGCTGGCCCAGGACCCGCTTGGCGGCCTCGCGGACGGTGGCGAACGCCTCGGGGAGCAGGTCGTCGAGGGACTCACCCTCGGCGTACCGCTCCTTGTACTCGTCGGTGAGGGCCCTCAGCTCGGCATCGGTGAGGTTGACGAAGTCCTCTTCGATGGAATTGACCTGGTCCGCGATGCGGTGCAGCTTGCGCAGGATCTTGCCTTCACCTGCACGCATGATCTTGCTGATGACGGACACGTAGGCTGGCTCCTTGCCGGTCGGGCCTGGCGCGGCTCCCGCGCTGGGCACAGCGGGGTTCCTGACGTCGAAACCCGCTGCAACGGCCATCGTAAGCGAGGACACCATCGGGCCGGGAGGCCCGGCGGCGGCAAAACGGTTTTCCGGCCGCCCCCGGGCTCCGCGATACTCGGCCGATGGAGCCCATCACCCTCACCACCGACCGTCTGCTGCTGCGTCCGCTGGCGTCCGGGGACGTCGACGCCGTCCTCGCCGCGTGCCAGGACCCGGAGATCCCGCGCTGGACGTCCGTTCCCTCTCCGTACACGCGCGAGCACGCGGTGGGCTTCGTCGAGCAGATCTGCGCGGACGGCTGGCGCGACGACTCCCTCTACAACTTCGGCGTCTTCACCCTCGACGGCGGCGCGCTCGTCGGGTCCATGGGCCTGGTCCGGCTGGGCCAGCTCGCCGCCCCCACGCACCAGGCGGAGCTGGGCTACTGGACCGCCAAGGAACAGCGCGGCCGGGGCTACACCGTGGAGGCGGCCCGCGCGGTGTGCGCCTGGGCCTTCGACGCCCTCGGCGTGGAGCGCCTCGAGTGGTACGCGGAGGCCGGCAACGAGGGGTCCCGCGCGGTGGCCCTGAAGATCGGGTTCGTGATGGAGGGGACGATGCGGTCCAAGATCGTCCAGCAGGGGACCCGGCGCGACTCCTGGTACGGCTCCCTGCTGCCCTCGGACTGGGACCGCGCGTCCGTGACGCCGTACCTGCCCCACCCCGCCTGACCGTCCCGCCCGACCGTCCCGGCGGGCCGCCCCGAGCAGCGCCCCGCGACGCTCCAAGGGGGCCTTCAATGGGCCGTCCGCGCAGGTCGGAGGCATTGTCAGTGGCCGGATCTACCCTTGCCGGCATGACGCTCCTGCAGCCTCCCCAGGTCTCCCTGTCCGCTGACGAGGCCCGCAGGATCGTCCTGCGGGCCCAGGGCTTCATCGGCGCTCCGGACCGCAGAGCGGGGACCCGCGGGGTGCTGCGGTCGATGGGCGCGGTGCAGCTGGACACCATCTCGGTGCTGGCCAGGTCGCACGAGCTGATCCCGTACGCACGGCTCGGCGCGGTCGGCCGGCAGGCCGTGGAGCGCGCGTACTGGACGGACAACCACGCCTTCGAGTACTGGTCGCACGCCGCGTGCATCCTGCCGATCGAGGAGTGGCCGCACTTCGCGTTCCGGCGGCGGGCCCGGCGGGCGCGCGGCCACCGCTGGCACGTGCTGGCCGACGCCGAGCGCTCCTGCGCGGCGGTGCTGGACCAGCTCAAGGCGGAGGGCCCGCTGACGTCCACCCAGCTGGGCGGGGCGAAGAACGGCGGCCCCTGGTGGGACTGGTCGGAGACCAAGATCGCGGTGGAGTGGCTGCTCGACACGGGCGAGGTGGTCTGCACCGAGCGGCGGGGCTGGAAGCGGGTCTACGACCTGGCCGAGCGCGCCGTGCCCGCCGACCTGCTGCACGACGACATCGACGACCGCGAGTGCATGCGGCGGCTGGTCGCGCAGGCCGGCGCCGCGATGGGTGTGGCCACCCGCGCGGACCTCGCGGACTACCACCGGCTCAAGGGCGAGCAGGTGATGGCGGTGATAGAGGACACCGGTCTGGTGCCGGTGGAGGTCGAGGGCTGGGGCAAGCAGGCGTGGGCGGACCCGGCGGCGCTCGCGAGCGAGCCGCGCGGGCGGCACCGCACGACGCTGCTGTCCCCGTTCGACTCGCTGATCTGGGACCGGCCGCGCACCGAGCGGATCTTCGGCTTCACCCACCGGCTCGAGGCGTACACCCCCAAGGAGAAGCGGATCCACGGCTACTTCGCGATGCCGTTGCTGGCGGGCGGACGGCTGGTCGGCCGGGTCGATCCCGCGCGCGAGGGCAGCACGCTGGTGGCCCGGCAGGTGTCGCTGGACGGCCCGAAGGCGGTGCAGCCCGCCGCCGACGCCCTGGCCGAGGCGGCCGGCTGGGTGGGCTGCGTGGAGGCCAGGGTCGAGCGGGTACTGCCGGAGACGCTGCGCGACCCGCTGGTCGCCGCGGTGAACCGGACCCACGACCGCCGCTAGCGGATCTCCAGGATCTTCTCGCGCATCGCGTAGACGACCGCTTCCATCCTGGAGTGCAGCTGCAGCTTCTCCAGGATGTTGCGGACGTGGTTCTTGACCGTGTTCTCGCTGATGAACAGCTCTTTCGCGATGTCCCGGTTGTTCATGCCCGTGGCGACGAGCTTGAGCACCTCCAGCTCCCGGTCGGTGAGCTTGGGCGCGGGCAGCAGCCGCCGCTCGTCGGTGCGCTGGATCATCGACTTGAACTCGGTCAGCAGCTTCGACGCCATCGACGGGCTGATCTGCGACTGGCCGTCCGCCACCGCGCGGATCGCGGTGGCCACCTCGTCGGTGGAGATCTCCTTGAGCAGGTAGCCGGTCGCCCCGGCCTTGATCGCCTCGTAGAGGTCGGCTTCCTCGTCGCTTATCGTGAGCATGATGATCTTGGCGCTGGGGGCGACCTCCTTGATGGAGGTGCAGGCCTCGATCCCGCCGCGCCGCGGCATCCGCACGTCCATCAGCACGATGTCCGGCAGCAGGTCGGCGGCCTTCTCGACGGCTTCCGCGCCGTCCCCGGCCTCGCCGATGACCTGGATGTCCTCCTCCTGGGCGAGCACGATCTCCAGGCCGCGCCGGAACAGCGCGTGGTCGTCCACGACGAGCACCCTGATGGGTTCGGCGGGGGTCGGTCCTGCGGGTCCGCCGTACGGAACCGGGCCCTGCTCGCCGGGTCCCCCGTATGCGAAGTCCGGCATCAGATCCTCCCCCTCAGACCAGAGTTGACCACTGGCCCAGCATTTCACGTCCACGCGCGGTGGTGCCCCCAGGACCACGCCCGGGGGCACCAACTGCCCTCCTCCTGCCGGTTGGTTCAGCGGTGCAGCGCACCGCCGGCGCCGGCCGGCTCCTGCACTCCCGTCTCGTCTGCGTTGAGATGGATGACGCCGTAGTCGTAGCCGTGCCTGCGGTAGACCACGCTCGGCTGCTTGGTGTCGCTGTCGACGAACAGGTAGAAGTCGTGCCCGACCAGTTCCATCTCATACAGGGCCTGGTCGAGCGCCATCGGCGCCGCGACGTGGGTCTTCTCCCGCACCACCAGCGGGCCTTCGCCGTGCACCTCCAGCGAGCCGATCTTGGTGGTGGGCACACCTTCCTCGGCGTGGTCGGCGACGAGCGTCCCGTCGCCGTTCATGCGCGCGGCGTCCGGCACGGCCGTCGCAACGTCGGACGCCGGGATCCGGCCGGTGCCACGGCGGGTGTGCCGCTTGCTCGCGGCCTTGCGGAGCCTGGCTTCCAGCTTGGTGACCGCGACGTCCAGAGCGGCGTACGGGTCGGCTGCCGCGGCTTCGGCACGGACCACCGGTCCGCGGGTGTTCAGCGTGATCTCCACCCGGTCGCAACGGTCCGCCTGCCGGGGGTTGAGCTCCTTGGACACCTCGACGTCGAGGCTGATCACCTTGCCGTCGAGCTTCTGGATCTTGTCCAGTTTCTCGGCCACGTGCTTCCGGAACCTCTCGGGCACCTCGGTCTTGCGGCCCTTGACGACGATGTCCACGCAGAACTCCGTTCCCGGATCACCCCAGTGGCCGGGGCGATCCCTTTCCTGAAGGCCGAGCCGGGCGCGAGGCCCGTCCGGCGCTGCGTTAGCTGCCGCTTCACCGCCCCAGGGCTTCCGGGTGCCGCGAAGCTGCGGCTTTCACCTCCTTCTGCCCCACTGGGAAGATCAACACCCCAGGTGTCCGCTTCCCTCTTCCCCGAACATAGTCCCGGAGTGTGGATGTCGGCATCCCCAACGACGTCATACCTCCATTCGGGTGAACTACCGCGCCCTCCACCTGCGGGGACGGGCATCCGGGTGGACTTCCGGATCCCGCGGTCCCGCGACCACGGCCGCCCCGGCCACCCTCCCACCCGCCGCACAGACGGCCCGAGCAGCCACGGTCAGTGACGATCCCGTGGTCATCAGATCGTCCACCAGGACGACAGGCGCCGCCCTGAGCAGCCTTCCGGACCCGCCCGCCACTGCCATCGCACCGGACAGGTTCACGAGGCGTCCGGCCCCGCCCAGCGCCGTCTGGTCGGCCACCGGCCGTAGCAGCCGCAGCGCACCCGCCGCCCGCGCGGGCACACCCTGCCGTCGCAGCTCCCGGGCCGCGGCCCGGGCCATGCGGGCGGTGGCGTCGTGGCCGCGCTGCGCCACGGCACGCCGCGCCGAAGGGACCGGCACCAGCAGCAGCGGCCCGTCCGCGCCCATCCGCCGGACCGCGCCGGCCAGTGCCGCACCCAGCGGCCCGACCAGACCCAGCGCACCCCGCTCCTTGTGCGCCAGGACCACCGCCCGCACCTCGTCGCCGTACCTGCCGGCGGCCCACACCGGTGGCAGCCCGTGCGGCTCCGGTGCCGGGCGTACCCGCCGCGCCGAGGCCGCCCCGCCCAGCAGCCCCTGGCACCGCTCGCACAACTCGGTACGCGGACGCCCGCAGCCCGCGCAGTCCACCGGAAGGACCAGTCCGGTGATCTCCTGCCACCAGCCCCGCATGACTCCACTGTGCGCGCTGCGGGAGGCGGCCCGCCAGTCACCCGTTCGAGGCTGTGGACAACCTGCCGCGGGCCCGCCGGCGGGCGCGCGCCAGGGCGGCCGGGCAGGTGGGCTCAGGCGCCCGGCCTCAGGTCAGCCCGGGTAGACGGGGCTGACGCCCTTGGGCGTGATCTGCTTCCAGTTGGTGTCCGTGGGCAGCAGGTAGACGCTGCCGTTGTACGCGGCCAGCAGCGGCCGGCTCTGGTCCTCGGACGCGGCCACCGAGGCGGCCTCGCTGACCCCTTGGAGGGCCGCGCCCGCCGAGCCGTCCGTGCTCATGTACTGGATCTGCTGCACCCCGGACTGGTTCGCGAGCACCACCAGGCGGCTGGCACCGGCCCATGCCACCGACGTCACGTCCTCCTGGGAGGGCAGCGTGCGCAGCCCGGACACGGAGAAGGTCGGGTGGTCGTGTGTGCCTCCGCGCTGGATCCGGCCGACCTGCAGGCGCATCGCGCCGCCGTCCTTCACGATCAGCGCGATCCGCACCCCGTCGGAGGCCACCTTCAGCGACTCCACGCGCCCCGACAGCTCCGGGATGCTCACCGGCACGGCGGGGCCATGGCCGTCCACCAGAACTTCCATCCGTGACGGCACCGCACTGCGGTCCGCCACCCACAGATCCCCCAGCCCGTCCCAACTCGGGGCACTCAGGCCGTTCTTGGGATCGGTGGCGGTGCTGGTCAGCACCGGCGCAGGCATCTCGGTGCCGCCGACCAGCGAACCGACCACCAGCTGGCGGCCGTTGGTACGCACTCCCGCGGCCACCTGCTCGTCGCGCCGCACGGCGACCGAGCCGAGATCCGCCTTGTCAGCGCCGAACGGCCCCGACACCGGAACTCCCGTGAGCTGCGTCGAAGCCGTCGCGTCGCCGGCCAGGTCCATCAAGCGGTGGGAGCTGTCGGACTTGATGTAGTACTGGCGGGTCGTCGACCCCACCAGGTTCTCCGCCCCGTATGCCTCGGCCTGCGCGCTGGACAGCAGGCACGCCGTCGATCCGTCGGCACGCTGGATCTCCGCCGACGCCAGCTTCGCGGAAGCCTGCGCCTGGACCGTCGCGAACAGCTGCGCGGCCATCTGCACGCAGCGCTGCCCGCGGAGCTGGTCCGCCTTGCGGTCCAGGCGCACGGTCAGATGCTGCGAGTCGTCCAGCGACACACCCTGGTCCGGGCCCTTGCCGTACAGCCGCACCCCGGCCGGAGCCGCGGTGGTCACCACCGGCGCCAGCCAGTCGGTGGGCCCGTCGAGCAGCGCGGACACCGTGGACACCAGCGAGTCGGTCTGGTTGCGCAGGTAGACCGGGTCGGCCACGAGCGTCTGCGCGCTGCCCCCGCCGCTGGGGCCGTCCGGGCCGAGGTTGGCGAAGTAGTACATGTTGACCGAGTGGTAGATCCGCTGGAAGTCCGACTCCGACAGCGTCAGGCCGTCCTGCAGCCCGTCGATCCGCCACTCACCGGTACCGGCCTGGCGCCGCAGGCTGAACGAGGGCTGGAAACCGCCCGAGTCGAGCGGTTCCTGCACCGGCTGGTAGCCATGCTTGGTGTCCACCGCCGCGACCTTCGTGCTGGTGACCGTGACCGTGGAGAACCCGTCCCGGTGGCTGGTGCCGACCGTCTCCACCGGCTGCGCCAGGCCGGAGACGATGGTGATCCCGTCGAGCGGATTCCAGCCCGCCTGGGCGTGCTTGGTCAGGTACTTCTGCGCCGTCGAGAAGTTCGCCTCACCGCTGGTCGTCGCCTCCAGGAAGCCACTGACGATCTGGGACGGCGACTCGCCCGGGTGGGGCGGGATACCGAACACCCGCACCTGCGCGTCCGCGTCGGCCCGCTGGCCGTCCCCGACCTTGCGCACCTCGCCACTGCTGGGCATCGATGCGCAGCCCGCGACCAGCAGGGTCACGCCCAGCGGCAGCAGGCCCTGAAGCAGCCGCCGGCGGCCCCCCAACGCACTCATCAGACGTCGTCCTCCCGAGCCGCTCCCTTGTGTCCCACCACGCGGGCGCCGCTGCCCGGCAGCGCCGCCGGATCCGCCGCGGGCGTCCTCGGCATGCCGGCCGGCATCGGCGGTATCGCCGGCATCGGAGTGCCGTTGGCCAGGGCGTCCCGGGCCATGGTGCCGTGCTGCGGGCCGTCCGCGGCCCCGCTGCGCGGCACCGGCACGGACGCCGACGCCGCACCGCCCCTGCCCGGCAGGCCGGACGAGGTCAGGCCCCGATTGCGCCGCGAGTCCTCGGGCTCCAGCGCGATCGGCGAACCGCGCAGGCTGTCACCCGCGGTCCGCGGGAGCGTCATCCGGAACTGCGAGCCGCCGCCGGGCTCGCCCCACGCCTGCAGCCAGCCGCCGTGCAGCCGGGCGTCCTCGACCGCGATGGACAGGCCCAGGCCGGTGCCTCCGGTCGTACGGGCCCGCGCCGGGTCGGCGCGCCAGAACCGGTTGAACACCCGCGTCGCCTCGCCGGGCTTGAGCCCGACGCCGTAGTCGCGGACGGCCACCGCCACCGCGCCGTCGGCCGTCGCCAGACGGACCACGACGTCCCGGCCCTCGCCGTGCTCGATCGCGTTGACCACCAGGTTGCGCAGCACCCGCTCCACACGGCGCGGATCGGCCTCGGCTATCACCGGCTGCGCGTCACCGCGGATGACCACACGGCTTCCCTTGCGCTCCGACAGCGGCTCCGCGCCGTCCACCACGCGCCGGACCACCTCGCGCAGGTCTATCGGCTCCGCCGCCAGTTCTGCGGCCCCCGCGTCGAACCTGCTGATCTCCAGCAGGTCCGAGAGCAGCGACTCGAACCGGTCCAGCTGGTTCTGCAGCAGCTCGGCGGACCGGCCCGTCACCGGGTCGAAGTCGGCGCGGGCGTCGTGGATGACGTCCGCGGCCATCCGCACCGTGGTCAGCGGCGTCCGCAGCTCGTGCGAGACGTCGGACACGAAGCGGCGCTGCATCCGCGACAGGTCCTCCAGCTGCTGGATCTTGACCTGGAGGTTCTGCGCCATCTTGTTGAAGGACTCGCCGAGCCGCGCGATGTCGTCCTCGCCGGTGACGTGCATCCGTTCCTGGAGCCGCCCCGCCGCCAGCCGCTCGGCGATACCGGCGGCCATCCGGACCGGCGTGACCACCTGCCGCGTGACCAGCCAGGCGATCGCGCCGAGCAGCACCACCACGAAGATCCCGGCGGTCGCCAGCGTGCCCTTGACCAGGCCGAGCGTCTTCTGCTCCTGGTCGAAGGGGAACAGGTAGTACAGCTGGTACGTCGTGCCGTTGATGTCCGTCAGGCGCTTGCCGATGGCCAGCGCCGGCTTCGGCGGGGTGCCGTCGTCGCTGTAGACCTTCGTGTACTGCTTGAGCGCACCGGTGTGCGTCTCCACGGCGTCGCTGAGCGACTTCGGGATGCTCGGCTCGGGCAGGATGCCGCTGGAACTGCGCGGCCCGCGCCCGTACACGCTGCCCTCGCCGAGCAGCTGGGAGTCGCCGGCGCCCGGGGAGAGCGTGACGATCCCGTACACGCCCTTCCCGCCGCTGGAGAACTGCGCGACCAGGTTGGTCAGCCAGGTGCCGGAGTCCGTGGAGCTCTGCGGGCCGCCGGACCCGGAGGAGCCGCGGGACTGGCTGCCCTTGTCCGCCATGCTCTGCGCGATGGAGAAACCGCTGACCGCCTGGTTCTCCGCGGCCTTCTCCTTCGCGTCCAGCAAGCCGTTCTTGACCTGCCCGATCACGACGAAGCCGAGCAGCAGGACCACGCCCACCGACATCAGCAGCGTGAAGGCGACCACGCGCAGCTGAAGGTTCCGCCGCCACAGCCGCACTCCGGGCTGCAGCGGACGCCGTGCCCAGCGCACGCACGAGCGGATCACCGGCAGCAGCCCCTGCATGGGATCGGCCAGCCGGCTCTCCAGACGCTCACGCTCGTACGACGCGCACATCTCAGCCGGGTCCGGCCTTGTAGCCGACGCCTCGAACCGTCACCACGATCTCCGGACGCTCAGGATCCTGCTCCACCTTCGAGCGCAACCGCTGCACGTGCACGTTCACCAGACGGGTGTCCGCGGCGTGCCGGTAGCCCCAGACCTGCTCGAGGAGCACCTCACGCGTGAACACCTGCCACGGCTTGCGGGCGAGCGCCACCAGCAGGTCGAACTCCAGCGGTGTCAGCGCGATCGGCTGGCCGTCGCGCTTGACCGAGTGGCCGGCCACGTCGATGACCAGATCACCGATCGCCAGCTGCTCGGGCGTGGGCTCCTCGGCCCTGCGCAACCGGGCGCGCACCCGCGCCACGAGCTCCTTCGGCTTGAACGGCTTGATCACGTAGTCGTCAGCACCCGATTCCAGGCCGACCACCACGTCCACCGTGTCGCTCTTCGCCGTGAGCATCACGATCGGCACGCCGGACTCCGCCCGGATCTGCCGGCACACGTCGATGCCGTCACGCCCGGGCAGCATCAGGTCCAGGAGCACCAGATCCGGCTTGCTCTCCCTGAATGCGGCCAGCGCCTTGTCACCGTCCGCGCAGAACGACGGCTCGAAACCCTCTCCGCGCAGCACGATGCCAAGCATCTCTGACAGCGCGGTGTCGTCATCGACGACCAGGACACGTCCCTTCATACCGACCATCATCCCATTTGCATATCGGTTTCCGTGACCTTGCGTGATCGAGGTCACGGGCCAGGGCCAATGTCCACGGTTGTCCGTGGTTGTCCAGCGGAATCCGGGGCCGTTGATGTCACCCGTGGATGTCACGCTGTCGGGCCGCGTCCCCCTAGATCATGTGGCCAGTATGGCGCGAACTCCGTCCTTGCGGCACCTGAACGACCGCCTCCACCGCCCACCCCCGCTCTCGACACGCACTGTCACCACGGCGATACAGGTACCGACACGGAGTGACCACACCGGACCCGACCCCATCGCGGCAGCAGGCGCGCCCCCGCCGGCCGAGTCCGGGTAGGGGATCGCCTCACGCACCCGCATCCGTGACGGCGGGGGTACGGCGACCGGCCCACGATGCCGGCTCGGTCGCCGGTGTCGCGGTCCCCCGAGACCACTCCTTCGCAGCCAGCCTTGATCACGTGGCCCAGCGTCAGTCGCAGACGGCAGCGCTCCCGCCATGTAAACCGCCCACCGATGCCGCAGCAGTGCCCACCCCTCTCCTTCACCTTCTCCTCCCTCCCTCCCGTCGCCGTGGTTCCCGGGTGCTGGTTGATGACCCGTGCCTGTCGGCTGGTGATGGTGCCTCCTGGGTGCGGTGGCGTCTGCTGCCTGGTCCCGGGCGGCCTGGTGTTGGCGGTGGGGTCGTCGGCAGTCCTTTGCTCGGTCCGGCGAGCAGGGTCGGGCAAAGCGTCTAGCGGGGAACCCCGTGGCATGCCTGGCGCGGGGCCGGGGGCCGCGCGGAGCGGGCCGGAGGCAGGAGCGGCGCGCGAGCCCCCGAGCCCCCGAGCGGCCGCGGTGCGGCCGATGGGGTGTTTCCCGTAGCGACGGCTGAAAGCCGATTGTCAGGCCAGCCGGATACCCGGAGGGTAAGAGCAGCCGATCAACCCGAGCCGCCACAACATCGGGTTTGGCTCGATGGGTCTGTGCGGGCTGGTGTCTTCCGCTTCTCGGGTATGGCTGCTGATCATGTCTGGCGGCTCGGTGCCGGTAGTTGATCACCATGCAGATCCGTCAGGCCCGGGGCTCTACGCCCCGCGACCCCTCCCCCACGAGCTACGAGGGACCCCTCCCCGCTTCTCCCCCTCTCCCCGCCCAAGGGGCGGGGAGCTTGATGAGGTAGAGAAACTTGTAACAGGTCCGCTCTCGGGCTCAACCGCGCTCGCTGCCTCGCTCGATCCACGCGCGCATGATCGCGCACGCCACGCCAGGTCCAAGCACCATGGCCACAAGCCACAAGAGCGCGCTGGCGGGCGAGTAGACCCAGTACTGCCAGCTTTCCGGCAATGCCGAGGGCGCCCCGTACAGGACCACCAACCCGGCCCAAGTCGCCGTGATGACAGCCAGCTTGCGCTTCTTCATGATCTGCCACTCCCGGGGACGCGCCTGAAAGTTGAACGCGTTCAAGGCTAGCGGTCTGCGACTCCGTAGAGACAGGCAACTCCCGCCGAACTTAGGCAGTGGGCCAGACGTAGCAGGCCGCAGGGATCTGCTGGCCGGCCCCGAAATGGTGCGAGACCTCGCCGATGTGCTGCCAGCCGAGACGTTCGTAGAGGCGGATGGCGGCGGTGTCCTTCGTCATCACGTCGAGAACGAGCCGTAGAGAGTTCTGCTTGGCGTAGTCCATGGCCGCGCGCATCAGTCGTTCGCCGGCCGCGTGCTTGCGGGCCTCACGGACGACGAAGAGCCGGGCCAGAACGCCGATTCGCCCCTCACTCTCGCCGCTCTTGTCCCGCCACAGACTGACCGCCCCCTCCCCCTGCGTACGCATCACCGCCACATGGCCGACGATCTTCCCCTCGTCCTCGGCCACCCAAGCGCTGAGAACGGCTGGCGGTCGGATCCATGCCTCCGGGTCCTCGACGCCTTCGACCGGGTAGCCGTCCGTCTTGTGCACCTTCATCAGTGCTGCGGCTGCGCCGCGCACGTCGGTGTCCATGATCGGCCGTATGGCGATGCTGGTCACTGGGCCTCCGGGGGAGTCGGCTGTTCGACGGGGAGTTCGTAGAGCAGGCCGGTTTGGTCGGCGCGGTGGACGTAGCGGGTGACTTCGAACGGCTCGTTGTTCTGGTCCAGGCTGGTGTGGAGCACTTCGAGCACCGGGACGCCGGGAAGCAGGTCGAGAAGTGCCGCTTCGTCTGGCGTGGGCATGCGGGCGCTGATCTCGTCGCGCACGCGCGTCATGACATGTCCGAGTTCTTCGAGGCGTCCGTAGATGCCGTTCGGCCCGGACTTCGGCTGCATCAGGAGAGTGCCCTGTGCCTCCGCCCAGCGGATGTAGGTGGAGACGATCTGTACGGGCTCATCGTCGGCGAAGTAGTGGTTCTCTCGGTGGACCACGCTCGCGTCGTCCGCGGAGACTTGCAGCCTCTCGGCGATGTCGGCCGGCGGTACCTCGCGCTTGATGCTGAGGACGTCGATGCGGGCCGTCTTCCCCTGGCGCTTCGCCTCAAGGCGGAAAGGCGTGAGCCCCGTCTCCCGGTTCTTGATCGAGTACCGATCGCTGCCGAACCGGAACAGCCGCTGCGGCTGGCGCACGAACACGCCCTTGCCGTGCTTCGCCGTCACAAGCCCTTGTTCGGCGAGGATGCGTACGGCCTCCCGGGCGGTGTTGCGCGCCGCACCGTACTCCTCGGCTAGCGCCCGCTCAGATGGGAGCTTGTCGCCGGCCGCCAACTCTCCGCGTTCGATGCGCTTGCGGAGTTCTTCGGCGATACGCCGGCTCGGCGGCTGCTGGGAACTGGGGGCGGACGGGCTCATGACCAGCAGCATACAGGTGGCTCAAGCCAGTGTCTTGACGCAGCGTCAGGCATGTGTTCAACTGGCTTAAGCCACTAAGTGGCTCAAGCCAGTTGGGAGCGGCGCCCTACCTCCAAGCAGTCCACCGCTCCCTCCCTCGTACAAGGGAGTTGCCATCATGGCATCGTTCAAGATTGACCTTTCGACCGCGATGGTGTTCGTTGCGACGCCTCCGGTCCCGAAGCTCGTCAACAAGCAGACCGGGGAGATCGCGGTGGACCGCGAGACCGGTGCCCCGCTGAACACGGTGGGCCTGCTGATCTCGGATGAGGGTCAGGGCGACCTGTACCAGGTGACCATCCCGAACACCGGCATTGACCCGACGCTGACCCCGGGGACCCCGGTGTCCGTGACGGGCCTGCGGGCGCGGGACTGGGAGAACGAGTTCAACGGGCAGAAGCGGCACGGGATCAGCTTCCGCGCCGTGGCCGTCACCTCGCTCATGCCGGCCGCCAGCTCGAACGGCAAGGGCTGACCTGCCGTGGGGATCACCGTTCTGGTGTTATCCGGCGCAGGGATCGCCGCGGTGCTGATCCTGCGCCGGGTCCGCCCGGATCTGTACTGGCTGATCATCGGAGGGCCGGCCGCCCGGATCCGGATCGGCTGGACCTACGCCTCCGTCATGGACGCGTGCGGCCTGACGGTCCCCCCGTCCCGCGCCCGCATCGCGGTGGCGAAGATGATGAAGCGGGAGATGCCGGCGAACCGACCCCCGAAGCTCCTGCGGCTCTACCCGACGCGTTCGGGTCTGGTGGCCAGGGTCCGTCTCCAGCCCGGTCAGGACGCGTTCGACGTGATGTCGGCCGCTGACCGGCTGCGGCACTCCTGGCGGGTCAATCAGGTGACCGTCAAGGAGGTTCGCTCCGGGGTCCTGGCACTGCGGATGACCGGCTACGACGTGCTCCGCCGGGTGCACATGCCGGCCCGGGCCAAGCGGTCGGCAACGAAGGTTCCGGTGGCTGTGCGGCAGGACGGCAGCGTCCACTACCGCGACTTCCGCGCCGTGCCTCACTGCCTGAACCTGGGCGCCACCGAGTCCGGGAAATCCGTCTACCAACGGGGCTTGATCAAGGAGTTGGCCGCTCAGCCGGTCGCACTGGTCGGGATCGACTGCAAACAGGGCGTCGAACTCGCCCCGCTCGCACGCCGGTTCACCGCGATGGCCGACAACCCCGACACGGCCGCTGACCTGCTCGAAGCGCTCGTGTCGGAGATGATCGACCGGTTCCAGCTCATCCGTACCGCTCAGCGGATCAGCGCAGACACCCCCGACGCGGAGATCACCTCCGACATCTGGGGCCTGCCCGAGAAGATCCGCCCGATCCCGATCATCCTCGTCGTGGACGAGGTCGCAGAGTTGCTGCTGGTGGCCACGTCGGCGGAGAAGAAGCGCCGTGAGCGGATCATCACCGCCCTGATCCGGCTGGCCCAACTGGCCCGTGCGGCCGGCATCTACCTGGAGATCTGCGGCCAGCGGTTCGGCTCGGAGTTGGGCGACGGCGCCACCATGCTTCGGGCTCAGCTTTCCGGCCGGGTCTGCCACCGTGTCAACGATGAAGCCTCCGCGAAGATGGCCTTCGGCGACATCTCCCCGGATGCGCTGAGCGCTGTGTTGTCCATCGCCTACGACCAGCCGGGCACTGCTGTTGCAGCGGACACCTCCGGTGGCTGGTCCCGGATCCGCACCCCGCACACGACGCTCCCGGATGCGGTCGCTACCTGCAACAAGCACGCGGACCTGACCCCGGAGATCGAGGCACTGGCTGACTTCCGGCCCGTCCTTCCCCCGCTGCCCGGCGACGCCCCGAAGGCTGTCGAGCCGGTACCCGCCACCGCCTGAACAGCGCACCCCCCGGTCGGCGCGACCACTTCGCGCCAGGTCCCTACCCGCCCCATGCCCGAACCCGGAAGGGAGGCCCGTCATGGCCGCACGCAAGACCACTGCCCGCCCCGCCAAGCCGGCCGCTCCGGTCGAACCGGCGCCGTGCTCGGTGTGCAAGGGCTCCGGAACGGTCGCCGTGGCCGTCCGCGTGGGCCGCCGGCACCGCAAAGTCGGCCAGCAAGACGGCATCTGCCTGAGCTGCTTCGGCAATGGCACCACCTGACCCACGACCAACCCGCCCCGGGGCCTGACCTGCCGGCCCGGCCCCGGGCTTCACCCGAGAGGAGGCAACCGCCATGGCCCGCACCCTGCGTCTGGATCCGATCCTGATCCAAGCCGTGATCGCCGGTTCGCTGTCCTTCGCGCACCTGCACGACATCGCCGAAGCCTCCGGCCAACACGGCTGGAAAGCCTGGGCCTACCCCGTCTCCGTCGACCTGCTCCTGGTCGCCGCCTGGCACCGCATCCGGTCCCTGCGCACCGCTGAACGCTCGACCCGGGCCGCCTGGGTGTGGTTCGTGATCGCGCTCGCCGCGTCCCTGGGCGCGAACATCGCCACGGCCGGCCTACTCGACGTGCGGCACGTCCCGGCCGTGCTCCGGATCCTGGTCGCCGGCTGGCCCGCGCTCGCGTTCTTCGGCGGCACGTTGTTGGCCCACACCGAACCCACCCCCGCACCCGCACCGGACCCCGAGCCTGCCGAACCGGCTACGCCCGAGCCGGTCACCCTCGAACGCGCCCCCGAACCGGCTCCCGAGCCGCGCCCGGAACTCCCCGCGCCTGCTGCTCCGCCCGTCGCGGTTCCTGCCGCGCTGGTTGAACACGCACGCAAGATCGCCGACGCGCATCGCACGGCGACCGGCACCCCGATCGACACGGCCACGCTGCGCGCTCGCCTCGGCGTCCCGCTCGCGCTGGCCGACGCCATCACTGCACAACTCACCTGACCCGAGAGGAGAACCCGCTATGCGTCGCTCCATCCGTGCCGCGCTGGAACAGGCGGCCGAACTGACCCGGAACAACCGTCTCGTTGACGGCCTGGCCGCTGGCGAAGCCGCCATCCACGCCGCGACTGACGACGAGCGTCCCGAGGTCCGCCGCTGGCTCGACGAGCACGCCGACGACTTCGTGCGCCGCCCGGAGCACTGAGCCATGGCCCGCTTCGAGCGCTTCACCAACGTCGCCCGGATCGGCCCCGTCGAGGTCGGCGACCACCGTGACCGCCACGGCCGCAAGGCCACCATCGCTGCCTGCACCGCCCCGCGCTGCGGCTGGTCCAACGACTACGCCACCCGCTCCGCGGCGGAACTCGCCGCCCGCACCCACACCTGCACCACCCGCTGAGGAGGACACGCCATGTTCGCGCCTAAGTACCCGCCCACCGACACCCCCACGGTGACCCCGACCACGCCGGCCGCGCCCCTGGTCCCGGCCCAGCCCACCGCCCCGGTCCCGGTTCAGACCCCGCAGTCCGGCCGGCCGGTCGTCCAGCTCACCCCCGGCAGCGTCGCGACCCTCGTGGTCGGCGGCACCGCCGTGGTCCTGGTCGTCGGCGTCGTCCTGGTCTCGATGCTCCTCGCGGTCGCGGTCACCGCGATGGCCGTGGCCGTCGTCGCCGTGGTCCTGCGCTCGATGCTCAAGGACGACCGCAAGCACCGCTGAACGGCCCCCGGGGCGGCCTCTACCGCCAAGTTTCGTCCGCCCCGGGCGCCTGACCACCTTCCTGATCCAACGGACCCGAAAGGGACTCACCATGATGCCCCAGCACAGCCATGCCCCGGCCCGCGTCTGCGGTCACTGCGACGGCTTCCCGACCGTCCACATCGCCACCGGCAACCGCCGCTCGGACGGCACCCGGCCCACGATCCCCGTGGACTGCCCCGTCTGCCACGGCACCGGCACCATCCGCACCCGCCGCGCCCTCGCCACCGCTGGGAGGTGATCGCGGTGAAGAAGCCCACCCCCGATGACCCGGGCCTGCACGTGTCGGCCCCGCCGATCTACCGCTCCCACAACGACGGCGCCCGCTGGTCCACGCAGACCGACACCACCCCGACCGGCTCCTACGCCTGCCGCTGCGGACAGACCGGCGAGGCCACCGGCCGCCGACAGGTCGCCGACATGGTCAAGCAGTACGAGGACCACAAGGCCAGCCACGCCAAGGACAGGCACCGCTGATGACAATCACCGCCGCGCCCCCGGCGGGCCTGGACCCGACCACCTGGCAGGACTTCCTGCGGGTGGCCGGGCTTCCCGGCTTCGACCGCTGGAACGAGCAAGTACGCCGAACCGGCGGTTGCTCCGACCCCATCCACCTCGTCGGCTCCACCACCACCCTCGACCCGGCCACCGGCCAAGTCCTGTACTCCTACGACACCACCGGTGAGCCCGGTGGCCGGCTGCGCGTCGCCTGCGGCAACCGCCGCGCTTCCCGCTGCCCGGCCTGCGCCTGGACCTACGCCGGCGACACCTACCAGCTCATCCTGTCCGGCCTCACCGGCGGCAAGGGCGTCCCCGACACGGTGACCGACCACCCTCGGGTGTTCGCCACCCTCACCGCCCCCTCGTTCGGCCCGGTCCACAACCGCCCCACTCGCGGGCGCTGCCGCTGCGGCACCGCCCACAGTGAGGACGCCCCGGAGTTGGGCACCCCGCTCGATCCCGACTCGTACGACTACGCGGGCGCGGTGCTGTGGAACAACCACGCCTCCGACCTGTGGCGCTACGTGACCATCTACCTGCGCCGGGAGCTGGCGGCCCGGGCCGGGATCACCCAACAAGCGCTGCGGGAGTGCCTGCGGGTCTCCTACGGGAAGGTCGCGGAGTACCAGAAGCGGGGCGCGATCCACTTCCATGCCGTGATCCGCTTCGACGGCCCGGAAGGACCCGACACGGCCCCGCCGGCCTGGGCGACTGCCGGCCTGCTGGAAGATGCGTTACGCGCTGCTGCTGCCCGCGCGTCTGTGGCCGTGCCGGCCGCTGGGGATGAGCCGGCCCGAACCCTGCGGTGGGGCACACAGCTCGACGTGCAGCCCATCGGCGCCTTCGGGGGCGGCGAGGACCTGACCGAACAGGCCGTCGCCTCCTACGTCGCCAAGTACGCCACCAAGGCGGCAGAGACCACCGGCACCGTGGACCGCCGCATCGGCAACAAAGAGGCCCTGGTCCTGCTCGATGTGCCCGAGCATCCCGCCCGGCTCATCTCCGCCTGCCTCGACCTGCACCCGCTCTACCCG
Source organism: Streptomyces sp. NPDC020917 (assembly GCF_044333795.1). NCBI lineage: Bacteria > Bacillati > Actinomycetota > Actinomycetes > Kitasatosporales > Streptomycetaceae > Streptomyces > Streptomyces sp. NPDC020917. The sequence continues at coordinate 4,794 of NZ_JBIRRR010000010.1, read as the reverse complement.
GACCGCAAGCTCCGCGACTGGGCTCACATGCTCGGCTTCCGCGGCCACTTCTCCACCAAAGCCCGTCAGTACTCGACCACCCTCGGGGCGCTCCGGCAGGCCCGAGCCGACTACCGCGCCCACCAGGAACGCAGGGACCTCGGACTGCCTGACCCCGACACCGAACCGGACGCCACCACCCTCGTGGTCGCGCACTGGACCTACGCCGGCCACGGCCACACCCCCGGCGAATCCTGGCTCGCCGCCCAGATCCACCGCGACATCACCCAAGCACGCGAAACCGCACGCCAAGCCCGCTCCGAACTGGACGACTGGGGGGATCACGATGACTGACGAACTGTTGACCGTGCCCGACGTGATGGCCCGGCTGAGGCTCGGTCGCTCGACGGTGTACGAGCTGCTGCGTACCCGGCAGCTCTCCTCGGTGACCATCGGTCGTGCCCGCCGCGTCCCGGCGTCCGCGGTGCGCGCCTTCATCAAGGGCCTTGAGGGCGGCGTCTGATGCCTGGCAAGCGCAAGCGCAACCCGAATGGTGCCGGGACCATCACGAAGCGCTCAGACGGCCGTTACCAGGCTGCCGTGTACGTGCCGCAGCCGGACGGCACCACGAAGCGCAAGTACGCCTACGGCCGCGACTACGACGAATGCGACCGCAAGCGGCGCGAGTTGATCGACAAGAGCAATCAGGGCATCCCCACCCCGACCCGGGACATGACCTTGAACCAGTGGTTCGACTACTGGCTGGAGGCCATCGTCCGCCCGTACCTGTCGGCCGGCAGCTACCGCACCTACGAACAGACCACGCGCCTGTACCTGCGGCCGTACGTCGGCTCCAAGGTGATGTTCAAGCTGGGCGTCAAGGAACTACGGGCCGCGATGACGACGCTGGCCGGGGCCGTGTCCAGCAAGACCGCCCGGCAGGCGCTCCGGGTGCTCTCGGCGTCGCTGACGGCCGCGATGGAGGAGGACTTCGGCCTGACCCGGAACGTCGCCAAGCTCGTGCACGTCCGGGCGTCCACGGATCGGGGCGAGAGCTGGAGCGCGGTGGAAGTCCTGCGGTTCCTGGCCGAAGCGCGACGGCGGACCGTGTACTACCCGGCGCTCCTGCTGGTCTGCCTCCTCGGGCTGCGCCGGGCGGAGGTCTGCGGCCTGCGCTGGGAGAACATCGATCTGGACCTGCGCACGCTCTGGGTGGAACAGCAGTTGCAGCGGACCGGCGCCGGAACGGTGGACGTGGACCCCAAGACGGAGACCTCGAAGGCACCGCTGCCGCTGCCGGCGCAGTGCATCGCCCCGCTGCGGTGGCAACGGATGCGCACCGCCTGGCTGCGGGAACGGGCGCTGGCCTCCGGTCGGCTCTGGTACGACGACCCGGCCGGCCACGTCTTCGTCACCCGGACCGGCCAGCCGTGGCAGCCGGACAACCTGTACCAGTCGTTGCAGCGCGTCCGGGAGATGGCGGGCCTGGGCAAGATGAACCCCAAGGGCCTGCGGAAGTCCTGCGGGACGCTGCTGGTGCACCTCAAGGTCCACCCGCGGGTGGTCAAGGCGATCCTGCGGCACAGCCGGATCTCGACGACCATGGACATCTACGCCGAAGCGCTCGACCCCGACGTGATCGAGGCGGTGAGTCGGCTGGACCTTCTGCTGCGGCAGCCGGCCCGGCTAGAGCGGCTTCAAGAGGCGGTCGAACGGCCCGACTGATGTCAGCCGTAGATGTCAATCGCCCCTCCCCCGGCGCATCGTCGCTGGTGGAGGGGCGGTTGTCGTTCTGGGCTGCGCCATCATCCCATTTGCATATCGATGCTGGTGACCTTTGGTGATCGAGGTCACGCTACGCGACCATTGTCCATGGTTGTCCCCAGTTGCGTACCGCCTGTTGCGGAACCTGTGGAAAACCGCGGGCCACTTCTTCGCCCACAGCCTGCCACACCTGGCCTCACCTGGGGTTCTGCTGCCGATTCAGGCGCCGCAGACGGCCGCGAGAGCCTCCGCCGTGACCGGGGAGACCACCCCGTTCTCCGTCACGATCGCAGTGATCAGGTCCGGTGGAGTCACGTCGAAGGCGGGGTTGTACGCTTGCGCCCCCAGCGGCGAGGGGGCCAGGTCCGTCACCTCGCTGGCGGCCCGCTGCTCCACCTCGATCGACGCGCCGTCGGGCGTCGCCAGGTCGACGGTCGTCACCGGCGCCACCACGACGAAGGGGATCCCGTGGTGGCGGGCCAGGACGGCCAGCGGATAGCTGCCCACCTTGTTCGCCGTGGAGCCGTCGGCGGCGATCCGGTCGGCTCCGACCAGCACCGCGTCCACCTCGCCCGCGGCGAACAGCGACCCCGCGGCGTTGTCCGCCAGCAGCGTGTACGGCATCTCCGCCCGCGCCGCCTCGTACGCCGTCAGCCGGGCGCCCTGCAGCAGCGGACGCGTCTCGTCCACCCACAGCCGGCGCAGCTCCCCGGTGCGGTGCACGGCCAGCACCACCGCGAGCGCGGTGCCCTCGCCACCGGACACCAGCGCGCCCGTGTTGCAGTGCGTGAGGATGCGGTACCCGCCGCCCGGCACCAGCTCCGCCAGCAGACGCGCCCCGTGGCCGGCCATCGACGTGCTGGCCACCGCGTCCTCCGCGTGCAGCGCCCTGGCCTCCGCCAGCGCCGCCGCCGGGCCCTGTTCGACGCCGGCCTCCCGGTAGGCCGCGGCGGCCCTGCGCACGCCGTACTCCAGGTTCACCGCCGTGGGCCTGGCACGCGCCAGCAGCTCCGCCGCCTCCTCGACGTCGTATCCGCGGGCCGCGGCCAGGGCCACGCCGTACGCCCCGGCGAGGCCCAGCAGTGGCGCGCCGCGGACGGCCAGCGACCGTATCGCGGCCACCAGCGCCTGGACGTCGGTGCACACCAACTCGGCCTCCTCGTGCGGAAGCCTGGTCTGGTCGAGGAGGACCAGGACGGGGCCCTCTGGAGGCTCCTCCCATCGCAGCGCGGGAATGACACCGTTCTCCGGCCGTGCATCGGACTGTGCGAGGTGATCAGCCATTCCCTCAGTCTGCCCTGCCAGGCCGGTTCGACGGCAGGCCGTGGCACGATGGGCGCCCATACGGCACCGAGCAGAACGAGCAACACGAAGGGGCAGCCTCCATGACCACCACTCCGGGCTCGACGCCCGGATCCTCCGACTCCTCCGAGCCGGACGACGGCGACAGCCCCACGACGCCACATCCGTCCACCCCGTCCGCTGCGTCCCCCGCCGCCACCGCTCCACGCATCCCGGAGCCCAGTGCACCCGTGGACGCCACGCCGGCGCTCGAGCGGCCTGCGGCGGCTTCGCCCGTTCAGGAGCAGCCTGTGCAGCCGCAGGCGGCTGCGGAGCAGGACGGGTCGGAGCAGAACGCCTCCGCGCGGGACGAGCCGGCCCAGGACCAGCCTGCGCAGGCTCAGCCGAAGCCTGACGACGCGCACCGCGCCACTGCCGGGAGCCCGCCTGGCTGGGCGCAGCACCAGCCGCCGCCGGCCACGGAGGGCTGGGCCCGCTGGACTCCGCCGCCCGGCAAGCAGCCGCCTCCGCCACACCAGGGCGGCCCCCGTTGGGGCCCCAGTGCGGGCGGAACCGCCGGCGGCCGGGCTCAGGGAGGGCCGGCAGCAGGTGCCGGCACCGGTTGGCAGGCTCAGTACCCGCGGTGGGGCATGCGCGCGGCGGACCCGAAGCCGGGAGTCGTACCGCTGCGGCCGCTCGGCGCGGGAGAGATCCTCAGCGGCTCGATCGACACGCTGCGCCTGCACTGGCGCAAGGTCATCGGCTACACGGTGGTGGTGGGCGCCGTGGTGGAGGCGGCGAGCGCGCTGCTCCAGCACCGGTTCTCGGACACCAGCAGCCTGAACGACCTGGAGAACAACCCGGACGCCAGCGCGAGCGACATCATCCACGCCCTCGGCGGTTCGCTGGCTGCTTCCGGACTCACCCTGCTGGTCACGATGTTCGCGTCCGTCATCGCTACGGCGTTGATGGCCACGGTGGTCAGCCGTGCGGTGCTGGGCCGTCAGATCAGTGCATCAGAGCTGCGCCGCGACATCCGGGGGCGCCTGCCCCAACTCCTGGGACTCGCCGTGCTGCTGCCGCTCATCACCTGCGTTGTGGTGGGTGTAGGGGCACTGCCGGGCGTACTGATCGCCCTGGTCGGGGCCAAGGACGCCGGCTCGGCGCTGGCACTGCTCGGCGGCATCGGCGGCGCGGTCGTGATGATGTGGATCTTCATCCAACTGAGCCTGACCTCGCCTGCGTTGATGCTCGAGGGGCAGGGTGTCCTCGCGTCGATGAAGCGTTCCTGGAAGCTGGTGAGCGGTTTCTGGTGGCGGATCCTGGGTGTCCAGCTGTTGGCCCTTCTCGTGGTCACCCTCGCGACAGCCCTGATCGGCCTTCCTTTCATGCTGGTCGGTGACGCGGTCGCCGGGGGCAGCAGCAGCGGACTGTTCGACACCTCGACCACGTCCAGCTGGTCCTACCTCGTCATCGTGGCGGTGGGCGGCACGATCGGCACCGCGCTCACCCTGCCGATCACGGCCGGCTGCACGACGCTGCTCTACCTCGACCAGCGCATCCGGCGTGAGTCGCTCGACATCGAACTGATCCGCGCAGCGCGCGAAGGATGAGGGCGGGACGGGGGCAACGCAAAAAGCCCCCGCCCCCCGAGTAATCGGGGGGCGGGGGCTTTCTCAATATTTGTTCGGCGGTGTCCTACTCTCCCACAGGGTCCCCCCTGCAGTACCATCGGCGCTGAAAGGCTTAGCTTCCGGGTTCGGAATGTAA
>NZ_JBIRRR010000009.1:0-345977 GCF_044333795.1 Streptomyces sp. NPDC020917 | reverse complement strand
AGGGTGAGACCTGATGCCGAGCCGATTGTGGTGAAGTGGATGATCCTATGCTGTCGAGAAAAGCCTCTAGCGAGTTTCATGGCGGCCCGTACCCTAAACCGACTCAGGTGGTCTGGTAGAGAATACCGAGGCGTTCGGGTGAACTATGGTTAAGGAACTCGGCAAAATGCCCCCGTAACTTCGGGAGAAGGGGGGCCACACCTGGTGAGGGGACTTGCTTCCTGAGCTGGGGGTGGCCGCAGAGACCAGCGAGAAGCGACTGTTTACTAAAAACACAGGTCCGTGCGAAGCCGTAAGGCGATGTATACGGACTGACGCCTGCCCGGTGCTGGAACGTTAAGGGGACCGGTTAGTCACGATTCGTCGTGGCGAAGCTGAGAACTTAAGCGCCAGTAAACGGCGGTGGTAACTATAACCATCCTAAGGTAGCGAAATTCCTTGTCGGGTAAGTTCCGACCTGCACGAATGGCGTAACGACTTCTCGACTGTCTCAACCATAGGCCCGGTGAAATTGCACTACGAGTAAAGATGCTCGTTTCGCGCAGCAGGACGGAAAGACCCCGGGACCTTTACTATAGCTTGATATTGGTGTTCGGTTCGGCTTGTGTAGGATAGGTGGGAGACTTTGAAGCTCAAGCGCCAGCTTGGGTGGAGTCGTCGTTGAAATACCACTCTGGTCGTGCTGGATGTCTAACCTCGGTCCGTGATCCGGATCAGGGACAGTGTCTGGTGGGTAGTTTAACTGGGGCGGTTGCCTCCTAAAGGGTAACGGAGGCGCCCAAAGGTTCCCTCAGCCTGGTTGGCAATCAGGTGTTGAGTGTAAGTGCACAAGGGAGCTTGACTGTGAGACTGACGGGTCGAGCAGGTACGAAAGTAGGGACTAGTGATCCGGCGGTGGCTTGTGGAAGCGCCGTCGCTCAACGGATAAAAGGTACCCCGGGGATAACAGGCTGATCTTCCCCAAGAGTCCATATCGACGGGATGGTTTGGCACCTCGATGTCGGCTCGTCGCATCCTGGGGCTGGAGTCGGTCCCAAGGGTTGGGCTGTTCGCCCATTAAAGCGGTACGCGAGCTGGGTTTAGAACGTCGTGAGACAGTTCGGTCCCTATCCGCTGCGCGCGTTGGAGTCTTGAGAAGGGCTGTCCCTAGTACGAGAGGACCGGGACGGACGGACCTCTGGTGTGCCAGTTGTTCTGCCAAGGGCATGGCTGGTTGGCTACGTTCGGGAGGGATAACCGCTGAAAGCATCTAAGCGGGAAGCCTGCTTCGAGATGAGGACTCCCACCCACTTGATGGGGTAAGGCTCCCAGTAGACGACTGGGTTGATAGGCCGGATGTGGAAGCACCGTGAGGTGTGGAGCTGACCGGTACTAATAGGCCGAGGGCTTGTCCATATGTGCTCGCGTTCACTGTGTGGTTCTGAAACAACCAGCATCCACACCCCCCGTGTATCGGGTTGGGGTGTGGTGTTGTTTCATAGTGTTTCGGTGGTCATAGCGTTAGGGAAACGCCCGGTTACATTCCGAACCCGGAAGCTAAGCCTTTCAGCGCCGATGGTACTGCAGGGGGGACCCTGTGGGAGAGTAGGACACCGCCGAACAAATATTGAGGGAAACCCCGACTCCTGAGCTTTGGCTCAGGGGCCGGGGTTTTTCTGTTTGCCGTTACCTGACGTTCACGTCGCCCCGGGAACCTGGGCACCCCGACAGGCGGAGGTGTGGAGACGTGCAGCAGATGACGACTGCCGGACGACGGCACAGGATCGCTTCGGACGCGACCGCCGCAGCGCTCCGGGACACCCTCACGGAGCTGCGGATAGGTACCGGCGACGAGGTGATCGTGCCGTCCTTCGGGCCGAGCGCGCCCGCCGACGCCGTCCGACTCGCGGGCGCACTCCCGGTGTTCGCGGACATCGACGCGCGGACCTTCTGCCTCGACCCGGAGTCGGTCGCCGCGCTGATCACCTCCCGCACCGCCGCGATCATCCCTGTCGGCGTGTTCGGGCACCCCGCACCGCTGGGCCGGCTGGGCGAGTTGGCGGACCGCCGCTCGCTGGCGCTGGTCGAGGAGGGAGGGAGTGCCGAGGACGTGGGCGCCGTGGCACGGCGCCGCGCGCACGCCCGGTTCCTGGACTCCGCGCTCAAGGGCGTCGTCGTGCCCTACGCGGAGCCCGGCGTCCACCACGTCTACCACCAGTACACGGTGCGGATACCGGGCAACGGCCGGCCCGACCGCGACGCCTTCGCACGGGCGTTGGCGTCTCGCGGGGTGCGTGCCACGGTCAGCGTCCCGGTACCCGTGCACCGGATGCCGGCCCACCGGTCCGGCGAGTTCCTGCCCGAGACCGAGCGCGCCGCCGCCGACAGTCTGACGCTGCCCGTCCACTCCGGGCTCACCCAGCGGGAGTTGACGCACGTCGCGGACGCCTGCAACGCGCTCGGCGGCCTGCTCTGAGCGGTCCGCACCCAGTGCGGAGCCCGAGCCGGCTTGCCTCCGATCGGGCTCGGACAGGGTTTCGCCGCACACCCGTTCATGGGCTAAGATCTTCCCGTCGACAGCGCCCCAATAGCTCAGTCGGTAGAGCGTCTCCATGGTAAGGAGAAGGTCTACGGTTCGATTCCGTATTGGGGCTCCGATGGAAAAGGCCCCCGCCGTACCGGCGGGGGCCTTTTCGCGTCCTGGACTCAGGGCGTCGGCAGCGTCGGGACGCGCATCGCGAGGATCGCCATGTCGTCCGACGGCGCGTCGGACGCGAACCGTTCCACCGCGCGCTGGATGCGGGCCGCGACGGCTCCCGCCGTCAGTCCCGTGCACGTCGCCAGAACGTCCGCCAGACCGTCGTCGCCCAGCATCCGGGTGCCCTCGCGGCGCTCGGTGACCCCGTCGGTGACGCACAGCAGGACGTCCCCCGGATCGAGCGTCACGGACTGCTCGACGAGTTCCAGGTCCTCCATGACGCCCAGCAGCGGCTGCGGGTCGGCGGCCGGCTCCACCGAGCCGTCCGGGCGCAGCCGCAGCGGCAGCGGGTGGCCCGCACACACCATGCGCAGCACCGCGCTGCCGTCGTGCTGCGGCCACAACTCCCCGTAGAGAAGGGTGAGAAAGCGGCTGCGGGCGCCCTCGTCGAGGATGGCGGCGTTGAGGCGCTCCAGGACCGCGGGGCCGCCGAAGCCCTCGCGGGCCAGCAGGCGCAGGGCGTGCCGGGCCAGGCCTGTGACCGCGGCCGCCTCCGGTCCTGTGCCGCAGACGTCGCCGATCGCGAAGCCCCAGCAGCCGTCCCGGATCGGGAACAGGTCGTAGAAGTCGCCGCCGACCTCGTTGCCCTCGCCGGCCGCCCGGTAGACCACCTCGACCTCGACACCGGGCACGCGTGGCAGCTCCGGCGGCAGCAGGCTGCGTTGGAGCGCCTGGCTGATGGCCGTGCGCTCGCTGTAGAGGCGGGCGTTGTCCAGGGCCAGCGCGGCACGGCGCGAGAGGTCCTCGGCGAGTTCGAGGATCTCCTGGCGGAACCGCTCGTCCGTGGGCTTGCCGAGCGTGAGCATGCCGATCACGCGGTTGCGGGCGACCAGCGGCAGGACGACGGTCTCCCCGCCGACCGCGGCGGCCGTCGCCAGCGCTATCCCCGGCCCGCTGGCCGGGCGCGCGCCGGACGCCGACCCGAGGCCGAGGCTGCGCAGCGAGGCGCGCAGGGCGCTGGAGTGCGCCGCGTCCGACGGGGCGGTCCAGAAGCGGGCGCCGGGCGTCGGATCCGGCTCCGGCGGCCGGACCTGGGACAGCAGCGCCTTGATGCCGTCGATCCGGTCCTCGTCCTCGTGCAGCACGAAGGCCAGCTCCGGCTCGGCCTGGTCGGCGATCGTGTAGACCGCGCACCAGCTGGCGAGTGTCGGCACCGTCATCTGGGCCATCAGCGCGAGCGTCTGGTCGCGCTCCAGGGTGCCGGCCAGCAGGTCGGAGGCCTCGACGAGGAACGACAGCGAGCCGCGGCGCAGCCGCTCCAGCTCGGTGAGCCGGGCGCTCTCCACGGCCAGCGCGATCCGGTCCGCGGCGAACTGCAGCCGCAGGGCCTCCTGGTTCGAGTAGCGGCCCGGCGCCTCGGCGGCCACGCCGATCGAGCCGGTGAGGCGGCCCTCGACCTTCAGCGGGACGGTGACCACCGAGCGCATCCCGGTGCCGGACAGCAGCGGCACCGCGCCGGGCACCGCCGTGAGGTCCTCGTGGACCGCCGGCATGCGGGCGCTGCCGTAGCGTCCGGTGCCGGCCTCGACGGGCACCCGGGCGAACCGCTGGCGGGCCGACGGGAGGCCGGTGGAGGCACGGACCTCCAGCTCGGTCTCGTCGTCGGTGGCCAGCAGCAGGTAGGCCGCGTCGCCGTCCAGCATGTCGCGGGCGCGTTCGACCGTGCGCTGCAGCAGGCCGTCCAGGTCGTCGGGCGCCGGGGAGCCGATGAAGACCTCGAACGCGTCGGAGCTCTTGTCGCGCTGGCTCAGCGCGCTGTCGAGCGGGACCGCGCCGCGGGTGGGGGTCTGCAGCACCGCGCGCTCCTCGGCGCGCACCAGCAGGCACACCGTGGAGGGCTCGCCGGAGGTGTCGCGGACGCGCAGATGGGAGCCGTAGACGGGCAGCACGCGGCCGGAGCCGTCGCGCAGGCCGTAGGTGCCCTCCCAGCGGGACAGCTGGAGGGCCTCGGCCAGCCCGATACCGGTGCCGGGGGTCTGCGGCCACGCCGTGAGGTCGGCGAGCGACTTGCCGACGACGTCCGCGGCCGCGTGGCCGAACAGGTCGGCGGCGTCGTCGTTCCACCGCGTGATGCCGCCCTCGCGGTCGACCTGCACGACGGCGACCCTGACCCGCTCGTCGGCCACCGGGAGGGCCGACGGCGGCAGCAGCGGCCCCGCGGAGCGGGTGCCCGCCGGCCGTTCGGGCAGGTCGAGCTGGAACCAGACATGCTTGCCGGAGGACGTGTACTCCACACCCCAGCGGCTGGCCAGCGCGGCGCACAGCAGCAGGCCGCGCCCGCCCTCGTGGTCGCCCTCGCGGAACTGCCGGCCGCGGCTCTGCAGCGGGATCTCGCGCTCGGGGTAGTGGTCGGCGACCTCGACGCGCACCGCGGTCTCGTACCGCAGGCACTGCACGTCGGCGGCGGTGCCGGCGTGGACGACCGCGTTGGTGACGAGCTCGCTGGTCAGGACGACGGCGTCGTCCACGACGTCGGCGAAGCCCCAGCCCTGCAGGGTGTCGCGGACGAAGGCGCGGGCGACCGCGACCGACCGCCCCACCGGTTCGAAGGTGGCCGCTGCGCGCGCCGTGATCACCGGTCTCCTCGTTGCTCGTGACAAGGCGGGCGCGCTCGACGCGTCCGCCGGCCTGCCGCCGTGCTGCCTGACTGCCACGGGCGGCTCCTCATGAGGTGCATGCCCGCTCGATTGGCGCGGGCACCCGATACCAGGGCCCAGGTTACTGACCCGTGCGGACGGTCCGTGCGCCGGTTGCGGGTGTTTCCACCCCGAAGATGCCCCCCGGTCATATGCGATGCTGCCGAACTGTTATGGCCGGGTGGGGTCGGAGTGAAACACTGGGCATGTTCTGCAGTCGGCAACATTGCACATCTGCGGGTCGGTCGACCCCCCAGGAGGGACACGGTGGAGTCTGGCGCATCGGCGCGGACCGCGGTCACGCGTACGAAGAACGGGCGATCCCGTGGCAGCGGGACCGTAGAAGTCGACTCGGCGTCGTTCGCCAAGCTGGTCGGGGCCCTCGCCGCCATGCGGGACGGGAACTTCCGCAAGCGGCTGACGGTGACCGGCGAAGGACCGATGGCGGAGATCGCCGCGGTCTTCAACGAGGTGGCGGACCGTAACCAGCACCTCACCGGGGAGCTGGCGCGGGTACGCCGGGTCGTCGGTCGCGACGGCAAGCTGACCGAGCGGCTGGAGACGGGGGCCTGCGAGGGCGCCTGGGCGTCCGCCATCGAGGCGTCGAACGCGCTGGTCGACGACCTGGTGCGGCCGGTGTCCGAGGTGGGCCGCGTGCTGTCGGCGGTTGCCGAGGGCGACCTGGACCAGCGCATGGACCTGCGGGCGCAGAACGCCGACGGGTCGGCGCATCCGCTGCGCGGCGAGTTCCTGAAGGTGGGCCGCACCGTCAACGGCCTCGTCGACCAGCTGTCGGCGTTCACCGACGAGGTGACCCGGGTGGCCAGCGAGGTCGGCACCGAGGGCAAGCTCGGCGGCCAGGCGAAGGTGCGGGGGGTGTCGGGTTCCTGGAAGGACCTGACCGACTCTGTGAACACCATGGCGTACCGGCTGACCGCCCAGGTGCGCGACATCGCGCTGGTGACGACGGCGGTCGCCAAGGGCGACCTGTCCCGCAAGGTCACGGTGCACGTGGCCGGCGAGATGCTGGAGCTGAAGAACACCGTCAACACGATGGTGGACCAGCTGTCCTCGTTCTCCTCCGAGGTGACCCGCGTCGCCCGGGAGGTGGGCACCGAGGGCGAGTTGGGCGGCCAGGCGCAGGTGCCCGGCGTCGCCGGCGTGTGGAAGGACCTGACGGACTCGGTCAACCTGATGGCCGGGAACCTCACCGCACAGGTGCGGGACATCGCCCAGGTGACGACGGCGGTCGCCAACGGCGACCTGACGCAGAAGATCACCATCGGTGCGCGCGGCGAGGTGGCGCAGCTCGCCGAGACCATCAACGCGATGACCGAGACGCTGCGGACGTTCGCCGACGAGGTGACCCGGGTGGCCGGAGAGGTCGGCGCCGAGGGGCAGTTGGGCGGTCAGGCGCAGGTGCCGGGCGCCGCGGGCACGTGGAAGGACCTGACGGACTCGGTCAACACCGCGTTCCGCAACCTCACCGCGCAGGTGCGGGACATCGCGCAGGTGACGACGGCGGTGGCCAACGGCGACCTGTCGCAGAAGGTCACGGTGGACGTCTCCGGCGAGATGCTGGAGCTGAAGAACACCGTCAACACGATGGTCGACCAGCTGTCGGCGTTCGGCGCCGAGGTGACCCGGGTCGCCCGGGAGGTCGGCGTCGAGGGGCAGTTGGGCGGTCAGGCGGCGGTGCCGGGGGCCGCGGGCACGTGGAAGGACCTGACGGACTCGGTCAACACCGCGTTCCGCAACCTCACCGGGCAGGTCCGCAACATCGCGCAGGTGACGACGGCGGTGGCCAACGGCGACCTGACGCAGAAGGTCACGGTGGACGTCTCCGGCGAGATGCTGGAGCTGAAGAACACCGTCAACCGCATGGTTGACCAGCTGGGTTCGTTCTCCGCCCAGGTGACGCGGATGGCCACCGACGTGGGCACCGAGGGCCGCCTCGGCGGCCAGGCCCGGGTGGACGGCGTCAGCGGCACCTGGAAGGACCTGACGGACTCCGTCAACTTCATGGCCGGGAACCTGACGTCCCAGGTGCGGCAGATCGCCCAGGTGACGACGGCGGTCGCCCGCGGCGACCTGTCGCAGAAGATCGACGTCGACGCACGCGGCGAGATCCTGGAACTGAAGAACACTATCAACACGATGGTCGACCAGCTGTCGTCGTTCGCCGAGCAGGTGACCCGGGTGGCCCGCGAGGTGGGCACCGACGGGCGTCTCGGCGGTCAGGCGCAGGTGCCCGGTGTGGCCGGCGTGTGGCGGGACCTGACGGATTCCGTGAACTTCATGGCCGGCAACCTCACCGGCCAGGTCCGCAACATCGCCCAGGTCGCCACCGCGGTCGCCCGCGGTGACCTGTCGCAGAAGATCGACGTGGACGCCAAGGGCGAGATCCTCGAGCTGAAGAACACCCTGAACACGATGGTCGACCAGCTGTCGTCGTTCGCCGAGGAGGTCACCCGGGTGGCCCGGGAGGTGGGCACCGAGGGCATCCTGGGCGGCCAGGCCGAGGTCAAGGGCGTCAGCGGCACCTGGAAGGACCTCACCCAGTCCGTCAACTTCATGGCGAACAACCTGACCAGCCAGGTCCGCAACATCGCCGACGTCACCGGCGCGGTCGCCAACGGCGACCTGTCCCGGAAGATCACCGTCGACGCCAAGGGCGAGATCCTCGCGCTGGTGACGACCGTGAACACGATGGTGGACACGCTGTCGGCGTTCGGTGACGAGGTCACCCGCGTGGCCCGCGAGGTGGGCACCGAGGGGCAGTTGGGCGGTCAGGCGCGGGTGCGGGACGTCTCCGGCATCTGGAAGGACCTGACGGAGTCCGTCAACGGCATGGCGTCCAACCTGACCAGCCAGGTGCGGTCCATCTCCTCCGTCGCCACCGCGGTCGCCAACGGCGACCTGACGAAGAAGATCGACGTCGACGCGCGCGGCGAGATCCTGGAGCTGAAGAACACCATCAACACGATGGTGGACACGCTGTCGGCGTTCGGTGACGAGGTCACCCGCGTCGCCCGCGAGGTGGGCACCGAGGGCATCCTCGGCGGCCAGGCGCGGGTGCCGGGCGTGGCGGGCACCTGGAAGGACCTGACGGAGTCCGTCAACGGCATGGCGTCCAACCTCACCGGCCAGGTGCGGCAGATCGCCCAGGTGACGACGGCCGTGGCCCGCGGTGACCTGTCGAAGAAGATCGACGTGGACGCGCGCGGGGAGATCCTGGAGCTGAAGACCACCATCAACACCATGGTCGGGCAGCTGTCCGCCTTCGGTGACGAGGTGACCCGGGTGGCCCGCGAGGTGGGCACCGAGGGCCGCCTCGGCGGCCAGGCCCGGGTGCCGGGTGTCTCCGGCATCTGGAAGGACCTCACCGAGTCGGTGAACCTGATGGCCAACAACCTGACCAGCCAGGTGCGCAACATCGCCCAGGTCGCCACCGCGGTGACCCGCGGCGACCTGAACCTGCGGATCGACGTCGACGCGGCGGGCGAGATCCTGGAGCTGCAGGACTACATCAACACCATGATCGTGCGCCTGCGCGAGACCACCCTCGCCAACAAGGAGCAGGACTGGCTCAAGGGCAACCTGGCGCGCATCTCCGGCCTGATGCAGGGCCGCCGCGACCTGCGCGACGTCGCCGCGCTGATCATGAGCGAGCTGACCCCGGTGGTCTCCGCCCAGCACGGCGCGTTCTTCCTCGCCGAGGACACCACCGAGGCGGGCGAGGACTACGAGCTGAAGCTGATCGGCAGCTACGGCTTCTCGCGCCGCACGATGCCCACCGTGTTCATGCCGGGTGAGGGGCTGATCGGGCAGGCCGCGGTGGAGAAGCGCTCGATCCTCGTCGAGCAGGTCCCGCCGGGCTATCTGAAGATCACCTCCGGGTTGGGCGAGGCACCGCCGTCCCACCTGATCGTGCTGCCGGTGCTCTTCGAGGGCCGCGTGCTGGGCGTCATCGAACTGGCCGCGTTCCAGCCGTTCACGCAGATCCAGAAGGACTTCCTCAACCAGATCACCGACATCATCGCGATCAGCGTCAACACCATCTCGGTCAACACCAAGACCGAGGGCCTGCTCAAGCAGTCCCAGGAGCTGACCGAGCAACTCCAGGAGCGCTCGGCGGAGTTGGAGAACCGGCAGCGGGCGCTGGAGCTGTCCAACGCCGAACTGGAGGACAAGGCCGAGCTGCTGGCGCGGCAGAACCGCGACATCGAGGTGAAGAACACCGAGATCGAGGAGGCGCGGCAGGTCCTGGAGGAGCGCGCCGAGCAACTCGCCGTCTCCATGCGGTACAAGTCGGAGTTCCTGGCCAACATGTCGCACGAGCTGCGCACGCCGCTCAACTCGCTGCTGATCCTGGCCAAGCTGCTCGCCGACAACGCCGACCGCAACCTGTCGCCGAAGCAGGTGGAGTTCGCCGAGACCATCCACGGCGCGGGCTCGGACCTGCTGCAGCTGATCAACGACATCCTGGACCTGTCGAAGGTCGAGGCCGGCAAGATGGACGTCTCGCCGACCAGGATCGCGCTGGTCCAGCTCGTGGACTACGTCGAGGCCACCTTCCGGCCGCTGACCGCGGAGAAGGGCCTGGACTTCTCGGTGCGGGTGTCGCCCGAACTGCCGGTCACCCTGCACACCGACGAGCAGCGGCTGCTGCAGGTGCTGCGCAACCTGCTGTCGAACGCGGTGAAGTTCACCGACAGCGGGTCGGTGGAGCTGGTGATCCGGCCGGCCGGCGCCGAGGTGCCGCAGTCCATCCGCGAGCAGCTGCTGGAGGCCGGCAGCCTGCGCGAGCCGGACCAGCCGCTGATCGCGTTCTCGGTCACCGACACCGGCATCGGCATCGCGGCCAGCAAGATGCGGGTCATCTTCGAGGCGTTCAAGCAGGCCGACGGCACCACCAGCCGCAAGTACGGCGGCACCGGCCTGGGCCTGTCCATCAGCCGGGAGATCGCGCGGCTGCTGGGCGGCGAGATCCACGCCGACAGCCAGACCGGCCGCGGTTCGACGTTCACCCTCTACCTGCCGATGTCGCTCGGCGACGTGCCGCCCGCGGTCGGCCAGGCGCCCGCCGGCGGGCAGGGCGAGGGCGAGCAGCAGGGCGGCAGGACCCGCAGCCCCGGCAGCAGCCTGGCCCGGCTGCGGCGGCGCTCGGCGCAGCCCGCGCCTCATCCGGCCGGCGTCAACGCCAACGCCAACGGGAACGGGAACGGCGGCGCGAACGGCAACGGCGCGCAGAGCAACGGCCGCCCGCAGTCCAACGGCCAACTGCCCGCACCCGAGCCGTGGATCGAGGACGCCCACTCCGACGCCTACACGGGCTTCTCCGGCGGTTTCAGCGGCGAGAAGGTGCTCATCGTCGACGACGACATCCGCAACGTCTTCGCGCTCACCAGCGTCCTGGAGCAGCACGGCCTGACGGTGCTCTACGCCGAGAACGGCCGGGAGGGCATCGAGGTCCTGGAGCAGTACGACGACATCGCCGTCGTGCTGATGGACATCATGATGCCGGAGATGGACGGATACGCCACGACTGCGGCGATTCGCAAGATGCCGCAGTTCGCCGGACTGCCGATCATCGCCCTCACCGCGAAGGCGATGAAGGGAGATCGTGAAAAGGCCATCGAATCAGGAGCGTCGGATTATGTGACGAAGCCTGTCGACACCGATCATCTGCTGACTCTCATGGAACAGTGGATGCACGCGCGCTGATCACCTTCGCCCGGCCCCCGGCGTGGCGGTTTTGACGCCGGGGGCACGCTTGCGGTACGAACTTTTGCCGACTCGTGTGTCTGGTGAGGTGTGAGGGTGCCGGATGCGGGGAACCTTCTGGACTCCGCCTGCGTTTCCGGTACGTGTTGAGTGACCTGGCGGTGACTGGGTGTGGCGAACGGCGGGGTGCGGCTACCATGACCGGCACAAGGACGGGCGGCATGACGGAGCTGTCCCCGGGGGCGGCGACCGGCGTAGGGCCGGGGCGAGGAGGGCGGGCCATGGTGCAGAAGGCCAAGATCCTCCTGGTCGATGACCGGCCGGAGAATCTGCTGGCGCTGGAGGCGATCCTCTCGGCGCTCGATCAGACCCTGGTACGGGCATCGTCCGGGGAGGAAGCGCTCAAGGCGCTGCTCACCGACGACTTCGCGGTGATCCTGCTCGACGTGCAGATGCCGGGCATGGACGGGTTCGAGACCGCGGCGCACATCAAGCGGCGGGAGCGGACCCGGGACATCCCGATCATCTTCCTCACCGCCATCAACCACGGCCCGCACCACACCTTCCGCGGCTACGCGGCCGGCGCGGTGGACTACATCTCCAAGCCGTTCGACCCGTGGGTGCTGCGCGCCAAGGTCTCGGTCTTCGTCGACCTGTACATGAAGAACTGCCAGCTGCGGGAGCAGGCGGCGCTGCTGCGGCTCCAGTTGGAGCAGGGCGCACCGGCCGGCGCGGGCTCCAACGGGAGCAAGGAGCCCGTCGGGCTGCTCGCCGAGCTGTCCGCGCGACTGGCCGCCGTCGAGGAGCAGGCCGAGGCGCTCACCAAGCAGCTCAACGAGTCCGCGGACGCCGCGGCGGTGGCCACCGCCGCGCACCTGGAGCGCAAACTCACCGGCCTGCGGCGGGCGCTGGACGCGCTGGAGCCGCCCGGTGCGGGCGGCGACGGCATCGTCAAGCAGCACGGGCCGGAGTAGAGCGGGACGCGGCACCGCGCCCCGCGCGCCGGCGCCAACACCGGGCCGTCGACCTGGGTTGACGCAACGTCAACCATCCGATCGGTGCGGCCCGACACGAACGGGCGTATCCATGGTCAGGCGTGATCCCCGATCACAAGGGCGGTAACCTCACCACCATGGCCTCCCGTACGTCCGGCACCGCCAAGAAAGCCCCGGCGAAGCCTGCGGCCAAGAAGGCCGCGGCGAAGAAGCCCGCGGCCAAAAGCGCTGCCCCGAAGGCGCCGGCGAAGAAGGCGGCGGCCAAACCCGCACCCAAGCCGGCACCGAAGGCCGCCCCTTCGCCCACCAGCGGCCTCTACCGCCTGGTGCGTGCGCTGTGGCTGGGACTCGCCCACACCGTCGGGGCGGTCTTCCGCGGCATAGGGCGCGGCGCGAAGAACCTCGACCCGGCGCACCGCAAGGACGGCCTGGCGCTGCTCCTGCTCGGCCTGACCCTGGTGGTGGCCGCCGGCACCTGGTCCAACCTGCAGGGCCCGGTAGGCGACCTCGTCCAGACCGTGGTGACCGGCGCCTTCGGCCGCCTCGACCTGCTGGTGCCTTTCCTGCTGGGCGCGGTCGCGATCCGGCTGATGCGGCACCCCGAACAGCCCGAGGCCAACGGGCGGATCGTGATCGGCCTGTCCGCCCTGGTGATCGGCGCGCTCGGCCTGATCCACCTGGCGTGCGGCTCGCCGAGCCGGGCCGACGGCGCCCAGGCGATGCGCGACGCCGGCGGCCTGATCGGCTGGGCCGCCGCGTCCCCGCTGCGCTACACCGTCGGCGCACCGCTGTCCGTCCCGCTGCTGCTGCTGTTCACCGCCTTCGGGCTGCTGGTCGTCACCGCCACCCCGGTCCACGCCATCCCGCACCGGCTGCGCGCGGCCGGCACCCGGCTCGGCCTGTACGCGGGCGTGGCCGAGCCCGACGCCGTGCCGCTGGAGGACTTCTTCGACGAGGACGAAGCCGTCGACCCGGGCGAGGCCGAGGACGAGTCCCCGGTGCGCCGGCTGCCGCTGCGCTTCACCAAGTCCCCAGCCGGATCCGGCGCGGACCCCTACGACGTCGACCGCGACGGCACCATGGAGAGCGAGGCGGAGCCCAAGCCGCGCCGCCGGCCCCGCCGTCGCGCGGAGGCCGCCGACCCGGACGGGGGGCCGGACGCGGTGGACGTGGCCGCCGCCGCGGCCGCGGACCTCGACGGCGCGGTGCTGCACGGCGTGCAGCCCTCCCCGCTGGTCGCCGACCTCACCAGCCGGATCAGGAAGCAGGTGCCCGCCGCCCGCGGCGAGGACACCGGCGGCGGTCCGGAGGGCTCCGTCCCCGACCTCACCAAGCCCGCGGCCGAATCCGCCGGCGAGCCGCTGCCGCCGCGCGCCGAGCAGTTGCAGCTGTCCGGCGACATCACCTACGCGCTGCCCTCCCTGGACCTGCTGGAGCGCGGCGGGCCGGGCCGCAGCCGCAGCGCCGCCAACGACGCGGTGGTCGCCTCGCTGAGCCAGGTGTTCAAGGAGTTCAAGGTCGACGCGGTCGTCACCGGCTTCACCCGCGGCCCGACGGTCACCCGCTACGAGGTCGAGCTGGGCGCCGCGGTCAAGGTCGAGCGGATCACCGCGCTGGCCAAGAACATCGCCTACTCCGTCGCCAGCCCCGACGTGCGGATCATCAGCCCGATCCCCGGCAAGTCCGCGGTCGGCATCGAGATCCCCAACAGCGACCGCGAGATGGTCAACCTCGGCGACGTGCTGCGCTCAGCCGACGCCGCGGGCGAGGACCACCCGATGACCGTCGCGCTCGGCAAGGACGTCGAGGGCGGCTACGTGATGGCCAACCTCGCGAAGATGCCGCACGTCCTGGTGGCCGGCGCGACCGGCTCCGGCAAGTCGTCCTGCATCAACTGCCTGATCACCTCGGTCATGGCCCGGGCCACCCCGGACGAGGTGCGGATGGTGCTGGTCGACCCCAAGCGCGTCGAACTCACCGCCTACGAGGGCATCCCGCACCTGATCACGCCGATCATCACCAACCCCAAGCGGGCCGCGGAGGCCCTGCAGTGGGTGGTGCGCGAGATGGACCTGCGGTACGACGACCTGGCCGCGTACGGGTTCCGGCACATCGACGACTTCAACGCCGCGGTGCGCTCGGGGAAGGCCAGGACCCCCGAGGGCAGCGAGCGCGAGCTGTCGCCCTACCCCTACCTGCTGGTGATCGTGGACGAGCTGGCGGACCTGATGATGGTCGCGCCGCGCGACGTGGAGGACTCCATCGTCCGCATCACGCAGCTGGCCAGGGCCGCCGGCATCCACCTGGTGCTCGCCACCCAGCGCCCCAGCGTCGACGTCGTCACCGGCCTGATCAAGGCCAACGTCCCCTCCCGGCTCGCCTTCGCCACCTCCTCGCTCGCCGACAGCCGGGTCATCCTCGACCAGCCGGGCGCCGAGAAGCTGATCGGCAAGGGCGACGGGCTGTTCCTGCCGATGGGCGCGAACAAGCCGATCCGCCTGCAGGGCGCGTTCGTCACCGAGGACGAGATCGCCAAGGTCGTCGACCACTGCAAGGCCCAGCTCACGCCCACCTACCGCACGGACGTCACCGTCGGCAGCGGACCGAAGAAGGAGATCGACGAGGAGATCGGCGACGACCTGGACCTGCTGTGCCAGGCCGCGGAACTCGTGGTCTCCACCCAGTTCGGCTCGACGTCCATGCTGCAGCGCAAGCTGCGGGTAGGCTTCGCCAAGGCAGGCCGGTTGATGGACCTGATGGAGTCGCGCGGCATCGTGGGCCCCAGCGAGGGGTCCAAGGCCCGCGACGTGCTGGTGAAAGCCGACGAGCTGGACGGCGTCCTCGCGGTCATCCGCGGCGGGGAAGGGCCGTTCTGAGCGCCGGTGGGAACGGGCACCCGGTCCGATAGTCCGAGGATCTGTCAGAAGGTGTGCGGATCCGAGACTCGGGGCAAGTTCTGGGGCAACCGTTTCTCCGGCTCGTACGTCAACTTGTTACAGAGGTCGACCGGTCTCTGCCCCGTGGCGGAGCCTCAGCCCGTGTGGCGGACAAAAACGGTCGTCCGCTTGCTCCCGCGTTTTGTACCGCCCCTAGACTGAACTTCCAGCAGGTGGCTGCACGCTCGAAAGGCGCCCTCGTGTCCATCGGCAACTCGCCCTCCGACGACCGGCCTTCGGTCGGTCGCGCCCTCGCCCAGGCCCGTGTCGAATCAGGGCTGTCCGTCGACGAGGTCAGCACCGCCACCCGGGTGCGCGTCCCGATCGTCCAGGCGATCGAGCAGGACGACTTCTCCCGGTGCGGCGGCGACGTGTACGCGCGCGGGCACATCCGATCGCTCGCGCGCGCCGTCGGACTCGACCCCGAGCCCCTCATCGAGAGGTACGACGCCGAGCACGGCGCGCCCGCCGCGACCGTGACGGTGCCGCCGGTCTACCAGGCCGACCGCGGCAAGATCCGGTCGACCGAACCCCGCAGGCCCAACTGGACCGCCGCGATGGTCGCCGCCATCGTC
This sequence comes from Streptomyces sp. NPDC020917, assembly GCF_044333795.1. Classification (NCBI taxonomy): domain Bacteria; kingdom Bacillati; phylum Actinomycetota; class Actinomycetes; order Kitasatosporales; family Streptomycetaceae; genus Streptomyces; species Streptomyces sp. NPDC020917. Next base: position 330,371 of record NZ_JBIRRR010000009.1, on the reverse strand, counting down.
GCCGTGGTGGGCTTCGTCGGCTACACCGCCTTCAGCGGCGGGAACAACGGCAAGTCGACCGCGGGCGCCAGCACCACGCCGAGCGCCACCCGGACCACCCCGACGCACACCCCGCAGAGCAACGGCGTTCCCTCGCCGCCGCAGCCGACCAACAGCGCCATCGCCGCGGCGCCGCCCGGGAAGGTGACGGTCAAGGTGACCGCCGCCGGCGGCATCAGCTGGATCCAGGCCACGGACAGCAACGGCAAGCAGCTCTACCAGGACTCGCTGCACAAGGGGCAGTCGATGACCTGGACCGACGACAAGAAGATCAAGCTCATCATCGGCAACGCGGGCGCCGTCCAGCTGTTCGTCAACGGCAAGGACCTGGGCGCGGCCGGCAACGACGGCCAGGTCGTCCGGCTCACCTACACCCCCGGGGACCCCACCCAGGGCTGACGCCGACCGCCCCCGCCGGGCACCCCGGGCCGCCCCTCGCGCGGCGCCCGGGGTGATCTGCCGCACTGCCGATGGCGGGCCGCCCGCGCGCCGGAACAGCACCGCCGCCTGAGTGCGGCCGGAAATCGTCCTGGCCGGCGGCAGTGCGGGCCCGCGGCGCCCGGGGCGGTGACCAGGCACCCGGTACTCTGGGCACCATGCCAGAACCCCGTACCGTCGCTCTTGTCACGCTCGGCTGCGCCCGCAATGAAGTGGACTCCGAGGAACTCGCCGGCCGGCTGGCGGCGGACGGTTGGCAGCTCGTCGACGACGCCTCCGAAGCCGACGTGGCCGTGGTGAACACCTGCGGATTCGTCGACGCCGCCAAGAAGGACTCCGTCGACGCCCTGCTGGAGGCCAACGACCTCAAGTCGCACGGCCGCACGCAGGCCGTGGTGGCCGTCGGATGCATGGCCGAGCGCTACGGCAAGGACCTCGCCGAGGCGCTGCCGGAAGCCGACGGCGTCCTCGGCTTCGACGACTACGCCGACATCTCCGACCGCCTGCAGACCATCCTCAGCGGCGGCGTGCACGCGCCCCACACCCCGCGCGACCGCCGCAAGCTGCTCCCGATCAGCCCGGCCGAGCGGCAGAGCGCGGGCGGCGTCGCACTGCCCGGCCACGGACAGGGGACCGATGCCGCTCCCGGCGACGCCGCGGGCGGCGGCGACGGCGCGCAGGACTTCGCGGAGGCCCCGGCGGACCTGCCCGATGGCCTCGCCCCCGCCTCGGGGCCGCGCGCACCGCTGCGCCGCCGGCTGGACTCCGGGCCGGTCGCCTCGGTGAAGCTGGCCTCCGGCTGCGACCGCCGCTGCACCTTCTGCGCGATCCCCTCCTTCCGCGGCTCGTTCATCTCCCGCCGGCCCTCCGACGTCCTGGGCGAGACCCGCTGGCTCGCCGAGCAGGGCGTCCGCGAGGTCATGCTGGTCAGCGAGAACAACACCTCGTACGGCAAGGACCTCGGCGACATCCGGCTGCTGGAGACGCTGCTGCCCGACCTCGCCGCGGTCGACGGCATCGCGCGGGTGCGGGTCAGCTACCTGCAGCCGGCCGAGATGCGGCCCGGCCTGATCGACGTGCTGACCTCGACGCCGGGCGTCGTGCCCTACTTCGACCTGTCCTTCCAGCACTCGGCGCCCGGGGTGCTGCGCGCGATGCGCCGCTTCGGCGACACCGACCGCTTCCTCGACCTGCTCGACACGATCCGCGGCAAGGCCCCCGAAGCCGGCGTGCGATCGAACTTCATCGTCGGCTTCCCCGGTGAGACCGAGGACGATCTCGCCGAACTGGAACGGTTCCTGACGTCGGCGCGGCTCGACGCCATCGGCGTGTTCGGCTACTCCGACGAGGAGGGCACCGAGGCCGCGACCTACGAGAACAAGCTCGACGACGACGTGGTCGCCGCCCGGCTGGCCCGGGTCTCGCGGCTGGCCGAGGAGTTGACCGCGCAGCGGGCGGAGGAACGTGTCGGCAGCACCGTGCGGGTGCTGGTGGAGTCGGTGGACGAGGAGACCGGCGAGGTCACCGGCCGCGCCGACCACCAGGCGCCGGAGACCGACGGCCAGGTCGTGCTGACCGACGCCGGCGGCTGGTGGGAGCCCGCGCCGGGGATGTTCGTCACCGCACGGGTCACCGGCACCGAGGGCGTGGACCTGATCGCCGAGCCGCTGGCCGTGGACGAGGCCGACCCGGACGCGGCCGGCCGGGACGACGGCCGGAACGCGCCAGGTGCGGCCGATCGCGGTGCCGCTGCGACGGTGCGGGGCGGTGTGCCAGGTGGGGCGCTGCTGACCGCGGTGCCGGGCGCGCCCGCCGGCGCCGACGGCGCACCCGAGGGCGCCGAGGTGGTGGCCAGATGACGGAAGCCCCCGCCTCGCCACCGTCCGCCCCCGACCACCTCGGCGATCCCGAGGGGTCCAGGCCCGGACTGTGGAACGTGGCGAACCTCCTGACGATGGCCCGGCTGGTCCTCGTCCCGGGCTTCGTGCTGCTGCTGGTCCATGGCGACGGCCACGACCCGGCCTGGCGGTCCTTCGCGTGGGCCGCGTTCGCCATCGCCATGATCACCGACCTGTTCGACGGTGAACTCGCGCGCCGCTACGGCCTGGTCACCGACTTCGGCAAGATCGCCGACCCCATCGCGGACAAGGCGATCATGGGCGCCGCGCTGGTGGGCCTGTCGGGTCTGGGGGACCTGCCGTGGTGGGTCACCATCGTCATCCTGGTGCGCGAGATCGGCATCACGCTCATGCGCTTCTGGGTGATCCGGCACGGGGTGATCCCGGCCAGCCGCGGCGGCAAGCTGAAGACGCTCACCCAGGGCGTGGCCGTCGGTATGTACATCCTCGTGCTGACCGGCCCGCTGGCGACCATCCGGGCCTGGCTGATGGGCGCCGCCGTGGTGCTGACCGTGGCCACCGGCCTCGACTACGTGCGGCAGGCGATCGTGCTGCGGCGCGCCGGTCTGGCCGCCCAGGCCGCCCGGGCACAGGCGCAGGCGCAGGCGCAGGGGTCGCAGGGAAGGGCACAGGGGCACGGGGCATGACGGTCGACGAGGGGGCGGGGACCAGGGCCGTGGAGGTCCTGCGGCTGCTGGAGGCCGCCAGCGCGACCCTGGCCGTCGCGGAGTCGCTCACCGGGGGCCTGGTCGCCGCGGAGATCGCCGCCGTCCCCGGCGCGTCGCGGAGCTTCCGCGGGTCGGTGACGGCCTACGCCACCGAGATCAAGCACCTGCTGCTCGGGGTCGACGACCGGTTGCTCGCGGCTCGGGGGGCGGTCGACCCGCTCGTCGCCCGGGAGATGGCCGAGGGCGTGCGGGACCGCCTCGTCGCCGACTGGGGCGCCGCCACGACCGGGGTGGCCGGACCCGACCCGCAGGACGGGCAGCCGGTGGGCACGGTGTTCGTGGCCGTCGCGGGCCCGGAGCGGACCGAGGTGCGCCCGCTGCTGCTGAGCGGGGACCGCACCGCCATTCGCACCGCATCCGTGGCGGCCGTCCTGGAACTGCTCACGGCGGAGCTGAGAAGGAGTACGGTGGCACGTCCGGGGTCCGCGCCGGAGCCCGGACAACGCTCCTGGTAGGAGTCCGGGGGCCTCGTAGAGGGAAGAAGACGGGGGGACGTGATGTTTGCAGCCCAGAGTGAACACGTCTTCGCTCCCCGCACGGCCGGTGCCCGAGGCGGTACGGTGGGGCGAGAAGGATGCGGTTTCGCGGTCCGAGGAGGGAGCCACCGATGATCCTGCTCCGTCGCCTGCTTGGTGACGTGCTGCGTCGGCAGCGCCAGCGCCAGGGCCGCACTCTGCGTGAGGTCTCCTCGTCGGCCCGGGTCTCCCTCGGGTACCTCTCGGAGGTCGAGCGGGGGCAGAAGGAGGCATCCTCCGAGCTGCTCTCGGCGATCTGCGACGCGCTGGACGTGCCGATGTCCGAGGTGATGCGTGAGGTCAGCGACGATCTGTCGCTCGCCGAGCTCGCGCAGTCGGCCGCCGCCGAGACCCCTGCCGCGCCGATGCGGCCGCTGCTGGGCGCGGTCACTTCCGTCACCTCCGTGACGTCCACGCCGGACGAGCGCATCACGATCAAGGCGCCCAAGAAGTCGGCAGAAGCGGTCGACGTCGTCGCCGCCTGACCACCAGCTTTCACGCTGCGGCCCCTGACCGGGTATCCCCTGGTCCGGGGCTGCAGCGTTCGCATGCCCGGCCGTCTCCGTCGGTGAATCCCTGGCCTGTGCCTGCTTTTGCCATGTGTTCCGGACCGGGGCAGGGTAGGCGAAGAAGGCCAGCGAAGATCGAACCGTGGCACAGCAGGACGAAACAGGCCGGCCGGACGCTCCGTGCAGCGGGGCCGTCCGGCCCGGCCGGCAGCCGACCCGCTAGGAGACACGCACATGAGCGTCGTGAAGAGCCCGCTGCCGGAATCCGCCCGGAAGACCGTCGGAGACGCCCTGCAGGGCTCGCTGGTGGATCTGATCGACCTTTCCCTGCTGGCCAAGCAGGTGCACTGGAACGTCATCGGTCCGCGCTTCCGGTCCGTCCACCTCCAGCTCGACGAGGTCGTCGACACGGCTCGCTCGGCCTCCGACACGGTGGCCGAGCGCGCCTCGGCGATCGGGGTCACCCCGGACGGGCGGGCCGGCACGGTCGCCAAGACCAGCGGCATCGACACGGTGACCGACGGCTGGGTCAAGGACGGCGAGGTCGTGGAGATCATGGTGGCCGCGCTGGACGCCGTGATCACCCGTATGAGGGAACGTATCGCCGCGACCGATCAGCCGGACCCCGTCAGCCAGGACATCCTCATCGGCATCACCGCGGACCTGGAGAAGTTCCACTGGATGTTCCAGGCCGAGAACGTCTGACGGCCCCGCACCCCGCAGTGCCCGATCCGAACACCAACCTGCCGGCCGGCGAGCTGCACCGCATGGTGCGACCTCGGGGACCCATGGAGGCGGCGATGCGTGCACGCAGGGCGGTGCGGGCCGGGCGGCTGGCCAGGCACGTGCTCGCGGCGGGCTGCGGGCTGGCGTGGTGGTGGGCGGCGCTGCGGCTGGCGCTCGGGCCCGGCGAGCGGCCCGGGCCGGGGGAGGGCGCGATGCTCGCCGGCTGGAGCCTCGGGCTCATACCCCTGCACGCCGTGCCCGCGCATGCCCGCATACGCCGGGCCGGGCGGCGCGTCCTGCCCGGTCTCCGGCGCTCCCGGCCGGTGCCGGCCCCCGGCCATGACGGGAACGGTCCGGAGGACCAGGCGCCCGATCAGCCCGCGGAAGGCGTGGGCCCGCGCTGACAGCGCGGGCACCAGTAGGCCACCCTCGTCCGGCCGTCCTCGCCGTGCTCGGCGCGGCGCACGGGCGTCCCGCAGCGCAGACAGGGCTGGTGCTCCCTGCCGTACACCCAGTTCGTCCGCCCCCGCCGGGTGTCCCCGGTGGTGATGTGGCCCGGGCGGGACTTGTTCGCCTCCAGCAGCCGCTTCGCCAGCACCACCAGCTTCTCCGGGGCCGCGACCTCACCGAACGGCGTCCACGGCGTCACCCCGCGCAGGAAGCACAGCTCCGAGACGTAGACGTTGCCGATCCCCGCCAGATTGCGCTGGTCCAGCAGCGCCTCCCCGACCGGCCGCTCCGGGTTGCCGGACAGCGCGGCGAGCGCCCGGGCCGGTTCCCAGTCGGGACCGAGCAGGTCCGGGCCGAGATGCCCGACCACGCCCTCCTCCTCGGCGGTGGGCAGCAGCTCCAGCACCGGCAGCCGGTATCCGACGGCCGTGCGCGCCTCGTTCTCCAGCACCGCCCGCACCTGGTGGGCCGGGCCGCCCCGCCAGCGCTCCCCTGGGGCGTACAGGTGCCAGGCGCCGTCCATCCGCAGGTGCGAGTGGAGGGTCAGGCCGCCCTCCACCCGCGCCATGAGGTGCTTGCCCCTCGGCACGACCTCCAGCATCCGGCGCCCCGCCAGGTCGGTGGTGGCCAGTTGCGGCACGCGCAGATCCGCCCGCAGCAGGGGCCGGCCGGCCAGTGCGGCGTGCAGTCGGTGGGCGGTCAGCCAGACCGTGTCTCCTTCGGGCACCCGTCCATGATGGCGCGCCCGGCGGCGGCCCGGCCCGTGACCCGGATTCCGGCCGGTCCCCGGGGGCTTGCCCGGGGACCGCCGGGCCTACCCGTCGCGCAGCCGCAGACCCCGGGGCGTGGCGTGGAAACCGGCCGCCTCCAGCGCCTGGCCGAGCGCCGAGGTCAGCGCCGGCTCGCCGTTGGTGCGCTCCACGGTGAGCCGGCCGAGCGCGCCCTCCCGGACCGCCAGCGCCAGGGCGTCCGCCGCGGCCTGCAGGCGTATGCCGTCCCCGGGCCACGCCAGCAGGGTCTTGCCGCCCCGCTCCACGTACAGGACCAGCTCGCCGTCGCTCAGGACGACCAGGGACCCGGCCTTGCGTCCCGGCTTGTGCGTCACGCCCTCGGGCTGCTCGGGCCAGGGGAGCGCCGCGCCGTACGGGTTCGCGGGGTCGGCGGCGGCCAGGACGACCGTGCGCGACCGGCCCTGGTGCTCCTCCTCGCGCTCCCTGGCGGTGCTCAGCGCGCGCAGCCGGTCCACGGCCCCGTCCATGGCGAACTGGGCCGCGCCGAGGCCCTCCACCACGTAGCCGCGCCGGGCCTGCCCGGTCTCCTCGAAGGCCGCGAGCACCCGGTAGGCGGCCGAGAAGCCGCCGGCCACGCCCTCGGCCGCGACCGCCCCGCGGGTCACCACGCCGTGCCGGTCCAGCAAGGTGTGCGTCAGCGCGTGGGCGCGCAGCGTGGCGTCGGACTCCGCCGGTGGCACGAGCGACCAGCGTCCCGCGGTCGTCGGCGGTCCGCTGCGGGAGGCCGTCGCGCGCGGAGCGCGGGCCGCCAGCGAGCTGTAGCGGCCGCGGGGCACGGACCTGGGCGCCCGGTGCGCGGTGGACCCGGCCGTCCGGCCGGAGCCGAGCAGCGCCCGCAGCGGCGCCAGTGTGTCGTTGGTCAGGCGCCCGGACCAGGCCAGGTCCCAGACGGCGTCGGCCAGCTCCGGGTCGGTCACCTCGTGTCCTGCGGCCCGCACCTGGTCGGCGATCTGGCGGAAGAACAGCCCGTACCCGCCGTCGAGCGCCGCCAGCACCGCCTGATGGAGCGGGGTGAGCTCCATCGGCTGCGGGGCGGGGATGAGCAGCGGCGCGCTGTCGGCCAGGTAGAGCGAGACCCAGCCGTCCTTGCCGGGCAGCGCCCCCGCGCCGGCCCACAGCACCTCGCCGGACGAGGTCAGCTCGTCGAGCATCGCCGGGGTGTAGCCGGTCACCCGGGAGGGCAGCACCAGCTTCTCCAGCGCGGAGGCGGGCACCGCCGCGCCCTGCAACTGCTCCACCGCCCTGGCCAGGCCGTCCATCCCGCGCAGGCTGTGGGTGCCCACGTGCTGCCACTGCGGGAGGAACACCCCGAGGGTCGCGGGCGGCACGGGCTCCAGCTCCTGGCGCAGCGCCGCCAGGCTGCGGCGGCGCAACCTGCGCAGCACGGCCGCGTCGCACCACTCCTGGCCCGCCGCCCCCGGCCGGAACTCGCCCTGCACGAGGCGGCCCGCCGCGGTCAGCCGGTGCAGGGTGCCGTCCGCCACCGCCGCGCCCAGCCCGAACCTGTCCGCCGCCTCGCCGCTGGTGAACGGCCCGTGCGTGCGGGCGTACCTGGCCAGCAGGTCGCCGAGCGGATCCTTGACCGGCTCGGTGAACGCCACCGGCACCCCGACCGGCAGTGCCGTTCCCAGCGCGTCCCGCAAGCGGCCGGCGTCCTCCACCGCGGCCCAGTGCTCCGCGCCCGCGATGCGCACCCGGATCGCCCGCCGCGCCTTCTCCAGCTCCTCCGCCCAGGCGGCCTCGCCGCCGCGCTCGGCCAGCTCCGCCGACGTCAGCGGCCCCAGCACGCGCAGCAGGTCGGCTACCCCCTCGGCGTCCTTGACGTGGCGGTCCTCGGTGAGCCACTGCAGCTCCCGTTCCAGCTCGGCCAGCACGTCGGCGTCCAGCAGTTCGCGCAGCTCCGCCTGGCCCAGCAGCTCCGCGAGCAGCCGCGAGTCCAGCGACAGGGCGGCCGCGCGCCGCTCGGCCAGCGGCGAGTCACCCTCGTACAGGAACTGCGCCACGTAACCGAAGAGCAGGGACCGGGCGAACGGCGACGCCTCGTGGGTGGTGACCTCCACCAGCCGGACCCTGCGCGCTTCGATGTCGCCCATCAGCTCCACCAGGCCCGGCACGTCGAAGACGTCCTGCAGGCACTCGCGCACCGCCTCCAGCACGATCGGGAACGACCCGAACTCCGAGGCCACCTGCAGCAGTTGCGACGCGCGCTGCCGCTGCTGCCACAGCGGCGTGCGCTTTCCGGGACTGCGGCGCGGCAGCAGCAGCGCCCGGGCCGCGCACTCCCGGAACCGGGAGGCGAACAGCGCCGACCCACCGACCTGGTCGGTCACCAGCTGCTCGATCTCCCCCTTGTCGAAGGCGACGTCCGCGGCCCCCACGGGGGACTGCTCGGGGTCGTACTCGGCGCCGTGGGCCAGCGGGTCGGCGTCCAGCAGGTCCAGGCCCATCAGGTCGGCGTCCGGCAGCCGCAGCACGATGCCGTCATCGGCGTGCATCGCCTGCGCGTCCAGCCCGTAGCGCTCCTGCAGCCTGGCGCCCAGCGCCAGCGCCCAGGGGGCGTGGACCTGCGCCCCGAACGGCGAGTGGATGATCACCCGCCAGTCGCCGAGCTCGTCCCTGAACCGCTCCACAACGATGGTGCGGTCGTCCGGCACATGGCCGCAGGCCTGCCGCTGCTCCGCCAGATAGGCCAGGACGTTGTCGATGGCCCAGGTGTCGAGCCCGGCGGCGGTCAGGCGCTCGCGCGCGGCCTCGGGGGTCAGCGCGCCGACCTCGCGCAGCCACGCGCCCACCGCCCTGCCGAGTTCCAGCGGCCGGCCCAGCTGGTCGCCCTTCCAGAACGGCAGGCGGCCCGGCACCCCGGGGGCGGGGGAGACCAGCACCCGGTCGCGGGTGATGTCCTCGATCCGCCAGGAGGTGGTGCCCAGGGTGAACACGTCACCCACCCGCGATTCGTAGACCATCTCCTCGTCGAGCTCGCCGACCCGGCCGCCGCCCTTCTTCGGGTCGGCGCCGGCCAGGAACACCCCGAACAGCCCGCGGTCCGGGATCGTGCCGCCCGAGGTCACCGCCAGCCGCTGCGCGCCCGGCCGGCCCGTCAGGGTGTTCGCCGTCCGGTCCCACACCAGGCGCGGCCGCAGCTCGGCGAAGGCGTCCGACGGGTACCGGCCGGCCAGCATGTCCAGCACCGCGACGTAGGCCGACTGCGGCAGCGAGGCGAAGGGCGCGGCCCGCCGGACCACTGCGAGCAACTCGTCCACGTCCCAGGTGTCGAGCGCGGTCATCGCGACGATCTGCTGGGCCAGGACGTCCAGCGGGTTGGCCGGCACCCGCAGCGCCTCGATGCCGCCCTCCCGCATCCGCTCGGTGACCACGGCCGACTGCACCAGGTCACCCCGGTACTTGGGGAAGACCACCCCGGTCGACACCGCGCCCACCTGGTGCCCGGCGCGGCCCACCCGCTGCAGGCCGGAGGCCACCGACGGCGGCGACTCGACCTGGACGACGAGGTCCACCGCGCCCATGTCGATGCCCAGCTCCAGGCTCGAGGTCGCCACCACCGCAGGCAGGCGGCCCGCCTTGAGGTCCTCCTCGACCAGGGCCCGCTGCTCCTTGGACACCGAGCCGTGGTGCGCCCTGGCCAGCACCGGCGCCGCTCCCCGCGCCGCGCCCGACTGGGCCATGAGCTGGGCGGGCGTGTGCGCCTCCGGCAGCGCCTCGCCGTCCACCCGCTCCTGGCCGATCTCGTTCAGCCGGTTGCACAGCCGCTCGGCGAGCCGGCGGGAGTTGGCGAAGACGATGGTCGACCGGTGGGCCTGCACCAGATCGGCGATGCGCTCCTCCACATGCGGCCAGATCGACGGCCGCTCGGCGGGACCGGCGGCGGGGCCGGTGTGCTCGGCGGCGTCCATCACCGGCGATCCGCCCAGCTCGCCCATGTCCTCCACGGGCACGACCACCGAGAGGTCGAACTCCTTCTGCGACGCCGGCTGCACGATCGTCACCCGTCGCTGCGGCGACAGGTAGCGCGCGATCTCGTCCACAGGGCGGACCGTCGCGGACAGCCCGATCCTGCGCGCGGGCCGTTCCAGCAGTTCGTCGAGCCGCTCCAGCGACAGCGCCAGATGAGCCCCCCGCTTGGTGCCTGCGACCGCGTGCACCTCGTCCAGGATCACCGTCTCCACGCCGCTCAGGGCCTCCCGGGCGGCCGAGGTCAGCATGAGGAACAGCGACTCGGGCGTGGTGATGAGGATGTCCGGGGGACGGCTGACCAGGGCCCGCCGCTCGGCCGGCGGCGTGTCCCCGGACCGGATGCCGACCCGCACCTCGGGCTCGGGCAGGCCCAGGCGCACCGACTCCTGCCGCAGGCCCGCGAGGGGGCTGCGCAGGTTGCGCTCCACGTCGACCGCGAGGGCCTTGAGCGGCGACACGTACAGCACCCGGCAGCGCTTGCGGGCCTCGGCCGGCGGCGGGACGCTGGCCAGCCTGTCCAGTGCGGCCAGGAAGGCGGCGAGTGTCTTGCCCGAACCGGTGGGCGCCACGACGAGCACGTCGGAGCCCTCCGCGATGGCCGTCCATGCGCCTGCCTGGGCGGCGGTGGGCTCGCGGAACGCCCCGGTGAACCACGCGCTGGTGGCCGGGGAGAACGCCTCGAGGCTGGGGTGACGGGACTGTTCGGACATGGCTCCCATCCTGCCTCGCCGGACCGACACCCCGCTGGGCTCGCTGTCCAGCCTGTGGATAACTCCTGGCGCGAGCACGCCATCGTGTCCCCACAATGTCCCATGGCCACCCGCGAGCAGGCACGACACTGGGAGCACCCGGGGCTGCCCGGCGTCGATCTGCTCAGCGCCCGCTACATCCGCCACACGTTCGCCCGGCACGCGCACGACGGCTACGTCATCGCCGCGGTCACCGGCGGCATCGAGGCCGTCGGGCTGCCGGGCGGAGCCCAGCACGCGGGGGCCGGGGGAGTCGTCCTGCTCAACCCGGAGACGCCGCACACGGCCTACGCGGGCAGCGCGGACGGCTGGAGCTACCGGGTCCTGTATCCCGCGCCGGAGGTCGTCGCCGCCGTCGCGGCGGAGACCTCCGCGCTGCGCGGCACCCCGGCCTTCACCGCCACAGTCCTCGACGACCCGGCCACCGCGGACATGATCGCCGACGTGCACCGGGCAGCCGAGCACGACAACCCGCTCGCCGCCGACACCTTCTTGCGCCTGGCCGTGGCCCGGCTGCTGGCCCGCCACGGCACCGCGTCCGTCTTCCCCGAACGCGCACCGGCCGGTGGCCCGGCGGTCGCCGCCCGCGCCCGCGACCTGCTCGCCGCATCGCTGACCCGGCCGCCGAGCCTGGAGCAGCTCGCCGCCGAGACCGGATCGAGCTCCTTCGCCCTCCTGCGCGCCTTCAAGAAGGCGTACGGGCTGCCGCCGCACGCCTGGCTGACCGGCGAGCGGGTCAGGGCAGCGCGCCGCCTGCTGGACGCCGGCGCCAGCCCGGCCGACACCGCGGCCGCCGTGGGCTTCACTGACCAGCCGCACCTCAACCGGCACTTCAGCCGCATCGTCGGCGTCCCGCCGGGCGCCTACCAGCGCGAGCGCAAGAACATACAAGACCGGAAGGGCGGCCCGGACCTAGCGTCTTCCGCGTGACCGCACCACCGATACCCGCATCGCTTCCCGCGCCCGACGTGCCGGACGCCGGCCGTGCCGCCGTCGTCCGCGACGCCCTCGGCGTCGGCATCGCGGTCGGCCTGTCCGGCTTCGCCTTCGGCGTGACGTCGGCGGGCGCCGGGCTCTCGCTCGTCCAGACCTGCGCGCTGTCCCTGCTGGTCTTCACCGGCGCCTCCCAGTTCGCCCTGGTCAGCGCGCTCGGAGCCGGCGGCAGCCCCTTCACCGCGGCCGCGGGGGCCTTCTTCCTCGGCACCCGCAACGCCTTCTACGGCCTCAGGCTCTCCCAGCTGCTCAAGCTCCCCCGGGCGGTGCGGCCGCTGGCCGCCCAGTGGGTGATCGACGAGACCTCCGCGGTCGCCCTCGCCCAGCGCGGCAGGGACGCCGCACGGCTCGGCTTCACGGTCACCGGGGCGAGCCTGTACGTGCTGTGGAACCTGACCACGTTCGCCGGGGCGCTGGGGGCCTCGGCGCTCGGCGACCCCAACGCCTGGGGCCTGGACGCCGCAGGGCCCGCGGTGTTCCTCGCGCTGCTGGCCCCGATGGTCAAGGGCCGCACCGAGCGGGCGGTGGCCGCGCTCGCCGTGCTGCTCGCGCTCGTGTTCCTGCCGGTGCTCCCCGCGGGCGTGCCCGTTCTGGTCTCCGCGCTGGCCGCGCCGCTCGCCCTCGCCGCCGGCCGCCGCCGCGGCGAGCAACCCCCGGCCGATGCGCACGACGCACCCGGCGGCAGCGCCGTACAGGCGCCCGCGTCCGTCCACGAGGAAGGAACCGCCCATGACCAGCGGATCTGACGCATGGATCGCCATCGGGATCACGGCCCTCGGCTGCTACGGGGTGAAGCTGCTCGGGCTGTCCGTGCCCGCGGGGCTCCTGGAGCGCCCGGTCGTCAAACGGCTCGCGGCGCTGGTGCCCATCGCGCTGCTGGCCGCACTGACCGCGCTGCAGACCTTCGGGACCGGCTCGCGGCACCTCGTCGTCGACGCCCGCGCCGCCGGTCTGGCCGCGGCGGCGGTGGCCCTGCTGCTGCGGGCGCCCTTCCTGGTCGTGGTGGCCGCCGCGGTCCTGGTCACCGCGGCGGTGCGGGCGGTGGCGTGAACGGGATCGCGCGGCTGCGGTGAGGGATGACGTCCACACCGGGCCGGCGGGGCGGTAATGACCGCTTGCAGGGAGGCGCGGTCGTTACCGCCGCAGGTGGCGCGATACTGGCACCCATGCGGTTGACGATTTTCTGGGAGCGGATGCGCGCCCACTTCGGCGAGACCTACGCCGACTCCTTCGCACGCGACCACGTGATGTCCCAATTGGGCGGCCGAACCGTGCTTCAGGCGCTGGACGACGGCTGGGAGGCCAAGGACGTCTGGCGCGCGGTGTGCGCCGCCATGGACGTTCCGCCCTCCCACCGCTGACGGACGCCTCGCCTCCCCGCCGTGCCGGTCGTGTGAGCGAAGGGGCTTGTGGACGGGAGCGGGCACATGCGTTCCGGCGTCACCGGTCAGCCGACGATCTCGGCCAGACGCTCCAGGGCCAGTTCGTGCGCGCGGGTCAGGGCGTCCTCCGCCGCGACGGGGACGTCCGGCTGCACCCCGGTGCCCTCCCAGTTCGTGCCGGACACCGGGTTCACGGAGCGGCCCACGGGGACCGTGGCCTCGAGGTGCGGATGCACCGTCCAGCCCTCGCGCGGGTGCGCGCCGCCGCCCGTGCGCTCCCCGACGACCACGGCCCGGCCCAACTGCTGCAGGTCGTAGGCCAGTTCCTCACCGCCGGAGAAGGTCCGGCCGCTGGTCAGCAGGTACAGCGGCTTCGTGCCTCCGAACCGCGGGCCGGGCACATGCGTCTGGCTCCAGGACTGCTCCTGGATCTCCCCGCCCTGCCAGACCTGGGTGTTGAGGTGGGTGCGCTCGTCGAGCAGGTAGCTGCAGACCAGTGCCACCGTCTCCGGCACGCCGCCCCTGCAGCGGCGCAGGTCCAGGATCAGCGCCTGCGCCGGTGCGGCCAGGGAGAGCGCAGCGCCCAGCGGCGCGGCGGCCCACTCGACGGGGAAGATCACCGGCGCGAGCTCCAGGACGGCGACCTTGCCGTCCAGCAGCTCCACCCGGGGCGCACCGCCGAGCGAGCTGTCGAAGTCCCGGCGCAGGTCCGCGAGCGTGGCCTCGCCCTTCCCCGCCGGGACCTCGTCGGCGTGGAAGAGCAGCCGCAGATGCCGGTCGCCGTTGACCGACTGCAGGTCCTCGGTGACCAGCCGGGCCACTTCCTCGGCGCTGTCCGCCGCGTAGGCCCCGCCGGCGAGCCGCTGCCGCAGCACCGCGGCGATCTGCTCGGCGACGTCGGGGAAGACGTAGTGCTCGCTGACGAGGCGGATCGTCTCGTCAACGGCGGTGGTGAGTGCGGACTCGGGCTGCGTCGTAGTCGTCATGGCAGAGGAGTAGAGCACCACCCTTGCGAAAGCGTCAAGAGAGTTAGACACTTAATCCATGCCCGACGAGACGCAGCACCCGCACCCACCGCAGGACGTCCAGGAGGTCGGCTCACCGCAGCAGTTCGCTGCCCTCGCCCACCCGCTCCGCCAGCGGCTGCTGTTCGCGCTCGGCCAGCAACCGGCCACCATCAGCGGGCTGGCCGTCCAGCTCGAGGTGGGCAAGGGCAACGTGGCGCACCACCTGAAGGTCCTGCGGGAGGCCGGCCTGGTGTACGTCGCCGAGACCCGGCAGGTGCGCGGCGGGACCGAGCAGTACTACCAGCGCACCGGCCGCAGGATGGTGGTCGCCGAGCCGGCGGGGGCCGGCACGGCAGCCATGTTCGGCGCGTTCGCCCAGGAACTGGACCGGTCCGCCTCCGAAACCGTGGTGACCTTCCGCCATCTGCGCCTGACGCCGGAGAAGGCCCGCGTGCTCGGTGAGACCCTGGCCCGGCTGGTGGACGAGGCCGACGAGGATCCGGCCGGCGAGCCGGTGCACGGCGTGCTGGTCGCGATGTACGAGCGGGCCCGGCCGGAAGCAGCCGGCCCTGCCTGAGCCGGTCAGGCCCGGCGTGCCACGAAGACGAACTCCTTGCCGGGGCGGTCGGGTGCGTCGCGGACGTCCTCCACCGTGAAGCCGTGCGCGGCCAGGTCCCGCTCGACCTCATCCCGCTCCCGGAAGCGCAGCGTCGAGTCCGACGTCAGTACCTGCCCGTCCGCCGCGAACCGGTACGTCCAGCGGAACGTCACGAGCGGCAGCCCCACCTCGACCAGCTCGACCCAGGTCTCGACGGGGCCGGTGCCGGGGATCTCCGTCACGCGGTGGGACTTCTCGCGGGTCCACTCCTGCCAGGCGCGCCTGGCAGGATCGCGGGTCTCGAAGACCAGGTGCCCGCCAGGCCGCAGCGCCGCGTGGGCGCCCCGCAGCGTGTCCCGCCACGCCTGCGGGTCGGCGATGCCCTGGGCGACGTTCGCCGTCATCGTCGCGAGGTCGACCTGCAGCGGCGGGAGGTCCGTCGCGTCGCCGCGGAGCCAGCGGACCCGCTCGCTGCCCGGTTTGGCCCGCGCGACGTCGATGGACGCGCCGGCGGGATCGACGCCGAAGACCTCGATCCCGCGGTCGGCGAGCAGCAGGGCGAAGACCCCGGTCCCGCAGCCGATGTCCAGGACCCGGCGCGCCCCGAGGTCCGCCGCCGTCCGGAGGTACGCGTCGAGATCGCCGCGGTCGGGGTCGAGCGGGTCGTAGATCGCGGCAAGCCGTGGATGTCCGAAGCACTCGTCAGCCATGCGGGGGAACCTACGCAGTGCCGGTCCGGGCCGCCACCGAGTTCGCGGCCGATCGGCCGGCGCGGCGTCGGCGGGTCGCTTGACACGAAAATCGAACAGCCATTCTCATGGAAGGGCCGGGCGGAACTCCCGCGGCGGCGGCAGTGCGCGACCGGGCCCGACGCAGGCTTCGCGGCTCGGGTCGCCGGAGTTATCCACAGGTCGAGGGGGACGTCCGGGCGCATTGTCAGTGGCAGGCGCTAGCGTCTTGGACGTGAAGCGATCGAACCAGACATCCCGGGTGGAACCCATGGCAGGAAACGACCGCGAGAAGGCGCTCGACGCCGCGCTCGCACAGATTGAACGGCAGTTCGGCAAGGGCGCGGTCATGCGCCTCGGCGACCGGCCGAATGAGCCCATCGAGGTCATTCCCACCGGGTCGACCGCCCTGGACGTCGCCCTCGGCGTCGGCGGTCTGCCCCGTGGCCGTGTGGTGGAGGTGTACGGCCCGGAGTCCTCCGGCAAGACCACCCTCACCCTGCACGCGGTGGCCAACGCCCAGCGGGCCGGCGGCACGGTGGCCTTCGTGGACGCCGAGCACGCGCTCGACCCCGAGTACGCCAAGGCCCTCGGCGTGGACACGGACAACCTGATCCTGTCCCAGCCGGACACCGGTGAGCAGGCCCTGGAGATCGTGGACATGCTGGTCCGCTCCGGAGCCCTCGACCTCATCGTGATCGACTCCGTGGCAGCCCTCGTGCCGCGGGCCGAGATCGAGGGCGAGATGGGCGACTCGCACGTGGGTCTGCAGGCCCGGCTGATGAGCCAGGCCCTGCGCAAGATCACCAGCGCGCTCAACCAGTCGAAGACCACCGCCATCTTCATCAACCAGCTCCGCGAGAAGATCGGCGTGATGTTCGGCTCGCCCGAGACCACGACCGGTGGCCGCGCGCTGAAGTTCTACGCCTCCGTCCGGATCGACATCCGCCGGATCGAGACGCTCAAGGACGGCACCGACGCGGTCGGCAACCGCACCCGCGTCAAGGTCGTCAAGAACAAGGTCGCGCCGCCCTTCAAGCAGGCCGAGTTCGACATCCTCTACGGCCAGGGCATCAGCCGCGAGGGCGGCCTGATCGACATGGGTGTGGAGCACGGCTTCGTCCGCAAGTCCGGTGCCTGGTACACCTACGAGGGCGACCAGCTCGGTCAGGGCAAGGAGAACGTCCGCAACTTCCTCAAGGACAACCCGGACCTGGCGGACGAGATCGAGAAGCGGATCAAGGAGAAGCTGGGCGTGGGCGTGCCGAAGACCGAGGCGCCCGCGGCACAGCCCGCGACGGACGCGGCCGCCGCCCCGGTCGACGCGGCCAAGGCTGAGGTCCCCGCCCCGAAGAAGGCGACCAAGGCCACCGCCGCCAAGGCCTGACGCCATGGCGCGCAGTTCCCAAGGACGCGGCGGCTCTTCCGAGTCGAGGGCCTCGCAAGAGCCGCCGCTCGATCCGGAGGAGCAGGCGCGGGCCGTGTGCCTGCGCCTGCTCACCGGAACCCCGCGCACCCGCAGGCAACTCGCGGACGCCATGCGGAAGCGGGAGATCCCCGACGACGTCGCGCAGCACGTCCTGGAGCGCTTCGAGGACGTGGGCCTGATCGACGACCAGGCGTTCGCCAACGCCTGGGTGGAGTCCCGTCACCGAGGACGCGGACTGGCCCGGCGCGCCCTCGCCCGGGAGCTCCACCACCGGGGCGTGGACGCCGAGTTGGTGACCGAGGCGGTCGGCTTGCTCGACGCCGACCAGGAGGAGGCGACGGCCCGCGAGCTGGTCGGTCGCCGGCTCGCCGGGACACGCGGGCTGGACCGCGACAAGCGCATCCGGCGCCTGGCGGGCATGCTCGCCCGCAAGGGGTACTCGGAGGGGCTGGCCCTCAAAGTGGTGCGCGACGCCCTGGCTCAGGAGGGCGTCGCCGAAGAAGCAGGGGAGGACGGGCCATGGCTGTGGGAGTAGCCGCGCCGGAAACCGCCGCAGGCCACGCGGTGATCGCACCGCGCGACGCCGCGATGCCGGCGCCGCTCATACCGGGCGCGGCCCGTCCGCTCGCTATCGCGCCCGCCCGCTGACCCGTCGCCCGCCGGTTCCTCCGGCTTCGCCGGAGTCAGGATCCCCGGGTTCGTCCTCGTCGTCGGCCTCCTCGGAGCCCGGTGCCTCGGAGGCTCCGAGCGTCGCGTCCTCCTCGGCGCCGACGGCCGACGGAGGGCCGCCACGGGCCAGATCGGCGTACGAGTACAGCTCCGCGGGCCGGCAGCCGGTCATCACGGTCACCAGGCGGCCGTCGGGCCGGACGAGCAGCACGCTGTGGGCGGTCGCGCCCGGGTAGGTCTCGGCGACCACCAGTTCGGCGCTGGTCGGCAGCGCGGCCACCGCGGAGGCCAGCCGAGGCATCAGGCCGGCCGTCAGCCAGTGCCGGGACTCCCACACGCCCGTACCGGGAGCGACGAGCACGACGACGAGTCCGCGCCCGAGCTGGTCGCGCAGGCGCCCGGCCGTGCCTTCCAGGCTGTACACGGGTACGTCCGCCACGATGCCGCCCGGTGGGGTGTCGCAGCCGGACACCAGCGGCGACGCACCCGTCTTGCCGCCCCCGCGTGGTGCGGGCAGCGACAGCGGCGAGCGTCCGTACACCGCGGTGGTGGCGACCGCCCCGCGCCCGAGGTGGCTGTCGGTCAGCAACTCGGCCTGCCCGCGTGCCGATCCCGACAGCAGGGACTGGCGCACGGTCTGCCAGGCGCCGCTGGCCCGGACCAGCGGCAGGGCCTGGTCGGTGGCCCGCAGCCGGGCGCCGACCGCGCCCCTGCGCTCCGCCTCGTAACTGTCCAGAAGAAGGGGGGAGGCCCCGTCATGCCAGGCGAGAGACAGCTTCCAGGAGAGGTTCTCCGCGTCCCGGAGGCCCTCCTCGACACTCTGCGCCCCCAGTGCGCCCATCACATGCGCCGAGTCGCCGGCGAGGAAGACCCGGCCGACCCGCCAGCGCCGGGCCAGCCGCTGGTGCACCGGGTGGTCGGCGGAGCCGATCAGGTCGTAGGGCACCACGCGGCCGCACCAGGCGGTGAGCGTGGAGCGCAGGCGTTCCACCAGGGCGTCCGACGTCAACTGCCGTACCTGGGCCGGCAGCAGCCAGTCCAGCCGCCACAGTCCGTCCGGCAGCGGCCGGGCGGTGATCTCCTGGCCGGCGGGTGCCCCCGGCGGGTCCCTGTGGAGCAACGCCACGCCCGGCTCGGGGAGTTCGGTGCGCAGCACCGCCACCGCCTGCCGGTCGACCGCGCTGCGGCCCGGGAAGCGCACCCCGAGCAGCTTGCGGACGGTGGAGCGCGGGCCGTCGCAGCCGACCAGGAAGCTGCCGCGCCACCAGGTCTCCTCGGTGCCCGCGGTGTGGACGCTCACCCCGTTCCTGTCCTGCTCCAGGGCGTCCAGCCGGCACCCCGGCACCATGCGCACCGAACCGCAGGACAACAGGGCCTGGCGCAGCCCGTGTTCGAGCAGGTGCTGGGCGATGTGGACGGGCGCGTCGGCCGGATCGGGGCCGAAGTCGATCCTGAGCACCTCGGCGCGGCGGCGCAACGTCCGCCAGGCCGCCCAGGTCATGCCGTCCCGGCGCAGCCCCTCATATCCGAGGCGGTCGATCAGGGCGGCGGTGTCCGGGCCGAGGACGGCGGTGCGCGGGCGGTGCAGTCCTTCCGGTTCGTGCGGCGCCTCGGCCCCGTCGAAGACGATGACGGGGACGTCACGGCGGGCCAGCGCGAGAGCGAGGGTCAGGCCCACCGGGCCCGCCCCCGCGACGATCACCGGGTCCACGCAGCGGCCCCCGGAAGGAGTGCGGTCACAAAGCGTATGCAACTCACTGCGACTGCCCACGTCAAGCGACGGTCGCACGTCGGCGCGGTGCGCGGTGGGCCGCCGACCGGCGCACCCGGCGGACGCCCCCGGCGCCTGCGATGCGTACCGGCTCGGTAACGGTCCGGCGCGTGAGCCGGTACCCCCTTGACGCACCCTGCCGCGATCGGGGTGGATTCGGTCGGAGAAGACCATGACCCGGTCGGCAGGGAACGGTTTCGTGAACCTGCGGGGGCGTCCGGGTGTGCCGGAGCCGACCGGCGCCGAGCCTGGTGAGGAGGAGGTGACGCATGCGACTGCTGCTCGTGGAGGACGACGACCGGGTCGCCGCCGCCCTTTCCGCCGTGCTCGGGAGGCACGGCTTCGAGGTCAGGCACGCCCGCAGCGGCGAGGAGGCGATCCAGGCCATGCTGCCCGCGGAGGGCCCCGGCTTCGACTGCGTGCTCCTCGACCTGGGGCTGCCCGACCAGGACGGCTTCGAGGTGTGCAGCCGGATCAGGCGCCGCACGGACACCCCGGTGATCATGGTCACCGCCCGGGCCGACGTCCGCTCGCGCATCCACGGCCTGAACCTCGGCGCCGACGACTACGTGGTCAAGCCCTACGACACCGGCGAGCTGCTCGCCCGCATCCACGCGGTCAGCCGCCGCCCCCCGCTGCGCCCGCCCGTCTCCGCGCCGGGCGCAGGGGCGTCCACAGCGCCCGGTACGGCGGCGGCCGAGCCCGCCGGCGCCCGGGTGGCGGGGACGCCGCTGCGGCTCGGCGGCGTGGCCATCGACCTGCCGACGCGGCAGGTGACCGTCGAGGGCGCGCCGGTGGCCCTGACCCGCAAGGAGTTCGACCTGCTGGCCCTGCTCGCGCAGCGCCCCGGCGTCGTCTTCCGCCGCGAGCAGATCATCAGCGAGGTCTGGCGCACCGCGTGGGAGGGCACCGGCCGCACCCTGGAGGTGCATGTGGCGTCGTTGCGGTCCAAGCTTCGCACCCCGGCGATGATCGAGACGGTCCGCGGTGTCGGCTACCGGCTCGTCGCCCCGGTCGGCTGACCGCCCCGCCCGGGAGCCGCTGTGCGCAACCGCCTGCTGCCGCTGCTGATCGGCCTGATGGCCGGGGTCCTGCTGGCCCTGGGCTTCCCGCTGGCCGCCAGCCAGGCGGCCGCGCAGCAGCAGCGCGTGGTGGTCGACCGGATCGACGACACGACCCGCTTCGCCGCCCTCGCGCAGTTCGTCACCGCGCGCGGCGAGGGCACCCCGATCGACAGTGCCGACGCCGAGCGGCTGCACACCCTGCGCACCGAACTCGACCGCTACCAGCAGCTGTACGGCATCAGCGCCGGCGTGTTCTACCGCGACCGCGCGGCCATGGCCGCCGCGCCCGCCGGCTGGCGGATGCCCACCAGCGGCGAACTCCACGACGCCTACTACTCGGCCCTGCTGGGCCGCCGCGCCCACGACCCCGAGCAGGTGTGGCCCTGGCAGCAGCGCGAACTCGCCATCGCCTCGCCGATCGTGCGCGACGGGGACGTCGTCGCGGTCGTCGTCACCGAGTCCCCGACCGGCGCGCTGCGGGCCAGGATCCTGCACGGCTGGATGCTGCTGATCGCCGGGGAGCTGGTGGCGATGGCGGTCGCCGTGCTGTTCGCCGTGCGGCTGACCGCCTGGGTGCTGCTGCCGGTGGCCAAGCTGGACCGGGTGACGCACGACATCGCCACCGGGCGCATGGCCTCCCGGGTGGGAGCCTCCGGCGGGCCCCCGGAACTGCGCCGGCTGGCACGCTCGTTCAACGAGATGGCCGACAACGTCGAGGAGGTGCTGGAGCAGCAGCGCGCGTTCGTCGCGGACGCCTCGCACCAGCTGCGGAACCCCCTGTCGGCGCTGCTGCTGCGCATCGAGCTGCTCGGTCTGGAGCTGCCCGAGGGGCACACCGAGGCCGAATCGGTGAAGGAGGAGGGGCAGCGCCTCGCCCAGGTGCTGGACGATCTGCTCGGCCTGGCCGTCGCCGAGCGCTCGGGAGTCCATCTGGCGGTGACGGACATCGCCGAGCTGGTCCGCGGCCGCACCAACGCCTGGGAGGCCTCTGCCGAGCGCGACGGCGTCGCCCTGCGGTTCGGGGCGCCGGGCGACGGCGGCACGGTCGAGGGCTGGGCGGACCGGGTCGCGCTGTCCAGCGCGCTGGACGCGGTGCTCGACAACGCGATCAAGTTCACGCCCGCGGGGGAGACGGTGGCGATCACCGTCGAGGGCGGCCCCGACCAGGTGGTGGTCCGCGTCGCCGACAGCGGGCCGGGGCTGGCCGAGGACGAACTCGAACGGATCGGCGACCGGTTCTGGCGCAGCGCCCGGCACCAGAACGTGAACGGCTCAGGTCTGGGGCTGTCGATCGCCCGCGCCCTGCTCAGCCAGGGCGGCGGCGCCATCGCCTACGCCAAACGCGAGCCGCACGGCCTGGAGGTCGTCCTCACGGTGCCGCGCACGGCACCCGTCCCGACCGGCTGAGGGTGGAAACGCGCAGGCCGAGGAACGTGCAGGCCGAGGGCAGGAAAAACGCCGGCCGAGGGGAGATGTCCGTACCGGCCGGTGAGTGAGCACCGCAGGGGGGACAGTAAGGACCGCCCGCCCAGGGCGGTGCCCCTTACGGCTTGACCGAGCGGTAGTAGCGCTCCGCCCCGATGTGCAGGGGCAGCGGATCGGTGAACACGGCGGTGCGCAGGTCCACCAACTGGGCGGCGTGCACCTCCTTGCCGATCGCGTCCCTGCTGTCGATCACCGCCCTGGTCAGCCGCTGCACCAGCCCGGTGTCGGCGTGATCGGTCGTGACCAGCAGGTTCGCCACGGCGATGGTGGCGACCGCCTGACCGTCCTGGGCCTTGGGATAGGCGTCGGCCGGCATCACCGCCTGCCGGTAGTACTGCATCTGGCTCCCCATGGTGTGCAGCTTCGCGGCAAGGTCGCCGAGCTGCACCAGCTTGATCCGCGGCACCGGGGAGGCCATCGCCGCGATGGTGGCGGTCGGCAGCCCGCCCGACCAGAAGAACGCGTCGAGCTTGCCGCTGAGCAGCATCGCCGGCGCCTGGTCGATGCCCACGGGAACCGCCCTGACGTCCTTGGTCACGTCCAGGCCGGCGGCGGTCAGCAGCCGCCGGGCGATCAGGCTGACGCCCGAGTCGGCCTGCCCGATGCCCACGGTCTTGCCGCGCAGGTCGCGCGCCGACGTCACCGTGGAGTCGCGCGGCACCACCAGCTGCATGTAGTCGTCGTAGAGCCGTGCGCAGGCACGCAGATCGGCCTTGCCGGGCCCGTGGTAGTTCGCCACCGCGTCGGCCGCGGCGATGGTGAAGTCCGCCTTGCCGGACACCACGCGCTTGATGTTGTCGACCGATCCCTCGGTCTGGAGCAGGTTCACCTGGACACCCGGCAGGGCGGTCCGCAGGTCGGACTTCAGCAGCTTCCCGTACGTCTCGTAGACGCCGTTGGCCACGCCGGTGGCCAGCGAGATGGGCCGGTGCGGGTAGGAGGGCCCGCCGGCCGGCAGGAGCCACCACAGCAGGAGGGCAAGGGCGGAGGCGCCCGCCAGGACCGCCTGCAGGGCGCGGCGCCGTCCGGCTCTGCGCCACAGGGCGCGGAGCCGACCGTGTGTGCGTCCGCCCAGGCCGGAGAGATCCATGGAGCGGGATCCTGCCAGGCCTGGTGGGTCCGCGGAAGGCCGGAGCGGAGCGATGCTGGAAGGGGGGCAGACAGGAGGAGGCGGACATGCCGAATCTGGGAGCCGCCATAGTGCGGCAGTACGAACGCGGTGTGGTGTTCCGGCTGGGGCAGCTGCACGGAGTCCGCAAGCCCGGCTTCCACTTCATGATCCCGTTGAGCGACCGCATGTGGAAGGTGAGCCTGCGCACCGTCACCATGCCGGTCCCGTCGCAGCAGGTGATCACGCAGGACAACGTCTCCATCGGGGTGGCCGCCGTGGCCTACTACCGGCGGGTGGACGCGGTGAAGTCCATCGTGGAGATCGAGAACGTGTCCGCGGCGGTCGGGCAGATCGCCCAGACGACCGTCCGCAACATCGTCGGCCGCTCCCTGCTCGACCAGGTGCTGACCGACACCCAGACGCTCAACCTGGCCATCCGGGAGATCCTCGACCGCACCACGCAGCAGTGGGGCGTGTACGTGTCCTTGGTCGAGCTGAAGGACATCGAGCTGCCGGTGAGCATGCAACGGGCCATGGCACGCCAGGCCGAGGCCGAGCGGGAGAAGCGGGCCAAGATCATCGCGGCCGAGGGCGAGGCGCTGAGCGCCGACCGGCTGGCCGAGGCCGCGGACGTCATCGCGGACCACCCGGTGGCCCTGCAGCTGCGCAACCTGCAGATCCTCGCCGAGATCGCCGCGGAGAAGAACAGCACGATCGTCTTCCCCGCGCAGCTCCTGGACAGTGCCCGCGCTGTCTCGAAGTTCGTCGCGGACGAGAGCCGCGGCAGCGGTAGCGGCAGCACCCGTGCCGACGGGCACGGGGGACACGACGGGCACGGCGGACAACCGGCCGTGGAGACGTCCGCGCCGGCGGCGCTGCTGTCCCGGGACGGGGTGGAGCCCGCCGCCGGCGGAGAATCCGAGCGCTGAATCCCCCCGGCCCCGCACAGCGCCCGCGGCTTCGGCGCCCCACCGCGCGCCGAAGCCGCGGGCGCCCTACCGCCGAACGGGTGCCTGGGCTGTCCCCGCGACCACCTACTCTGGAGGGCATGACCGCGCAGGACGCACCCATTCGCAGCTACGAGATCCGCACCTATGGGTGCCAGATGAACGTCCACGACTCCGAACGCCTCTCCGGCCTCCTGGAGGACGCGGGGTACGTGCGCGCGCCCGAGGGGTCCGACGGCGCCGACGTCGTGGTGTTCAACACCTGCGCGGTGCGGGAGAACGCCGACAACCGGCTGTACGGCAACCTCGGCCAGCTCGTGCCCAAGAAGGCCGCCCGCCCCGGGATGCAGATCGCGGTCGGCGGCTGCCTGGCGCAGAAGGACCGCGACACCATCGTCAAGCGGGCGCCGTGGGTCGACGTGGTGTTCGGCACGCACAACATCGGCCAGCTGCCGGTCCTGCTGGAGCGCTCCCGGATCGCGCAGGAGGCGCAGGTCGAGATCGTCGAGTCGCTGGAGACCTTCCCCTCCACGCTCCCCTCGCGCCGCGAGTCCGCCTACGCGGCCTGGGTGGCGATCTCGGTCGGCTGCAACAACACCTGCACGTTCTGCATCGTCCCGGCCCTGCGCGGCAAGGAGAAGGACCGCAGGCCCGGCGACGTACTCGCCGAGGTCGAGGCGCTGGTCGCCGAGGGCGTCATCGAGGTCACCCTGCTCGGCCAGAACGTCAACGCGTACGGCTCGGACATCGGGGACCGTGAGGCGTTCAGCAAGCTGCTGCGCGCCACCGGCGCGGTCGAGGGCCTGGAGCGGATCCGCTTCACCTCGCCGCACCCGCGGGACTTCACCGACGACGTCATCGCCGCCATGGCGGAGACGCCCAGCGTGATGCACCAGCTGCACATGCCGCTGCAGTCAGGTTCCGACCCGGTCCTGAAGGCGATGCGCCGCTCGTACCGCCAGGACCGCTACCTGGGCATCATCGAGAAGGTGCGGGCCGCCATGCCGGACGCCGCCATCACCACGGACGTCATCGTGGGCTTCCCCGGCGAGACCGAGGAGGACTTCCAGCAGACGCTCCACGTGGTGCGCGAGGCCCGGTTCACCCAGGCGTTCACGTTCCAGTACAGCAAGCGCCCCGGGACGCCCGCCGCCGAGATGGCCGACCAGATCCCCAAGGCCGTGGTGCAGGAGCGGTACGAGCGGCTGGTGGCGCTCCAGGAGGAGATCTCCTGGGAGGAGAACAAGAAGCAGGTCGGCCGCACCCTCGAGGTGCTCGTGGCCGAGGGCGAGGGCCGCAAGGACGACGCGACCCGGCGCCTGTCCGGCCGGGCCCCCGACAACCGCCTGGTGCACTTCGAGCGCCCCGAGGAGCCGGTCCGCCCCGGCGACATGGTGACCGTCGGGATCACCTACGCGGCGCCGCACCACCTGCTGGCCGAGAAGCCCGCGTCGGCGGTGCGCCGCACGCGCGCGGGCGACGCCTGGGAGCGGCGCAACGCCGCCCCGCCCAAGCCCGCGGGCGTGATGCTGGGCCTGCCCACCATCGGGGCGCCGGCGCAGGCGCCGGAACCCGTGGCGGGCTGCTCCCTGGACTGATCGCGCGGTCCGTCCCGCGCCCCTGGCTCTGTGCTGCCGGAAGGGCGCTGGGGCGGGTGCCGGCAGCGCGGGTAGGGTTCGGCTCATGCTGGTCGCCGCCGCCGTCTGCCCCTGCCCGCCCCTGCTCGTCCCCGAGGTCGCGGCAGGCGCCGCACCCGAGCTGGACGAGCTCCGCGCGGCGTGCCAGGACGCGGTGGGGGTGCTCGCCGCGTCCCGCCCCGAACGGCTGGTCGTGATCGGCCCGGCGCAGCGGCCCAGCCGCGGCGTCTTCCCGCCGGGAGCCGCCGGATCGTTCCGGCCGTTCGGCGTCGCCGTGGACGTCACCCTGGGCACGCGCACCGAGGACGCGCCGGCGGAGGAGGACGTGCCCCCGCTGCCGTCCTCCCTGGCCGTGGCCGCGTGGCTGCTGCGCGGGTGGAGCGCGGCCCCGGTGGAGGGGCTCGGCGTGGGGGAGCAGCTCGAGCCCGAGCGGTGTGCGGCCGCGGGCCGCGCGGTGGCCGGCTCCGCCGAACGGGTGGCCATGCTGGTGATGGGCGACGGGAGCGCCTGTCGCAGCATCAAGGCGCCGGGCTATCTGGACGAGCGCGCGGAGCCCTTCGACGCAGGTGTCGCCGCCGCGCTGGCGGGCGCCGACATCCGCGCTCTGGCCGCACTCGACCCGGAGCTGGCCCAGGCACTCCAGGTCGCCGGGCGCGCGCCTTGGCAGGTGCTGGCAGGAGCCGCGGAGGACGCCCACCTCACCGGGGAGCTGCTCCACGACATCGCGCCCTACGGGGTCGGGTACTTCGTCGCCGCCTGGACCTGACACGCCGTCCGGCGGGGCCGGGCGTCGCGGGCGAGGCGCGGTCCGTCGGTCGGGGCGGACCGGGTGCGGACATGGACAGGCCGCGGATGGTGGAGGTCCGCGGCCGTCCGGCTCAGGTGGTGCCCAGGGGGCGGGCAGGCGTCAGGACTGGCCGCCGCCCTGCTGCTCCCCGTAGTTGTGCGCGGCGTCCTTGGCCTTGTCGACGCCGGAGTCGACCTGGCTGCTGTACTTGCCACCGGTCTTGGAGTCCGCTGTCTGTCCGGCCTTGTCGAGGCCCTGGTCGACCTTGTCGCCGTGCTGGCGCATCATGTCGCCGGCCTTGCCCTTCGACATGCCGAGCTTGTCCTTGAGCGTGTCCATGAAGCTCATCTGGCACCTTCCCTTGGAGATGACGGCCAGAAAGGAGCGGGTGCGCCGTCGCACCTGGTCGGCCGGGCCACCGAACGGGCCAAATCGCCGTAAATCACTCTTTTCGCCCTTTCCGTTACCGACCATACTCGCGACCGGCTGTTTTCGCGTCGCCACGGCCAGCACACCCGTCCCCGCCGGTCGGGGCCGTCTGACGCAGTCCCCGGGCACGGTCCGGAACGCCTCCAGGACCGCTCCCGTCGCCGTGCCCGACCCTCGCGCGCCACGATGATCATTCGGGCCCGGCGGGCATCCGATCTTTGGGAGACTGGCAGCGTGAAGAACCGTGTCATCGCCGTCGTGGGGCCCACCGCGGCCGGGAAGTCGGACCTGGGTGTGGACCTCGCCCTGGCGCTGGGCGGCGAGGTGATCAACGCCGACTCGATGCAGCTCTACCGCGGCATGGACATCGGCACCGCGAAGCTCACCGAGCAGGAGCGCCGAGGCGTCCCGCACCACCTGCTGGACATCTGGGACGTCACCGAGGCCGCGAACGTCGCCGACTACCAGCGGCTCGCACGCGCCGAGGTCGACCGGATGCACGCCGCCGGCAAGGTGCCGGTCCTGGTGGGCGGCTCCGGCCTCTATGTGCGCGCCGCGATCGACCACCTCGACTTCCCCGGTACTGACGCGGCCGTGCGCGCCCGGCTCGAGGAGGAACTCGACATGCGCGGGCCCGGCGCCCTGCACGCGCGCCTGGCCGCCGTCGACCCGCAGGCCGCGCACGCGATCCTGCCCAGCAACGGCCGCCGCATCGTGCGGGCCCTGGAGGTCATCGAGATCACCGGACGCCCCTTCACCGCCAACCTCCCCGGGCACGAGTCGGTCTACGACACCGTCCAGATCGGCGTCGGCGTCCCGCGCCCGGTGCTCGACGAGCGCATCGCGCTGCGGGTCGACCGCATGTGGGAGGCCGGCCTCGTCGCCGAGGTCCGCGCGCTGGAGGAGCAGGGCCTGCGCGAAGGGCGCACCGCCTCGAGGGCCCTGGGGTACCAGCAGGTGCTCGCGGCGTTCGCCGGCGAGTGCACCGAGGAGCAGGCCCGCGCCGAGACGGTGCGCGCCACCAAGCGGTTCGCCCGCCGCCAGGATTCGTGGTTCCGCCGCGATCCGCGGGTGCACTGGCTCACCGCCAGGGGCCCGGAACTCACCGAGCAGGTGCTGACGTTGATCCAAGAAGCGGTTACAGCCTGATCAAGTGATTGCTGCAACACGGGGGGAGGCCCCTGACCTGCATGTTCCTCGCCAGGCAGGGGCCGTAGAAACCCGTCTGGGCCGTCTGTGGGCCGTCAGCGTGGTGAAGCGGGCCGGTGGAACACCTCGTTGATGGCCTTCCGGGTTCGCTCCCTGCTGCTCGGCATGAGGTGCGCGTACACCCGAAGCGTCATCGCGGGGTCGGCGTGCCCGAGGTACTCGCTGACCGCCTTGACGTTCTCGCCCGCCTCAAGCAGAACCGAGGCGTAGAAGTGCCTCAGCGCGTGCATGCCGTGCTCTCGGGCTGCCGCTGGGTCCTCGCCTTCTTCTGGCTCTGGAAGGACGCCAGCGGCCACGAGAGCCGGTTTCCAATAGCGGTCGTTGAAGTCCGACCGGCGCATGACCGCGCCCCGGGTGCCGGTGAAGATCAGACTGTGCGTTACCCGCGGCCCGGTCAGAGACTTCCAGGGCAACGTCACCTTGACGGGCGCGTACGCCTTCATGTGGGCCCGCAGCACATCGGCCACGACCTCAGGCAATGGGGTGTCGCGTTCCTTGTCGCACTTCGGCGGAGCGAAGACCGGGCGCCCCCGAATGAGCTTGACCTGCCGGACAACGTGCAGAGTCCCGGACTCGAAGCTCAGAGCGTCCTCCGCCAGCCCCAACACCTCACCCTGCCGAAGACCGCACCCGCTGGCAGCATCCACGGTGCCCCGCAGGCGCGCCGGCAGCGCCGCCCGCACGGCGAAGACGCGCTCAGGGAGCCACGGCGTCACCCGCTTCGCCTCCCGGGTCGGCGGCCGGACAGACCGCGCGGCGCACGGATTCCGTGGCAGATAGCCGTCATCAACAGCGGCAGAGAGCACGGCACGCACAGTGCCGAAGATGTGCACGGCGTACGACCCCGGCACACCCTCCGTCTCCAACTCACTCAACCACGCGCGGACATGCTCGGGCTTGAAGGATCCGAGCGGGCGCGAGCCGAGATACGGCAAGACGTGCAGCCGCAGATACCGCTCCGCGCTGTCCTGTGACGACACGTCCGTCGTCTGGGCGGAGAGCCACCGTTGCGCGTACTGCTGGAAGGTCGTACGGGAAGTCTTGGGGTCGATGTACTGGCCCCGCGACATGTCCGCCTCAATGTGCGCCAGCCACTGTTCGGCCAGGCGCCGTTGGCGATCGGGGAAGCTCTTGGACTTCTCGGCTCCGTCCGGGCCGACGTACCGGGCCCGGTAGCGCATGCCCGAGCCGTAGCGGTCGGTCTTGACCTTGACGGGCTTGCCGTCCGGGCCCGGCTCGGTCTTGTACCAGCGGTCTTGGATGTGGCCTGCCATGGTGGGCAGCTCCTTTGCGGGTGCGTCCTGGTAGCGACTGCCGGGGCGCGTGCCGAGGTGGGTTTCGTCGCGCCCTGGCCGTCTGCGGGTCAGGGGTGCTACCTGCTACTGGGCTGCTCAGTGGGGGTTTTGGTCGCTAGCGGGGTTGCTACCGGTAGCGGCCAGTGCTGCTACCGGTAGCAACGGGTTGTTTCGGTTGCGGAGCGTGCAGGGAGGGAGGCGAGGCGAGTCTTCAGGAGCCTGCTTTTGAGGGTTGTGGCTGGTCGTGGGTGGCTACCTCCCCGCCTCCCTGACGGGGTGTTGCTGCTGGTCGGCTCAGGGAGGCGGGTTCAGGGAGGGGGTCAGGGAGTTCTCCCTGCCTCCCTTGCCGCCTCCCTTCACGCTGCGTAGTCACGATGGTCGGGGAGGGGGAGCCGCGCGGGGCCCCAAGAGCGCTTTTGAGTGGGGGCTGGTGGGGGTCGGGCGGTGCCTCCCCAGCCTCCCCAAAGGGGTGTTGACGCTGGTGGGCCGCGGGGAGGCGGCTTGGGGAGGCGCTTGGGGAGAACTCCCCAGGATTCCCGAGCCTCCCCAACTGCCTCCCCAGCACGGTTGGTGACCGGGGCGGGGGGTCACGCGGCGGTGTCGGCGGCCATCTGCTGGGCGGTCCAGGTGTGGACTGCGGCGGGGTCGTAGCGCAGGTGCTTGCCGACGCGGAACGCGGGCGGTCCGGTGCGGCGCTTGCGCCAGGCGTACACGGTCTCGATCGGGACGCCGAACAGGGACGCGATGTCCTCCGGGGTGAGGTAGCGGTCGGGGAGGCCCGCGCGGAGGGTGGCGCGGGGATCTTGGGGTGCGGTGGCCATGGTGGCGGCTCCTTGGCGTGCACTGGGCGGGGTGGGTGCGGACCCTGGCGGGGGTCCGCACCTCCGGGCGGCGGGGTCGCTGCCTGGTCCGGGAGCTCCCGGCGGTGGCTCAGGTGGTGCAGCTTGGGTGCGTGGTTTGGCCGGATCGCAGCGGCGCGAGAGGGTGACCGCACACGGCGCAGGCGATGAGTTGCTGTTGTGGGGGGAGTTTCTCGAAATATCGCGGCTCATCCGGCTCATCGCGGATCAGTGCAGGTGAGAGGCTTGTGGGTGATCTTGAGTCGTCCGGCTCAGTCCGGCTCACGTCCGGCTCATCGCGGCTCAACGACACCCCGAGGTAGGTGGGTACCTGCTTGCCGTCCGCTCCGCGGGGCTTGGAGCGCTGCATCTGCGGGATGATTGAGAGCAGGTTCCGGCCAAGTAGCTGCTTGGTGCCGGACCGGTGGCCGGAGTCTTCCGCCCACTCCTTCCACGCCTGCCACAGCTCGTCCACCACGACCTGGCGGTCGGGCCCGGTTTCGCAGCACTCGCGGACGAACGCGGAGACCGGTGAGGCGGTGTCCTGCATGGTGGTGACCGCTTCCCGGGACGATGCGGGTTCGGTCAGTCGCCCGTTGGCCAGCAGCCGGTCAAGGCCGTCCAGGGCCCAATTGAGGATGCCGGGCAACTCGGCGCTGAGCTTGTCTGTCAGGCCGGTGTCCTCCTTGCCGAGCCAGGACACGGTCATGTTCAGCACGATGAAGCGGTTGGCGATGACGCCCGAGGAGTCACCGAAGTGCGGCAGCTCGTTGGACAGGATCATCAGCCGGGTGGGGAGCTTGCCGGTCCACACGGCGCGGTACTTGCGGTCCACGTCGATGGTGTCCTCACCGGAGATGGTCAGCAGGCGTTCCACAACCTTGCTGTTGTCGTTGCCAGACAGTCGGGCGTCGGAGATCACTGCCAGGGACTTGCCCACCAGCGTCGACAGCCCGAAGTTGCTGCCGAGACTGGCCAGGGTCGGGCCCGCCATGTTGCCCTGGCCGACCAGGGACGCCAGGACCCGGGCGATGGTGCCCTTGCCGGATCGGGTCGGGCCGACGATGAGCAGGATCTTTTGCCGGTCGGTGCGGCCGGACAGCACGTACCCGAACCACTCCTGAAGAGCCTCGATCGATTCCGGATCGTCGGGCCAGGCCCGGTCAAGGAAGGTCTGCCAGGTCGGGGCGGTGGCGGTCGGGTCGTAGTCGAACGGCACCGACACCAGGTTGAAGAACCCCGGGGTCAGGCCGGTCAGGGCCCGGTCGGCGACCCGCAGCAGGCCGTTGGTGCAGGCGACGATGGGCCCGTGCCCGCCGATCCTGGTAGCGTCCGGCCGCGCTGCAGGGGCGGCCAGGGGGTCTGCCGGCGGGAGGATCCACGCGGGCGGATCGATGAGCGGCGGCAGGTGCGTCACCGCTGCGATGGCCTGCATCAGGTCGGAGACCTTACGGCCGGTCGGCGCCCACGGGCGCTCCTCGAACCCCGCGATGTCCTCGGGTAGCCCCTTGACCTTGCCGGTCGCGGGCTGGAGGTAGGTGGCGTGTTCCAGGTGCCGGTACAGGCTGGTGCGGATCTGCTGGTCGTCCAGCTCCACCCAGTGCGAGCCTGCCCACGCCATCCACGTACCGCGCCAGTGCCTTAGCGTCAGGATGTCGTCCCGCGACCATTGCGGGGTCAGGTGCCGGGCGACCGCCATCGGGTTGGTGGGCGCCGGAACCACCTCCGCTGCCGACTCCTGGCCGTCTTGACGTGCAGCGTCACGGGCGTCACGGTCGGGTTCGGGAGCTGTCGGACGCAACTTGGCGGGGTCGATGCTGTGGCCGTTCACGCGGTCGGGCGGGGCATTCACCGGAGTCGGTTGGGTGTTCACGCTGCCTCCCTGAGCACGTTCGGTCGGGTGATCGAGTCGGGTCGATCCGTGCGCACGGCCAGCGGCAGCACCGGGCCGGTGACCGCACGGCCAGCCGGGTGTTCACGCGGTTGCGGCAAGGCGATGAGTGCGCGGTGTTCGTCCAGGTCAGACCGCGGCTGGTCGTGCGGTCGGTCGGCCGACTCGACGGCATCGGCCAGCCGCGTCAGCAGCAGCCACACCCCGACCGTGAACACCGACTCGTGTTCACCGTGAACGCCCGACTCGACGTGTTCACGGTCGACGGACGCGTCGACGGACGGGTTGGCGGTCGTGAGCTGGAGTGCGATGAGCAGGGGCAGGCGATCGGCCTTGCGGTCGTTGCACGACAGGCAGGCCAGCACGGTGTGTTCGACGCGCCACGTCCGGTACAGGGACAGCGGCACCACGTGGTCGATGGTCGCTTGCCGCAGGTCGGCGAACAGCCGACCGCAGTAGGCGCACCACGCTCCGTCCCGTGCGGCCAGCGTCCGCTTCCGCGCCCGAGTGCGGGAGGCGTTGAGGGGCTTGCGGTGGTGGGCGCTCACGCTGCCACCGCCATGTCGTCGGTGGCCAGGGCCCGCAGAGCGGGGACGCCCACTGAAAGCAGCGCCTTTACGTTGAAGCCCTGCCCGCCCATCCGGGCGGCCACGGACTGGTTGTCCAGGTCCTCCGACAGGGCCAGCAGCAGGGCCCGCCGGGGGAGGTCGTCCAAGCGCAGAAGAACGGCCTGCTGCGCCACGCTGAGGCCAGACAGCATCTCCCGCTGCCCCGCGGGCAGCGACTGCACGGGAACCGGCTCGTTCGTCAACTCCGGATTGTTGATTTTGATCAGCAAGAGCGCCTGAGTGATCAGACGGTCAGCCGTCATCCGGTTGCACCCCATCCGGTCCCCGATCTGCTCCCGGGTCAGGCCGTCCGTGTGCAGAAGCAGCGCCTCACGCTGCCTCTCGGGCAGCTCCGCGACCATCGGGGCCAGGTACCCAGCGAAAGCGGGCAGCGCGCTGGTGTCCGGCATCAGCCCGGCCAGCTCGCCACGGTTGGCAGGGTCCTCCCAGTCCATCGCCATCTCGCGGGACCGAAACAGCTTGAAGTGCGCCGTGATCCGCGACTTGACCCGGGCGAACAGGACCATCCGCGTCTCGTCCGCAGTGAACTTCCGACGGTGATTCAGCAGGTCCTTCTTGCCGGTGCGCGCGACCTCGACCCACGCCTCCTGCGCGATGTCCTCCGCCAGCTCGACCGCAGACCCGCGGGTCAACCCCAGGTTGAGCAGCTTGCGGCAGGCGTACTGCACCAGCCGGTCCCCGTACTCCTCGTACAGCTCACCGAGCCGCGCCGACTGCGCGGGCGTCATCGGCACCAGCTCGTTACGCCCGAGGCGCCGACCACCAGGCCCGTTCCCCTGACGGGAAACAGACCCGGTGACCTGCTCAGTAGCCCGTTCAGCAACGATTCCAGGCATGATGGACCTACCCCTTCACGGGTTAGGGGAGCGGTGTTCTGCTTGGCGGTAGGCACACCGCTCCCTGGTCTTTGCGCACCATCTGGTGCGCACCAGAAGGATTGCATCTGGTGCGCACCAGATGCAAGGTGTCGCCCGGGTGGACTTTGGTTTGCCGTCGTCCCCGGCGCACTTCCAGGGAACCGCTGAGGCGAGGGATTCGGTAGCCAACAGGGGTTAACTCCTGATGTGTTAACCCCTGTTGACCAGGGCGAATGTCGGGCATGCTGGTGTGCACAGCGGCAACAGATCTGCGCTGGAGGGCGCATGAGTGAGCGTTTGCGCGCTGCGAGGTCGGCTCGTGGCTGGTCCCAGGAACGCCTGGTTCGTGAGATCCAGCGCTACGCCCGCCAGCACCTGCTGGAGGTGCCCTCCGCTGCGAGCCTGCACGTCTACGTCTCGGAGTGGGAGAACGGCAGGCGGAAGCTCTCAGAGCGCTACGCGGCCATCCTCCGGCCGCTCCTCGGTCTGACCGATGACGAACTGCTGGGACGACAGGAAGCGGCCGGGCCCCAAGCCGTCGGTGGCTATGACGACTTGATCAGCCGCATCGATTCGGCGCGGAGCGTCAGTCTGACCATGGTGAAGACGTTCATGGAGCAGACGGAGCTCTTACGCACCATGGACCGGCAAATGGGTGCCGCAGGGCTCGTGGACCAAATGACTGGCCACCTGGCCCGAATGGAAGACGCCCTCACGTTCGCCGTGCTCCCCCAGACCCGCCGGCCCGTGGCTCAGGCGCTGGCGGCAGCGTCCACTCTTGGGGCGTGGCAGGCGCTGGACGCTGGCGCTGTCGAGCGTGCGTGGCGCAACTACGAGCTGGCGAAACGGGCGGCCCAAGAGGCAGAAGAGCCCATGTACCTTGCTCACGCCATGGCAGAGCAGGCGTACGTCCTCTGTGACGCCGGGCGGCCAGATCTCGCAGTTGAACTCGTCCGAGACGCGCGCAGGCGGGGAGCCGGACGTATGTCGCCACGTCTGGAAGCGTGGCTCTATGCAGCCGAAGCCGAGGTGTGCGCGAAGGCGGGTCTGACCGACGATTGCCGCCGCGCGCTCGACATGGCGGCGGCCGTGCTGCCGCCGGGAGCGGAAGCCCGAGACCCAGACATGCTGAGCATCTTCCTCAACGGGACACATCTGGCTCGATGGCGCGGGAACGTGCTCGCCAGCCTTGGCGACGACGACGCGGTGAACAGCTTGTACGCCGCACTCGACACCCTCGACGCGACATTTGTGCGCGCTGAGTCGGGACTGCGTTGTGACCTGGCTCAGGCTCACCTCGCCCGCGGTGAGTATGACCAGGCGCAGACGCACTTGAGGACGGCTCGCCTGCTGGCGAGCCGTACCGGGTCGGTACGGCACCGCCGCAGGATTGAGCAGCTCACGCAGAAGCTGTAAGCCCCTCTTGTTGTGCCGCCAAGAGGTGCAGGAGTGCGACCATCGTCCCGGCGCCCATGAGCTGTCCACGGGCCATAAGCTCGCGAACCTCAGTCAGCGGGACCCACTGCACGCGCCCAGCCTCTTCGGCGTCCGTGGGTTCGCCCACCTTCTCGGCGTGGCGTGCTACGTAGACGGAATGCGGTGAGTCGACCATGCCCACCATCGGTTGGAACGTCGCGATGTGCTCAAGGTCGGCGGGTCGCCACCCCGTCTCCTCCTCGACTTCCCGGGCCGCGCAGGCGGGACCATCCTCGCCTTCATCCACGATCCCGCCTGGGAGCTCCCAGCCCCACTGGTCGGGGACGAATCGGTAGCGCCAGAGCATCAGGACGCGGTCCTTGTCGTCCAGTACTGCCGTGATCGCGACGTGTTGCAGACGCACTACGTGATGTTCGAACCGCGGCACGCCGGGAGGCTCCACGTCCACAAGCTCAAGACGAACCCAGCGGTTGTTGTAGAGGGGGCGACTCCCATAGATCTGCCAGGGTTCCAGACCGCCGGCGGTAGTCGCTCCCGTGACGTGACGTTCCGGACCATGCTCGGGTACGCGGTAGGAGCTGCGGCCACGTACCTCTAGGACTCCCTCGGCGACCAGGCGCCCCAGGACCGTGCGAAGGGCCGTGCGCCCGATGCCTAGTTCTTCTGACAACACGCGCTCGGACGGCACCTTGTCGCCGGGCGCCAGCTTGGCCCCACCGATCCATTCCCGCAGCGTGCGCTCAACACGAGCCGTCTTGGTCTCCGTCATTCCAGCAAGCTCCCCATTCCCTAGCTGGTGCACACCAGAGTAACTGTGAGGTGCGACCTACGGTCGCGCGTCCCTTAGTAGCTCGCTTCGCTCGCACGCACACTCGGTGGCGGGGATCGGTCGCGTTGCGCGCTGGCCGCTCGCTTCGGAGGCTGCAACACCCGGGGTAGTACGCGCATTCCAGCCCAAGAGTCCCTAGATGGCCGCCTGAGAGCCTGAACCCCCGCCCCCGGTCCATCAGTCGCAGGGGGTCCTGAACGGGGCTCTGAGGGGCCGTCAGGGGGGGGCAGTAGTTGATCAGGCGGCGAATTGGTCGCTAGGGGTCTTGAAGAGGCCACCCCCGGGGCCCCGCGCAAGAGTGGCCTCTTCTCGTGCTGGCTCGCCGCGGAACAACAAGCGGAACAACAAGAGGAGCACGGCGGGGCAGTGGTGCTCCTCTTGTTGTTCCTCGGCGGTCGTCAGGGGGCTTGAGCCGCGATGAGCCGGACGTGAGCCGGACGTGAGCCGGACGGAGTTGATCGTTTACGACGCTCTGACCTGGACTGATCCGCGATGAGCCGCTTGAGCCGCGATATTTTGAAAAGTAGCCCCCTTGGGGATCCAGGGAGGCTTTTAGTGGGGGCGCCCCCACTAAAAGCGCCGGACGCTCCGGACTGCCCGCACTGGGCAACGGACAAGGCTTGGAACCCTGCTGCCCCCCCGCTGAAACGCCCTACGGATGCCCCCTGCGGCCCGCTGTCGCGGTCCGGGCGCCACCGGTACGGCGGGGTGGCGGCCGAAGGGCGTCCGCCCGTAGGGCGGTCCTTCTCGCCTTGCCTTTCAGCGGGGGGCAGCGACGTGCGGGGAACGGTGGAACCCCCTCTGCGGGCCGTTTTTCAGCGTTTCAGGGCGGGGGCGCTAGTCGCTAGCGTGCAGGCCAGGGGCGTTTTCCTCGCTAGCGGGGTCGCTTGCGCAAGCGACCCGCCTCGCTTGCGCAAGCGAGCCCTGGGCGGGGGGGCGGGCCGCAGTGAGTGAGGCAGGCGCGGCCGTCCGGGACCACCGCGCCGGCACGCCTGGGCGGTTCCTCGCGGTGGGGTCGTCAGGCTCACTTGCCTCACTTTCCGCAGGTCATCGGCTGCTGTCGGGGCAGTGAGACGCGCAGTGAGAACTCACTGCCTCACTGCCTGCCCCACTGAACCTCCGGGCCGTCTGTGGGCCGTCAAAGGGTGGCCAGAGACGCCGAACAACGACCATCAACCACTGATCTTGAGGCGTTGCGCGGCACGTCAACTCTGGTGCGCCTGGGACTGGCAGGGATCGGGTTACAGCCTGATCACGTGATGGCATCGGGAGGCTCCGTCGTCCCGGACCTGCCCTCCGCACATGCCATCATCGGGATCTAGCTACGGTGTCGGAGACTTGGGAGGGCGCGTGGCAATGGCAGCCGGCCCGCGCGACACCCCGCAGGGCCGCGACACGGCGACCGGACCCGGGAGGTCCGAGGCGCCCCGCGAGTCGCGGGAGCACCACGGGTTCTCCGACGCTCACGCGCCCATGGAGTCGCTCGACGCCATGGACGCGGACGAGCCGCACGATCGGCTCGGATCCGCCGACCCCCTGGAGCCCCTGGACCCGCTCGACGAGTTCGAACCGCTCGACTCCGCCGAGGCGTTGCCGGACCTGGAGGACGGCCAGTCCTTCCGGGAGCTGCGCCCCGCGCGGAGGCTGCGCATCTGGCAGCTCGCCCCGATCACCGCGCTCGCTGTCGGCGGCTCGCTGATGTTCGCCTTCCCGCTGGCCTTCGAGTCCGGTGACGCCGGACCCGTGGTGGCCATGCTCGGCCTGCTGCTGTGCCTGTGCGCGGCCGGCTGGGGGCTGATGGCCGCCCGCCGCGCCGGCCAGACGTGGCCCGGACTGCCGCCGCGCGGCTCGGGTGCGCGCCCCGACTGGCGGTACGTCACCGGATACACCCTGGTGATCGTGCTGCTCGCCCTGCTGGCCGTCTGGCGCGTGGCACGCCTGCGTTGAGCGCCTTCGGGCCCGCGGCGGGGCCGCCCCGCACGGGAGGGCCGGCAGCGCTCGGAACGGCCCCGGCCGTCCCCGGGTTTTCCACAGGCCGCAGATCTCCGTACGCGGCCCATCAGCCGTGCCGCGTACGATCGAGACGTGACTGAAGCGCACCACGGCACCCCTGACTCGTCCTCCCCGCTGCCCTTCCTCAAGGGCCACGGCACCGAGAACGACTTCGTGATCGTCCCCGACCCGGACGGTCTGCTCGACCTGTCCGCCGCCGACGTGGCCCGGCTCTGCGACCGCCGGGCCGGCATCGGGGGCGACGGGGTGCTGCGCGTGGTCCGCTCCGCAGCCGACCCCGAAGCCGCCGCGCTCGCGGCGGAGGCCGAGTGGTTCATGGACTACCGCAACAGTGACGGCAGCATCGCCGAGATGTGCGGCAACGGCGTCCGCGTCTTCGCCCGCTACCTCCAGCACGCCGGGCTGGCCCAGGCCGGCGACCTCGCCGTCGCCACCCGCGCCGGCGTGCGCCACGTCCACGTCGCCAAGGACGGCGACGACGGCGAAGCGGGCGCCGTCACCGTCCGGATGGGCCGCGCTGTGCTGCCCGGCGACCCGGTCGTGGTGGCGGTCGGCGATCGCAGCTGGCCCGCGGTGCACGTCAGCATGGGCAACCCGCACGCGGTGGCCTTCGTGGACGGGCTCGACGAGGCCGGGGACCTCCTGCAGGCGCCCGCGGTGAGCCCCAGGTCGGCCTACCCCGACGGCACCAACGTGGAGTTCGTGGTCGACCGGGGCCCCCGCCACGTGGCCCTGCGCGTCCACGAGCGGGGCTCCGGCGAGACCCGCTCCTGCGGCACCGGGGCGTGCGCGGTCATGGTCGCCGCCGCCCGCCGCGACGGTCTGGACCCCGCGGTCACCGGCCGCCCGGTGACCTACACCGTGGACGTGCCCGGCGGCCGCCTGGTGATCAGCGAGGACACCGACGGCGTGATCGAGATGACCGGCCCCGCCGTGATCGTCGCCGAAGGGGCCATCGAGCCCGGCTGGCTCGCCGCGGGCCGCTGATCCGGCCGGCTCGGGCCGCATCCCGGCGGGCTGCCGCCGGCCCCTCCGAACGGCCGTGGCCGGGGTGCGCCCGACCGTATCCGGATGTATGCGGTCATGATCCCCGTCCGGCTGTCCCTCGAACGGGTGATGGGGATCACTCTCGGCGAGAGCGCGGCTGCCGCACGTGGTGGGCTCGGTAGCATCAAGCACCGGCGCGGCCCCACGGGTCGTGGAGGGCTCCCGCAGCCGGTCCACGCTGCCGGAGGGCCCATGAGCGCACACAACGCGGTGGACGCGGAGCGGACCGCAGAGGACCGGCGACGCAGCCTGCGCCGGATCGACCTCCGCCGGCTCAGCCGTGTGGCGCTCCTCGGCGCGGGCGGCGGCAGCAGGGTGCCCGACGCGATCGAGCACCTGATCAAGGTCCACCGCGGCCGCCACCCCGAAGCGGGCGCCTCCGCCATCGAGCAGCTGCGCAAGGCCTACGTGCTGGCCGAGTCCTCGCACCGGGGCCAGACGCGCAAGAGCGGCGAGCCGTACATCACGCACCCGCTCGCCGTCACCCTCATCCTGGCCGAACTCGGCGCGGAGACCACGACGTTGACGGCCTCGCTGCTGCACGACACCGTCGAGGACACCGAGGTGACCCTCGATCAGGTGGAGCGCGAGTTCGGCGCCGAGATCTGCTATCTCGTCGACGGCGTCACCAAGTTGGAGAAGGTCGACTACGGGGCGGCCGCCGAGCCCGAGACCTTCCGCAAGATGCTGGTGGCGACCGGCAACGACGTGCGCGTGATGTCGATCAAACTGGCCGACCGGCTCCACAACATGCGCACGCTGGGCGTCATGCGGCCCGACAAGCAGGCCAGGATCGCCAAGGTCACCCGCGACGTGCTGATCCCGCTCGCCGAACGGCTCGGCGTCCAGGCCCTCAAGAGCGAGCTGGAGGACCTGGTCTTCGCGATCCTCCACCCCGAGGAGCACGCCCGCACCCGCGTCATGATCGAGGAGAACGCCGGCGGCGCCGACCCGCTCGCCGGTATCGCCGACCAGGTCAGGGGCGTGCTGCGGGAAGCGGGCGTCACCGCGGAGGTGGCCATCCGGCCGCGGCACGCGGTCTCGGTCCACCGGCTGCTGCTCAAACGCGGCGGCAAGCAGCTCAGCGGCTGCGACTACGGGCGGCTGCTGGTGCTCGTCGGCGAGAACGCCGACTGCTACGCGGTGCTCGGCGAACTGCACACCTGCTTCGTCCCGGTGATCGCCGAGTTCAAGGACTTCATCGCCGGCCCCAAGTTCAACCTCTACCAGTCGCTGCACACCGCGATCGCCGACCGCGACGGGCGGATCGCCGAGGTGCTCGTGCGCACCCGCCGGATGCACCGCGTGGCCGAGGCCGGGGTGATCGCCCTCGGCGACCCGCACGCCGCCACCGACGCGGTGCCGTCCGCGGACGGCGAGCGCACGGAACGCGCCGAGCGCAGCGACAGCGGAAACGGTTCGACAGGCGAGTCCGCGGCCGGCGTCGACCCCACCCGGCCCGGCTGGCTCGCCCGGCTGCTGGACTGGCAGCGGGCCGCGCCCGACGCGGACACCTTCTGGACGGCGCTGCGCGACGACCTCGCCCAGGACCGGGAGATCACCGTGGTCGCCGCCCAGGGCGAGGAGGCGGCCGGGACGCTGCGGCTGCCGGCCGGCGCCACATGCGTCGACGCCGCCTACGCCATGCACGGGGAGGCCGGGCACGCCTGCGTCGGCGCCCGCGTCAACGGCCGCCTCGCCCCGCTGGGCACCGCTTTGCGCGACGGCGACACCCTGCAACTGCTGATGGACGACGGCGACACCTCGGGGCCCGGCCGCGACTGGCTGGAGCACGCCACCACGCCCGCCGCCCGGATCGCGATCACCCGCTGGCTCACCCAGCACCCGGCGGTCGAGGGCGACGACCAGCCCGACCAGGCGCCGCCGGTCCGGCCGGTCCCCGCGGCCGGTGCCGCGCCCGCGGCCGACCCCCTGGCCCTTGCGGACCTGCCCGGCGCGACCGTACGCCTGGCCCGCTGCTGTACCCCGGTGCCGCCGGACCGGGTGACGGGCTTCGTCATTCGCGGCGGCACCGTCGCCGTCCACCGGGCGGAATGCCCGTCCACGTCGCGGATGACCGCCGCCGGACGGGCCCCGGTGCCGGTGCGCTGGCGCGAGGACCAGCCCGCCGGCGGCTACCGGGCCACCGTGCTCGCCGAGGCGCTGAGCCGGCCTCGGCTGCTGGCCGACCTCACGGAGGTCATCGCGGGTCAGGGCGTCGGCATCGTGTCGGCGGCCGTGGAGCCACCGCAGGAGCATCGCGTCCGCCACACCTACACCGTCGAGCTGCCCGACGCCGGGGCCCTGTCCGCGTTGATGCGGGCGATGCGCGCGGTCCCGGGCGTCTACGACGTGTACCGGGCGCGGCTCGCCGTCACCGCCCGCGACTGAGCTGCCGTTTCGCCCTCCTCCGGGGCGGCCGCGGGAATGCGCCGGGCCGCCGGACCGTTGTGACTGTGGGCGAGCGGAGCACCGCGATGTGCAGCGCCGCCCGCGATGCGGGCGGGAAACCAGGTGACCGCGTCCGCGTGGCGTGCGACCATCGACAGTGACGGTGCGCGAGCGCCGCCCGACTCTGACCGAACGAACAAAGGATCCAATGACCTCCAACCCTTCATCCTCTTCGGACGACCGCCAGCGCCTCCCCGAGAGCCTTCGGGCCGACGCCCTGATGGAAGAGGAGGTCGCCTGGAGTCTTGAGATCGACGGTGAGCGGGACGGCGACCAGCTGGACCGGGCCGAACGTGCCTCCCTGCGCAGGGTCGCCGGGCTCTCCACCGAACTGCAGGACATCACCGAGGTCGAGTACCGGCAGCTCCGCCTGGAGCGTGTGGTGCTCGTCGGCGTCTGGACCCACGGAACCGTGGACGACGCCGAGAACTCCCTGGCCGAACTGGCCGCCCTCGCCGAGACCGCCGGCGCCGTGGTGCTCGACGGCGTCATCCAGCGCCGCGACAAGCCGGACCCGGCCACGTACATCGGCTCGGGCAAGGCGCAGGAGCTGCGGGACATCGTGGTGGAGACCGGTGCCGACACCGTCGTCTGCGACGGTGAACTCAGCCCCGGCCAGCTGATCCACCTCGAGGACGTCGTCAAGGTCAAGGTGGTGGACCGCACCGCGCTGATCCTCGACATCTTCGCGCAGCACGCCAAGTCCCGTGAGGGCAAGGCGCAGGTCTCGCTGGCGCAGATGCAGTACATGCTGCCGAGGCTGCGCGGCTGGGGCCAGTCGCTGTCCCGGCAGATGGGTGGCGGTGGCTCCGGCTCCTCGGGCGGCGGTATGGCCACCCGTGGTCCCGGTGAGACCAAGATCGAGACCGACCGGCGGCGCATCCGCGAGAAGATGGCCAAGATGCGCCGGGAGATCGCGGACATGAAGACCAGCCGCGACCTCAAGCGCCAGGAGCGCAAGCGCCACAAGGTGCCGTCGGTGGCGATCGCCGGCTACACCAACGCGGGCAAGTCCTCGCTGCTCAACCGCCTGACCGGGGCGGGAGTGCTGGTGGAGAACGCCCTGTTCGCCACCCTGGACCCGACCGTGCGCCGGGCCGAGACGCCGGGCGGGCGGCTGTACACGCTGGCCGACACCGTCGGGTTCGTCCGGCACCTGCCGCACCACCTGGTCGAGGCGTTCCGCTCCACCATGGAGGAGGTCGCCGACGCCGACCTCATCCTGCACGTGGTGGACGGTGCGCACCCGGTACCGGAGGAGCAGCTCGCGGCGGTCCGCGAGGTGTTCCGCGACGTCGGCGCGCTCGACGTGCCGGAGATCGTCGTGGTGAACAAGGCCGATGCCGCCGACCCGCTCGTGCTGCAGCGGCTGCTGCGCAACGAGAAGCACGCCATCGCCGTCTCGGCCCGCACCGGCCGGGGCATCCAGGACCTGCTGGAGCTGATCGACGAGGAGCTCCCGCGGCCCGACGTCGAGGTGGAGGCACTCGTGCCGTACACCCACGGCGGGCTGGTGTCCCGGGTGCACGCCGGCGGTGAGGTGCTCTCCGAGGAGCACACCGGTGACGGCACGCTGCTGAAGGTGCGGGTGCACGAGGAACTGGCCGCCGAACTGGCGCCGTTCACCCTCGCGACACGCCACTGACGGCATCGGTGCCGGAGCGCTGACCGCGGCCGCGCCCTCGGGCCGACAGACGAACGGGTAAGGACCCGCCTCCAAGAGGCGGGTCCTTACCCGTTCCCGGGCCGGTTTCCCGGCCGCCGTCCTGACCGGACGTCCGTCAGCGGAACTTGGTGCTCACCTCGTCGAACACCTTCTTGGCCTCCGCACCCAGGCGCGGCCCCGCGAGCCAGGCGTTCGTCACCGGCCCGATGGAGGTGTTGCTGACCAGCCCCGTCCTGCCGCT
Organism: Streptomyces sp. NPDC020917; assembly: GCF_044333795.1. Classification (NCBI taxonomy): domain Bacteria; kingdom Bacillati; phylum Actinomycetota; class Actinomycetes; order Kitasatosporales; family Streptomycetaceae; genus Streptomyces; species Streptomyces sp. NPDC020917. The sequence continues at coordinate 287,115 of NZ_JBIRRR010000009.1, read as the reverse complement.
GGGCATGGTGGCGAACCAGCCGCCGCCCGAGGCACCGCCGGTCATCGTGCAGCCGATGCGGTACTCGGTGGGCTCCTGCGCGTCCAGGGACAGGCGGCCCGGCCGGCCCGTGCAGGCGTAGATGCGCTGCCCGTCGTACGGCGGCGCGGCGGGGTAGCCCCACACGCCCATCGCCGGGATCGACTTGGTGGACGGGGCGTCGAACCACACCGGCAGGGCCGCACCGACCGTCTCCTGCAGCGACTTGCCGCCCGCGCCCTTCTCCGGCACCACGTGCAGCACCGCGAAGTCGTACGGCGACCCGCTGCCGCCCTTCTCCGACCCCTCGTCGATCCACTGGTCGGACGTGCTCGCCCAGTCCGCCCAGAACACCCCCAGCGGCGCGAGGACGTTGCGGGTGGCGCCCTTGAGCCCGGCGGCGGTGCGGCCGCCGTCGTTGTAGGCGGGCACGAACGCGATGTTGCGGTACCAGCCGCCCTCCTTGCCCGCGTGCACGCAGTGCCCGGCCGTCCACACCAGGTTCGACTTCCCCGGGTGCGCCGGGTCCTCGACCACCGTCGCCGAGCACACCATGGAGCCCTGCGGCCCGTCGAAGAACAGCTTCCCGACACCGGCGGCGTTGACGTGGTACGGCGGGGTCACCGCGCGGGCCGGCACCGGCGAGGGCTCGGGGTCCGTCATGCCCTGGTCGGCCGGCACGTCAGCGGGGACCTGCTTGTCGTTCTGGTCCGCGCCCCGCATGCGGTCCTCGCTCCACAGCCCGGCGATCACCGGGTTGGCGAAGTCCTTCGCCTTGCGCAGCCACGTCGAGCGGTTCCAGTCGCGCCAGCCGCCGTCCTTGTACGCCTGCTCCCACTTCTTCAGATCCTTCAGGCTCGTCGGGATCGACGTGGGGAGCCCGGCCGCGGCGGGGGTGGTCCGCTGCACGGTCGCCGTCCCACCCGTCGGCCGGGCGTCGGTGCCGCCGCCGGACGAGGAGCCGCATGCGGTGGCGGTGCCGGCCAGGAGCACCGCGGCGGCCGCGGTGGCCAGTGACCTGCGTATGGATGGCATGAGACGTGTCCCCCTGGGGTGTGCGCTCGGGCGGTGCCCGCTGTCCTTCGGAGTCAGGGACGGCGGCCGTCCGGCGGCGGTTCCGGACGGAAACTTCCGGCAACCGACCGTGATCGGTTCGTCACCCCGTCGTTAGTACGGACGGGGGACGAGGTGTCGGTTCGCAGATCCGAGGAGTGAGCACGTGGCGGCCATTTCGAGCGCGCCGGGACAACTGACGGCATCCGCCGACGACTTCGGCGCGGGGGAGGCGATCCTCCGCCGGCAGGACCAGCGCGAGTCCGCGGCCCGCACCTACGCGCGGTCGCTGCCCGTCGTTCCGGTGCGGGCCCGCGGGATGACGGTGGAGGGCGCCGACGGCACCCGCTACCTCGACTGCCTGTCGGGCGCGGGCACCCTCGCCCTCGGCCACAACCACCCCGTCGTCCTGGAGGCCGTCAGACGCGTCCTCGACTCCGGCGCACCGCTGCACGTGCTCGACATGGCCACACCCCTCAAGGACGCGTTCACCACCGCCCTGTTCGAGACCCTGCCGCCCGAACTCGCCGAGCACGGGCGGATCCAGTTCTGTGGACCGGCCGGCACCGATGCCGTGGAAGCGGCGATCAAACTCACCAGGACCGCCACCGGGCGCGGCGGGCTGCTGGCGTTCTCCGGCGCCTACCACGGCATGACCGCGGCCGCCCTCGCCGCCACCGGCGACACCGCGGTGCGCGGCGCCGTGCAGGCGGACGCCCTCGTCACGCGGCTGCCGTACCCGTACGACTACCGCTGCCCGTTCGGCACCGGGGGCGAGCGCGGCGCCGAACTGTCTGCCCGCTGGACCGCGCACCTCCTGGACGACCCCAAGGGAGGCGTGCAGCCGCCCGCGGCGATGCTGCTGGAGCCCGTGCAGGGCGAGGGCGGCGTCATCCCGCCGCCCGACTCCTGGATGCGGCGGATGCGCGAGATCACCGCGGCCCGCGGCATCCCGCTCATCGCCGACGAGGTGCAGACCGGGGTGGGCCGCACCGGCACCTTCTGGGCCGTGGAGCGCAGCGGGGTCGTGCCCGACGTCATGGTGCTGTCCAAGGCGATCGGGGGGAGCCTGCCGCTGGCCGTGATCGTCTACCGCGAGGACCTCGACGTGTGGCGGCCCGGCGCCCACGCCGGCACCTTCCGCGGCAACCAGCTCGCCATGGCAGCCGGTACCGCCACGCTGCGGTACGTCCGCGAGAACGCGCTCCATGTGCGGGCCGGGACCATCGGGGCCCGCATCCTGTCCCGGCTGCGGGGCCTGGCCGCGCACCACGCGTGCATCGGGGACGTCCGCGGCCGCGGGCTGATGATCGGCGTCGAACTCGTCGACACCGAGGCGGAGCCGGACGACTACGGCGCCCTCCCGGCCGCCCCCCGACTCGCCGCCAGCGTCCAGCAGGAGGCGCTGCGGCGCGGCCTGATCATCGAACTCGGCGGGCGGCACGGCAGCGTCGTACGGCTGCTGCCGCCGCTGACCATCACCGACGAGCAGGCCGAGGCCGTGCTCGACCGGCTGGCCGCGTCCATCGAGGCGGCCGCCGCCGGCCACCGCCCGTCGCACGGAGGTGCGGGATGAACCGGCCGACCCCGGTGACCGACCAGACCAGCCGTTCCGCGGAACCGAGCAGTGGAGCCCCCCGCATGAGCACACCCGCAGCGCCCGCCCGCCCGGACGCCCCCGTCCCGCCGGAACCCGCCGCGCTCCGGCCCGAAGGCCCGGAGTCCGCGCCCGGCGAGGACACGGGCACGACGGCCGCGGCGCAGCAGGGGACCGCCGCGCCCGGCCCGGCCGGCGACGGCCTTCCCCCTGCCGAGGTCGAGCCGGCCTCCGTCGAGGCTCCTCCTGAGGAGGTGGCAAGGCCCGTTTCCGCCGAGGCTCCCTGCGCGGACCCATACGCGCCCTCGGACGGGGATCCTTCCCCCGAGACCCCCTCCGCCAGGCCCGAGCCCGCTCGACTCCTCGCAGCCGGACCGGAACAGGCCGCCGGACCTGCGGCAGCGCAAGGACCCGTACCGGCGCCCGGGCCCACACCCGCGCCCACACCCGCACCGGCGCCCGCACCGGCCCCCGCACCCGTGCTCGTCCCGCCGGTCCAGCTGCCGGTTCCCGCACCCGAGCCCGAGCCCGCCGCCGCCGCGCTCAGCGTGCCGGAGCAGCGCTCGGGCGACGCCGGGCCCGAACAGCCCGCACCCGGCGGCGGATCCCACGGACCGCGCGCGGTCACGGCGCTCACCGCGGCCGCGACCGCCGGGGACCCCGGCCCGTACGCCCTCGCCGACGCCGCCGGGACGGAGAACCTGCTGCGCTGCTGGGTACGCGAGACGGGCCTTCCCAAGCCGGAGAACGGGGCCCTGCGGATCCCGCTGCCGGCCTCGGGCGCCGAGCTGCGCACCGTGGTGCACCACTGGTCGGCCACCGGCCAGCACCGCTTCGGCCCCGCCCACTTCGGCGCGGCAGGCGCCCAGGGGCCTTCCGGCCGGCCGCTGACCGCCGTCGAACTCGCCGCGCTCCTGGCCCGGGAGGGGCGGAGCAGCGGTACCGACCCCGCCGAGGGCGCGGACCTGGTCCTGCGGGTGGCGGACTCGGTGCGGCGGACCGCCGCGTTCCTCGCCGACCGGCGCCGGCGGCCGGGGCCCGAGGCGCCCGAACTCCCCTTCCTGGACTCCGAGCAGGCACTCCTCCTCGGGCATGCGATGCACCCCACGCCCAAGGGCCGCGAGGGACTCTCGGACGCCGAGAACGCCGCCTACTCGCCGGAACTGCGCGGCTCCTTCCCGCTGCACTGGGTGGCCGTCGACCACCGGCTGCTGGCGGCCGACTCCGCGTGGACCGAACGCGGCCGCACCGTGCCGGCCGCCGACCTGCTCGCGGCCTTCGCCGGGCCGGAGTTGCGGCTGCCCGAGGGCACCGCCCCGCTGCCGCTGCACCCGTGGCAGGCCCGCGAGGTCCGCCACCGGCCCGGAGTGCAGGCCCTGTTCGACGCCGGGATGCTGCACGACCTGGGGCCGCTCGGCGCGCCCTGGTACCCGACGTCCTCGGTGCGGACCGTGCATCGCCCGGGCACGCCCGCGATGCTCAAGCTGTCGCTGGGCCTGCGGATCACCAACTCCCGCCGGGAGAACCTCCGCAAGGAGCTGGTGCGCGGCACCGAGGTGCACCGGCTGCTGCGCACCGGCCTCGCCGGCGAGTGGCAGGCCGCCCACCCCGGCTTCGACATCGTGCGCGACCCCGCCTGGCTCGGCGTGGACGGGCCGGACGGCGCACCGGTGCAGGGGCTCGACGTGGTGCTCCGGCACAGCCCGTTCGGTCCCGGGGACCAGGTGCACTGCGTGGCCGGTCTGGCGGCGCCGCGCCCATGGCCCGCGGTGCCCGCACCGGCGCTGAGCTCCCGCCTCGCGGCCACCGTCGGCCGGCTCGCGCGGTACACCGGGCGCCCGGTCGCGGCCGTGGCCGCCGAGTGGTTCCTGCGGTACCTGGACGCCGTGATCCGGCCGGTGCTGTGGCTGGACGGCCGGGCCGGGATCGCGCTGGAGGCGCACCAGCAGAACACCCTCGTGCTGCTGGACGCCGAGGGCTGGCCGTGCGGCGGCCGCTACCGCGACAACCAGGGCTACTACTTCCGCGAGTCGCGCCGCGCCGACCTGGAGCGCCGGCTGCCGGGGATCGGCGCCGCCAGCGACACCTTCGTCGCGGACGCGGTCGCCGACGAGCGGTTCGCCTACTACGTGGGCATCAACAACGTCTTCGGCCTGATCGGCGCGTTCGGTGCCCAGGGGCTGGCGGACGAGGAACTGCTGCTCGCGGCCTTCCGCGGCTTCCTGCGCACCGCGGCCGGGCACGGCAGCAGCCTTCCCGAACGGCTGCTGACCAGCACGCACCTGCGCTGCAAGGCCAACCTGCTGACCCGGTTGCACGGCCTGGACGAGCTGGTGGGCCCGGTGGACACGCAGTCCGTGTACGTCACCATGCCCAACCCGCTGGCCCGCTGAGCACGGACCGGCCCAGGACAGGAAGGAGATCCGTTGCCCTCTGCAGACTCCGGCACCGAGGACACGCTCGACCTGAAACTGCCCGCCGAGGTCCTCGCCCTCTTCGCCACCGCACCGGCCGGGTCCGGCGACGACGCGCACGGCGGCCTGCGCGTCGTCGACCCGGCCGACCGCTCCGACCTCCTGGACCACCTCGACGACTGGCGGCCCGCCGACACGCCCGCGGGGAGCTTCCAGCTCGTCCCCGTGGACCCCGACCGGGACGTGGACCTCGTCGCCCGCTGGATGAACGACCCGGCGGTGGTCGAGTTCTGGGAGCTGGCCGGGGACCCGGACGTCACCGCGAAGCACCTGGCCGGCCAGTGCGCGGCAGACGGCCGCAGCGTGCCGTGCCTGGGAGTCCTCGACGGCGTGCCGATGAGCTACTGGGAGATCTACCGCGCCGATCTCGATCCCCTCGCGCGCTACTACCCCGCCCGGCCGCACGACACCGGCGTGCACCTGCTGATCGGCGGGGTCGCCGACCGCGCCCGCGGCCTCGGCGGCACCCTGCTGCGCGCGGTGTCCGACCTCGTCCTCGACAACCGCCCGGGCTGCACCCGGGTCGTGGCCGAACCCGACCTGCGCAACACCCCCTCCGTGGCGGCCTTCCTGACCGCCGGCTTCCGCTACTGCCTGGAACTCGAACTCCCCGACAAGCGCGCCGCGCTGATGATCCGCGACCGCGCCCTGCGCCACCGTCTGTGAGCCGCGCCGCCGGCCCACCGGCGCGCGGCCCGCCGATCGTCACCCGCTCCCCGCACGACACCCGCCCGCCTCCGACACCGGCCCGTCCGTCCCCCTCGCAGGAGCCACCGTGATCGCCCCGTCCCCGTACGACTCCGCCGCCTGGCGGCACGCGTCCCGACGCCTGCTCGCCAAGATGCTCGCCGAGTTCGCGTACGAGGAGGTGATCGTGCCCGAGCCGGACCCCCGGCACGCCGTGCCCGAGGGCGAGGAGCCCGACGGGCGGAGCGCGTACCGGATCGTGCTGGCGGACGACGTCGTCTACCGGTTCCGCGCCCGCCGCGGGGCGTACGGCAGCTGGCAGGTCGACCCCGCCAGCATCACCCCCACCGGGGACCCGCTCCACTTCCTCGCCCACGGGCACGCCTCGGTGCTCGGCCTGAACGGGGACACCACCGGGCACCTGATCAGGGAGCTGCTGGCGACCCTGTGCGCCGACGTGCGGCTGGACACCAGCGCGCTGCCGGCCGCCGAACTCGCCGAGTTGGACTACGCGGAGCTGGAGGGGCACCAGACCGGCCACCCCTGGCTGGTGGCCAACAAGGGGCGTATCGGCTTCTCGGACGCGGACGCCGCCCGCTGGGCGCCCGAGGCCCGCAGGCAGCACCGGCTGCCCTGGATCGCCGTCCACCGCGACCTCGCCGAATACCGCGGCACGTCCACTCTCGCCACCCCCGTGGGTCTCTACGCGCAGGAGCTGGCCCCCGACACGCTCGACACCTTCCGCCATGCCGTCGCCGACCGGGACCGCGACCCGGACGACTACCTGTTCCTGCCCGTCCACCCCTGGCAGTGGGACCAGGTCGTCGCCCCGCTGTTCGCCCCCGCGATCGCCGACGCCACCATCATCCACCTGACCACCGACAACGACCTGCGCCTCGCCCAGCAGTCGATCCGCACCTTCCTCAACACCACCCGCCCCGCCCGGCGGACGGTCAAACTGCCGCTGTCGGTGCTGAACACCCTCGTCTACCGCGGCCTGCCCACCGAACGCACCCTGGCGGCGCCCGCCGTCACGTCCTGGGTGCACGGCCTGCGCGACCACGACCGGTTCCTGCGGGACGAGGCGCGGGTGATCCTGCTCGGCGAGGTCGCCTCCGTCACCGTCGCCCACCCGCAGTACGACGCGCTGCCGGCCGTCCCGTACCAGTACCGCGAACTGCTGGGCTGCATCTGGCGCGAGCCGCTCGACACGTACCTGGACCCCGGCGAGCGGGCCCGCACCCTCGCCTCCCTGCTGCACACCGACCCGGCCGGCCGCGCCTTCACCGCCGAACTCGTCGAGCGCTCGGGCCTGACGCCGCAGGTGTGGCTACGGCATCTGTTCGCGGCACTGCTGCCCCCGCTGCTGCATTTCCTCTACCGCTACGGCACGGTCTTCTCCCCGCACGGCGAGAACGCCATCGTGGTGTTCGACGAGAACGACGTCCCGGTACGCCTGGCGGTCAAGGACTTCGTCGACGACATCAACGTCAGCGCGGAACAACTCCCGGAACTGCGCACCATGCCGGCCGAGGTCCGCGACGTCCTCCTCACCGAACCCCCCGAATTCCTCACCCAGTTCATCCATTCGGGTCTGTTCGTGGGGGTGCTGCGCTATCTGGCGCCGCTGTGCGAGCGCCAACTCGACCTTCCGGAGGACGATTTCTGGGCGCTGGTCAGGGACACGATCCTCCGCCACCAGGAGCGTTTTCCCGAACTCAAGGAACGCTTCGCGATGTTCGACCTGCTCACCCCGCGGATCGAGCGCCTCTGCCTGAACCGCAACCGCCTCCACCTCGACGGCTACCGCGACCGTGCCGAGCGCCCGCACGCCGCGGTCCACGGCACCGTTCCCAATCCCCTGCACGGCCCCTGACCCGGCCGGGCACCGATACGATCTCCCCAGTTCCGGATGAGGAGAGGTGCTGGGTCGGGATGCGCGAGGTCAGGGACGCCGGACCGTGCCCTGAGTGCGGTACCGCCGGTGCGCACCCGGGGCAACTGGTCTGCCAGGGCTGCTTCGTGCCGTTCGCGCTGATGCGGCCCGTGCGGGACGCCGTCGAGGACCAGGACGCCACCGACGCGCTCCCGCAGATCCGCCAGGAGCCCGAGCACACGCGGATGATCAACCACATCCCCGGCGCCCTCGCGCGGACCGCGCAGACCCGCAGGGACACGCCCACCCAGGCCCTGCGCCTGCGGTTCCCCGGCGACGAGACAGTCGTCGTCGAGCCGGGCGTCCGGATACGGCTCGGCCGCGACCCGCGGCTGTGCCCCGCGGTGAAGTTCCTTGCCACGCGCGACAACCTGTCGCGCCTGCACGCCACGTTCGGGGTGGAGCAGGACGGGTCCGCCTGGATCACCGACGAGGGCTCCACCAACGGCACCTTCGTCCACGGGTACCGGCTCGCACCCCTGGAGCCGGCGGCGGTGCGGCCCGGTGACACGGTGCGGCTGGCCGCCGACGTCACCGTCCACATCATGATCTAGCGGCGTCCGGGGCGGGTCCCGGGCCGCGCTGACCCGGAACCGGAGCCGGGAACGGCCTGGAGCCCGGGGCCCCCGATCCGGCTGCGGATCAGCGCTTCGGCTCGGGCCTTCCCGCCGTATAGGCGGCGACGCAGCGTGCCAGCGGATGGTCGGCGCCCAGGGCCGAGGCCGTGTCGCCGGTCAGCTTCTCCAGGCGGCGCACCACCGCCGCCACGCCGTGCAATCCCTCCAGGGCGCGGGCCCGGCCGAACTGCGCCGCAAAGGAGGCGGGTTCCCGCTCCGCTCCCTGGCGCGAGATCTGCTGCAGCGCCTGCCAGTAGCGGCGGTCGGCGTCCGCGAAGCGGCCTTTCTGGAGCAGCCCCTCGCCCTCCTCCAGGAGGGTCCACACCAGGTGCCGGGCGCCCTGGTCCAGCATGGTCGGGCTGCGGTGCACCACCGGTCCCGGACGTGCCATCGCGCGCAGCCGGGCCGCCACCTCGCCCGCGTTCGCCGGGCGCTCGTCCGGATGCTTGGCGAGCATCTCGTGGACCAGGCGGGCCAGTTCCGGCGGCACGTCGGGGCGGCGCTCCTCCAGCGGCTCCGGCGCCTCGTGCACATGCAGGTAGGCGAAGCCCAGATAGGTGCTGGAGGAGAAGGGCGGACCCTCCGCCAGTAGCGCGTACAGGACGCAGCCCACCGAGTACAGGTCGGACTGCCCGGTGACCTCGTGCCCCTGCGCCTGCTCCGGCGAGAAGTAGGCCGGGGAGCCCATCACGGCGTGCGGATCGGTGTACCGGGTCAGCGTCGAGTCGCGCTGGGCCACCAGCCCGAAGTCGAGGATCTTCACCACCCCGTCGGGCAGCAGCATCAGGTTCTCCGGCTTGACGTCCCGGTGCACCAGGCCGCGCTCGTGGGCGTGCTGCAGCCCCGAGCAGATCTGCGCGCCGTAGGTGAGGACGTCGCTGACCGCCAGCCCGCCGCGCGCCAGCAGCACATGGCCGAAGTCCGTGCCGCGCAGCAGCTCCATCACGATGAACGGCCGGCCCTCGTGCTCGCCCGCGTCGTGGACCGTGGCCACGTTGGGGTGGCTGAGCGCCGCCGCGGCCACCGCCTCGCGCCGGAACCTGCCCTGCCGCTCGCTGCGTTCCCCGTCCGCCCACTCGTCACGAAGGGTCAGCACCTTCACCGCGACCCGGCGGCCGAGACCCTGGTCCAGGGCCGCGTACACCTGCCCGAAACCGCCGCCGCCGAGCGGCTCCTCCAGCCGGTACCGGCCGCTGAGGACCGTACCGACCCCTATCCCTTCAGCCACGCCGCGCCGTCCCCTGCCCGATCCCGATTCCGTTCCCGATCCCGCCCGAGCAGCCCCGAGCCGAGCTGCCTCCGGCCGGGTTGCCCCCGGCCGGCCCGTGCCCGGCCTCGTCCGCGTACCGCCCGCTCATGCCGGGTCGCCCTCGAGCCCGTCGTCGGACAGCGGGAGGGGCACGCTCAGCATGGTGGGGCCGGCCGCGGAACTCTGCTGCTGGGGACCGACGGTACCGTCCTTCGCGTCCTCCTCGAACACGAACTGCCGTCCGCTGGGCAGCAGCTCCAGCCGGTCGTGCAGCACCACCGAGTCGCCGCGGCGCAGCGTCCAGGTCGTCCCGCGGTACAGCGGCACCAGCTCGTCACCGGTGGGGCGGGCGTGCCGGATCCTGGTCCCGTTGGCGCTGCGCTCGTCGAGGACGGTCAGCACCCTGCCGTCGTAGGCGAGCACCACATGGGTGCGGCTGACCGACTCCACCGCATGCTCGTCGACCCACACGCCGAGGGCGACCCCGCCGCCGGCCGGCGCGCGTCCGACGGCCAGCGGCTCCCCCGCGGTCACCATGAAGCGGCCCCTGACCGTCCCGTCCATCACGACCTTGACCTGGGCGCGGCGCGGCCGCGGCCCGGCGTCGGCCAGGGGAGCGCCGTGCGTGGGGCACAGCACCTGGTCCTTGCGGCGGCGGGGGAGCGCGGTGCTCGGGCGGCCGGCCGCGCCGAAGAGCGGGCACCCGGGCTCGGGGCAGCGCCAGTCCCGGCTGAGCACCGCCACGTGCCCGGTCGGGGCCCAGCGCCGCAGCACGCCGGCCTCCAGCAGCAGGCCCTCCTCCTCCTTGCGGGACACCTGCCACTCCGGCGGCACCGGCATGATCCGCGGCCGCACCCCCAGCACGCCGTCCTCGCCGAGGAACGGCCGCAGGAACCGCTCGCGGTCACCGGGTATCCACGGGTAGGCGCGGTGGAAGTCGAGGAAGTTGTCGCCGCTGACCACCCGCAGCTCCAGGGCGTCGGCCAGCTCCAGGATCCGGTCGTCGGCGCGCGGGAGCACCTCCAGCAGCCCGTCGCGGTACCAGCCGTCCAGGCGCTCGCGCTCCTGCGCGGTCAGCCGCCCGTCGGTGAGCAGGGACCGGTCGGTGATCGCGTAGACCTGGACCGCGGGGTCGCGGGCGAACTCCGCCAGCGCGTCCAGCAGCGCCTCGAACCGCGCGAGGTCCGCCGGTCTGTCACCGCCGAGTGCCGGCTCCCGTACGACGTTGGCCACATCGACGACGTAGTCCGCGGCGGAGGCATCAAGCGTCAACCGGCTCTCGCACTGCATATGACCAGAAGCTAGCACCGCCCGGCGCGGCCGGTCCCGGGAACGATCGGCACCGTCACCGGTATCGGCGCGATCTGTCCGGCGCGGGACGTCACTGTCAGTGGCGCGCCGTAGGCTGGCCCCCCTATGGACGACTCATCCCGCCCCACGCCTTCGGCGGAGGGACCCTCAGCGCTCAAAGACCTGCTGCACGCCGCCGTCACCGCCGTCGGCGGGGTCGAGCGGGAGGGGCAGGTGACCATGGCCGAGGCGGTGGCGACCGCCGTGGACGGCCAGTCGCACCTGCTGGTGCAGGCGGGCACCGGCACCGGCAAGTCCCTCGGCTACCTGGTACCCGCGCTCGCCCACGGCGAGCGGGTGGTCGTGGCCACGGCGACGCTGGCGCTGCAGCGCCAGCTCGTGGAGCGCGACCTGCCGCGCACGGTCGACGCGCTCAAGCCGCTGCTGCGCCGCGAGCCGCAGTACGCGATGCTCAAGGGCCGCTCCAACTACCTGTGCCTGCACCGGCTCCACGAAGGGGTGCCGCAGGACGAGGAGGACGGCCTCTTCGACCCGTTCGAGGCCGCCGCGCCCACCAGCAAGCTGGGCCAGGACCTGCTGCGGCTGCGTGACTGGGCCGACGAGACGGAGACCGGCGACCGGGACGGGCTGACGCCCGGCGTCTCCGACCGCGCCTGGAGCCAGGTTTCGGTCACGTCCCGCGAGTGCCTGGGCGCCACCAAGTGCGCGTACGGCGCGGAGTGCTTCGCCGAGGCCGCCCGGGAGCGGGCCAAGCTCGCCGAGGTCGTCGTCACCAACCACGCCCTGCTGGCGATCGACGCCATCGAGGGCGCACCGGTGCTGCCCAGCCACGAGGTGCTGATCGTCGACGAGGCCCACGAACTGGTCTCGCGGGTCACCGGGGTCGCCACCGGCGAGCTGTCGCCGATCGGCGTCAACCGCGCGGTCAAGCGCGCCTCCAAGCTCGTCAACGAGAAGGCGGCGGACGCCTTGCTGAGCGCCGCCGAGGGCTTCGAGCGCCTGATGGAACTCGCCCTCCCCGGACGCCTGGAGGAGATCCCCGAGGACCTCGCCTACGTGCTCGCCGCGCTCCGCGACGCCTGCCGTCAGGTGATCACCGCGCTCGGCGAGACCCGCGACAAGTCCGTGCAGGACGAGGACGCGGTCCGCAAGCAGGCCCTCGCGTCGGTCGAGCACATCCACGAGGTCAGCGAGCGCCTCGTCCAGGGCTCGGAGTACGACGTGGTGTGGTGCGAGCGGCACGACCGGTTCGGCGCCTCGCTGCGCGTCGCGCCGCTGAGCGTGTCGGGGCTGCTGCGCGAGAAGCTGTTCACCGAGCGCTCCGTGGTCCTGACGTCGGCGACGCTCAAGCTGGGCGGCGACTTCAACGGCGTCGCGGCGTCCCTCGGCCTCGCCCCGGAGGGTACCGAGGGCGAGGACGTCCCGCCGTGGAAGGGCATCGACGTCGGCTCGCCGTTCGACTACCCGAAGCAGGGCATCCTCTACGTCGCCAAGCACCTGTCCCAGCCGGGCCGCGACAGCGGGCGCGAGGACATGCTGGACGAACTCGCGGAACTGATCCAGGCGGCCGGCGGGCGCACGCTCGGGCTGTTCTCGTCCATGCGCGGCGCCCAGGCGGCCGCCGAGGCCATGCGCGGCCGGCTGGAGCACCCCGTGCTGCTGCAGGGCGAGGAGACCCTCGGCGAACTGATCCGCACCTTCGCCCAGGACCCGGAGACGTGCCTGTTCGGGACGCTGTCGCTGTGGCAGGGCGTGGACGTGCCGGGCGTGAACTGCCAGCTGGTGGTCATGGACCGGATCCCGTTCCCGCGCCCGGACGACCCGCTGATGAGCGCCCGGCAGAAGTCGGTCGAGGAGCACGGCGGGAACGGCTTCATGGCCGTCGCCGCCACGCACGCGGCGCTGCTGATGGCGCAGGGCGCGGGCCGGCTGATCCGGGCGAGCGGCGACCGCGGCGTGGTCGCCGTGCTGGACCCGCGGCTGTCCAAGGCCCGCTACGGCAGCTTCCTGCGGGCCTCGATGCCGGAGTTCTGGTACACCACCGACCGCAACCAGGTGCGGAAGTCCCTGGCGGCGATCGACGCAGCGGCGAAGGTCTGAGCGCGGGCTCCGCGGCCCCGCGGGCCGCGGAGCCGGGCGGCCGCGCACCACCGGCGGGTGGCTGCGGGCATGGCAGGACCCCGGAACCGGCGCAGGGGTTCCGGGGCCCGGATGGAGTGGCCGGGTCGGGCCGGTGGCCGCTCAGACCCGGCGCAGCACGGCCACCACCTTGCCGAGGATGGTGGCCTCGTCACCGGGGATGGGCTGGTAGGCCGAGTTGTGCGGCATCAGCCAGACATGGCCGTTGTCCCGCTTGAAGCGCTTCACGGTGGCCTCACCGTCCAGCATGGCCGCCACGATGTCGCCGTTCTCCGCGACGGGCTGGCGGCGCACGGTGACCCAGTCGCCGTCGCAGATGGCCGCCTCGATCATCGAGTCGCCGACGACCTTGAGGACGAACAGCTCGCCGTCGCCCACGAGTTGGCGGGGCAGCGGGAAGACGTCCTCCACCGACTCCTCGGCGAGGATCGGGCCGCCGGCCGCGATCCGGCCGACCAGCGGCACGTAGGAGGCCGAGGGCTTGCCGGTGGTGTCGGTGGGCTGCGCGGAGCCGGCGTCCGAGGCACGCACCTCGTAGGCGCGCGGGCGGTGCGGGTCACGCCGCAGGAAGCCCTTGCGCTCCAGCGCCATCAGCTGGTGCGCCACCGAGGAGGTGCTGGACAGGCCGACGGCCTGGCCGATCTCCCGCATGGACGGCGGGTATCCGCGGCGCTGCACCGAGTCCCTGATCACGTCGATCACGCGCCGCTGCCGCTCGGTCAGACCGGAGCTGTCCGCGCGAATGCCGGGTGGCCGTCCCGGAAGGGCGCGTGCGGGCTTGGGGGCGTTCTCTTCGTTCATCACGTCCAACGGGCCGATTCGTTCCTCGGAGCGGTCATGGCTGCTCAATGTGGCGGTCGCGCTCTCTGCGGTGGTGGTCACGGCGGCCCCTTTCGAGATGTTCTCCACCGCATGGACTGCGGTCGGCCCGCTCGCGGCACGGGCAGTTAGTACAACGGTAGTGGGTTTCGAAAGGTTGCGCCAAACACACGTTCGAGTGAATTTGCATAAATCCGCTGACGTGATCAAGGTACCGGGTGTATTGTTCGAATGGAAGTTCGATTCGAGAATCGGCTGCGCACGCAGTGCGCACGGCCCCTGATCCGCTGATCCGCATCTGTGGATCATTCGTGGATCACCGGTGGTCGCCGTGTGATGACCCCCCGCCGCCAGTGTGCCACTCCCGCCCGGCGCCGCACACGGATTCCCGGTCGTCTACGCTGCGACACGCCCCGCACCCCCTCCGTGGTCGTGCGTGCGGTGGCCTGCGGCTGGCCGTGAACTCCCGGCGGCGCGGCCGCGCTCCCACGACACGCGCATGTGTCACGATGGCGCGCAGCCACCAGATCTAGTGGTTGGATGGACCCCGGCCAACCACAAGTTGTGGTTGCGTGGCTATGATTGAGTTCGCTTCGGCGGCCTGTGAGGGCCTGCGCGAGCGTTGTTGTCGTGCGCTCACCTCCGGGTGAGGAAGGGAGGAGGAAGACATGCACTGCCCCTTCTGCCGACACTCGGACAGCCGCGTCGTGGACAGCCGCACCACCGACGACGGATCCTCGATCCGCCGCCGGCGCCAGTGTCCCGACTGCGGCCGGCGGTTCACGACCGTCGAGACCGCGTCCTTGATGGTGATCAAGCGCAGCGGTGTGACCGAACCCTTCAGCCGGGACAAGGTGATCGCCGGCGTGCGCAAGGCATGCCAGGGCCGCCCCGTCACCGAGGACGCGCTCGCCCAGCTCGGGCAGCGCGTGGAGGAGGCGGTCAGGGCCACCGGCAGCGCCGAGCTGTCGACCCACGACGTGGGACTGGCCATACTCGGCCCGCTCCAGGACCTCGACATGGTCGCGTATCTGCGCTTTGCCTCCGTGTACCGCGCGTTCGATTCGCTCGAGGACTTCGAGAAGGCCATCAAGGAGCTGCGCGAGCAGCGTCCACCCCAGACTCCTGGCGGGCTCGACGAGGACCTCGGGGTCCCCGCGCCCGCGGCCGCCGCCGACTGACCGGCGCGCGCAGGACCCGGATTTTGCCGGAGCGCCCCGCAGGGGTGCCGAGGCGGCAGACAACACCGTGCAGCGGGGGAAGAACCGCGCACATCAGGGCGTTTTCGCCCGTATAGGGAGGCGGAATGACAGAGACGACGAGCGGCCCGGCACGCGGTTCCCGTAGCAAGGGGTCGAAGGCGAGCAAGGGCCTGCGTATCGAGCGCATCCACACCACCCCCGGCGTGCATCCGTACGACGAGGTGGTCTGGGAGCACCGTGACGTCGTCATGACCAACTGGCGCGACGGTTCGGTCAACTTCGAACAGCGCGGCGTGGAGTTCCCCGACTTCTGGTCGGTGAACGCGGTCAACATCGTCACCAGCAAGTACTTCCGCGGCGCGGTCGGCAGCCCGAAGCGCGAGAAGAGCCTGAAGCAGCTCATCGACCGCGTCGTGCTCACCTACCGCAGGGCGGGCGAGGAGCACGGCTACTTCGCCTCCCCGGCGGACGCGGAGATCTTCGAGCACGAGCTGACCTACGCCCTGCTGCACCAGGTGTTCAGCTTCAACTCGCCGGTCTGGTTCAACGTGGGCACCGCCCAGCCCCAGCAGGTCTCCGCCTGCTTCATCCTGTCCGTCGACGACTCCATGGAGTCGATCCTCGACTGGTACAAGGAAGAGGGCATGATCTTCAAGGGCGGCTCGGGCGCCGGCCTGAACCTGTCCCGGATCCGCTCCTCCAAGGAGCTGCTGTCCTCCGGCGGCAACGCCTCCGGCCCGGTCTCCTTCATGCGCGGCGCCGACGCGTCCGCCGGCACCATCAAGTCGGGCGGCGCCACCCGCCGCGCCGCCAAGATGGTCGTGCTGGACGTCGACCACCCCGACGTCGAGGCGTTCATCGAGACCAAGGTCAAGGAGGAGGAGAAGATCCGCGCCCTGCGCGACGCGGGCTTCGACATGGACCTCGGCGGGGACGACATCACCTCCGTCCAGTACCAGAACGCCAACAACTCGGTCCGGGTCAACGACGAGTTCATGAAGGCGTACGAGTCCGGCACCAACTTCGGCCTGCGCGCCCGCATGACCGGCGAGGTCATCGAGGAGGTCGACGCCAGGGCGCTGTTCCGCAAGCTGGCCGAGGCCGCATGGGCCTGCGCCGACCCCGGCATCCAGTACGACGACACCATCAACCACTGGCACACGTCGCCGGAGACCGGCCGGATCACCGCCTCCAACCCGTGCAGCGAGTACATGCACCTGGACAACTCCAGCTGCAACCTCGCCTCGCTGAACCTGATGAAGTTCCTGCGCCACGACGACGCGGGCCGCCAGTCGTTCGACGCCGAGCGCTTCGCCAAGGTCGTCGAGCTGGTCATCACCGCGATGGACATCTCCATCTGCTTCGCCGACTTCCCGACCGAGAAGATCGGCGAGACCACCCGGGCCTTCCGCCAGCTGGGCATCGGCTACGCCAACCTCGGCGCCCTGCTGATGGCCACCGGCCACGCCTACGACTCGGACGGCGGCCGCGCCCTGGCCGGCGCCATCACCTCGCTGATGACCGGCACCTCCTACCGGCGGTCGGCCGAACTCGCCGCGGTGGTCGGCGCGTACGACGGCTACGCGCGCAACGCCGACGCCCACAAGCGGGTCATGAAGCAGCACGCCGACGCCAACGGCGAGGCCAAGCGCATGGACGACCTGGACACCCCGGTCTGGGCCGCGGCCACCGAGGCCTGGCAGGACGTCCTGCGCCTCGGTGAGAAGAACGGGTTCCGCAACGCCCAGGCGTCGGTGCTCGCCCCCACCGGCACCATCGGCCTGATGATGGACTGCGACACCACCGGCGTCGAGCCCGACCTCGCCCTGGTCAAGTTCAAGAAGCTCGTCGGCGGCGGCTCGATGCAGATCGTCAACAACACGGTGCCGACCGCCCTCAAGCGGCTCGGCTACCAGGACGAGCAGATCGAGGCGATCGTCGCCCACATCTCCGAGCACGGCAACGTGGTCGACGCCCCCGGCCTGCGCCAGGAGCACTACGAGGTCTTCGACTGCGCCATGGGCGAGCGGGCGATCTCGGCGATGGGCCACGTGCGGATGATGGCCGCGGCGCAGCCGTTCCTGTCCGGCGCGATCTCCAAGACGGTCAACCTGCCGGAGTCGGCGACCGTCGAGGAGGTCGAGGAGGTCTACTACGAGGGCTGGAAGCTCGGCCTGAAGGCGCTGGCGATCTACCGCGACAACTGCAAGGTCGGCCAGCCGCTCTCCGCCAAGAAGAAGGAGGGGGCGAAGGCCGAGGCCGTCGCCGAGGCCCCCGCCGCCTCCACCGTGGAGAGGGTCGTCGAGTACCGCCCGGTCCGCAAGCGCCTGCCCAAGGGCCGCCCGGGGATCACCACGTCCTTCACCGTCGGCGGTGCCGAGGGCTACATGACCGCCAACTCCTACCCGGACGACGGCCTGGGCGAGGTCTTCCTCAAGATGTCCAAGCAGGGCTCGACGCTCGCGGGCATGATGGACGCCTTCTCCATCGCGGTCTCGGTCGGCATGCAGTACGGGGTGCCGCTGGAGACGTACGTCTCGAAGTTCACCAACATGCGCTTCGAGCCGGCCGGTCTGACCGACGACCCGGACGTGCGGATGGCCCAGTCGATCGTCGACTACATCTTCCGCCGCCTGGCGCTGGACTTCCTGCCCTTCGAGACCCGGTCCGCGCTGGGCATCCACTCCGCCGAGGAGCGGCAGCGGCACCTGGACACCGGCTCCTACGAGCCGGCCGAGGACGAGGTGGACGTCGAGGGCCTGGCCCAGTCGGCGCCGCGCGAGGTGGAGTCCCGCAAGCCGCTGTCGGTGGCCAAGCCCGCCGAGGCGGAGGCCGCCGCGGCGTCCGTCCCGGCGCCCAAGCAGGCGCACAACTCCACGGAGCTGCTGGAGATCCAGCTCGGCCTGAGCGCCGATGCCCCGCTGTGCTTCTCCTGCGGCACCAAGATGCGGCGCGCCGGCAGCTGCTACCTGTGCGAGGGCTGCGGCTCGACGAGCGGCTGCAGCTGATCCGCTGAGCGCTGATCGCTGATCCAGCGGGAGGGGGTGCCGGCACCAGCCGGCACCCCCTCCCCGTCGGGCGTGGCCGTGCCGCCGGCCGTGGATCGTTGCACCGCTCCAACCCCACTACGATGGCGCGGTGTTGGTGAAGTGGATACGCTGCGGGGTCCTCGACCGCCCGGGGTTCGAGCGCGGCCAGCGCCGCTGGGCGGCTTTGCGGGAACACCCGGGATTCCGGGGACAGGGCGGCGGCTGGAGCAGGTCGCAGCCGGGCGTGGCGCACCTCTTCGCGTTCTGGGACGGGCAGCGGTCGTACGACGCCTTCATGGCCGGGCCGCACGACGGCCTGGCCTCCGCCCAGCAGGGCACCTTCGAGATGCTCGGCGTGCGGCTCTTCGAGCACCGGCTCGACGTGAAGGTGGGCTTCGAGCCGCAGTTCACCGACGCCGACCTGCTGCGCGTCGCCCTGTGCCGGGTGCGGCCCGACCGGGTCGACCACTTCACGCTGATGCAGCAGCGGGTCTGGAACCCCGCCATGGCCGGTTCGCCCGGCATGCTGCGCGGCGTCTTCGGCCAGGGCGGCGGCACCGGCGACTTCCTCGTGCTGTCCATGTGGAACTCGGCCACCGAGCACGGCAAGTACCGCGAGTCCTCGGTCTCCCGGCTGTCCGAGCGGGCGGAGCTGGACACCGACGTGCTGTCCGTGGCCGGCGACGTGGTGGACGTCGTCCCCACCTGGACGGTCTGACCGTCCCGGGCGCACCGCCGGGGGACGTCCCGCGCGCCGCCCCCATCCGGCCGGCACGCCCCGGACCGGCGCCTTCGTCGCGCTCCCGGGCCGGCGGGGCAATAGGCTGGCGGTCATGGGACGCCCGCAGCGCATCGTGCTCATCCGGCATGGCGAGTCCCAGGGCAACGCGGACGACAGCATCTACGCACGGGTGCCGGACCACGCCCTGGAGCTGACCGCCGAGGGACTGCGGCAGGCGCGCCACGCCGGCGAGCAGCTGAGGAAGGTCTTCGGCGAGGAGCGCGTCCACGCGTTCGTGTCGCCCTACCGCCGTACCTGGGAGACCTTCCACGCGCTCAGGCTCGACGCCTGGCGCGTCGAGGCCCGCGAGGAGCCCCGGCTGCGCGAGCAGGACTGGGGCAACTGGCAGGACCTGGAGGACATCCACCGCCAGCGCAAGGCGCGGGACGCCTACGGCCACTTCTTCTACCGCTTCGCCATGGGGGAGAGCGGGGCCGACGTCTACGACCGGGTCGGCGCCTTCCTGGAGACCCTGCACCGCGCCTTCGACAAGCCCGACTTCCCGCCCAACGTGCTGCTGGTCACCCACGGGCTGACCATGCGGCTTTTCTGCATGCGGTGGTTCCACTGGACCGTCGAGGAGTTCGAGACGCTGTCCAACCCGTCGAACGGCGAGACCCGGATGCTGCTCCTGCAGCCGGACGGCCGGTACTCCATCGACCGCCCCTTCGAGCGCTGGGCCACCCCGGGGCCACCGGGGGGCGGCTGCCTGTGAGGTGCTGCCGGCTTCGCCGTGCCCGTGAGATCCCGCTCGTGAGGGTGCTGCCTGACGCCCGGCTCGTGAGGTCCCGCTCGTGAGGTCCCGCCCGTGAGGTCCCGCCCGTGAGGTCCGCCGCCTCGCCGGTAGCAGCAGCCAGGTGAGTTTCGGCACAGGGAGATTGACCGGGATCATGCGCGATGTCAGAGTTTTCGCGCCATGACCGCTCACACCACCGACGCCGCCCGACTCGCCCGCGCCGCGTCCAGCCTCCAGGGGCTGGCCGTCGGCGACGCCCTCGGCTCCCAGTTCTTCGTCCCCGCCAACTACCCCGCCCTGCAGAGCGGCGCACTGCCCCCCGGGACATGGGGGTGGACCGACGACACGGAGATGGCCTGCTCGGTGGTGGCGGTGCTCGCCCGGCACGGCCGCATCGACCAGGACGCCCTGGCGATGTCCTTCGCCGAGCACCACGACTTCGACCGCGGCTACGGCCCCGCCGTCAACCGCATGCTGCGGCAGATCCGGCAGGAGGGCGCGGACTGGCGCGAGCTGGCCGCGGCGCTGTTCAACGGCCAGGGGTCATGGGGCAACGGCGCCGCGATGCGGGTCGCCCCGCTCGGCGCCTATTACGCGGGCGACCCGGAGCAGGCCACCCACCAGGCGGAGATCTCCGCCTACCCCACCCACCAGCACCGCGAGGCGGTGGTCGGCGCGATGGCGGTCGCCGCGGCCGCAGCCCTCGCCGCCGACCCCGAGGGCGGCCCCGAGGACCCGGCCGACCTGCTCGCGGCCGTCCTGGAGCTGGTGCCGCGCAGCGCGGTGGCGGCCGGCATCCGGCGGGCCCGGGACATGCTCGACTACGGCGACGTGGCGACCGTGGCCGCGGTGCTGGGCTGCGGGCGGCGCACCAGCGCCCACGACACGGTGCCGTTCGCGCTGTGGGCCGCCGCGCGCCATCTCGGCGACTACGAACGGGCCTTCTGGACCACGGCCAGGGCCGGCGGCGACATCGACACCACCTGCGCCATCGTCGGCGGCATCCTCGCCGCACGCCCCGGCGGAGCGCCGCCGGCGACCTGGACCGATCGGACCGAAAGCCTGCCCGAATGGGCCGTGCTGGCCTGAAGGAGGTTCTGCCCTGCCTCCTCCGACCCTCTGGAGAGGGCGGATTGCCGCAGAGTAGGCTGGAGCCGCCATGCCGTACGAACCACCCACCCACCGCGTCGAACGCTCGATGCGCGCCACCATGGGCGTGAAGACCGTCGCCGGTGTCGACGAAGTGGGACGCGGGGCCTGGGCCGGCCCGGTCACGGTGTGCGCCGCCGTCACCGGTCTGCGACGCCCGCCCGAGGGCCTGACCGACTCCAAGCTCCTCACCCCCAAGCGCCGCACAGAACTCGCCGCCGTCCTCACCGGATGGGTGACCTCGTACGCCCTCGGGCACGCGTCGAACGACGAGATCGACGAGCTGGGGATGACCGCCGCGCTGCGGCTGGCCGCCGGCCGCGCCCTGGCCGGGCTCCCGGAGCGGCCCGACGCGGTGATACTCGACGGCAAGCACAACTACCTCGGTGCGCCCTGGCAGGTGCGCACCGTGATCAAGGGCGACCAGTCCTGTGTCGCGGTCTCCGCCGCCTCGGTGATCGCCAAGGTGCAGCGGGACGGCGCGATGGCCGAACTCGGCCTGGAATACGCCCCGTTCGCATTCCAGGACAACGCCGGTTATCCGTCGCCCGTTCATCGCGCGGCGCTTGAGGAGTTCGGACCGACCGGCCACCACCGCCTCTCGTGGTCCTACCTGGACACGATGCCCCGGTGGCAGCACCTGAAGAAGGTGCGCGAAACGGCGGACGCAGGGGAACAACTCGGTTTCGATTTCTGATCCAGGACCCACCCCCCGCTGCGCTTTGCCAGCACGTTTGATAGACATCAACTCATGCCTCTCACCCCCGAGGAGCCTCAGATTCACGAGAGCGTCCCGGGTCCCCGCACTGCTCCGGCCACCGGCCGGAGTGCGTCGACCCCCCGTCCTGTCCCCGGCCCGCCGCGTCCGCCGGCACCGCGATCCGCCTCTCCCCGGCCTGCCGCACCGCGTCCCGGTCCGCCCAGGGACCCGGCCGGCGCGGGCGTCGGTCCCAGCCGTCCCGGCCCCGGCCGGCCCGCCGGCGGCACCGCGCCGTCCGCCGGCACGCACCCGCATCCCGGCGCAGGCCCGTCCGTGCCCGCGCAGCGGGACAACGGCGGCTCCGGCACCCAGATCCAGCTCATCCCCGCACCGGTCGACGGCGCCGTCGACGCGGCGGACGAGGCCGTCGACCTGCTGCTGGACACCGGCCGTGCACCCGGCGAGATCCTGGTGCTCACAACCGGCGAGCAGCACCCGTGGGCGGCCCACGAGCTGTCCTTCGGCGACGACTCCTACTGGGCCCAGCACGACGCCGCCGACGACGTCTTCTACGCCGACATCACCGCGAGCCGCGCCAAGGACCGTCCCGTGGTCGTGGTGGCCGTCAACGGCGGCAGTGACGAAACGATGCCTCGGGCGCTGGCCGGCGCTCTTGCACGTGCCGGCGCGCTGCTGATCGTCTGCGGAGACCCCGCGCGGATCAACACCCTGCTGGGCGCGAACGCCTGAGTGGCCGCCGCTACCGCGCGGCGGCCGCCCGGGGCAGGCGCGCCGGCGTCTCCTCGGGCAGCGCGGGCGAACCGTCCGCGTGCCGGGTCCAGGACGCCGAGTTGGGCGTCCGTCCGGTCCGGTTCTCGCCGATGACGTTCCAGCCGTCGGCGGTGAGCGTCACGTAGGAGCCGCAGCGCAGGCCGTGCAGGGTGCACGCGTCGCGCAGCCCCCACATCCAGGCCCCGTCCTCGGGCGTCCAGGCGGCCCCGCCGTCCCGGCACACCATGAGGACCGCGGTGCGCACCGGGTGCCGCAGCCGCAGATCGTGCGGGATGACCCGGCGCAGGTGGGACAGCAGGGCGTTCCGCCGCTCCCAGCCGTCGACGACACCGACCCGGCCCGGGAACGAGGCGCTGGCGCGCAGCCGCCCGTCCGGGTCGTACACCGAGACCACCGCGGTGGAGGGGGCGGGGAGATGCCGGGCGTGCAGGTCCTTGATCACGTCACGCGGGTTGACGAGCATCGGGACGCCGACGTCCGCCCACTCGGCGGTCTCCAGGCTTCTCGTGGCGTGGGAGGAGGTGGCAGTGGACGTCGCCGCAACGAATCCTATGGTCACGGTCCTCCCTTCACGGATACACCCGTAGACCGGGTGCGGGCGCAGCCGGTCGCAAGGGGCTCCAGGAGCCGATCGGGGATCCGAGGCAATTCTTCCCCTCGCACTGCCGTGCGGCAACGGTCAATTGGCCCCGCTGACCGGTATGGAACCGTCCGCCGGTTAGATCCCTTCCGGGTGCACGCTTCGGCGGGCGCCCGCCCCCGAACGGCCGGAACCAGCGGGAACTCGGGGTTCCTGGCGGGTGAAGTGGCTGATTGTCGGTGCTATCGGGTTGCATGGGACCCATGGACGAATCAGCACTCCGCTCCGAAGCCGATGCCGTACTCGCCGAACTCGTCGGCGCCCCGGACGGGTCGGCGCGCCTGCGCGAGGACCAGTGGCAGGCGGTGGCCGCTCTGGTGCAGGAGCGGCGGAGGGCGCTGGTGGTGCAGCGCACCGGCTGGGGCAAGTCGGCCGTCTACTTCGTCGCCACCGCGCTGCTGCGCCGCCGCGGCGCCGGCCCGACGGTGATCGTCTCGCCCCTGCTGGCGCTGATGCGGAACCAGGTCGAGTCGGCCGCCCGGGCCGGCATCCGGGCCCGCACCATCAACTCGGCCAACCCCGAGGAGTGGGAGGAGATCCGCGAAGAGGTCGAGCGGGGAGAGACGGACGTCCTCCTGATCAGCCCGGAACGGCTCAACTCGGTGGACTTCCGCGACCAGATGCTGCCCAAGGTCGCCGCCACCACCGGTCTGCTCGTGGTCGACGAGGCGCACTGCATCTCGGACTGGGGGCACGACTTCCGCCCCGACTACCGGCGGCTTCGCGCGATGCTCGCCGAGCTGCCGCCCGGCGTGCCGGTGCTGGCCACCACCGCGACCGCCAACGCCCGGGTCACCGCGGACGTGGCCGAGCAGCTGGGGACGGGTGCGGGGGAGGCCCTGGTGCTGCGCGGCCCGCTCGACCGGGAGAGCCTGCGGCTGGGCGTGGTCCAACTGCCGGACGCCGCACACCGCCTGGCCTGGCTTGCCGAGCACCTGGAGGAGCTGCCGGGCTCGGGCATCATCTACGCCCTCACGGTGGCCGCCGCCGAGGAGGCGGCCGCCTTCCTGCGGCAGCGCGGCTTCGAGGTGGCCTCCTATACCGGCCGCACCGAGAACGCCGACCGCCTGCAGGCCGAGACGGACCTGCAGCAGAACCGGGTCAAGGCGCTGGTGGCAACCTCGGCGCTGGGCATGGGCTTCGACAAGCCCGACCTGGGCTTCGTCGTCCACCTCGGATCGCCGTCCTCGCCGATCGCGTATTACCAGCAGGTCGGCCGGGCCGGCCGCGGCGTGGCCCACGCCGACGTGGTGCTGCTGCCGGGCCGCGAGGACGAGGCGATCTGGCGCTACTTCGCGGACTCCGCGTTTCCGCCCGAGGAGCAGGTCAGGCGCACGCTGTCGGCCCTGGGCGACGCGGGCCGCCCGCTGTCCGTGCCTGCCCTGGAGGCGGCGGTGGACCTGCGGCGCACCCGGCTGGAGATGATGCTCAAGGTCCTCGACGTGGACGGCGCCGTCAAGCGCGTCAAGGGCGGCTGGGAGAGCACCGGGCGGCCGTGGGACTACGACGCGGACCGGTACGCCTGGGTCGCGCGGCAGCGCAAGGACGAGCAGGAGGCAATGCGCGAGTACGCCAGGACCGGCGCCTGCCGGATGGAGTTCCTGCGCCGCCAGCTGGACGACGAGGGCGCCGTGCCCTGCGGTCGATGCGACAACTGCGCGGGCGCCTGGCTCGACGCGTCCGTCTCGTCCGACGCGCTGACGGGCGCGGTGAAGGAGCTGGAACGCCCCGGGGTGGACGTCGACCCGCGGCGGATGTGGCCGACGGGCATGCCCGCCCTGGGCATCGACCTCAAGGGGCGGATCCCCGCCTCGGAGCAGTGCTCCGCCGGGCGCGCCCTCGGCCGCCTCTCGGACATCGGCTGGGGCAACCGGCTGCGCCCGCTGCTGGCCGAGAGCGCGCCGGACGGCCCCGTCCCCGACGACGTCCTGCAGGCCGCGGTCACGGTCCTCGCCGACTGGGCGCGCTCCCCAGGCGGCTGGGCCGCCGGCTCGCCCGACGGCAGCGCCCGGCCGGTGGGCGTCGTGGCGGTGCCGTCGACCTCCCGTCCGCAGCTGGTCGGCTCCCTCGCCCAGGGCATCGCCGCCATCGGCCGGCTTCCCTTCCTGGGCACCCTGGCCCATGCCGGACCGGACGGTGCATACGCGGCCCGCCGCAGCAACTCCGCGCAGCGGCTCAGGGCACTGTCCGGCGCGTTCACGGTCCCCCAGGAGATGGCGGCCGCCCTGGCCGCGTCGCCCGGGCCTGTCCTCCTCGTCGACGACTACACGGACTCCGGGTGGACGCTCGCCGTCGCTGCGCGCCTGCTGCGGCTCTCGGGCAGCGGCCAGGTGCTCCCGCTGGTCCTGGCCGCGGCGGGCTGAGACTCCGCCGCGGTGGGATCGAGGCTCCGCAGCGGGACGGGCCGCCGAGGCAGGCGGCACTTCCGCGGCGCACCGAACTTCCGTGGCGGGCCCGGCTTCCGCGAACCGCACCGGTTCGATGGCCTGCGCGGACTCGGCGCGACGTTTTCGCCGGTGCCGCCCGGCTCGCCCAGCCACTCGGGCCCGTTCGGGGATGAGGTCCACCCGTACGACGACCGCGACGGCGGCGTCGCACACCACCTGGTCGGCCAGCCCGAGTGGCCGGCAGGCATGTAGGTAACGCGGGCGCGTTCCACTGACGCTCCGGCAGGCGGCTCTGATCGATGACGTGATGTGTTCGCTCATGCACGCCATGCAACCAGATCGCGCCGACGCTCCGTCAGCCTCGCCCGCCAGTCTGTGGATAACTCGATGTCGACGTTATCCACAGGCATTGGGGGGAGCCTGGTGCGGAGCGTGTGCCATGCGTCATCGTCGAGTCATGACACACAGCAACCAAACCCAACACGGACAGTCACCGCGGGCGTCCGAAGAAGTCAAGATCACGCTGCGCGGCCCTGGCGAACTCGCCGACGCTCTGCCGTATCTGATGGGATTCCATCCCAACGACAGCATCGTCCTCGTCGCGCTGCACGGTGAGCACGGCAGGTTCGGCGGCCGGGTCCGCCTCGGCCTGCCGCACGACCCCGGCGAATGGCCCGAGGCCGCCGGGCAGCTCGCCGACTGCCTCGTGAAGAACAGCACGCGGCGCGGTGCGCCACCGGACGCCGTCGTCGTCTTCGTCTGCCAGGACCCGGGCGACGACGAGAGCGCCACGGACGTGATGGAGAAGCTGCGCCCGCTCGTGCAGCGGCTGCGGCTGGCGTGCGGTGCGCTGGAGGTGCCGGTCGTGGAGGCCCTGTGCGTGTCGGCCGGGCGATGGTGGTCCTACCTCACGCCCGAGACCGCGCCCTCGCCGCCCGACGGCGCCGCGCTGCCCCAGCCCGGCAGCACCACCATGGCGGCCACGGTCGCCTACCTGGGCCTGCCCTCGCCCAGTTCGCTGCGCGACCTGGAGTCGCGGCTGAAGCCGGTCGAACCGCGCGACCGCGAACACGAGATCGCCCTCGACACCGCCTCCGCGGACCTCGTCCCCCGCATGCTCATCGACAGCGCCACGTGCGACGACATCAGGAACCGCACCCTGACCCTCGCCCGCACCGCGATGGAACGGCTCCGCAAGGCACCCGCGATCGCCGACGCGGCACGTGCCGACCGGCGCGACGACAGGCTGCTCGCGGACGACGAGGCGGCCCAGATCATCCTGGGTCTCCAGGACCGCGACACCCGCGACCGCGCCGCTGAGTGGATGGAGCCCGCCCAGGCCGACGCGGCGCTGCGGCTGTGGCGCGCGCTGGCCCGCCGCTGCGCGGGCACCTACGCCGAGCACGCCGCGGCGCCGCTCACCCTGGTCGGATGGGTCGCCTGGTCGTCCGGCGACGAAGCCGAGGCCCGCGCCGCTCTCGGGCTGGCGCTGGACCTCGAACCCACCTACACCTTCGCCCGGTTGCTCCACCACGCCGTGAACGCCGGACTGGACCCGGAGCTGCTGCGCAGCTCCCTGCGGCGGGAGCGCCGCCGCAGGGTCATCGCCGCGGCTAAAGCTCGCCGCGGACCAGACGGATCAGCCGGTCGAGCACCTGGCCGCCACTCACCCGGAGGCCGTCGTGCTCGTACTCGTCGGTGACCCAGGTCCGCAGCCCGCGGACCGCCCGCGCGGTGGCGAGGGAGTCGGCGGTCTCGACGTACATGTCGTCGTGGTAAATGGCCGCCGCCGCCGGGACCTCGTTGCGGGCCAGGCGCGCCGCGTCATAGAGGTCGGGCCACTCCTCGTGCTGGGCCAGCAGCTCCGCGGTCTCGCGCAGCGGCTGAAGCGCCGGATCCGTGGCGAACATCCACGGGTGGATCGTCTCGCCGGTGAAGAGCACGGGCCTGCCGTCGGCCACCGCGGCGCCGGCGTCGAACTGCGGGAACTCGGCGCGCACCCGCTCGGCCGCCCACCCGGTGCCGGCGGAGGAGACGGACAGCTGGCCGTAGATGGCCTCGTGCATCACCGCGTAGAGGGGGTTGCCCACGAAGGACACGTGGCCCTGCACCTGGGAGAGGAACGCGTCGGAGAGCCGGGGCCCGGACGGCGTCATGGTGAAGGCGTCCTCGATCAGATAGTGCAGGGTGTGCGATCCGCTGCCGGAGCCGAGCATCAGGCCGACGGCCTGGAACGCCTCCGGGGTGAGCAGACCGCCGCCGGGCAGGGTCACGTCCCTGGCCGACAGGTGCCGCACGATCTCCTGGACGGCCGCCACGTCCTGTGGGTAACGGGCGTAGTGGGCCAGGTTCTTGCGCTCGATCCGCGGATAGGCCGCGCGGTAGACGTCGTCGGCGCTGCTGCGCAGCCCGGGCAGACCGCCGGTGATCAGCACCTCGCGCAGTCCTTCGGGTGCGAAGGACAGGTAGGTGAGGGAGCAGAAGCCGCCGAAGCTCTGGCCCAGCAGGCTCCATCGCCCCTCGTCGCCGAGCAGGCTGCGCCGGACGACCTCGCAGTCGCGCACGATGGAGTCGGCCCGGAAGTGCGCCAGATAGCGGGCCTGGGCCGCCGCGTCGCCGCGGGCGGGAAGGGTCTGGCGGGTGGCCGGCGTGGAGCGGCCGGTGCCGCGCTGGTCCAGGAGGAGCACGCGGTAGTCGTCCAGCGCCCGGGTCAGCCAGCTGTCCCGGCCCAGCGGGCGCGGCGACCTGCCGCCGGGGCCGCCCTGCAGATACAGCAGCCAGGGCAGCCGGTCGCGCTCCTTGCCCGCCGCGACGACCTCCCGCGCATAGACCTCGATCTGCTCGCCGCCGGGCTCCGCGTGGTCCAGGGGGACGGCGAAAGTGTGGTCGGTGATGACGGTGCCGGGCTGGCGGTGGACTGCCATGGGTGGTCTCTCCCGAGGTGCGGGGCGGTGCTGGGCGGTACCGGGAGCAGCAGCTCCCGTGGACGAACGGTAGACGGGAGGTTCGGCGTCCGCTCGGCGGGGTGCTCACCCGGATGCGGTACACGCCGGGGGCGGGCGCCGCGGGGGAATTCGGTCCGACCTGATCGCGAACAGGTGCTGATCCAGCTGATTATCGTCAGGCAGACGACTAAGATCGCGGCATGTCGCCCTACGACCCGTCGGCCTTCCCGCCGTTTGCCGTCACCGTCGATCTGGTCGTTCTCACGGTCCGGCACCACGCGCTGTGCGCGTTGTCCGTGCGCCGTGGCGAGCCGCCCTTCCAGGGGCGGTGGGCACTGCCCGGCGGATTCGTGCGGGCCGACGAGGATCTTTCGCAGGCGGCGGCGAGAGAGCTCGCGGAGGAGACGGGGCTGCGGGCCCAGAGCGGCGCGCACCTGGAGCAGCTGGCGACCTACGGCGACCCCCAGCGCGACCCGCGGATGCGGGTGGTCAGCGTCGCCCACCTGGTCCTGGCCCCGGACCTGCCGGCCCCCCGGGCGGGCGGCGACGCGCGCAGCGCCCGCTGGGCCCCGGTGGACACCCTGCTCGCCGAGAACGGGCAGGACCATGTCGGGGACGCGGCACCGCTCGCCTTCGACCACGGCAGGATCCTCGCGGACGGCGTGGAGCGGGCCCGCTCGAAGATCGAGTACTCGTCGCTGGCCACCGCGTTCTGCCCGCCCGAGTTCACGGTGGGTGAGCTGCGCCGGGTCTACGAGGCGGTGTGGGGGGTGGCGCTGGATCCGCGCAACTTCCACCGGAAGGTGACCGGCACGGTCGGCTTCCTGGTTCCCACCGGAGGGACGACCACCCGTCAGGGCGGTCGGCCGGCCCAGCTGTTCAGGGCCGGAGGGGCGACGCTGCTCAATCCGCCCATGCTGCGGCCAGAGGTCTGACGCTCGCCGAATCTTGTCCGTTTTCTGATGTTTTGAGCGTTATGGTGCTGGAGTGATCCAGGCCATCGGATTGACCAGCATGTCCCGTCGCGGCGCGCGGCCGGCGGTCGCCGACCTGTCGTTCGAGGTCAGACGGGGCGAGGTGACGGGCCTGCTCGGTGCTGCCGGGGCGGGCAAGTCCACGGCGCTGCGGCTGCTGCTGGGTGTCGAGGCCGGCCGGGGCGCGACCCTGGTCGACGGCAGGCCCCTGCAGGAACTGGCGCACCCGGCGCGGGAGATCGGCGCGCTGATCGGCGACGTCCCGGCGCACCCGAGGCGTTCGGCCCGCGGCCACCTGCGCATGCTCTGCCCCGCCTTCGGGGTGCCGCTGTCCCGCGCGGACGAGGTGCTGCAGGTCGTCGGCCTCGACCCGGTCGCCGACGAGCGGATCGGCTCCTACTCGCTGGGCATGGACCGGCGGCTGGGATTCGCCGTCGCGCTCCTGACGCGCCCGCGCGTCCTGGTCCTCGACGACCCGGTCCGTGAACTCCCGCCCCGGGAAGCCGCCTGGGTGCACGAACTGGCTCGCCGCCACGCGTCCGGGGGCGGTGCCGTGCTGATGACCAGCCGGGACAGCCGCGCCCTGGCCCGCACCGCCGACCACGTGATCGCGCTCGACCGCGGGCGGCTGGCGGCCGACGAGCCGGCCGAGCAGTTCGCCCGCACCCGGCTGCGTCCCTATGTGGCCGTCCGCTCTCCCTACGCCCAGCGGCTGGGCGAACTGCTGTCGGGGGAAGGCGCGGAGGTGGTGGCGAGCAGCGGCAGCAGGATCGCGGTCTTCGGCTCGTCCTCGGCGGCCGTCGGGGAGACCGCCTACCGCAACGGCATCCTGCTGCACCAGCTCGCCGACAGGACCGCCGACGGAGCCGCGGGACCCGAGGCCGCGGCGGTCCTGGCCGAAGAACCGGTCGCCGAACCGGACGAGGCGCCCGCCAGGCCCGGCCTGCTCCGCCGGCTCGCCACCCGGCCGCCCCGGCCACCGCGCAGGGCCGGCCACCGCGAAGGCCCGGCCAAGGCCTTCGGCTACGAGATGCGGCGGGGCTTCGGGGTGCGCACGCCCTGGCTGGCCGCGGGGGTCGCACTCGCCTGCTCGGCCGCCGGCACCCTGCTCACGGCCCGCTACGGCGGCCCGCCGCAGACGCCGCTGCGGCAGCTCTCCGGCTGGTCCACGGAACTCCCGCTGCCCGCGGCCGCCATCGGAGCGGGCGGCCTGGGCGCGCTCACCTACGGCCAGGAGTACCTGTACCCGGCGCTGGCCCCCGGCTACGGGCCGGAGACGCGCAGCCCTCGGCTGCTGGCGGCCAAGCTCGCGTTCAGCGGGGCCGCCGCGCTTGTGCTGGCCGCCCTCGCCGCCGTACTGGACCTGGTGCTGCTGCGCACCTCCTTCGCCCACGGCCACGTGCCGGACGTGCTCGGCTCGCCCCTCGTGCTCGGCGGCTGGGCGGCCCTGGCGGTCGGCTGCGCCTGGGCCGGCGTCCTCGCGGGCGCGGTCTTCCGCACCACCGCACTGGGAGTGGCGGCGGTGCTCGCCGTGCCGCTGCTGGCCGTACCGGCCGTGCGGGCGCTGCTCGGTGAGGGGACGGCCCGGGAACTCCTGGAGGCCGGGGGTGCGTTGTGGTCGGTGGTCAGCGGCGTCCCGCAGGGCGAGGGAAGCACCGTCGAGGTCGCGCTGCGGTTCGTCAGCCAACCGCTCGTCCTGGCGCTGGGGTTGTCGCTGACCGTGCTCCTGGGCGCGTACATGGCCAGTGCGTTGCTCGGCAGGCGCCGTGCCCGCCGCTCAACTCCCTTGCCCGACAGCGCAGCTGCCCCGCTTACCAGCAAGAAGGGATGATTCCTCCGGAAAAGGACGTCAATGATCAGGTGATGAGCGCTCACCCTTTCGTGTGCTTTTCAGCAAAGCCCTCAAGGCCCGCTCCGGCATGGCCGACAAAGGATGCGTGAGTACCCTTGCGCATTCCATGATGACCGCGGCTCGCTCCGCTGATTCCGGCATCGCCGGTCCGGGCGAGCTGGACCGATATCCGTACGCCGACGCCCCCGGCGCCGAACGCCCCGGACCGGGCCCGGCCTGGGAAGGCGTGGAGCCGGACATGAGCCGGGTCGGCCGCCGCGCGGGCGGCAGCCGCGGCCGGGGACTGCACGGCCAACTCGTCCAGCAGCTCGGCCAGATGATCGTCTCCGGCGACCTCGGCGCCGACCGGCCGCTGGTGCCCGAGGAGATCGGCCAGCGCTTCGAGGTCTCCCGCACCGTGGTGCGCGAGTCGCTGCGCGTCCTGGAGGCCAAAGGACTGGTCAGTGCCCGGCCCAACGTCGGCACCCGGGTCCGCCCGGTCAGCGACTGGAACCTCCTCGACCCCGACATCATCGAGTGGCGGGCCTTCGGGCCGCAGCGCGAGGAGCAGCGTCGCGAGCTCCAGGAGCTGCGCTGGACCATCGAGCCGCTGGCCGCACGGCTGGCCGCGGGCCACGGCCGCGAGGACATCCAGCAGCGGCTGGCCGACATGGCCGAGATCATGGCCCACGCCGCCGCCCAGGGCGACGCGCTCACCTGCACCCGCGCGGACTCCGAGTTCCACACCCTGCTGCTCCAGGTCGCCGGCAACAAGATGCTGGAGCACCTGTCCGGCATCGTCTCCTCGGCGCTGCACGTCTCCGGAGGCTCGGTCTCCGGCTGCGAGCGCTCCGGGGACGCCGCGATCGGGCTGCACCACCGCATCGTCGACGCCCTCGCCGAGGGGGACGGCGGCACGGCCGAGGCGGCGATGCGCGATCTGCTCGCCGTCCCGTCCGCCCGCCCGGCCCCCGGCGCC
The DNA here is from genome assembly GCF_044333795.1 of Streptomyces sp. NPDC020917. Taxonomy (NCBI): domain Bacteria; kingdom Bacillati; phylum Actinomycetota; class Actinomycetes; order Kitasatosporales; family Streptomycetaceae; genus Streptomyces; species Streptomyces sp. NPDC020917. The sequence continues at coordinate 255,070 of NZ_JBIRRR010000009.1, read as the reverse complement.
TCCGGAGGCGCGGACCACGTGGTCCCCGCGCCGCGCGAGCACTGATCGCGTCACGGCCGCCGCGGGTCCCGCACCGCCGGGACCGGCGGCGGCCCCATGCGTGGCAGATGCCCGGCTTTGCTGCATCACGGTGCGATTTGGGGTGTGACTCGGGCCACGTAAGCTGGGCGTAACGCTTGGCGAAGCAGTGCGATGACTTAAGAGGTGGCGGCCGCACGAGGCATACCCGGCGTCCGGTTCGACGCTGAGTCGCCGCACGGTTCCACCGAGTCGTTCCCATCGTTCCGAGAGGTTGTTCGTGTCGGCCAGCACATCCCGTACGCTCCCGTCCGAGATCGCCGAATCCGAGTCTCTGATGGCGCTCATCGAGCAGGGTAAGGCCCAGGGCCAGATCGCCGGCGACGACGTGCGTCGGGCGTTCGAAGCGGACCAGATTCCGGCAACCCAGTGGAAGAACGTTCTGCGCAGCCTCAACCAGGTCCTCGACGAGGAGGGTGTGACGCTGATGGTGACAGCCGCTGAGGCGCCCAAGCGCACCCGCAAGAGCGTCGCAGCCAAGAGCCCGGCGAAGCGTACTGCCACCAAGACGGTCGCCACCAAGGCGACCCCTGCCAAGAAGACCGTAGTGCCGACGGCTCCCGCCCCCGAGGTGGTGGCCGAGGCCGAGACCACGGTGGAGCCATCGGTGGAGGCGGAAACCCCAGCCAAGAAGGCACCCGCGAAGAAGACCGCCGCCAAGAAGACGGCTGCCAAGAAGGCCCCCGCGAAGAAGGTGGCGGCGAAGAAGACCGCCGCCGCTCCCGGCGAGGACGAGGCAGTCGAGGCGGAGGACCTGCTCGAGGACGCCGCGCCCGGCAAGGGCGGAGACGACGACACGGAGAAGACCGAGTCCGAGAGCTTCGTGCTCTCCGACGACGACGAGGACGACGCGCCTGCCCAGCAGGTCGCCGTCGCCGGCGCCACGGCCGACCCGGTCAAGGACTACCTCAAGCAGATCGGCAAGGTCCCGCTGCTCAACGCCGAGCAGGAGGTCGAGCTGGCCAAACGCATCGAGGCCGGTCTGTTCGCCGAGGACAAGCTCGCGGCGGCCGACAAGCTCGCTCCCAAGCTCAAGCGCGAGCTGGAGATCATCGCCGAGGACGGCCGCTGGGCCAAGAACCACCTGCTGGAGGCCAACCTCCGCCTCGTGGTCTCGCTGGCCAAGCGCTACACCGGCCGCGGCATGCTCTTCCTCGACCTGATCCAGGAGGGGAACCTGGGTCTGATCCGTGCGGTCGAGAAGTTCGACTACACCAAGGGCTTCAAGTTCTCCACGTACGCCACCTGGTGGATCCGGCAGGCGATCACGCGTGCCATGGCCGACCAGGCGCGCACCATCCGCATCCCCGTCCACATGGTCGAGGTCATCAACAAGCTGGCCCGCGTCCAGCGCCAGATGCTCCAGGACCTGGGCCGCGAGCCCACCCCGGAGGAGCTGGCCAAGGAACTCGACATGACCCCCGAGAAGGTCATCGAGGTCCAGAAGTACGGCCGCGAGCCCATCTCGCTGCACACCCCGCTGGGCGAGGACGGCGACAGCGAGTTCGGTGACCTGATCGAGGACTCCGAGGCGGTCGTGCCCGCCGACGCGGTGAGCTTCACGCTTCTGCAGGAGCAGCTGCACTCGGTGCTGGACACCCTGTCCGAGCGCGAGGCCGGCGTCGTCTCCATGCGGTTCGGCCTCACCGACGGCCAGCCCAAGACCCTGGACGAGATCGGCAAGGTCTACGGCGTGACCCGCGAGCGGATCCGCCAGATCGAGTCGAAGACGATGTCGAAGCTGCGTCACCCGTCGCGCTCGCAGGTCCTGCGCGACTACCTCGACTGACCGGACGCACCGTCACGACAGCGGTCACCGCGGATGCCCGGCCGGGTGGAGAACCGGCCGGGCATTCGCCTGCCTGCGGATGCGGCCTCCGAACGTATCGATGACTCTGGGTATCCCGAGAGATCCACAGAGTCAGGAGGCCCTATGCGTTCCGTTGTCCGTGCCGTGCTGCGCTGCCGAGTCGTCGTCGCCGGCGTGGTGGCCCTGCTGCCCGCCCTTGCCATACCCATGGCCGCCCCCGCCACCCCCGCCTCGGCGAACGGGGTCGTGGTGGGCGGCTCCCCGACCTCCACCGACCAGCAGCCGTGGGTGGTCGCCCTCGGCAGCAGGTCCCGGTTCGGCGCAAGCCGCTCCGGGCAGTTCTGCGGCGGCGTGGCCGTCGGACCGCACACCGTGGTGACCGCGGCCCACTGCTTCAGCACGGAGGCACTCGGGGTCAGCGACTGGCGGCAGCTGCCGGACCTCCGCCTCATCGTCGGGCGCACCGACCTGTCCAGCACGACCGGCGAGGAGATGCCGCTGGCCGGAGTCTGGGTCAATCCCGCCTTCGACCCCGCGACGAACGCGGGGGACGTCGCGGTGGTCACTCTGGGGCACTCGCTGCCCGCCGGGGCGGCCCTCCCGATGGCCCAGCCGTCGGACACCGCCGACTACGCGCCGGGCACCCAGGCCCAGGTGTACGGCTGGGGGGACACGACCGGCCGCGGTGACTACGCGACCTCGCTGCGTAGCGCGCCGGTCTCGATCTTCGCGGACACGACCTGTGAGAAGGCGTATCCGGGGGGTGGTGACGGCACCTTCGACCACACCACCATGCTGTGCGCGGGCGCGCAGGGCGGGGGCAAGGACGCCTGTCAGGGGGACAGCGGCGGACCGCTGGTGGTGGCCGGCCGGCTGGTCGGCCTGGTCTCGTGGGGCAACGGCTGTGCCCTTGCCGACTACCCGGGGGTGTACACGCGGATCTCCGTGGTGGCCGCGCTCGTCGCGCAGCACATGTGACGAGAGGTCACGAGTCGTGACCTGAGGTCACGCATCCATCGATCGCAGCTCTACGGCCGGCCGCCCTACGGCAGGGCCGTTGCGGCCCCACGGCAGTGCCATCACAGCGCCGGGCCATCGCAGCACCGGTCCGGAGAGACGCCTGCGGGCGGACACCCCCTGAAGGGGTCCATCCGCCCGCGGGTCCGAACTCGTCGCTGTGCGATGTGTCAGCGCTCTTCTTCTCCCGCACTTGCCGGGGTGTCGGTGAGCCTGCCGGTCTCATCCTGTATTTCCGCTGCGATCTTCTTGAGTTCAGGCCCGAACTTGCGGCCGTGATGGGCGCAGAACAGCAGCTCTCCGCCGCTGATGAGGACGACACGCAGGTAAGCCTGAGCGCCGCACCTGTCACAGCGGTCGGCCGCCGTCAGCGGGTTCGCGGGGGTCAGAACAGTAGTCACGTCGCCTCTTCTCTAGCTCGACGAGGGGTCGTACCAGGGTCAACATCCAACCAGGCCGAAAACGTTCCCGCTCACGGCTTTTCCTTGGAACCGACTTCGGAGTGACTGGGTGTTACCGATTGGCGGCGAATAGGAGTCAGTTGCGTTAGATGTCGCTTATTGAGCTGTTGTCCCTTTCGTCCCGGCTGGCTGTCGGGTTGTTGGAGAGGACGTGCCCGGAGCCTAAATGGTTCATGCCTCTTTGGGAACGTGACATGTGTATCACTCGTGCGAGTTATCGAACGCCTGCTCGATAAGAGTTAGGATGGGCAGTCCGGATGCCGGGTCGCGGCACAGCCCCCATGCCCGGCATCGGTACCCTCGTCACCGAAACACGGCGGTCGTCCCCGACGACTGCCGCGGTTGACGAATGTCACACCATCTGGAACGAGGAGCTGCCCGCGTGACCGCCGAAACATCCGTGCCGTCCACCGCGCTGCTGGCGGGTGCAGACCGCGACGGCTCCAATTACACCGCGCGGCACCTGCTGGTCCTCGAAGGCCTCGAAGCCGTCCGCAAGCGCCCCGGCATGTACATCGGCTCCACCGACAGTCGCGGTCTGATGCACTGCGTGTGGGAGATCATCGACAACTCCGTCGACGAGGCCCTGGCCGGCCACGGCGACCGGATCGAGGTGATCCTCCACGACGACGGCTCGGTCGAGGTCCGCGACCACGGCCGCGGCATCCCGGTCGACGTCGAGCCGAAGACCGGCCTGTCCGGCGTCGAGGTCGTCATGACCAAGCTGCACGCCGGCGGCAAGTTCGGCGGCGGCTCCTACGCGGCCTCCGGCGGCCTGCACGGCGTCGGCGCGTCCGTGGTCAACGCCCTCTCCTCCCGCCTCGACGTCGAGGTGGACCGCGGCGGCCACACCCACGCCGTCAGCTTCCGGCGCGGCGTCCCCGGCATCTTCAACGAGTCCGGGCCCGAGGCGCCGTTCGACCCCAGCGGCGGCCTCACCAAGGTCAAGAAGGTCCCCCGCACCCGCACCGGCACCCGCGTTCGCTACTGGGCGGACCGGCAGATCTTCCTCAAGGACGCCAAGCTCTCCCTGGAGACCCTCCACCAGCGCGCCCGGCAGACGGCCTTCCTGGTGCCCGGCCTGACCATCGTGGTGCGCGACGAGCGCGGCATCGAGTCCGAGAAGCCCGTCGAGGAGGTCTTCCACTTCGACGGCGGCATCAGCGAGTTCTGCGAGTACCTCGCGCCGGACAAGCCGATCTGCGACGTGCTGCGGCTGACCGGCAGCGGCACCTTCAAGGAGACCGTGCCCGTCCTCGACGACCTGGGGCACATGACGCCCACCGAGGTCACCCGCGAACTCGGCGTGGACATCGCGCTGCGCTGGGGCACCGGCTACGACACCACGACGCGCTCCTTCGTCAACATCATCGCCACCCCCAAGGGCGGCACCCATGTCACCGGCTTCGAGCGGTCGGTGACCCGCACGGTGAACGAAGTACTGCGCGCCACCAAGCTGTTGCGCGTCGCCGAGGACGACATCGTCAAGGACGACGCCATGGAGGGCCTGACGGCTGTCGTCACCGTCCGGCTGGCCGAGCCGCAGTTCGAGGGCCAGACCAAGGAGGTGCTCGGCACCTCCGCGGCGAACCGGATCGTGGCCGCGGTGGTGGCCAAGGAGCTGAAGGAGTTCCTGACCTCCACCAAGCGCGACACCAAGGCGCAGGCGCGCGCCGTGCTGGACAAGACCGTGGCCGCCGCCCGGACCCGCATCGCCGCCCGCCAGCACAAGGAGGCGCAGCGCCGCAAGACCGCGCTGGAGACCTCCTCGCTGCCCGCGAAGCTGGCCGACTGCCGCAGCGACGACGTGGACCGCAGCGAACTGTTCATCGTCGAGGGCGACTCGGCCCTCGGCACCGCCAAGCTCGCGCGCAACTCCGAGTTCCAGGCGCTGCTGCCGATCCGCGGCAAGATCCTCAACGTCCAGAAGTCGTCCGTCTCCGACATGCTGAAGAACGCCGAGTGCGGCGCGATCATCCAGGTCATAGGAGCCGGGTCCGGCCGGACCTTCGACATCGACCAGGCGCGGTACGGCAAGGTGATCTTCCTCGCCGACGCCGATGTCGACGGCGCCCACATCCGCTGCCTGCTGCTCACCCTCTTCCAGCGCTACATGCGCCCCATGGTCGAGGAGGGCCGGGTCTTCTCCGCGGTGCCCCCGCTGCACCGCATCGAGCTGATCCAGCCCAAGAAGGGCCAGGACAAGTACGTGTACACCTACTCCGACAGCGAGCTGCACCAGACGCTGCTGGACCTCCAGCGCCGCAACGTGCGCTACAAGGACTCCATCCAGCGGTACAAGGGCCTCGGCGAGATGGACGCCAACCAGCTGGCCGAGACGACGATGGACCCCCGCCACCGCACCCTGCGCCGCATCAACATCAGCGACCTGGAGGCCGCCGAGCAGGCCTTCGACCTCCTGATGGGCAACGAGGTCGCCCCCCGCAAGGAGTTCATCACCAACTCCGCCGGCACGCTGGACCGATCGAAGATCGACGTCTGACCTGCGGCGATGCGAGCGGACCGCCCGGGTGACCCCTGGCGGTCCGCGAGCAGTGCGCAGCCCCGCTGACTGTCGACGGCGGCCCGAGTCCGCTCCTCGGAGTCCGGCTGCAGGTGGATGGGGTATGGCCGCCTTCTCGCAGGCAGCGGGCTGGCTCCACGGTGGGGTGCGTTCCTCTCGGCCCAACATGAATAGCCGCTGTTCCTGCGCTTGCCTAGCGTGTGATGCGTCGGCGGAGCAGGTTGAGGGAAGGGGCGGCCATGGCGTCGTCGGAGACCGCGGGGCCTGTGGCGCACACTCGGATGCCGGAGGCGTTCGTGCGGGCGGTGGGCCGGTTCGCCTACGTGTGGGGCTGGCCGATGGTGTCGATGATCAACCGGCGCACGGCCCTCACGTCGGTCCCCGAGCCGGGGCTGCGGGGTGGGGTGCTGCCGATCGCCCCGCTGGGACGGGTGTGCATGCTGACCGACTACATCCCCGCCGGGCAGCGGTTCGTGGCCTGCACCAACCAGGACGTCCTGTACGGCTTCGGGTTCGGCAGTCTGGACGACCAGCCCGCCGTGTTCCAGATCCCCGACTTCGGCGACCGGTTCTGGGTGGCCGCAGCCTGGGACCACCGCACCGACTCGTTCGCGCGGCTGGGCAAGCAGTACGGTACCGAGCCCGGCTTCTACGCCCTGGTCGGCCCGAACTGGACGGGCGACCTGCCCGACGGCATCACCGGCTCGTTCCGCTCCTCGACGGCCCTGGCGGCCTTCTGCCCTCGCGTCTTCATCCAGGACACGCCCGAGGACCGGGCGAAGGTCATGGAGCTGCTGCCCTACGTGACGGTCTACCCGCTGGACGAGTTCGACGGGACGATGAAGTCCGACGACTGGGCGAACGTGCCGACCTTCCCCGCCCCCGCCGGCGCGTCCGGGGGAGAGGTCCACTGGGTCGATCCGGCGAAGTTCTTCGACCAGCTGCCCGAGGTCTTGGACACCGTGCCGCCGCTGCCGGGCGAGGAGGCGCTGTACCAGCAGTTCCGCGCGCTGCTCGCCGCCGCGGACACCTGGCAGGACGTCAAGCAGACGCTGGTCGACGTCGCCCACGAAGCAGAGAGGGAACTCATCACCCCGCTGCTGCGCTGGGAGTTCAACGGCCCCGCAGCCGGGAACAACTGGTTCTCGCCGAGGAACAACTCCGCGTTCGGTACCGACTACCTCACCCGCACCGCGCTCGCCCGCTCCAACATGTTCGAGAACGCACCGCAGGAGACGAAGTACCTGTTCACCGACACCGACATCGACGGCGCCCAGCTCGACGGCCGCCACGCCTACCAGGTGCGGTTCCCCGCGGGTCAACTACCGCCCGTGAACGGGTTCTTCTCGCTGACCCTGTACAACAAGCACCATTTCTACTTCGAGAACGACCTGGGCCGGTACTCGCTGGGCACGAAGAACCCCGACCTGGTCTACGGCGCGGACGGGTCGCTCACCTTGTATGCCGGCAATGTCAGGCCCGACGAGGCACCAGCGAGCAACTGGCTCCCCGCCCCACCCGACGACTTCTCCCTCTACATTCGCGCCTACTGGCCCCAGCAGGCCATCCTCGACACCACCTGGACCCCGCCCCGCATCGAGCGCAACGGCTGATCTTCTGGGCACTCCGGGCGGCGAGCCCTACGGAGCCGCCTCAAGACCCGTCCCATCGTCCGCATCGACCCAGGTGGCGACCGCCGTGCGGCCTTCTGCCGTTGCCGCCCCTGCCTGCACGACGGCCGGGCCGGTTCGGCCGTGTCCCTCCCGCGGGCCGGTAATGGCCCAGTAACGGCCCTCTCCTAGCGTCCGTGCTCTCCCTCACCGTCTCAGGAGGAGCACCCGGATGCACCTTCCCCGCCATCTCCGGCGCAGATCCGCCGTGTGGGCGGCGGCCGCGCTCTCGTCGGCCGTTCTGCTGACCGGTCCGCTGCCCACCGCGGCTGCCGACAGCACTCCGTCACCCAAGATCGACTCCACTCTGCTCGACGCCGTGAAGGGCGGCGGTGAAGCGTCGTTCTTCGTCGTCCTCAAGGGCCAGGCCGACCTGTCCGCCGCCCGCGGCAGGACGTCGCACGCCGCCAAGGCAAAAGCGGCCTATGACCAGTTGCGGACCACGGCCGAGGACGGCCAGCGCTCGCTGAACGCGTTCCTCGACAAGAAGAAGGTCGGGCACCGGGACTTCTGGATCGCCAACGCCGTCTACGTCACCGGCGGCCAGACGCTCGTCGACGCACTCGCCCAGCGTTCGGACGTCGCCAGGATCGTCAAGGAGCAGACGTACAAGCTCGACGACCTGGAGAGCCAGACCAGGAACGTCGAGACGCAGGACGCGACGAAGTCCGCGGTCAAGGCGGCCACCCAGACGGCCGCGGCCGCGGCCGGCGACGGCACCCCCGAATGGGGCGTCGCCGACATCGAGGCCGACAAGGTCTGGAACGAGTACGACGACCGGGGCGAGGGCATCGTCGTCGCCAACGTCGACTCCGGTGTCCAGTACGACCACCCGGACCTGGTGGCGAACTACCGCGGCAACAACGGCGACGGTTCCTTCACCCACGACTACAACTGGTTCGACGCGACGGGCCAGTGCCCGACGGCCGCGCCGTGCGACAACAACGGCCACGGCACCCACACCATGGGCACCATGGTCGGCAGGGGCGGCGTCGGTGTCGCTCCCGGTGCGACCTGGATCGCCGCCAAGGGCTGCGAGTCGAGCTCCTGCTCGGACGCCTCGCTGCTGGCGGCCGGCCAGTGGATCCTCGCCCCGACCGACCACAACGGGCAGAACCCGCGCCCCGACCTCGCGCCGAACATCGTCAACAACTCCTGGGGCGGCGGCGACACGACGTTCTACCAGGACATCGTGGAGGCGTGGAACGCGGCCGGTATCTTCGAGGCGTTCGCCGCGGGCAACGACGGTGACGGCACCACCTGCTCCACCACGCACGCCCCGGGCTCGCAGGCCCCGGCCTACGGCGTGGGTGCCTACGACTCCTCGGGCAAGATCGCCTCGTTCTCCGGCTTCGGCCCGTCCCTGGTCGACGGCTCGCAGAAGCCGAACATCTCGGCACCCGGCGTCGACGTCCGCTCGACGTGGCCGGGCAACACGTACAACACCATCTCGGGGACGTCGATGGCGACACCGCACGTCGCCGGCGCTGTCGCCCTGCTGTGGTCGGCCGCCCCCTCCCTGGTCGGCAACATCGACGCCACCCGCCAGCTGCTCAACGAGGGCGCGCGCGATGTCGACGACACGCACTGCGGCGGCACCGCGGCCTCCAACGACGTCTGGGGCGAGGGCAAGCTCGACATCTACGACTCCGTGGAGAAGGCGCCCCACACCGCTGCAACGGTGACCGGTACGGTCACCGACTCCGCCACCGGCGCCGCCCTGTCCGGCGTCACCGTGCAGGCGGCCGACGCCGCGGGCAACACCCGCACCGTCAAGACCGTGGCCGGCGCCTACCGGCTGACCCTGCCGGCCGGCACGTACTCCTTCACGCTGAGCGGCTACGGCTACGCGCCGCAGACCGTCACCGGCATCACCGTCACCACGGACGAGGCCCTCACCCGTGACTTCGCGCTCGACGCCGTGACCTCGCACAAGGTCACCGGCACCGTCCTCGACGTGCAGGGCCGTCCGCTGGCCAAGGCCACCGTGTCCGTCGACGGGTCACCGGTCGCGCCCGTCACCACCGACACCAGCGGCGCCTTCACGCTGCCCGCCGTCGCCGACGGCAGCTACACCCTGTCCGTGACGCCGGCCGCCCCGGTGCTGTGCAACGGCGTGTACCGCGGCTCCCTCACCGTCAGCGGCGACGAGACCGAGCGGATCAAGCTGCCGGCGCTGACCGACGCATCGGGCAACTCCTGCACCCCGGCGGCGTATTCGTGGATCAAGGGCACCACGAGCGTGGCGCTCTCCGGTGACGAGGACGCCACCACGATCAGCCTCCCCTTCGCGGTGAACCTGTACGGCGTCTCCTACACCAGCGCCTCGATCACCACGAACGGCCTGATCAACTTCCTGGAGCCGCGCATCGGGGACTACGCCAACACCCCGCTGCCGACCGCCGCCCGCCCCAACGGTGTCGTCGCCGTCCTGTGGGACGACCTCGTCCTGGACAAGAAGTCCAGCGTCCAGACGGCCACCACCGGAGCGAAGGGCAACCGGCAGTTCGCGGTGGTGTGGACCAACGCCGCCTACGCCGCGCAGTCCGGCGCACGCGCCACCTTCGAGGCGGTCTTCGACGAGGCCACCGGCTCCGTGACGCTCCAGTACAAGAGCGTCGACGACCGTGGCGCGAGCGCGACCGTGGGTATCGAGAACCAGGCCGGCACCGACGGTCTCCAGTACGAGTTCAACCAGGCGGTCATCACCGCCGGTTCGGCCGTCCACTTCGCGCAGGGAGACCACGCATGAGAGCCCATTCCCCGCGGGGCGCCCTGCGGCTCGCCTCGATGCTGGCCGTCGCCGGCCTCGCCCTCACCGCGTCCCCGCACGCGCTGGCGGCCGGCACGGACGCGTCGGCCATGAAGCTGACCAGTGCCCAGGGCAAGGCGCTGGCGGACCGCCTGCAGACCGAGCTCCACGGCGACGCCGCTGCCGACGGCGCCGGTAGCGGCACCGCCACCGGCTCCGGCACCAGCGGTGACACCGCCACCGGAACGCCGGCCCCGTCCACCTCCGGCGCCTCCGGCGGCACCTCGACCGACACCGTCCAGCCGATCACCACGACCAGGACCTCCACGATCGAGGGCGTGCGGGGCTTCGCCGCCACCGTCCCCGTCGGCAACAAGAAGGGGGACTACTTCACCCTGCACGGCCTCGGCCACGTCGCGCGCAGCGCCGCCGACGGCACGCCGCAGTGGAGCCGCGACGTCGCCTCCCTGATGGCCGACTGGAAGGTCAAGCACCTTCGCCCGTGGGACACCGAGTTCTACCCGCCGCTCCTGATGATGGGCTACAACGCGGTCAGCCCCTTCACCCCGTCCTCCGGCCAGGGGTACGACACCGGGGACCTCACCGGTGACGGCGTCCCCGACATCGCCTTCTCGGCGAGCCTCGGCATGGTCCCGCCGGCCGGGGTCGTCCTTCCCGGCACGACGTTGACCAAGGGCACGATCGTGACCGTCCTGGACGGCGCCACCGGCAAGACCCTCTACTCCAAGGTGTACGCCTTCGCGTCGCTGGTGAAGATCGTCGACGGCGCACTGCTCGTCGGTGACGCGCCCTCGCAGAACGGCTCGGCCGCCGCGACCGGAACGACGCGGCTGACCGGGACCCGCTTCTCGTACGCGGACGGCGCGCTCACCGAGTCGAGCACCTGGACGTACGACACCGGCACGACCGCGGGCTCCAACTGGGCGTCCGCCCAGGACCTCGGCGGCGGCCGGACCGCCGTCTCCTGGAACCTGGCGAAGACCGCCACCAGCGCCTCCCGGGGCCGCACCGTCGTCCTCGACACGAACGACGGCTCGGTGCGGTGGCAGACCGACAGCTCCCTGTACAGCCGCCAGCTGCGGCTGGACACCGGCCGGGGCCGACTGGTGGCCGTGGAACAGTCCGACATCACTGACGGCGTGCGGTACGAGGTCGCCGGCTACGACCTGGCCGACGGCCGCCGCACCACGCTGGCCGACCGCGTCAACGTGCTGCCCACCGCCTTCACGGTCGGCGACCTGTCCGGCGACCCCGCCGACGAGTACGTGGTCAGCGAGTCCTCGCTCACGGACAACCTGTTCGTGAACGCGAGCACGATCCGGGTCCTGGACGGCGACGACCCGCAGACCGCGCTCTGGCAGTACACGACCAAACGGGCCGCGGACAACGGGCATGACGGTCCCAGCACCTGGCGGCTCGACGTCGTCGGCAACAAGCTGGTCGCCGCGGGACAGGACGACACGGACATCGGCACGGCCGTGAACACCAGCGGCCGGTACGGGTCGCTGACCGTGTTCAACGCCAAGGGCAAGGTGGCGTGGCGGACCGCGGGAGCCACCGCCTCGCCCGTCTTCGACGACGTCTACAAGGACAGTGACGGTCTGCACATCCGGACGGTCGACGCGGACCAGAACGTCCGCACGTACGACCTCGCAGGCGGCACCCAGCAGCGGTTGACGCCGCTGCAGGGCGACATGGCGTACGCGCAGCTGGTCGACGTGGACGGCGACAAGAAGCCCGATCTCGTCGAGGGCGGCCAGTCGAGCGGCGTGTGGGCCTACTCGGGCACCTCGCTGGTCGGTGGCACGCCGAAGATGCTGTGGCACGCCACCCTGCCCGGCGCGGTGCACCGCATCGAGGTCGCGGACGTCACCGGCGACAAGACCCCGGAGATCGTCGTCGCCGCGGACAGCGCGGTCGTCGTGCTCGACTCGCGGACCGGCGCGATCCTGCGCACGATCGACGGCGGCGGCCAGTACGTCCGCTCGGTCGTGCTCGCCGACGTCGACGGCGACGGCAAGAAGGAGATCCTCGTCCCCACCGACGCCCTGCGCGTCTACAAGGGCAACGGCAAGGCGCTGTGGACGTACGCGGCGCCGGCGAGCGCCGGCAGCGTGTACTTCGCCGACCCCTCGGTGAACGACGGCAAGGTGTACACGCAGTACGGCAGCGCCGGTGCCATCGCTGTCACGAATCCCGTCGTCAGGGCCGTCCAGCTGGACGGTGCCACCGGCACCCTGGGCTGGGAGGCGACGCCGACCGCTCCGGCGGACGCCCAGGACGGCATCCGCGGCGCGCTCCTGGACCACGCGGTCTACGCCTCGGCGAACACCCCCTACGCCGACGGGCACGCCGTGGCCTACACCTGGGTCGCCTGGACGCCCATCCACACCACCAGCGGCGTCCTGATGTCCCCGAGCAACGTCGTGGAGATCCGCGACGGCCGCACCGGGGAGCTGCTGCACAGCGCGGTGTCGGGTGGCCTGTGGACCCACGGCGGCTACTTCGACGGCGACGGGGTGCTCATGCAGGCCGGAACCGGGTCGGCCTACTCCTACGGCCCCGGCGGTGCGGACACGCGGACGCTGTTCCTCCCGCCGACCCACACCGCGGGCTGGATCACCGGGCCCGGCGGGCAGAAGGTCGGCATCACCGGATCCGAGGGCGGCGCCTACCTGTGGGATCCCGCCACGTTCGTCAGCGACGGGATGCACTCGAACTACGTCGGCAAGACCGCGACCGAAGGGGGCTCCCGCAACTACGTCGCCGGTGACCTCGACGGGGACGGCGTGGACGAGATCGTCATGCTCAACTTCGACGACCGCGGTGTGAACGAGACGGCCGAACTGATCGGGGGTGGCTACCTGATCTCGAACCAGAGCATCCACGAGGTGTCGACGTACAAGCTCTCCTGAGCCGCAACACCTGCGTGTCCCTCGGGACGCGCCCGACGCCGACGCCGATGCCGGGGCCCGGGCCCCGGCATCGGGCGGCCGGAACACGCGGATTCCCTGACGGCGGAGGGGGCCGCCAGGGCGCCGGCGTGCACCGCCGGCCGCCGAGCGTCCGGACGTCCGTGCCGCGGCCGTCCGGACGCTCACGGCGCGCCCCGTTCGCCCTCGATTACAGTGGGCGCCCTCATGGACGCGCGGCACACCACGGATGGCGACACACCCCGTCCGCCCGTGCTGCGGCTGTACCTTTTCAGCGGTTTTCGTGTCGTACGCGACAGTGGGCCGGCGCTCCCCGAACGGTGGCCGCGTCCCAGCGCCCGGGCCCTGGTGAAGCTGCTCGCCGTCGTCCCCGGACACGAGCTCCACCGCGAGCAGGCGATGGACATCTGCTGGCCCGACGCCGATCCGCAGGCCGCGGCCGGCAGCCTGCGGGTCGCCCTGCACGCGGCCCGCCGCGCCCTCGAACCCGAACTCCCTCCGCGCGCCGCCTCCTCCTACCTGGTCTCCGACGGGGTGATGCTGCGGCTCGACCCCGCCACCGTGTGGATCGACACCGACCACGCCGAGACGGCGGCACGCGACGCGCTGGCCTCCGGCGAGCCGGCTGTGCTGGCCGCCGCCCTCGCGGAGTTCCGCGGCGAGTTGCTGCCGGAGGACCGGTACGCCACCTGGGCGCAGACCCGCAGGGACGGCCTGGCCCGGCTGCGCGAGGAGCTGCTGCTCGGTCTTGCCGCCGCCCACCTGGGGCGGGGCGCCGTGCAGGAGGCGGCCGCGGTCGCCGAGCAGGTGCTGGCGGACAGCCCGGCCGAGGAACTCGCCCACCGCGTGCTCATCGACGCGTACATCCGGCAGGGGCTGCGGCGGCGCGCGGTACGCCAGTACCACGTGTGCCGGGAGGCGCTGGACGCCGAACTCGGGGTCCGGCCCGGACCGGAGACGGAGCGGCTGCACCGTGCAGCGCTCGCCGCCAGGCCGATGACGAGGGCCGCCGGGCCTGCGTCCGCCCCCGCGCTGCCGGCCGTCGCCCGGGGCCGGCTCGCAACGCCGCTGCGCGGCCGTGACGACATGCTGGCCGCACTGCTCGCCTCCGGAGGGCCCCCCGTGCGGCTGCTCACCGGCGAGGCGGGAGTCGGCAAGACACGGTTGGCGCGGGAGGTCGCACGACGAGCCGCCGGCTCCGCGCACGCCGTGCTCTGGGGCGGCGGACACGACGCGGAGGGCCACACCCCCTACGGGGCGTTCGCTGAGGCGCTCGACGGGTGGCTCGCCGGACGTGACACCGGCGAACGCGCCCTCGTCGGCGCCGAGCATCCCGAACTGGCCGCTTTCCTACCGGCGTTGGGGCGCGCCGGGGACGGCGTCGAGCGCAGCCCCGAGGAGGAGCGCGACCGGCTGTTCGGCGGTACCGCCGCCCTGCTCGACGAACTGGCGTCCGCCCACCCGGTGCTGCTGGTCCTCGACGATCTGCACGCCGCCGACGCCGGGTCGTTCCAGCTGCTGAGCCATCTCGCTCGCCGGTCGGCGGATGCCGGGACGAGTCTGCGTTTCCTGGTGACCTGCCGGGAGGAGGAGCTGCCCGAGGGCGACCCGCGCCGGACCGGGCTGGCCGCGCTGCTCCGCCAGGGACTCGCGGCGCGGACGGAGGTCGGTCGGCTGGACCGGGACGCGTGCCTGGCGGTCGCCACGGACGCCCTCGCGGGGAACGCCGGCGGCGAACCCGCGGCGGACGTCGGCCAGGACGTCGGCCAGGAAACGGGTCCCGAGGCGGTGGACGGCGCGGCGGGGACAGTGGACCGGCTCGCCCGGGTGTGGGAACTCTCCCTCGGCAACCCGTTGTTCGCCATCGAGCTGGCACGCGGGCTCACCCACCCGGAGCCGGGTTCCGGCGCCGTTGCACCCGACAGCGTGCGCCAGCTCGTGGCCGAGCGGCTCGGACGGCTCGACCAGGACACCCGGCGGGTCGTCGAGGCGCTGGCCGCGGCGGGTGGCGAGACCGCCCTGTCCGAACTCCTCGACGTGGCGGAGCACGGGCTGCACCCTCCGGTCGCCGGAGCGGCCGCCGCCGACGCGCTGGAACGGGCCATCGCCGTCTCGCTGGTGGAGGAGCGCCAGATCGTCGTGGACGGCCGGCCCGAGGCGGGGGTCGCCTTCCGCCATCCCGTCGTCCGCCTCACCTGCTACGACCGGCTGACGGCGGTGCGCCGCCGCCAGCTGCACGCCGCCTTCGCCCGGACCGTGCTGCGCCGCCGGCCCGACGCCGTCGACGAGCTGGCCTCGCACTTCACCCGCGCCGACGACCCGCGTGCGGCCGAGTACCTGCGCCGTGCGGCCGAGCGCGCCGCGGCCCTCTACGCCAACGACACCGCCGACCGCTACTACCGCGAACTCGTCGCCCGGCTCGACGTGGACGCCGCCCACGCCCGCCTTGCGCACAGCGAAGTCCTCGGCCGCATGGGCCAGTTCGCGGAGGCGACCGGGGTGCTGCGCCGTGCCCTCGCGGAGTTCGTACGCCGCGGCGACCACGACGACACGGTGCTCGCGGCCGCGCACCTCGCGGACAACCTGGCCAAGGCCGGGGCCATGGGGGAAGCCCGGGAGGTCCTGCGGTCCCACCCCGCCGGTGCCGGAACCTCGCCCGGCCCCGCCGCCCGCCACCACCTCGCCCTGTCGCTGATCCGGGGGATCCTGGGACGGTACGAGGAGGCGTACGCCTCGGCGCTGAGCGCGCTGGCGCCTGCCCGCCTGGTCCCGGGCCCGGCCGGCATGGCGTTCCAGGCCCGCAGTCACGTCGTGCAGGCCCGCAACCTGGCCCTGGCCGGCCGGTTCCGCGAAGCCCGCGAGGCCGCCGACCTGGCGCTGGGCCCGGCCGAGGCGTCGGGCGACCCGACCATGATCGTCGCGGTCATGTCGACACTGCGGGAGAACGCGCGTCGCGCCGGGCGGCTGCACGAGGCCGTCGCCTCCGGGGAACGCGCCCTCACCCTCGCCGAGCGGTCAGGGGACCCCACCGCCGCCGCGTTCGAGCGCGCCAATCTCGCCGAACTCCACATGCTGCTGGAGGAGTCCGGCGCCGCCGCGACCCTCGCGGTTGCGGCGGTGCGGGCCGCGGAGCCGCACGACGCCTGGTGCCTGCCGTACGCGCTGGCGACGCTGGCCCGGATCCGGCTGCGCGCCGGTGCCACCGCGGAGGCTGCGGACCTCCTCGACCGGGCCGCGTCCGCCGCCGCGGGGGCCCGGGACCGGCAGGCCGGCCAGGAGGTACGCGCGGGGCGTGCCGAACTCGCCCTGCGCATCGGTCGTCCTGGTGATGCGCTGGACGCTCTCAAGGGGGCCGAGGACGACGCGCCGGTCCTGGTCGCCTGGGGTGAACTGCTGTCGGGACGGGCCGGGTCCGCGGGCGACCGGGCCCTCGCCGAGGCGGCCAGGGCCGGCCGGACGGGTGAGCGGCTGACCGAGGTGGAGGCTCGCATCGTCGCCGGCGCGGCCCTGTTCAGGCTCGGCGAGCCCGACCGCGCGGAGGAGGTCCTGGCACAGGCCCGGGAACTCGCGGCCCACCTGCCCTACCCGGCGGGCCTGAGCCGTGTCGCGGTCGCACGGCGCCTCGCGGACGGCGGGGACCTCGACGGTCTCTGGTAGCCGCGCCCGTCGGGAGTCCCCGAACAGGCCTGCAGAGCCTCGTTCTCCGCCTCCATGGGCGCCGGTGTACATGAGGCGGTCACCGGAGAGCGCTCCGGCGGGGAACCGGGTCGGACGTCCCCGGGGGTGACCCGGTGTCAGCCGGTTTTGATGAGATCGTCCGGCTTCCAGGTCTGGTCGTAGAAGGCTGCTGCTGTGCCGTACAGGCGCAGGGCGATGACGAAGGCCCGGCCGGGGATGGTCTGGATGAAGGCGGAGTCGGCGACGGCGTCCGGCTTCCGGGGCGCGAACCAGATGTCGATCGACCCGTCGTCGTTCTTCGGGATGTCGTAGTAGCTGTTCGTGGACGGCAGAAGCTGCTCGGTCTCGGGCATCGTGCCGTCGGTGATGTTGTAGGCGGTCACCGCCCAGAAGAGGTCGGCCGGTGGGTCGGCCGGCAGGTGCATCCGGTAGGTGTGTGCGCCCTGCAGGAACTCACCGTCCGCGTCGCGGGCGGTGTAGGGGTACTTCGAGCCGGCGCCGGTGCTGTGGACGACCATCGCGGGGGCGGAGGAGTAGGCGTACTGGAAGAACCGGGAGCGGGCGTTGACGTCCAGGTAGCTGGCCTGCATCCACTCCGCGGTGCCGCCGCACCAGGCGACCTCCCACCGGCGGTCGTCGTAGTAGAGGTTTCGGTGGTCCTCGCGGCCGAGCTGGGCCAGAGCCAGGGTCGACTTCGGTGCGAACTCCAGGGCGCGGTCGAGCTGCTGTCGTTGCCACCCGTTCGGTGCGAACGGCTCGCCCTTGACGATCCCGATGGAGGCGAGCACGCCCCGCAGTTCGGGCTCGATGGCGCTCACGGGCTCGTAGTCGACGAACTCCTTGAGTTTGGTCCAGTAGGAGAAGTCCGTGGGGTACATCATGTTCACCCGCACCCCGCTGGCGTTCGGGAACTCCATTGCGGGGACGCTCTTCTCCTCCTCCCACAACGGGTGGATCCGGGTCCGCTCGGCGGTCGCCGCGCCGACCGAGGGGTCCGGGCGGCCGTCGCCCTGGCCCATGACCGTGCGGAAGAACAGGAAGACGTTGAAGGTGCGGGAGCTGAAGGTGAAGTACCCGTCCGGCACGTGGCCGTCGTAGCCCGGTGGCAGCAGCAGGTAGAGGCCCCCGCGGGTCCGGTCGGGGCCGATCGCGCCGACATCGGGTCGGCACCCAGGTGCGGCTGTCCATCCGGTCCTTCCACACGGGCAGGACGTGGTAGCCCTCGCCGAACTGGTCCTGCGAACCGTCCCGCATCCCGATCACGTTCAGCGCGGGGAGCATGGTCAGATATGCGTGCACCGCCCGCTGGAAGAACAGCTCGGCGCGTAGCTGCTCGGCCTCCTCCTGGACGGCCGCCGGTAGCCAACGCCGGCCAACCGAAGAACACCTGTCAGGGGGTCAGCCCCGGCGAGTCGGGGCGGTGAGAGAGGCCGTGGCCGCCTGCCGGATGGCGGCGATGGCGGGGCGGGTACGGGTGGCGGCCGACCAGGCCAGAGCCGAAGTGCAGGGTGCCGCGTCGTGCACGTCGACGTACGCGACTCCGGGGCGGGGGAAGAAGGCGCGGGCCGCCGCCGGCAGGAACGCCACCGCGGCGCCGGCCGCCACGATGTGGAGGAGGGATTCCAGTCCGGTCGCGACCGGGCCGTACGTGACCGGTGAACCGTCGGGGCGTGGATCGGTGACCCAGAAGTCCCACCACATGCGCGGTACTTCGGGTGGCACGTCCACCACCGGGCGGTCGGCGAGGTCGGCGAGCGCGACCGAGGTGCGGCTCGCGAGCGGATCGGTCGCGGGCAGGCAGACGACGCGCGCCTCGCTGGCCAGGTGAAGTGCCTGGATGCCCGGCGGTACAGGAGGCCGCAGGAAGACCACGTCCACCTCGCCGTTGATCAGGCGGGTCATGTGGTCCACGAAGTTGAGGTTGCGGAACTCCACGGTGATCTGCGGGTGCCGGCGGCCGAGTTCGTCGAGGACGGCGCGGGCGTGCGGCATGGATGCCTCGGCGGCGATCGCCCCCACCACCAGCCTCCCCGACGGCCCCCGCGCCTGTTCGTCCGCCGCCTGCCGCAACCCGTCCATCGCCCGCACCACCGCCCGTGCCTCGGGCAGCAGCGCCAGGCCGCCCTCGGTGATGTCCACCGTGCGGCTGGTGCGCTCGAACAGCTCGAAGCCGAGCCGCTGTTCCAGCGCCCGCAGCTGCCTGCTGAGCGCCGGCTGGGACATGAACAGGCGTGCCGCCGCCCGCCCGAAGTGCAGTTCCTCGGCGATGACGAGCAGCAGCCGCAGCTGGTGGACCGTGGGCTCGGACCGAGCGGAGCTGCGCGCCGGGGTGGTGGGGTCTTCGGCGTCGGTCATAACCGTGAGTGTATTGATGGGCGCAGGAGTCTCATCGGTTGCGCCTTGGAGGCGGGAGGGTCTCCTGAAACGATGGGGAACGGGGGCGCATCGCGCGTCCCGGGGGGATGGTGAAGATCCGTCATGCCCTTGCCGGGGTCGCTACGGCATCGGGGGTTTCCGTCGTGCGGTCCCGAGCGAGCCGGAGGACGGATCACACGAGGGGCGACGGCGGTCGCGGCTCCGGCCGCGACCGCCGTGCTCCTCGCCTGCGGCGTGTTCGCCACCGCGACATCCGTGCCTGCCGCCCTTCCGCCGCGCCCGGCCGCTGCCGGTCGCGTGCTGATCGTTGCCGAATGCACCTGTCATGTCCTGGCGTCTGACGACGCGTCGACCGGAAGGGTCGTGATCACTGTGCCCATCGAGCAGGGAACGAACGCGGGGGCGAGCCGGAGGCAGATCCTGCGGGCCGGCGCGGGGCTGGCCGCGACGGGGGCCCTGGGCCTCGCGGGGGTGGTGGCGGGGGCCGGTCCGGCGTTCGCGGCCCTCCCCACGTCGTCCCGCTTCGTGCTGGGCGGCGACGGAGGGAACCCGGTGTGGCGTGCCACCCTGCACCAACCCTCCTGGGCCATGCAGTCCTTCGCCTACGACAACGTCAACGGCCACATCTACGCCGCGCAGCACCGGCCCGGAGACAACCCCTCGTCCGACGCGTCGGCGCTCGGCGACATCTGGATCTCCAAGACCGATCTGTCGGGCAACGTCCTCGGGACGATGGCACTGCACAACTTCGGCCACGGGTCCTCGATGGCGGTGGAGCCCACCGGCAGCGGAGACCCCTACCTGTGGATCGAGGCCGACAACAAGATCGGCGGGAACGACTACAACGATGCGGGGCACAAGCTGGCCCGGTTCCGCTTCACCGACGGTCTCGCCCTGGAGTACTACAACCCGTCGATCACCGTGTACGACCGCACGCCCACCATCTCCAGCTATGTGAAGCTGCCCCGGCCGGCCATCGACCCGGTCAACAACCGGCTGCTGATCCGGTACGCCACCTCGGCGACCGAGAGCCGCCAGTGGCGGATCGCGGTCTTCTCCCTCGCCGACGCGGCCGCCGGCCGGCTCGCCGACGGCGACCGCCTCGCCGAACGGGCGCTGCCCAACAACTCCGATCTCGGCCTCAGCGACTCCGACGCCTTCCAGGGCATCACCCTCTACGGCCAGTACGTCTACCTGCTGTACGGCCGGCCGAACGGGCCCTCCTACCTCGTCACCCTCGACATGAACGCCACCGGCGGCTCGTACACCGAGGTCTTCCAGACCACGGCCGGCGCCTCGATCCCCGGCCGCGAGCCGCAGGGCGCGGCGATCTGGGTCCAAGGGGGCCAGCCCCGCCTCGCCTTCGGGTTCTCCGGGAAGACCGGGACCACGACGGACCCCACCTTCGACGCGAGCATCTTCTACAAGAGCCAGCTCACCTGATGACGCGGGCGCGAGGCCCCTCGGCCTCGCGCCCGTCCCGCCCGGTACGGCGACTCCCTGACGGCAGGTCATGCGCGCGGGGCTTGCGTCCGGGCGGTTGACCCCGCCGCTGAAAGCGTTTTAACTTCTGAGGCCATGCACGGATCTCCGTGGCGCCTCAGACGCGGGTTCTGTCCATGGAAAGGTTTTCTTCAGGCTGGACCCGTGAGAGGACGCCGCCGTGGAAGCGCGCGCATGACCGTCGTACGCAACCCCGTCATCCGTGGCTTCGCGTCCGATCCGAGCCTGATCCGGGTGGGCGGGACGTACTACGTGGCCACCAGTTCGTTCGAGTGGTTCCCCACCCTTCCCCTCTTCCGGTCCCGCGACCTGGCGACGTGGGAGTACGCGGGCCACGTCGGCGGGGCGGTCCCGAACGGCTCGCTGGCCGGCGTTCCCGACTCGGGCGGCATCTACGCCCCCGCCCTGAGCTTCGACGGGGAGCGCTTCTGGATCGTCTACGCGATCGTCCGCTCCGTCGGCGGCCGGTACTTCGACCTGGACACCTGGACGAGCACGGCCACGGACCCGGCAGGGCCCTGGAGCGCGCCGCGCCGCGTCCCCGGTCACGGCTTCGACCCGTCGCTGTTCCACCACGACGGCCGGCTGTGGCTCGTCAACCTCCAGAACGACCACCGCCCCGGCGGGCAGCGCTTCGCCGGCATCGTCCTGACCGAACTGGACCGCGCCACGCTCCGCCCCCTCGGCGCGACGCACCTGCTGCTCCAGCACGACCGGCTGATCGAAGGGCCCAAACTCCTCCACCACGACGGCTGGTTCCACCTGCTGGTGGCCGAAGGCGGCACCGGCGTCGAACACGCCGTGCTCGCCGCGCGGAGCCGCAGCCTGCTCGGCCCCTACGAGGTCGACACGCAGCCGCTGCTGACCTCGCGCGACGACCCGTCACTGCCCCTGCAACGGGCGGGCCACGGCGAACTCGTCCAGGCCCCGGACGGCTCGTGGTTCCTCGGGCACCTCGCGTCGCGCCCGCTGCGGACGCCGGCCGGACCCCGCTCTCCCCTCGGCCGCGAGACGGCCGTCCAGGAGGTGGTGTGGAACGCGGACGGCCGGCCCCGGCTGCGCCGCGGCGGACGGCACCCGTTCGTGGACGTCGAGGTGCCGCGGCCGCCGCGCCCGTCCGGGGAGCCCGACCTCCCCCCGCGGCAGGACGACGTGCTCGGCTGGCCCTGGAACACCCTGCGGGAACCGGTGGATCCGTCCTGGGCGGACGCGGACGCGCGTCCCGGCTGGATCCGGCTGCGCGGGCGCCAGGGACCGGAATCGCTGTGGGACCAGAGCCTGCTGGCGCAGCGGATCACCGAACACCGCGCCGAAGTGGAGGTGGTCGTCGACGCGGCCCCGCGGACCTTCGGCGAGGCCGCGGGACTGCTGCTCTGGTACAGCACCACCGGCTACTTCTCGCTCGACCTCACCTGGGCCGAGCCGTCCGGCGAACCGCAGCGCGGCCAGCAGTGGAACGGCCGGGGGCGCCTCGTGCTCAGCCTGCTGACCCGGCACGTGGACGAGGTCGCACAGCAGGCCCTGGTGGAGGTGACGGCCGGCTCGCCCGTCACTCTCGGCGCGGACGTCGACGGGAGCCGCGCGCAGTTCTGGTTCGCCCAGGGCGGCGAGAGGCAACCGATCGGCCCCGCACTGGACTTCAGCCGGCTCTCCGACGAGGCCGGGTCGGGACCCCGGTTCACCGGCGCCCTGGCGGCCATCCACGCGCAGGACCTGGTCGAGGCCTCGTTCACGGCCGACTTCACCGGGTTCCGGCTCCGCTGCCGGGAACCGGACACCGGCGTCGAGGACGCGCTTCCCACCTCCTCCTAGCCCGAGCGCGGTGCGGGACTCCGCGTCAGCGCGGACGTGTCAGGGGCCGGACGGGGCGCTCTGCTGGTGGAGTTCGAGGCCGAGCGTCAGGTGCAGATGCGCGTCGACCCAGGCCGGAACGGCCTCGGCCGCGGGCCGGAGACGGAGCGCCGACTCCAGGTCGCGCAGGCGCTGCGCGGCCGTGCCCAGGCCGGTGCGCTGCAGATCGGCCGCGCAGCCGGCCAGGCCGTCATGGGAGGTGGCGGTGAGCCGGCGCAGGCCCTGGTGAGCGGCGTCGGCCAGCGCGGCACGCGCCGCCTCCAGCGCGCCCGTGATCGGGTCGGACGGGCCGGACCGCGCCGCGGGCAGCGCGCCGTCGCCCGAACCCGGAGCGAGGTCGGGCACGACGACACCGTCGGCGGTCAGCACGGCCAGCGGATCCAGCACCGGGCGCCCCCGGTCGCGGCCCAGCATGCCGCTGACGCACCGGACGTCGCCGCCGCCGAGCGCGGCGGCCAGCGCGTCCAGCCTGCCGGGGCACAGCGGGTCGTGCTCGGCGCGCACGACGATCTCGCTGCCCGCCGGATCCCGGACGACCGCCTCCAACCGCTGCCCCGCGGGCTCGTAGCCGACGGCCTCGACGGCGGCCACCGCGACCACCCGCACGGACTCCGCCTCCACGCGGGGCCGGATCAGGCGGGGCGGCGGGTCGCCGGCCGCCGCCAGGTGGGCCGCGACATCGTGGAGCAGCAACGAGCCCGGCAGTTCGGTCCAGGCGGCACCGACCGGGGTGACGCTGGTCGCCGCGATGCGCCCCCGGGACAGGGCGATCGTGCGGTCGGCGGCACGGGAGGCGTGCTCGCTCACGACGTTCGCCGTGGCGAGCGCGTGCAGCGGCGAGCCGAGGAGCCGGCGTCCGGACAGGTCGTGCCCCGTGGGTTCCTGGCCGTCCGTCAGCTCCCACCGCTTGCGCAGCACCAGTGCGATGCCGCTGCCCGGGTGGGCGAAGTAGGTCTCGGCGGTGCGGTCCTCGGCGCCGCCGCGGATCCGGCAGCCGAGGGCCACCAGGCGCACCCGGCGCAGCGGGGTCGTCGGGGCCTCCTGGGTGCCCAGGACCTGGACGGGGTCGCGGCCGGCGGCCCGGTGGCGGGCGTGGAGTTCGGCGATCAGCAGGGCGAAGCGCTCCGCGTCGTAGCGGGTGCTGCGCGCGGCGTACGCGTCGAGCTGGTCCTCCAGGTCGGCCACCGCGCCCGCGGGCCAGTGGCGGGCAGTGGCGCTCAGCGCCTCCCGGCAGCGCCGGAGCGAGCCGGAGAACACCGGGCCCGCCTGCTGGACGCCGTCCAGAAGGAGGTCCGCGGCCAGCCCGAGGGCGTCGCGCAGCGCCTCGTCGGCCCCGGCGACGGCCGCGGCCCGGCCGCCCACGGTCACCGTCTCGGCTTCCGGCTCCGCCGCCTGCCCGGTCGGCTGCCCCTCGCCTCGGCGTCCCGTCCGCCGCGCGTCCGCCGCCCGGAACGCCCAGACCGCCAGGGTCACCACTTCGCCGCGCAGCGGGCCGGAGGCGTCGGTGAGGGCGTAGCCCAGCTCGTGGGGGACCGGGAAACTCACCGTGCAGGTGGGGAGTTCGACGCGGGGAACGGGGTCGCCCGGCCGCGGGCGGTGCAGCCGGGCCGAGTAGCCGCGGTCGCGGGCCCGGCGCGCGGCGGTCAGCGCAGGGCGGCCCAGGGCCGCGGTCAGGGCGTCGTCGTCGAATGCACCCGGGGACCAGTCCTCGTACGACTCGCCGGAGCCGGCCTGCGTTCCGCCCGCGGCGGACCCGGGGGTGCTCGCCTCCGGTACCGGCCGCGGGCCGTCCCTCCCGGCGGCCTTCTCCGTACCGTGCCCCTCGAAAGCGGCGGTGCCGCGGCGCGCTTGCGGACCGGCCGCTTCCGGACCGGCCCCCTGCCCGTCCGCGACCTCGGGAAGGTCGTCGCGTCCGTGCGCGCCGCTCCACGCGTCGCGCTGGTAGGCCAGCACCAGCCCGATGCGGTGGCGGCACACGCCTCGCGCGCCGCAGGTGCAGCCGGCCGCGTCCAGCGCGGTGCCCGGGGGCAGTTCGGTCGCGGTGCCGTCGGGGAAGGCGCCCCTGACGGTGCCGTCGTCGCCCGTGGTGACCGCGGGGCCCGAGCCCGACGCGAGGTCCTTCTCGGCGCGCTTGACGAGCCCGCGGTTGGCGAGGGCGGCGAGCGTGTCGGGCGTGAGCGCCCGCAGGTCGGCCCGGATCACCGGCTCTGCCCCGTGCCGCCGAGTTTCTCGGCGACGAACTCCGCGAGCCGCCCGGGCGTCATCGCGCCGACGTGGGCGCCGGCCTGCGCGAGCCGCGCGCCCAGCGCGCGGTCGTAGACGGGCTCGGCCTCCTCGTCCAGCGCCGCCAGGCACAGCACGGTGCTGCCCTGCTCGACCAGCCCCCGCACGGTGCGGACCAGCCGGTAGGGGTCGCCGCCCTCGTAGAAGTCGGAGACGATCGCGACGATGGCGCGCCGCGGGTTCTCCAGGAGGCCGGCGCCGTAGTCGACGGCACGCGCGATGTCGGTGCCGCCGCCGAGCTGCACCTTCATCAGCAGGTCCACCGGATCGGTGACGTCGCGCGTCAGGTCCACCACCGCGGTGTCGAAGGCGACCAGGTGCGTCCTGAGGCCGGGGAGGTTCCACAGGCAGGCGGCGGTGACGGCGGAGTGGATCACCGAGCCGGCCATCGAGCCCGACTGGTCGACCAGCAGCACCAGTTGCCACTGGTCGAGGTGGCGCCGGGTGCGGGAGTGGAAGTGCGGCCGCTCGATGAGGATGCGGCGCTGCTGCGGCTGGTAGTGGACGAGGTTGGCGCGCACGGTGCTCCTGAAGTCGAAGTCGCGGGCCAGCGGGATGCGGCTGGGGCGGCGGGACCGGGAGCCGGTGAACGCCTTGCGGACCTCGGGCCGCAGGCGCTCCATCAACTGCCGGACGACCGTCTCGACGATCCGCCGGGCCAGCACCAGCACCTCGGGATTCATCAGGTGCTTGGTGCGCAGGACGGCGCGCAGCAGCGTCTGGCTGGGTTCGACGCGGGCCAGGACGTCGGGGTCGGTGACGATCTCGTGGATCTCGTACCGCTCGACGGCGTCGCGTTCCAGCCGTTCCACGGTCTCCTTGGGGAACAGCCGGTGGATGCCGTCGAGCCAGTCGACCGTGGTCAGCTGGGAGGGGCCGGTGCCGCCCTCGCGCGATGAGGAGCCGCCGCCGGAACCGCGGCGGACGCCGCGCCGGCGCTGGTCCTCGTCGCGGCTGTAGAGCCAGTCCAGCGCGGCGTCGCGTTCGGCGGCCCGGCCCCGGAGCGCGCCGGTGCCACGCTCGGCGGCGGAGCCGAGGATCAACCGCCAGCGTTCCAGGCCCGGATCCGGCGCGGGGCCGGAGCCCGCGCCATCGCCCGCGCCATCGCCCGTGCCATTGCCCGTGCCGGGGTCGTGGGCCGCCGCAGAGGCGTGGGCCGGTGCCGTTGCCGTTGCCGGATCCGGCGCGACGGCAGGATCGGGTTCGCGGTCGGACGCGGCGGCGTTCATCGCACCGGTCCCAGTCCGTGCCGGTCGAGCAGTCGGGCCACGTTCTCCTCCAGGGCTCTGGCGCGCGCCAGCAGCAGCGGGTCGGCTGTCGTCCGCAGCAGGGACCTCGCCGAGCCGCGGGCGCCGCGCCGCTCCAGCAGGCGTTCCGCGATGCGCTCCCGTTCGCGGGGCGGGAAGAAGGCGAAGGCCTGCCGGAGCGCGGGCAGGCCGATGAGGAAGGCGTCCTCGGGCATCGCGGAGACCACCCCGTCCACCACGTCGACCAGGGACTCCCGGCCGTTCGCTGTGCCGCGGGCCACCTCGTCCCGGGCCAGGGCGAACAGCCCGGCGAGCCAGTCGCCGAGGGTGTCCGGGGCGGACGACGTGAGGGCCTGCACCGCCGCCGCGGGGTCGCCGGGGCTGCCGAGGGCCCAGCGCAGGCCGAACGCGGCCCCGCGCAGCGCGGCGGGCGCGCGGCGGTCGCGGCCGATCCGTCCGGCCGCCTCGACGGCCGACTGCCGTGTGAGGGGCAGCAGTTCCGGGGCGTGCAGCAGGGCGTCCCGTGCGGCCGCCAGCGCGCGCAGCTGCCCGCGGTCCACCCCGGAGCCGCCGTGCGCCCCCTCCGCCAGCCAGAACACGCGCGCGACCGCGCCGGCCACCACGCCGCCCAGCAGCGTGTCGCGGGCCGCGCCGAAGATCCGGTCGTGCCGCCACAGTCCCAGGGCCGCGGTCAGCACCTCGCCGAGCGACGCCAGTTCGGGCACGCGGGCCACCTGCCGTTCGAGGGCGCCCAGCACCTGCGCGCACAGCGGGCCCACCCCGCACAGCACGGTGTCGAACAGCAGCCGGGCCAGCGGCTCGACGTCGGTGCCCGCCGCCCGCAACCGCTCGCCGAGCACCACTGAGGCGGCCTCGTCCAGCCGGGCGCCGTACGCGCCGGCCTCGATGAGAGCGGCTTCGCGGCCGTGCGCCGGGCCCGGCTCCCAGCGTTCGCGGAACACCGGGTCGGCGCTGCCGGCCGGGCCCGAGACCCGGGTGAAGCCGGGTATGCCCAGCACCCGCAGGCGGTGCAGCACCCGGCTGCGGGTGAGGCCGTCCGCCGAGGTGAGGTCGAGCGTCACCGGATCGCCGGCCAGGCCCAGGCCGGCCAGGCAGGCGTCGACGTCGTGCACCAGCGGCGGCAGCGGCGTGTCCGGGTGCAGCTCGCCGCCGGCGTCGCCGGAGCAGGCGGCCACCATCTCCACCACCACGGGATGGGTGCCGGCACCGAGGGTGCCGCGGGTCGTCCACGGCAGCGGGCTGTCCAGGTCGTCGCCGATCAGCGCGCCAGCGAGGCCGTCCAGGACGTCGACCCGGCTCGCGCCGGGATGGCCGCGCAGCAGGGCCAGCCCCGCGGTCAGGCTGCGGGCGGCGATCAGGTCCGCCGTGGACACCGGGATCTTCCGGGCCCGCAGCCGTTCGGCGACCGAGCGCAGCAGCCCCTCGGCGGCCGCCTGCGGGCCGTCCTGCCACAGCAGCTGGTAGTAGCCGGGCGACGGCATGCCCGACTGGTAGCCGCTGAAGGCGTCCAACTGCCGGAAGGAGTAAGGGACCAGGAAACTGCCGGCCAGCGCGCCCTCGGGGACCCCGGGAACCCCCGGCCAGCCGGCGGGCGTTCCGCCGGGCCCCTCGCCGGCCGACAGGTCGCGCAGCGCCGGGCGGTGGAAGCCGCCGGTCACCACCAGGACCGGCCGCCCTCCGGCGCGGTCCCGCGCCGCGCGGATCCAGGACGCCATGTACTCCTCGCGCGCCCGGTCGCCCGGGTCCGCCGCGGCGTCGCCGCGCACCAGGTCGAAGTAGGCGTCGAGGCGTTCCGCGAGACCCTGCGGTTCGGCGACCTCGAACAGCCCGTCCCACAGCGCGTCGACGGAGTCGACGGCGAAGCGCGCGCAGAGCCGCCGCGTCGCCTCCGCGTACCGGGCCTCGGCGTCGGCGTAGCGGTTGGCCCGCGGGTCGGCGCGTTCGGTGAACGCCGGGTGCCAGGCCGGCAGGTCGATGAACCGGACCTCGGCGCCGGCGGCGTGGCCGTCCCGCAGCGCGATCCACTCCGGGGAGTAGTCGCACAGCGGCGCCCAGGAGGTCGCCACGCGCGCCTCGTCGCGGTAGTGGCTGAAGACCGCGACGGGCAGCCGGTGCCCCAGCAGCAGCTCGGGCAGCCGGCCGTTCATGTCCGCGGGCCCCTCCACCAGGACGTACGCCGGCCGCAGGGCCGTGATGGTGCGGGCGACCAGGCGCCCGCACGCGGGGGAGTGGTGGCGTACGCCGAGCAGGACGACGTTGCCGGAGGGCGGCGCAGGCATCAGTCGGCCAGCAGGTGGCGGGCCTCGTGCAGGGCCCGCCACTGGCGTCCGGACCGGCGCGGCACCTCCTGCTCCAGGAAGCGCCGCAGCCGGGCGAGGTCCTCGGGGCTGTCCTTGGCGGCGGTGCCCGCGAGGCTCGCCACCACGTCCGCGGCGCTGCCCGCCTCGCCGCGCAGGAACCAGCCGCGCACCCCGACCGCGTGCGCGACGGACACCGCCTCGGCGGTGCTCATCACCGTGGACATCCGCTCGCCCTGGGCCTGCCCCGTACCGGTCCGCAGCTCGCGGAAGGTGCCGACCAGGACCTCCAGGACGTCCCGGCGCGGCGGGGGTTCCACCCCGGACTGCCGGAGCAGCGCCGTCGCCTCGGCCTCCACCAGGGCCATCTCGGTGTCGAAGTCGGCGATGGGGAAGACCGTCTCGAAGTTGAAGCGCCGCTTCAGGGCGGCGCTCATCTCGTTGACGCCGCGGTCGCGGGTGTTGGCGGTGGCGATGACGTTGAAGCCCTGGCGGGCGAAGACCATGCCCTGCGGCCCGTGGAGTTCCGGGACGGCCATCACGCGGTCCGACAGCAGGGAGAGCAGGCAGTCCTGCACCTCCAGGGGGCAGCGGGTGATCTCCTCGAAGCGCACGATCCGCCCCTCGGCCATGCCGCGGAGCATCGGCGCCGGCACCAGCGAGCGCGTCGAGGGTCCCTCGGAGACCAGCAGCGCGTAGTTCCAGCCGTACTTGATCTGGTCCTCGGTGGTGGCGGCACCGCCCTGCACGGTCAGCGCGGAGCTGCCGCTGACCGCCGCCGCGATCAGTTCGGACAGCAGCGACTTGGCCGTGCCGGGCTCCCCGACGAGCATCAGGCCGCGGCTGGTGGCGAGCGTCACCAGGGCCCGCTCCACCAGCGAGGTGTTGCCGACGAACTTGCGGCTGATCCCGGCCTGTTCGTCGCCGACGACGAAGCGGCGCGCGGCACGCAGGCTGAGCTGCCAGCCCGGCGGGCGCGGGTCGCCGTCCGCCGCGCGCAGGGCGGCGAGTTCGGCCGCGTAGCGGACCTCGGCGGGCGGGCGCTGCGCCTGCTCTGCCGCCGCGTCCCCTCGCGAGCCCCCGGGTTCGTCGGCCGGTTCCGGCACGGCGGTGGTGGGCGCGGTCACTTCGCGGTCACCTCGGTGAGGTCGGCGATGATCTCCGAGGCGGTGACCGCGTCGAGGTCGCCGAGGCGCAGCGCGTGCTCGCGGCTCCGCCAGTAGTCGCCGGGAGCGGTGTCGAGCCAGACCGCGCGGAACGTCTGGTCCGGGTAGACGTCGAGCGCGCCGACCGCGATGCCCTCCTCCAGGTCGATCACCAGATGGCGGTTCTCCTCGATGGGGCGGTGGAACCAGCGCTCCACGCCGTTGTCCTGAGGCACGCCGCGCTGCCAGCCGCGCTTGGTGAGGCCCAGCAGCCGGCCGACCGGCACGGTGACGCCCTCGAACCGGGCCAGCCGGTGGCCGGCGGCCTCCTCCTCGGTGAGGGCGTGCACCGGCCGCCCCAACTGCGGGAAGGGCTGGAGGATCTCGTAGTCCGCGAACAGCTCCGACCACCCGGACAGGGCGTCGCCCAGGTGCAGCGGGTGCGCGAGGCGCACGGTCGCGTCCTCGGGCAGCCGGTACGCGTCGTCCTCGACGTCGGCGAACGTCCGGTCCTCGGCCACCCGGAAGGCGGTCGTCACGCCGTCCGCCTCGCCGAGCCAGACGAGGCGGCGCACCAGGTGCCACAGCAGCGGGTGGGCGACGAACAGCTCCTGGAACTCACCGGCCGTCCAGGCGCGTTGGGTCACCATCGCGGCCTCCAGCCGCCGTACCTGGTCGGTGGCGACGGTACGGACGTCCTTCTTCAGCGCGGCGAACCGCTTGCGCGCGGCGGGCGCCAGCTCCGCGTCGTCCTTCACCCCCGGGGCCGGCAGTGCCTTGCGCCGCTTGCCGTCCTCGTCCAGGACGAACGGGCGCAGCTGCTCGTCGAAGCCGACGGTGAAGCGGCGGGGGCCGTAGTCGATGACCGTGCTGCCGTCCGCGTCCAGCCCGAAGTCGGGCACCAGCCGGTCGCCCAGCTGCTCGCCGGTGAGCCCGAGTCCCGCGGCGACCTCGGCGATCTTCTCCTGCGCGCGGACCTTCAGTGTCTTGAACGGCACCCGCTGGGCTATGCCGTGCAGGTGCAGCAGCGCCACGTCGCTGCCGATCGTCGCCAGCACGGCAAGGCCCTCGACGGCCCGGTGGTGGGCGCCCTCGCCGGGCCAGGCCCGCAGGACGGGGGTCAGCCGGCGGACGGTCCCGTCGTCACCGAACCAGCCCAGGGCGTGCAGCGCCCAGCTCTCCTTGGCCGGCATCCCGGCCATCCGCCACTGCTCGAACACGCCCCAGGCGAAGGCGCTCAGGGAGTCGGCGGTGCAGGACGAGGTGAGCACCTCCAGGCCCGGGTAGACGTCACCGGGCTTGGACAGCGCCAGGACGGTCAGGGCGTTGCGCACCGCGTCCGCGGGCAGCGCGCCGCCGTCCCGCAGCACGATCTGCGGCAGCAGCGCGGGATCCGCCCAGGCACCCACGGCCGGCATGCGGGCCGGCAGCGCGCTCGTCAGCGGGTCGGCGGTCAGCGACTCCGCGACGATGGCCGCGGCCTCCGGTCCTGATGCCGCGGCCGCCCGCAGCACCGCGTCGGCGCCGTGCGCGCCCGCCACCAGCAGCAGCGCCCGTTCGGCGCCGCGCCGCGCCGCGCCGGCCGGCCCGACCGCGTGCGGCACGAGGTAGGGCACCGCGGCCAGGCCGTGCCGGGAGAGCCACGAACGGGCCGTGGCGTCGGCGGACTTCAGCCGGGCCAGCCAGTCGCACACCTGGCCGGCGGCGTCCACGGACAGGTACGGAAGGAGCAGCCCTCCCAGCGTGGCGGGATGCCGTGCGGAGCCGCGCAGCACCAGCGGGAGGGCGTCGGTGCCGAACCTCGCCGCCACCGGCCGCAGCCCTGCCTCCCCGTCCCAGAAGTCGTCGGGCGCGCAGACCGCGAGCAGCGGCCGGACCACGTCCTCGGCGCCGACCACGAACAGCCGCACCTCGCGAATGTCCCTCAACTGACCGCCGCTCTGGAGGGTCTTGATCTCCGCGGCGAAGTCGTACGAGGCGCGCCACGAGCTGTACCAGGACGGGGTGGCCGCCCAGGACTCCTGCTCGTCCGGCAGCCAGACGACCTGCGCCGGCGGTGCGGCGGGCAGTTCGGCGGCCACGCGGGCCTTGCGGGGCGTGCGGGTCCCCGCCCACGGCGGGCTGACCAGCATCGCGGGCAGCGCGTCCGCCGGGGCCTCCGGCAGCCGCTCGGCACGGGTGAGCAGCGGTTCCACCACGGCCGCGACCGGCTCGGGCAGTCCGGGCAGCGCCGCGGCGGTGATCTCGGGGTGGCCCAGGGCGTGCGCGGCCAGCAGCTTCCCGGCCGTCGCGGCGCGGGCCGTGCCGTCCGCGACCGCCTCGCCCAGCAGCCGCAGGGCCCGGACCGGGTAGCGGCGCATCGCGTTCAGCAGCTGCGTCCGGACGTGCTTGTCGTCGGCGCGGGACAGCAGGATCCGGAAGGCGTCGTCCGACGGCAGCTCCACCAGCATGGCGGCGAACGCCCGCAGCCGCTCGCTGCCGTACGCGTCGTCGAGCGCGTCGCCGAGCAGCGGCGCGCAGTCCTTGCCCGTGCCCTCGGCGAGCGTGGCGATCAGCGGGAACGTCCAGCCGTTCCAGCCGAGTTCGGCCTTTCCGCCGAAGCAGGCGAGCTGGGCGGGGGTGTTCAGCGAGCACAGCAGCATCGACCGCAGCGTCGGGTCCGCCGGAACGGCGTCCGCGCAGCACTCGTCGACCCACTCGCGCTCGCTGGGCACGAGGTAGGAGACCACGATGCGACGCGCCACCGTGTCACGGACCTGGCCGAGCGCGGCCACGGCCTGCCGGTAGGCGTCCTCGTCGGCCGCGGCGAGCAGGGTGCGGAGCCGGTCGGCGAACGCGGTCCGCGCCGACCAGCGGTCAACGGGCCCGTGCGCCGGGTACCGGGAGAGCCATGGATCGCTGCGCTGACCGCCGGACTGGAGGTAGTGGACCTCGATGCAGAAGTACTCCACCACCGCCTGCGCGGCGAAGCCGATGCCGTGGTCGTGGATCCAGGCGTCCACGAACACGCCCTCGGGGAGCTGGTAATGGCCGGTCAGGTGCGCCACGACGGCCGCACCGAGCGGGTCGGGCGCGCCGTCCAGGTGCGCGCGGGTGGCGGCGACGACCTCCCGGTCGCTCTTGGACGCGGCGAGCATCTCCTCGATCCAGCCCGCCTCCTCCCGCAGCCGCCGCGCCAGCGGCTCCGCGGCGCCGGCGAGCGGCGCGGCCGCCTTCCGAGGGATCCCGCCCCGCCGGGGATACACCTGCCGCCGCCAGGCGGCGGGCATCTCGAACGCCTCCTCGTCGCCCGCCGAGCCGTCCGCGGCCAACTCCGTGCTCCCCACAGCCCCTCCTCAACCGTCCATGGCCGGTGATCACCTGACCAGGTGGCGGTCACAGTAATCGCGGCCACTGACAGGGCCGCTCGCGCCGGCGGGCGGGCCGCCACCGCCGCCCGGCACGCGTACGCGGCTCTCCGCGCTTTTCCGCGGTGTCACCGATTCAAGGGCCCGGGCAACCTGGTCTTCCGGGCCGGCCGCGGCGCCGTCACCTCGGCGGTCCTCGAAGGCACGTCCCTGACGGCGCGGCGGACCGGGCCGCTCACCACCCGGCACGGCGGCGGCGTCGCGTACTTCGCCGCGCTCGGCGCCAGGCACCGCGGGACGCTCACGGTCACGCTGGCCGACGGCGGGCGGACCACGCCCCGGACGCCGGCGTTCGGCCGCTGACCCGGGCACCGCCGGGTGTTGCCGCACCTGCCACGCAGGACGTCGCGCCCTGGGCGCGTTCAGGCCCGTCAGGCGCGGGCGTGGCCGGCGACCGCCAGGTAGAACAGCCGCAGGCTCTCGCCGGCGCCGGCCTGGTAGCGCTTGACGGCCTTGCCGAGCGGGTTCCACACCCGGCCGTCGGTGCTCCGGATGCCGAAGGGCTGGCCGAACACCTCGCGCTGGCCCGCGTCGAAGTCCACCCACACCGCGCCGGCGTGCCGGCGCAGCACCTCGCCCGCGTACCCGCCGAGCGCGGTCAGCGTGGAAGGGGCGGACGGAGGGGTCTCGGCGCCGGTGTGCCGGGCGTCCCCGGCATGCGGGGCCGGTCCGGACGGCCGGGCGGGAACGGACGGTGTCGCCGGTGCGGCGGGCGGGTGCGCGCGGCGGAGGCCGTCGATGATCCGGTCGACGAGGGCGAGGCTGCGCGGCGAGTAGTCGAGCCGGATCCCGGCCCCGGCCGCCATGGCCACGACCTCGGCGGCGAGCCTCGGCCCCTGTACGGCGGCCCGTGCCTCACCCGTCTCTGCGACCTGCTCCATCGTGCTCCGCCTTCCGTTCCCGCACCGCCCCCCACCGATCGCGCGCCTGCCATCGAAGGCGCATCCGGTCGCGAAACCGTCACACCCGGCCGGACGGGAATGGGTCGCTATGGCGGCCTCCTTGACAAGGTCCAGACCAGGGCGTCACCCTGTGCCACCCCTTCACGGAGAACCACCTGATCGCCAGGAGGCGTTCATGCGTGTGCCGTTCGGAAAAGTGAAGTCCTTCGCGGCGGCAGCCGCGCTGGTGGCCGCCGCCGCGGTGGTGCCCGCGGCCGCTCCCGCCACATCGGCCAGTGCCGCGACCGGCACGCCGCCCCAGGTGTACGGCGCGTGGCACTGCAGCAACGACGCCTGTACGTGGGCGACGGTCCGGGACATGGCCGACTTCGACCAGCAGAACCACTGGCTGATCGACCGCGGCGACGGCCGCCCCTCGGTCAACCTGGTGGTGCTCAGCTTCGTCAACCCGCTCACCCTCCTGAACGGGACGACGAACAGCGGCAACGCCGACGGCGTGCCCGTCGGCATGGACCAGGCCGTGGTGGACTACTTCACCAGCCACGGCGTCCGCGTGATGCTCTCCATCGGCGGCATCACGTACACCGGCGACTGGAACACCGCGCTCGCCCAGAACCCCACCCTGCTCGGGCAGAAGGCCGCCGCGCTGGCCTCCCGGCTGGGCGTCGGCATCGAGATCGACTACGAGCAGAGCTCCGGTCCCGACATCACCGGGCTGCAGGCGTTCATCGACGCCTACCGGGCCGCGCACCCCTATGACGCCTCGGGTGCCGACCCGGCCGCCCGCCTGACCATCGACGTCGCGGCCGGCGACCGCTGGCTCATCGACCTCGACCAGTACGCCACCGCGCACTGGCTCACCCCCGCCGCCCCCGTGCTGGACTACGCCAACGCGATGGTGCCCAACAAGCAGCCGACCGCGAGCAACGCGGAGGCCAACTGGCAGGAGCATCTGACGGGCAAGCCCACCTACAACCCGGCGATCCCGCCGCTGGCCCCGGCGAAGTTCACCGGCAGCCTCTACATCGCCGAGGGCTCACAGGTCAGGCCGGAGTGCACCAACTTCCCGTCCTCGGTGCAGAACGGCACCGGCAGCTGGACCCAGAACGCCGCACCGGCCGGCGCCGGGACCACCAACGGCCTGCTCGGCTACATGTTCTGGGCCGCGGAACGCCCCGCGACCCGCGGCGTCACGACCCAGCCGCCGAACAGCTGCGAGGGCGGCGTCGGGGCGGGCGCGACCGCGTTCTCCGTTCCCGTCCCGATGCCGGCGCTCCGCCAGAGCTGAGCCTGTTCCAGGTGTGATCCTGCCCCGGGCCGCGGGCGTCGCGGGCCTTGACGGGCGCGCGGCAACTCCGGAGTTCCGGAATCCCGCGGCCCCGGGACAGGATCAGCCCAGGACGAAGGGCAACCGCCCGGCCAGGGAACCCAGTGCGGCGCGCTCGGTGTCGCTCGGGGCGCGGCGGCCCGTGCCGACCAGCAGGGCGTCCCGGTCGGACCAGGCGTCGGGGAACGGCTCGCCGGCGATCCGCTCCAGCATCCCCCGCGATCGGGCCAGGCACTGCGCCGGCGGCTCCGCGGCACCAGGGAGGTGGGCGATCAGGTCGAGGTGGTGCAGCGTCCACTCCAGGACGTACGCGGAGAGGTAGTCGGCGGCGGTGAGCACCTCGCCGCGGGTGCCCACCCGCAGCGCCGGGTCGGCGAGCAGCGCGGCGCGTCCCGCCGCGGAGCCGACGTCGTCCAGATGGAACGTCAGCAGCCGCGGTTCCTGGTACGCGGCGGCCAGCCGGACGACGAGCGCGTCGAGCGGGTCGTCACCGTTCGGCGGCGTCGCGCCGACCTCCCAGTACGTCACCGCGTCGCGGGTCGGCGCCGCCTCCGCCGGGGTCGCCAGGGTGATCAGGACGTCCTGGGCGTCGATGACCAGGTGGCACACCAGGTCCCGGACGAGCCAGCCGCGGCAGCCCGAGGCCCGCCCGAAGTCCTCGTCGCGCAGATCCGCCACGGCCGCGCGCAACGCCGTCCAGGCGTCGGAGAAGAGATCCACTCCGGCACGCTAGCAGCGCGGTCGCCCGCTCTGCGGGTGAGCCGACGTGAACCCGCCCGCACCAGGCGCCACTTCGCGGAAGCACGGCGAAGGGGCCGGCCGCTGGTGCGGGGAGGCGTCCGCGGCCGGCCCCCTGGATCCGTGGGCCGGTCAGCCGGCGGCGAGCAGGTCCAGCGTGTCCACGACGCGGTTGGAGAAGCCCCACTCGTTGTCGTACCAGGCGACCACCTTGACGTGGCGGCCGTCCACACGGGTCAGCGCCGAGTCGAAGATCGACGAGGCCGGGTTGCCGGTGATGTCCGACGAGACGAGCGCGTCGTCGGAGTACTCCAGGACGCCGGCGAGCGGCCCGTCCGCGGCGGCCCGGTACGCCGCCAGGACCTCGTCGCGCGTCACGTCGCGGGCGACGGTGGTGTTGAGCTCGACGATCGAGCCCACCGGGACCGGCACGCGGATCGAGTCGCCCGACAGCTTCCCCTCGAGGTTGGGCAGCACCAGGCCGATCGCCTTGGCGGCGCCGGTCGTGGTCGGCACGATGTTGACGCCCGCGGCCCGGGCGCGCCGCGCGTCGCGGTGCGGGCCGTCCTGCAGGTTCTGCTCCTGCGTGTAGGCGTGCACCGTCGTCATGAAGCCGTGCTCGATGCCGGCGAGCTCGTCCAGCACCGCGGCGAGCGGCGCGAGGGCGTTGGTGGTGCAGGAGGCGTTCGAGACGATCGTGTGCGCCGCCGGGTCGTACAGGTCGGAGTTGACGCCGTACGCCAGCGTCACGTCGGCGCCGTCGGACGGCGCGCTCACCAGCACCTTGCGCGCGCCGGCGGTCAGGTGGGCGCCGGCGGCCTTCGCCGAGGTGAAGCGGCCGGTGGACTCCAGCGCGATGTCGACGCCGAGGTCGGCCCAGGGCAGCTCGGCGGGGTCACGCTCGGCGAGCACCTTGATCCGGCGGCCGTCGACGACGAGCGTGTCCCCGTCCACGGAGACCGGGCGCCCGAGGCGTCCCGCCGTCGTGTCGAACTTCAGCAGCCGGGCGAGGGTGGCGGGCTCGGTCAGGTCGTTGACGGCCACGACCTCCAGGTCGCTGTCGCGTTCCAGCAGGACGCGCAGCACGTTGCGTCCGATGCGGCCGAATCCGTTGATGGCGATGCGAGTCATGTCGTGTCCCTTCGGTATCGCCACCAGGTTCGCGCGCGGCGCGCGGCGGTGGCCCGGGCGTGAGCGCCATGGTTCGCAAGGATCTCGCCAGCGGACGGGGCACGGTCCGCGCCTAGGCCCACGCGGGCCGCGTCCGTCCACCCCGGCCGCGGCCTGGCCAGGGCTACTCGCCCCTGGTGAAGGTGCGCCGGTACTCGCTCGGCGTCGTGCCCAGGATGCGCTGGAAGTGCAGGCGCAGGTTCGACCCGGTGCCCAGGCCCACATCCGCGGCGATCTGCTCGATGCTCCGCTCCGAGCACTCCAGCAGCTCGCGTGCGACGTCGATCCGGGCGCGCATCACCCACTGCATCGGCGTGTAGCCGGTGTCCTCGGCGAAGCGCCGGGAGAAGGTGCGCGGCGAGACCGCCGCGTGGCGGGCCAGCACTTCGAGCGTCAGCGGCTCACCGAGCCGGTGCAGGGCCCACTCCCGGGTGGCGGCGAACCGCTCGCCCAGCGGCTCCGGCACGCTGCGCGGCACGTACTGCGCCTGGCCGCCGCTGCGGTAGGGGGCGGCGACCAGGCGCCGGGCGGCGTGGTTGGAGGCCGCCACCCCGAGGTCGCCGCGCAGGATGTGCAGGCACAGGTCGATGCCCGAGGCGGCGCCCGCCGACGTCAGGACGCTGCCCTCGTCGACGAACAGCACGTTCTCGTCGACGCGGACGCGCGGGTGCTTCGCGGCGAGCGCCCGTGTGTAGTGCCAGTGGGTGGTGGCGCGCCGGCCGTCGAGCAGCCCGGTGGCGGCGAGCGCGAACGCGCCGGTGGAGATCGCGGCGAGCCGCGCACCGCGGGCGTGCGCCCCGACCAGCGCCTCCACGACGGCCCGCGGCGGGTCCTCGCGGTCGGGGAACCGGTAGCCCGGCAGGAACACGATGTCGGCCCACGCGAGGGCGTCCAGGCCGTGGGCAACGTGGTACGACAGGCCGTCGCCGCCGGTCACCAGACCGGGCTCGGCCCCGCACACCCGCACCTCGTACGGCATGCTCGCGCGGGTCGTGAACACCTGCGCGGGAATCCCGACGTCGAGCGGTTTCGCGCCTTCCAGCACGAGGACGGCGGCGCGATGCAGGCGGGGGGCTGGCACGGTTCGAGCGTACGCGGGGAGCAGGGGCGGACGGCGTCAGCGGATCATGAACGTCCGGTGCCGGGGTGGTGCTGCCCGTCAGGAGTGCCCGTACTCCGGGACCTTCGCGCGCATCGGCACCCCGCGCATCGCCTGGACCAGCGCGACCACGCAGCCGGCGGTCACGCACTGGTCGGCGAGGTTGAACACGCCGGAGTGCCCGATCTGGATGAAGTCGAGGACCGCGCCGCGGCCGAAGCCGGGCGTGCGGAAGAGGCGGTCGGTGAGGTTGCCGCCGGCGCCCGCGAAGATCAGGCCGAGGCCGACCGCCCAGCCGGGCCGCTGCACCGCCGGCGCGACGCGGGTGACGAAGGCGAGGACGCCGAGGGCGAGGAAGGTGAAGACGAGCGTGGCGTGCGGGGCGAAGGAGCCGGCCGCCCCGGAGTTGCGGAGCGCGGTGAACGTCACGGCGCCGCCGAGCGCGTGCGTGGGGTCGTGGCCCTCGACCGTGACGGCGGCGATGGCCTTGGTGCTCTGGTCGACGGCGAGACCGGCCGCGGCGACGGCCCACAACAGGTACGTCCGCCGCCTCCCCGTGCCCTGACCCGCATCCGGTGCGGCCGCTTCCGCGGTCCCGTCAGGCGGTGCCGCCGCCTGCGCCGTGGCCGTTCCGGGCGGGGCCGCCTCCGATGCCGCCGCCCGCGCCGCGACCGCTCCCGCCGGCCCTTCCGCACGCGCGGATCCCTCCGGAACCGCTGCCGGTCCCTCCGCCGTCGCCTTCCGCGCCGCCGCCGCCGACCGCATCGCGCGTATCGACAGCCCGGCCCTGACCGCCCGCACCGTCCGCACCGCCCACCTCCCGGGTCCTCGCCCCGTCCCCGGCGTCGAGCGTACGCGCCGGGACCGGGACCCCGGCGGGCCGTCCCGGGCCGGCGGTCTCCACCCGTGGGTGGAGACCGGCTTTCCACCCCGGGTTCAACCCGTGGCTTGATCCTCTGACCTGGGGGTTTCCCTAGATTTGAGGGCGTCGGAGTTCATCTCCGCCTCGGCTCGTCCCGAGCCATCCGGATCCATCGAACCGCGTTGTGGAGGCGTCCCCATGTCCGGTCTGGTCAATGCCCTGGTGATCGTGGCGGTCGTCGCGGTGGTGATCGTGCGCCAGCTCAGGCCGCGGCAGGTCGGGGCCGGCGGCCGGTGGTGGCTGCTGCCCGCCGTCCTCGTCGTGCTCGCCGTCCGCGACGGCGGTCTGCTCGACAGCGCCCACCGGGACGCCTCGATGGCCCTGCTCGCGGCGGAACTGGTCGTGGCCGTCGTCATGGGCATGGCCTGGGCCGGCACCACCCGGATGTGGAAGGACGCGGACGGGTCGGTCTGGGCCCAGGGCACCAAGGCCACCGTCGCCGTGTGGGTGGCGGGGATCGCGGTCCGCGTCGGCCTTTCCGCCGGGGCCGCGGGGATGGGCGTCCACCAGCACACCGGCTCGCTGCTGCTGGGCGTCGCCGGGACCCTGCTGATCCGCGGGGCCGTGCTCATGCTGCGCGCCCAGAAGCGGCAGCCGTCGTACCCTGCGGTCTCATGACCAGTTGGACGTCGTGGCCGTCCCGGGAGGCACTCTCCCGGGCCGGGCGCTCGCCGGCGCGGCGCGAGTTCGGCCGCGTCGTGCGGGTGGTCCTGGCGGGCGCGGCGGTGTGGGGCATCACCGGGCGGGGCGGCCTGGGCGCGTGGCAGACCGCGGGCGCGGTCGTCGGCGTGCTCGCCGCGTTCGCCGTGACGTGGGGGTACTTCCGTACGACGCTGCGCCACCTGCTGTGGCCGTCCGTCGCCCTGCTCGGGCTGCTCGTCGCGGGGGGCGGGATCGCCCACGCGCTGGGCGGCGACGTCGGCGCCAGCCTTCTGTGGTGCGGGAGCGCCGTCGTCGCGATCCAGCGGCTGCCGCTGGCGGCGGGGACGCCGATGGCCTTGGCCGCGCTGGCCGGCTTCGCGGCGATGGGCGGGGACAACTGGCTGGTGGCGACGCTCACCTGCCTCGGCCTGGCGCTGGGCGGCTACACCATGCGGCTGGACGCCGAGGCCCGCGGCAGCACGCAGCGCCTGCTGGAGCAGGAGCGGGCGGCGCGGTTGGCCGAGGCCGAGACGGCCACGCTCGCCGAACGGGCCAGGATCGCGCGGGAGATCCACGACGTGCTCGCGCACAGCCTGTCCGCGCAGACCGTGCACCTGGAGGCGACCCGGCTGCTGATCGAGCGGGGCGCGGACCAGGACATGATCCTGGAACGGGTGGCCGCCGCCCGGCGGATGGCCCGCGAGGGGCTGGCCGAGACCCGCCAGGCGCTGTCCGCGCTGCGCGGCGACCTGGCGCCGGTGGAGGAGTACCTGCGGGAGCTGGTCGCGTCCGAGGGCGCGCGGCTGGAGGTGAGGGGGGAGCCGCGCGGGCTGTCCCCGGAAGCGGGGCTCGCGGTGCGGCGGGTGGCGCAGGAGGCGATGACGAACGTGCGGAAGCACGCGCCGGGGGCCAGGGTCGTGCTGCGGCTGGAGTACCGGCCCGGCGAGGTGGAGCTGGAGTTCCGCGACTTCGGCGGCGGCAGGACGCCTGTGGACAACTCTCTCGGGGCCTCCGGCGCAGGCTACGGTCTGAGAGGGATGCGAGAGCGGGCCGAACTGCTGGGCGGTGCGCTGGACGCCGGGCCGGCGGAGGAGGGTTTCGTGGTGCGCTTGCGGGTGCCCGCATGACGCGGGTGGTGGTCGCGGACGACCAGACGGTGGTTCGCGAAGGGATCGTGATGCTGCTGGGGCTGCTGCCCGGCATCGAGGTGGTCGGGGCGGCGGCCGACGGAGAGGAGGCGGTGCGGCTGGTGGCGGAACAGCAGCCGGAGGTCGTGCTGATGGACCTGCGGATGCCGCGGTGCGACGGGGTGGAGGCGACCCGGCGGATCCGGACCGAGCACCCGGGCACGCAGGTGGTGGTGCTCACCACGTACGCGGACGACGACGACCTGTTCCCCGCGCTGCGGGCGGGCGCGCGGGGGTATCTGACGAAGGACGCGGGCGGGGACGAGATCGCCCGGGCCATCGCGGACGTCACCGCGGGCGGGGCGGGGCTGTCGCCGGCGGTGCAGAGCCGGGTGCTGGACGCGCTGTCCTCCGGTGGCCCGGTGGGGGCCGGCCGCGAGAGCGGGGCGCAGCCGCAACTGCCGGACGGGCTGACCGCCCGCGAGGCCGAGGTGCTGGCCCTGGTCGCCGACGGGCTGTCCAACTCCGAGATCGCGTCTCGGTTGCACGTGAGCATGGCCACGGTGAAGACGCACATCAACAACCTGTTCGCCAAGACCGGGGTGCGGGACCGCGCCCAGGCCGTCCGGTACGCCTTCCGCCACGGGATCACCTGATGGGGTGAAGGAATCGGCTTGTTGGGGCTGGAACTTCCCGCTCTGTCCATGATTGGGCGCATCGGCCGGCCGGTCGGTAGGAACGGGAGAGTTCGGTGGAGAACGACGACGGGGGCGTGGGCGAGCTGGGACCGCTGCGGATGGACGACCCCTGGCGGGACGCGGCGGGTGCCGGGGTGTGGGTGCCCGAGCAGCAGGGTGCCGCCCGGCCGCCGGAGTCCGCCGGGGAGCGGCCACCCGACGGGAGGGCCGCGGCCTACCTGGAGGTGCAGGACAGCGCGGCGTTCCGCGAAGTGCGGTCCCGCTACCGCCGGTTCGCGTTCCCGATGACCGCCGCGTTCCTCGTCTGGTACCTGCTGTACCTGGTGGCGGCGACGGCCGCGCCGGGGCTGATGGCGCACCGGGTGGCCGGTGAGCTGAACGTGGCGATGGTCGCGGGGCTGGCGCAGTTCGCGTCGACGTTCCTGCTGACGTGGGCCTACGCCCGGCACGCCCGGGTGCGGCGGGACCGGATCGCGCTGGACCTGCGGTGGTCGCTGGCGACCAGGACCGGTCAGGAGCGGGTGCGTTGAACGGCGGCGGACCGCTCCTCGCCCAGGCGGCGGGAGAGCGGCACGGCCTGGCGATCGTGCTGTTCACGGTGTTCGTCACGGGGACGCTGGCGATCACGGCGTGGGCCGGGCGGCGGCGCAGCTCGACGGTGGAGTTCTTCGCCGGGGGGCGGCTGTTCACCCCGCTGGAGAACGGCTTCGCGCTCGCCGGCGACTACATGTCCGCGGCGTCCTTCCTGGGCATCTCCGGGCTGATCGCGCTGTTCGGCTACGACGGGCTGCTGTACTCGGTGGGCTTCCTGGTGGCCTGGCTCCTGGTGCTGATGCTCGTCGCCGAACTCGTCCGCAACTGCGGGCGGTACACGCTCGCCGACGTGCTGGCCGGGCGGATGCGGCGGCGCCCGGTGCGGATCGCCGCGGGCACGGCCTCGGTCACCGTGTCGATCCTCTACCTGGTGGCGCAGATGGTCGGCGCCGGCAGCCTGGTGGGGGTGCTGCTCGGCGGCAGCGACAGCGGAGCGGCCCGCACCTGGACGGTGGTGGGGGTGGGCGCCCTGATGGTGTTCTACGTGTCGTTCGGCGGGATGCGGGCCACCACCTGGATCCAGATCGTCAAGACGGTGCTGCTGATCGGCGGGACGGTGGCCCTCACCGTGATGGTGCTGGCGCGCTTCCACGGCGACTTCGGCCGCCTGCTGAACACCGCGGCCGCCAACAGCGGGCACGGCCAGGCGTTCCTGGGGCCCGGGCTGAAGTACGGCGGGAGCTGGACCAACCGGCTGGACTTCATCAGCCTCGGCCTGGCCCTGGTCCTGGGCACCGCGGGCCTGCCGCACATCCTGTCCCGCTTCTACACCGTGCCCACCGCGCGGTCCGCCCGCCGCTCGGTGGTGTGGGCGATCGGGCTGATCGGCGCCTTCTACCTGATGACGATCGTGCTCGGCTTCGGCGCCGCCGCGGTGGTCGGCACCGGAAAGGTGCACGCCTCCAACGAGGCCGGGAACACCGCGGTGCCGCTGCTCGCGGAGGCACTCGGCGGCGGGCCCGGGACCACCGGCGGCACCGTGCTGTTCGCGGTCGTCGGCGCGGTGGCCTTCGCGACGATCCTCGCGGTGGTCGCGGGCATCACGCTGTCCTCGTCGGCGTCGGTCGCCCACGACCTGTACGCCACATGGCGCCGCAAGCGGGCCGCCGCGCGCGACGAACAGCCGCCGGAGGAGGGCGAGTCGGAGCGCCGCGAGGTGCTGGTGGCGCGGTTCGCCGCGGTCGGCGTCGGGGCGGTCGCCATCGCGCTGAGCCTGCTCGCGCAGGACCAGAACGTGGCGTTCCTGGTCGGCCTGGCCTTCGCCGTCGCCGCTTCCGCGAACCTCCCGGCGCTGCTGTACTCGCTGTTCTGGCGCCGCTTCACCACCCGCGGCGCGGTCTGGTCGATCTACGGCGGGCTGGTGCCGTCCCTGCTGCTGGTGGTGTTGTCGCCGGTGGTCTCGGGGCGGCCCGACGCGCTGCTGCCCGGGGTCGACTTCCACGTCTTCCCGCTGGAGAACCCGGGACTGGTGTCGGTGCCGCTCGGCTTCCTGGCCGGCTGGCTCGGCACCGTCACCTCGCGCGAGCCGGCCGACGAGGCCACGTACGCGGAGACCGAAGTGCGCTCGCTCACCGGGGCCGGGGCCGCCTGACCCGTCCCTCAGACGGGCGCGGCCCAGGCGTACAGGTGCTCCGGGCGGCCGGTGTCGCCGTACTTCAGGGAGAGCCGCACCCGGCCGGCCTGCTCCAGGTGCTTGAGGTACCGCTGCGCGGTCGAGCGGCTGAGCCCGGCCCGCTCGGCCACCTCGTGCGCCGACAGCGCCCCACCGGCCTCCTGCAGCACCCGCCGGATCAGTTCGGCGGTCGGCGCCGAGTGGCCCTTGGGCAGGGCGGCGGGCGAGGCGGCCGCGGTGCGCAGCGCCCCGAAGATCCGGTCCACCTGCTCCTGCCCGGCCTCGCCGCCGCCCCCGCCGACCACGCCGTCCACGGTGCGGCGCAGCGCCGCGTACCCCTCGAGCTTGGCCCGCAGGCCCGCGAAGCCGAACGGCTTGACCAGGTACTGCAGCGCGCCCAGCCGCATCGCTGCCTGCACGGTCGCCACGTCCCGGGCCGCGGTCACCATGATCACGTCGGCGTGGTGGCCGAGCTGGCGCATCCGGCGGACCAGCGTCAGGCCGGTCTCGTCCGGCAGGTAGTGGTCCAGCAGCACGAGGTCGATGCGGGTGCGCTCCAGGGTGGCCAGGGCGTGCGCGGCGGTGTGGGCGCGGGCGGCCACCCGGAAGCCGGGGACCTTGCCGACGTACGCTGCGTTGATCTCGGCCACCCGGAAGTCGTCGTCCACGACCAGGACGTCGATCATCTCGCTCCTCCCGGCACCGCGGACGACAGCTCGGCGGTGAACTCCGCGGACGCCAGCGCCTCGGGGAGCACCACGGTGAACACCGCGCCGCCGCCCGCGCGGGCGCCCACCCTGGCCATCCCGCCGTACCGCTCGGCCAGCCGGCGCACCAGGGCC
Organism: Streptomyces sp. NPDC020917; assembly: GCF_044333795.1. NCBI lineage: Bacteria > Bacillati > Actinomycetota > Actinomycetes > Kitasatosporales > Streptomycetaceae > Streptomyces > Streptomyces sp. NPDC020917. The sequence continues at coordinate 210,323 of NZ_JBIRRR010000009.1, read as the reverse complement.
AGGCCGAGGCCGCGCCCGCGGTGGGCCGGCGACTTCTTGGTGGTCCAGCCCTCGGTGAAGATCCGCTCCCGCAGCTCGGGCTGCACCCCCGGCCCGTCGTCGCTCACCCGCAGCACCAGCGTGGTGCGTTCGGCCCGCAGCTCGACCTCGACCGTCGAGGCCGCCGCGTCCAGCGCGTTGTCGATCAGGTTGCCGAGGACCGTCACCAGGTCCCGCGGGTCGACCACCCGGTCCGGCAGCCAGGTGGCGCGCGAGATCCGCAGGGTCACGCCGCGCTCCGCGGCGATGGCCGCCTTGCCGACCAGCAGCGCCGACAGCAGCGGCACGTGCACCCGGTCGGCGACCTCCTCCGCCGAGGCGCGGTGGGTGTCCGCGACCTCGGCGACGTAGTCCACGGCCGCGTCGGTCAGACCGAGTTCGAGCAGCCCGAGCACGGTGTGCAGCCGGTTCGCGTGCTCGTGGTCCTGGGCGCGCAGCGCGTCCAGCAGGCCGTGCGTGGAGTCCAGCTCCCGGCCCAGCGTCTCCAGCTCCGTGCGGTCCCGCAGGGTGACCACGGCCCCTCCGTCCTCGGTCGGCATCCGGTTGGCGATCAGCACCCGTCCCTCGCTCACGGTCAGCAGGTCGGCGCCCTCGGCGCGGCCGGCCAGCACGTCGGTGGTCCGGCCGGGCGGCAGCAGGTCGTCCAGCGGGCGCCCGGCGGCATCGCCGTCCAGCCCGAGCAGGCGCTGCGCCTCGTCGTTGACCAGCCGCACCCTGCCCTGCGGGTCGAGCGCCAGCACGCCCTCGCGGATGCCGTGCAGCATCGCCTCCCGCTCGTCCAGGAGCGCGGAGATGTCGGCGAACGCCAGCCCGTGCGTGGCCCGCTGCAGCCGCCGCGACGCCCAGTAGGCGGCGAGCGTGCCGGCCGCGAGCGCCGCGCCCGCGTACATCAGCACGCTGGGCACGATGGCCACCAGTCGGCTGCGGACGCTGCTGTACTGGATGCCGACCGAGACGGCGCCGACGATCTGGTTGTCGGCGTCCCGCAGCGGGACCTTGCCGCGGGCGCTGCGCCCCAGCGTGCCGCTGTCGATCTGCATGACCTCCCGGCCGTCGAGGGCGTCGCGCGGATCGGTCGAGACGATCTGGCCGATCTGGAACGTGTCGGTGTGCGACCAGCGGATGCCGGCGGTGTTCATCACCACCACGTAGAGCGCTTTGGTCCGCTTGCGGACCTGCTCGGCCTCCGCCTGCACCGGGCCGTCGGGCGACGGGCGGGTGGTCACCAGGTCCCTGGCGATCTGCGGGTCGGACGCGACGCTCTGCGCGATCGCCAGCGCGCGCTGCTCCGCCTGGTGGTCGATCTCGTGGGCGAGCGGCGCCAGGAAGAGGCCGGCGGTCAGCGTCGTCACGCCCGTGGTGATCGCCACCTGCATCAGCAGGACCTGCGCCGAGACACGGCGCGGCCATCCGATCCGCATGACGCTGCCCTCCGACTCCGGTTCCTGCCGACTGCCTGCTCACTCCCTGTGCGGACGGCCCGGTTCCGTGGCCGGCCGCTCCGGGAGCCCGCGTCCGCGGTCCGCCGCCCCGGCCGGCTGCCCGGCGGGCGCCGGAGACGGCAGCAAAGGGGCCGCGCCGGCGACCCCGGGCCTGCCCGATATGTGCCGCCACGTCCGGTACGGCAGCTCGCAGCCCCCGCACGCGCCGACGTCCGTGTCGTCAACGCAACGTAAACGCTGGAGCCGCGGATGGGCAGTGTCCGTTTCGCTTTCGTTGTCCTGGCGGCGAGCAAAACGAGCAGAACACCGCTCTGCGAGCAGAAGGGGCCCAGCGCTCACAAGGCTGTCGCCACCCGGTGTGACGCTCCTAACGTCCACCGCCATGACCAGCAACACGAGCCCCGCCATCGAGCTGCGGGGGGCGGGCAAGGCGTTCCGGACACCGTCCGGCGCGCTGCACACCGCCGTACGGGATCTTGACCTGACCGTCGACCGCGGTGAGTTCGTCGCGGTCGTCGGCCCCACCGGATGCGGCAAGTCGACCACGCTGACGCTCGTCAGCGGCCTGGAGGAGCCCACCGAGGGCGAGGTCCTGGTGGCCGGCGAGCCGGTGCGCGGCATCGGCGACGACGTCGGCTTCGTCTTCCAGCAGGACGCCGTCTTCCCCTGGCGCACGGTGCTGTCCAACGTGATGGCGGGACCGCGGTTCCGCGGCGTCCCCAAGGCCGAGGCCCGGGACCGGGCCCGCGACTGGCTGGCCCGGGTGGGCCTGAGCGCCTTCGAGGACCGCTACCCGCACCAGCTGTCCGGCGGCCAGCGCAAGCGCGTGGCCCTGGCGGCCACCTTCGTCAACGACCCGAAGATCCTGCTCATGGACGAGCCGTTCTCCGCGCTCGACGTGCAGACCCGGGCGCTGATGTCCGACCAGCTGCTCGACCTGTGGGCGGGCACCGGGTCCTCGGTCGTCTTCGTCACCCACGACCTGGAGGAGTCCATCGCGCTGGCCGACAAGGTCGTCGTGATGACCGCAGGGCCGGCCACCGTCAAGGAGGTCTTCACCATCGACCTGCCGCGCCCCCGCAAGGTCGAGGAGGTCCGCCTGGAGCCCCGGTTCGTGGAGATCTACCGCGAGATCTGGTCGTCCCTCGGCGAAGAGGTCCGCATCACTCGTGAAAGGGGCGCAGGACATGCCGCCTGAGTCCGTATCCCTGCCCGCCGCCGCTGCCGTGGCCAAGCCGACGGACGCCGCCGAGCGCACCAAGGCGCGGGCCCGCGCCGTCCGCAAGCGCGCCCTGCTCGTCAACTCCGCCCGGCTGGTGGTGCTCGCGCTGTTCCTCGGCCTGTGGGAGTGGTTCTCCCGGGCCGGCATCATCGACGCGTTCAACTTCTCGATGCCCTCGCAGGTCTGGGACCAGATCCGCACCTGGGTGATGCACGGCACCGCCCAGGGCTCGCTCGCCGAGCAGATCTGGACGACCCTGCAGGAGGCCCTGTACGGCTGGGTGATCGGCGTCGCCGCCGGCGTGCTGCTGGGCATCGCCCTCGGCCGGGTGCGCTTCCTCGCCGACGTCTTCGGGCCCTACGTGAAGATCCTCAACGCCATGCCGCGCATCGTGCTGGCGCCGATCTTCCTCATCTGGTTCGGCCTCGGCCCGGCGTCCAAGGTCGCCTCGGCGGTCGTGCTGGTCTTCTTCCCGGTGTTCTTCAACGCCTTCCAGGGCGCCCGTGAGGTCGACCGCAACCTGGTCGCCAACGCCCGCATCCTCGGGGCGAGCAACCGCCAGGTCACCTTCCAGGTCGTCATCCCCTCGGCCACCTCGTGGATCTTCACCAGCCTGCACGTCAGCTTCGGCTTCGCGCTGATCGGCGCGATCGTCGGCGAGTACATCGGCGCCACCAAGGGCCTCGGGCTGATGGTCTCCACCGCCCAGGGCACCTTCAACTCGGCCGGCGTCTACGCGGCCATGGTGATCCTCGCCGTCGTCGCGCTGATCGCCGAGGGCCTGCTCACCTTCCTGGAGAAGCGGCTCTTCCGCTGGAAGCCCGCGGACTCCGGCGCCCGCTGAACCGCCGCCCGCCGGCCCGTACCGCCGCCGCGCCGCGTCGCGCGGATCCCCACCGCTCCACCACTCACAAGGACGTGACCCCATGCGCACCCGTACCACGATGATCGCCCTCGCCGGCGCGCTCGCCCTGACCACCCTGACCGCCTGTGCGAACGACGCCTCGTCGGGCTCCGGTTCGTCCTCCGACGCCGGCGCCGCCACCGACGGCGCCACGACCGCCGCCAAGGACGCCACCAAGGTGAAGATCATGGTGGGCGGCCTGGACAAGGTCATCTACCTTCCGGCGATGCTGTCGAAGCAGCTCGGCTACTTCTCCGCCGAGGGCCTGGACGTGACGCTGATGTCCGAGCCCGCGGGTGTGGACGCCACCACCGCGCTGGTCTCCGGCGACGTCCAGGGCGCGGTCGGCTTCTACGACCACACCCTGGACCTGCAGACCAAGCACAAGTCCGTGGAGTCCGTGGTGCAGTTCGCCCAGGCACCCGGCGAGGTCGAGGTGGTCTCCAACAAGGCGGCCGGCGACATCACCTCCGCCAAGGACTTCAAGGGCAAGAGACTCGGCGTGACCGGGCTCGGCTCCTCCACCGACTTCCTCACCAAGTACCTGGCCGTCCACAACGGGCTCAAGGTCAGCGACTTCACCCCGATCGCGGCCGGCGCCGGCCAGACCTTCATCGCGGCGATGCAGCAGGGCTCGATCCACGCCGGCATGACCACCGACCCGACGGTGGCGCAGATCCTGGACAAGGGCATCGGCAAGGTGCTCTACGACATGCGCACGCCCGAGGGCTCGCGGCAGGCGCTCGGCGGCCTCTACCCGTCGTCCAGCCTGTACATGAACACGGACTGGGTGAACGGCCACAAGGACACCGTCCAGAAGCTGGCCAACGCCTTCGTCAAGACTCTGCGGTGGATGTCCAGCCACAGCCCGGAGGAGATCGCGGCGAAGATGCCGGCCGACTACGCGCAGGGCGGCAAGGACTTGTACGCGCAGGCGATCAAGTCGACGCTGCCGATGTTCACCACCGACGGCGTGATGCCGGCCGACGGTCCGCAGACGGTGGAGAGCGTCCTCAAGGCGTTCAACCCGAACCTGAAGAACGCCACCGTGGACCTGGAGAAGACCTACACCACGGAGTTCGTGAAGAACGTCAAGTAGCGCCCGGCGGCGTTCTTCGCTCAGCGCGCGGCCCCGGCCACCGGCTCGATCCCCGTGACCTCCATCCGGGCCGGTGTGCCGAGGGCCGCGCCGCAGCTCTCGGGGCGCGGCGGCTGCGCCAGGGACCGGGTGACCGCCACCCGCCAGGCGCGGCCGTCGCGGTGGCCGACCGGCACGGTCCAGCCGTCCTCGCCCCGGGGCTCGGCGGGCCCGACGGCCAGGGCGTCCGCCCGCTCCTCCCCGGTCAGTTCGCGTACCGCCAGGTCGGCGGCCTGGCCGGGGCGTTCCCATGCCGAGCGGCCGCGGCAGCCGGTGAGGACGACGCGGCCGGCGCCGATCGCCTCCAGCACGTCCTTGGCGTGGTGCCCCTCGACCCTGCCGTAGGCGTAGCCGTGCGGCAGGACGAGCATCGTCGGGGCGAACCGGTGGCCGCCGAGGTGGGTCACCTCCCAGACGTCGTTGCCGCCGGAGCGGGCCAGCTCGTCGGCGAGCGGGCGGCCCTGGACCGCGCAGCAGCGGTCGCGCCGCCCGTTGGTGCACACCAGGGCGACGGGCGGCCCCTCGTACGGGTCGCCGAAGCCGCCGTGCGCGCCGGCGCCGAGTGCCGGGAAGTCCAGGGCGGCCAGCTCCGCCGGGTCGTCGAGCCAGGCGGTGCGGATCCAGGGGGCGTGCGGCGCGGTGTGCGCGAGGATCACCCGGTGGCGTGTGGGCCGGTGCAGGTCGGCGTGCCGGCCGGGGCGGCGGATCAGCGCGATGCGTACGCCGGTGCCTTCGGTCAGCCGCTCCAGGGCGCGGCCGGCCTCGGGGTCGAGGTGGCTGGAGCGCAGGGCCTTGGCGCCCCACGGGCCCGCCTGCTCGATCAGCAGCCATGTGGGGGCGACCGCCGCGGTGGCGGCGAGGGGCTCGTCCAGGGCGGCGGAGGCGCGGGAGCAGGGGGTCAGGGGCTGGCTCACCCGTCCGAGCCTAGTCCGACCTCTTCGAGGTCCCTCTCCACGGCCTGCATCGGCGAGGCCGTCCGCCTCCTCGGGTCGCCCGGGGCTCGGGTCCCCTGCGCTCGGGTCGGCCGCGGCCCCCTCGGCTTCCGGGGTGCCCCCGGGGCTGCGGTTGCCGGCTGGCCGGTATGTGGGTGGTTGCGCGCGCAGTTCCTCGCGCCCCTGCGGGGTCCGGGGGTGTCTCTTGGGGCGCGGTGCCGTCCGGGGGGCTTGTGGGTGGTTTGCGCGCGCCGTTCCTCGCGCCCCTCGGCACCCCGGGGTGACCGGTGCGGTGCGGTTGCCGTCTGCGGGCTCGATGTGGCTTCGCTCGGCACCCCGGGGGATGGGGGCCCACCGCCCCCGGGTGGGGGCGGTGGGGGGCGGGGGTCAGACGGGGCCGGCGGCCGCGGTGATGGGCTTGGTGAGGGGGACGCCGGAGCCGTCGCGGCGGGTGTCCTTCGGGGGGAGGTCGGCGGGGGCGCCGGTGGAGGTGGCCGCGCGGGCGGGCGCCGGGCCGGCCCAGGCGAGGACCAGGCCGTCCTCGCCGCGCAGGAACCGCTGGCAGCGCACACCGCCGGTGGCCCGGCCCTTGCGCGGGTACTGGTCGAACGGGGTGAGCTTCGCCGTGCCCTGGCCGCCGCCGTCGAGGGTGCCCTCGGCGCGGGCGATGGTGAGCACCACGGCGTCCGCCGCCGGGTCGACCGCGGTGAACGAGATCACCTTCGCGCCGTCGGCCAGCTTGATGCCCGCCATGCCGCCGGCCGGCCGCCCCTGCGGCCGCACCTGGGACGCCTGGTAACGCAGCAGTTGCGCGTCGTCGGTGATGAAGACCAGGTCCTCCTCGCCGGTGCGCAGCTCCACCGCGCCGACCACCGTGTCGCCTTCCTTGAGGCCGATGACCTCCAGGTCGTCCTTGTTGGCCGGGTAGTCCGGCACCACGCGCTTGACGATGCCCTGCTCCGTGCCGAGGGCGAGGCCCGGCGACGACTCGTCGAGGGTGGTCAGGCACAGCGCCCGCTCGCCGTCCTCCAGCGACACGAACTCCGCCAGCGGCGCGCCCCCGGCCAGCGACGGCGCGCCCGCGGTCTCGGGCAGGATCGGCAGGTCGATCACGGTCAGCCGCAGCAGCCGCCCGAAGGACGTCACCACGCCGACGTCCGCGCGGGCGGTCGTCGGTACCGCGGACACGATCACGTCGTGCTTGACGCGCTTGCCGTCGCCGCCGAGTTCGTCGCCGGTGGCGGTGCGGGCCAGCAGGCCGGTCGAGGACAGCAGGACCCGGCACGGGTCGTCGGCGACCTCCAGCGGCACCGCGGTGACCGGCGTGTCGGCCGACTCCATCAGGACGGTGCGGCGCTCGGTGCCGTACTGCTTGGCCACCGCGGCCAGTTCGGCCGACACCAGCTTGCGCAGCTCCGCGTCGGACTCCAGGATCCGGGTCAGCTCGGCGATCTCGGCGTTCAGCCGGTCCCGCTCGGACTCCAGCTCGATGCGGTCGAAGCGGGTGAGGCGGCGCAGCGGGGTGTCGAGGATGTACTGGGTCTGCACGTCGGACAGACTGAAGCGCTCGATCAGGCGCTCCTTGGCCTGCGCCGCGTTCTCGCTGGCCCGGATGATCGCGATGACCTCGTCGATGTCGACCAGGGCCACCAGCAGGCCGTCGACCAGGTGCAGCCGGTCGCGGCGCTTGGTGCGGCGGAACTCGCTGCGCCGGCGCACCACGTTGAACCGGTGGTCGACGTAGACCTCCAGCAGCTCCTTCAGGCCCAGGGTCAGCGGCTGGCCGTCCACCAGGGCCACGTTGTTGATGCCGAAGGAGTCCTCCATCGGCGTCAGCTTGTAGAGCTGCTCCAGCACGGCCTCGGGGTTGAAGCCGTTCTTGATCTCGATGACCAGGCGCAGGCCGTGGGCCCGGTCGGTGAGGTCCTTGACGTCGGCGATGCCCTGCAGCTTCTTCGCGCCGACCATGTCCTTGATCTTGGCGATCACCTTCTCGGGGCCGACGTTGAACGGCAGTTCGGTGACCACCAGGCCCTTGCGGCGGGCGGTGACGTCCTCCACCGAGACGGTGGCGCGGATCTTGAAGGTGCCGCGGCCGCTCTCGTAGGCGTCCCTGATGCCGGACAGGCCGATGATCCGGCCGCCGGTCGGCAGGTCCGGGCCCGGCACGTGCCGCATCAGCGCGTCCAGGTCGGCGTTGGGGTACCGGATGAGGTGCCGGGCCGCGGCGATGACCTCGCCGAGGTTGTGCGGCGGCATGTTCGTGGCCATGCCGACCGCGATCCCGGACGCGCCGTTGACCAGCAGGTTGGGGTAGGCCGACGGCAGCACGGAGGGCTCGCGCTCCTGGCCGTCGTAGTTGGGCGCGAAGTCGACGGTGTCCTCGTCGATCGACTCGACCATCAGCTGCGCCGGGCCGGACATCCGGGCCTCGGTGTACCGCATGGCGGCCGGCATGTCGTCGAGCGAACCGAAGTTGCCGTGCCCGTCGACCAGCGGCAGGCGCTGCGAGAACGGCTGCGCCATCCGCACCATCGCGTCGTAGATCGACGCGTCGCCGTGCGGGTGCAGCTTGCCCATGACCTCGCCGACGACGCGCGCGCACTTGACGAAGCCGCGCTCGGGCCGCAGGCCCATCTCGTTCATCTGGTAGACGATGCGCCGGTGCACGGGCTTCATGCCGTCGCGGGCGTCGGGCAGGGCGCGCGAGTAGATCACCGAGTAGGCGTATTCGAGATACGAGCCCTGCATCTCGTCCACGACGTCGATGTCGAGGATGCGCTCCTCGAAGTCGTCGTCGGGAGGCGGGGTCTTCGTGGTGCGGCGGGCCATCTCGGCGGCGCTCCTTCTTCTGGTTGCCTTCCGGAACGGGTGTCCGGATCCTTCGGGTGGACCGGTGAGCTGACGCGGACCATTGTGACGCGCCGCACCGACAGCGCGGACGACGACCCGTCCCCGACCACGCCGTGCCGCCGTCCACCGAACCCCGGGGCCTGTCGTGTGCGGGAACTTCGCCGATCGTCGGCACGCTTGCCTAGAGTGGCAGCACTCTACGCAGTCACGCAGCAGCGACCGGAAGGACAGCTTGCCCATGGGTCACACGGCCTCCCCGGAGGCACACTCCAGCGGCCTCACAGCCACCGAGCACCGCCTGGCGAACGGCCTGCGGGTGGTGCTCTCCGAGGACCACCTCACCCCGGTCGCGGCCGTGTGCCTCTGGTACGACGTCGGTTCACGCCACGAGGTCAAGGGTCGCACCGGTCTCGCCCACCTCTTCGAGCACCTGATGTTCCAGGGCTCGGCGAGCGTCCAGGGCAACGGCCACTTCGAACTGGTGCAGGCCGCAGGCGGATCGCTCAACGGCACCACGAGCTTCGAGCGCACCAACTACTTCGAGACGATGCCCGCCCACCAGGTCGAACTGGCCCTGTGGCTGGAGGCCGACCGGATGGGCAGCCTGCTGACCGCCCTGGACCTGCAGAGCCTGGACAACCAGCGGGACGTGGTGAAGAACGAGCGCCGCCAGCGCTACGACAACGTCCCCTACGGCACCGCCTTCGAGAAGCTGACCGCGATGGCGTACCCCGAGCCGCACCCGTACCACCACACCCCGATCGGCTCGATGGCCGACCTGGACGCGGCCTCGCTGGAGGACGCCCAGGCGTTCTTCCGCACGTACTACGCGCCCGGCAACGCGGTGCTCTCGGTCGTCGGCGACATCGACCCGGCGCAGACGCTCGGCTGGATCGAGAAGTACTTCGGCAGCATTCCGGCGCACGACGGGAAGCCGGAGCCGCGGGACGGCTCGCTCCCGGACGTCATGGGCGGGCAGTTGCGCGAGGTCGTCGAGGAGGACGTCCCGTCGCGCGCGCTGATGGCCGCGTACCGGCTCCCCGCGGACGGCACCCGGGAGGGTGACGCCGCGGACCTGGCGCTGACGGTGCTGGGCGGCGGCGAGTCGTCCCGGCTGCACAACCGCCTGGTGCGGCGCGACCGCACCGCGGTGACCGCCGGCTTCGGGCTGCTGCGGCTGGCCGGCGCGCCCTCGCTGGGCTGGCTGGACATCAAGGCGTCCAGCGGCGTCGAACTGCCGGTCATCGAGGCATCGGTGGACGAGGAGCTGGCCCGGTTCGCCGAGCAGGGGCCCACCACCGAGGAGATGGAGCGGGCGCAGGCCCAGCTGGAGCGGGAGTGGCTGGACCGGCTGGCGACGGTCGGCGGGCGCGCCGACGAACTGTGCCGGTTCGCGGTGCTGTTCGGTGACCCGCAGCTGGCCCTGACCGCGGTCGACCGGGTGCTGGCGATCACCCCCGAGGAGGTCAAGGCGGTGGCCGCGGCCCGGCTGCGGCCCGACAACCGCGCGGTGCTGGTGTACGAGCCCACCGGCGGCCCGGCCGAGACCGAGGAGCAGGAGGGCGAGGAGCCGGACATCGAGGAGCAGGCCATCGTCGAGGCCGGGGACTCGGGCGCTGAGAACAAGGAGGGTGAGCTGTGAGCGACGCACGCGAGGCCGTCATGATGTTCCATCCGCAGCCAGCCGCGGGGGAGCCCAAGCCGTGGGCGTTCCCGGCGCCCGAGCGCGGGGCGCTCGGGAACGGCCTGACCCTGCTCACCAGCCACCGTCCCGGCCAGCAGGTGATCGCGGTCGAGGTGATGCTGGACGCGCCGCTGGACGCCGAGCCCGCCGGCCTCGACGGGGTCGGCACGATCATGGCCAGGGCCCTGTCCGAGGGCACCGACCAGCACACCGCCGAGGAGTTCGCGGCGGAGCTGGAGCGGTGCGGCGCCACCATGGACGCGCACGCCGACCACCCCGGCGTGCGGGTCTCCCTGGAGGTGCCCGCGCGCCGGCTGGACCGCGCGCTGACCCTGTTCGCCGAGGCGCTGCGCAGCCCGGCGTTCCCGGAGGACGAGATCAAGCGCCTGGTCGCCAACCGGCTCGACGAGATCCCGCACGAGCTGGCCAACCCGGCCCGCCGCGCGGCCATGGCCCTGTCCAAGGAGCTGTTCCCGGCCGAGCTGCGCTGCTCGCGGCCGCGGCAGGGCACCGAGGAGACGGTGCGGGCCATCGACGCCCCCGCGGTGCGCGCCTTCTACGACGCGCACGTGCGCCCGTCCACGGCCACCGCGGTGGTCGTCGGCGACCTCACCGGCATCGACCTGCCCGCGCTGCTCGACTCCACCCTCGGCCAGTGGACGGGTGGCACCGGGCAGCCGCGGCCGCGCCCCGCGATCACCTCGAACGACACCGCGCGGGTGGTGATCGTCGACCGGCCCGGTTCGGTGCAGACGCAGGTGCTGATCGGCCGCACCGGCCCGGACAAGCAGGACCCGGTGTGGGCGGCGCAGGTCCTCGGCACGTACTGCCTGGGCGGCACGCTGACCTCCCGGCTGGACCGGGTGCTGCGCGAGGAGAAGGGCTACACCTACGGCGTGCGGGCCTTCGGGCAGGTGCTGCTGTCGTCCGCCGACGGCACCGGCGCCGCGCTGCTGGCCATCAGCGGCTCGGTGGCCACCGAGGTGACTGGCCCGGCGCTCGCCGACGCCTGGCAGGTGATCCGCACCCTCGCCGAGGGCGGGCTCACCGACGACGAGCGCGACGTCGCGGTGCAGAACCTGGTCGGCGTGGCCCCGCTGCGCTACGAGACCGCCGCCGCGGTCGCCGGCACCCTGGCCGACCAGGTCGAGCAGCAGCTGCCGGACGACTTCCAGGCGCATCTGTACGCGCGGCTGGCCGCGACCGGCACCGTCGAGGCGACCGCCGCCGTGGTCAACGCCTTCCCGCTGGACCGCATGGTGGTGGTCCTGGTCGGCGACGCCGGGCAGATCGCCGAGCCGGTGCGGGAGCTGGGCATCGGCCCGGTGACCGTCGTGTCCTGACGCCCTCGTCGCGTCGTTCTCCTGAACCCCGGTGCCGCCCTGCGCGGCGCCGGGGTTCCGTGTGCCAGGAGCCGGCGCGCCCGGGGCCCGCACGTCCGGGGCGCGAAGTCCCTTGGGATTTCTGTCCTGTTGTGCCCGAATTGAGCGGCTCGCGGGCGTGTGTGGCGTGCGCTACATATCGACGGATCTGCTTGGTGTTCGCCGGACCGCCCGGATAGCGTCAACGCTCCCCGGCCCTGCAGGGTCGGGCACCGCCCGGCCGTGCCGGGCGCACATCCGCACATCGCCGAGTCCCCGTCCAGGGGAGCCGGGGACCCACCCCTCGTGTCCGCCGCCGCGCGGTCCTGAGGGAGTTCCCCCGGGGTGAATCGGGAGCCTTCGCCGTCGCCGGCCCAGGGGCGCCCGTAGGAGACCTTCCTGCTCCGAACCCGTCAGCTAACCCGGTAGGCGAGAAGGAAGGAAAGGAGCGACGCCTCCATGGCGTTCCGCGTTCGCCCCGCCCTGCGCGGGAAGCACCGGCGTCGGCGGCCCGGCCGTGCCGCCGCCACCCTGGCCGGCGTCGCCGTGATCGCCGGCGCCGGAGCGTTCGGCGCCACCGCGCTGGCCGCCCCCGACCACCATCCGCGCCCGGTCGCCGCCGCGGCCAAGAAGAACGTGCTGTCCCAGGCCACGTCGGTCACCGGCTCGCTGGCGAACAGCTTCTCCGCCCAGGCCGACGTGCAGCGTACGGTCGCCAACACCGCCCAGGAGCAGGTCCGGCAGGCCCGCGCCGAGGCCGAAGCCGCGGCCAAGGCCAAGGCGGCGGCGGAAGCGAAGGCCAAGGCGGCCGCGGCGGCCAAGGCCAAGGCGAAGGCCGCCGCGCAGGCGAAGGCCGCTGCCAAGGCCGCCGCTGCCAAGGCTGCCGCTGCCAAGGCTGCCGCTGCCAAGGCTGCCGCGGCCCAGGCTGCCGCGGCCCAGGCGGCGAAGGCCGGGGCGGTCAGCGCCGCCAAGCAGCCGGTGGCCGCCGCCACGACGGCCGCCGCAGACTCCGGCTGGACCAAGCCGGTCGACGCGTCCATCGGCACCCCGTACCACCAGGCCGGCTCCAACTGGTCCAGCGGCTACCACACCGGCGTGGACTTCCTCGTGGACTCCGGCACCCCGGTGCACGCGGTGGCCGCGGGCGTGGTCGTCTCGGCGGGCGCGGACGGCGCGTACGGCAACGACGTGATCATCAAGCACGCCGACGGCATGTACACCCTGTACGGCCACCTGACGCAGCCGCTGGTGTCCGCCGGCCAGACCGTCACCGAGGGCCAGGAGATCGGCATCTCCGGCGCCACCGGCAACGTCACCGGACCGCACCTGCACTTCGAGGTGCGCACCACCCCGGACTACGGCTCGGACGTCGACCCGATCGCGTACCTCGCCGAGCACGGTGTGACCGTCTGACGTCCCGCGTCAGGCACCCTGTACGGCCCGGCCGCCCACCGGTCGGGCCCGCCTCGAAGGCCCCGGTTCTGCCACCGGGGCCTTCGTGCGTCCCGGGCCGCCGCGGGTGCTTCCCCCGCAGCTGATCACCGCGGGCGGCCGCCCCGCCCGCCCGGAACGTGCCGCCCTGTCCGCAATAAAATCAAGAATTCGCCACCTCTTTTCCCTTTTCCGTGCGCCCTGGAATAGAGTCACGGGCATAATGCGGGGGAGGGAACGGAGTTCTGCGATGCGGAATCGGACGTGAACGGGGCGGACGGCACCGGGCGGCGTATCTCCGCCCAGGTGGTGTGCACGGCGATCCGCGACGACATCGTCGCGGGATTCTTCCCGCCCGGCAGCAGACTGACCGAGGAACTGCTCGCGCAGCGCTACGGCGTCTCGCGGGTGCCGGTGCGCGAGGCGCTGCGCACCCTGGAGTCCGAGGGGTTCGTCCGCACCCGCAGGCACGCGGGCGCGTCGGTCGCGGAGCCGACCGAGCAGGAGGCCGCGGACCTGCTGGAGATGCGCGGCCTGCTGGAGCCGCTGGGCGCCGCCCGCGCCGCCCAGCGCCGCACCGAGGCCCACCTCAAGGTGCTGCGCGGGCTGGTCCGGTTGGGCCAGGAGCGCGCGGTGCAGGGGCAGTCCGCGGATCTGACCTCGCTGAACGGCTGGTTCCACGAGACGCTCGCCCAGGCGTCCGGCAGCCCGACGCTGGCCGCGCTGCTCACCCAGCTGCGGCACAAGATCGCCTGGGTCTACGGGGACGGCTCCGTGGTGCGGGTGCGCGAGGCGTGGGACGAGCACGCGGCGATCGTGGACGCGGTGGCCCGCGGCGACGCGGAACGGGCCCGCCGGCTGGCCGCCGTCCATGTGGAACGGGCGTCGGCGGTGAGGATCCTGAAACCTCCCGTCAACGCGGTGCGGCGCCGGGCTTAACACGCACGTCGTATACAAGAACGCGGGATACCGGAAAACAGCGGTCCGCCCGGAGTTCCGGTATGAGGTCCCGTATTCGTGAAAGAGCGGGACCGGACCATCCGTGGGGGATGTTCCGGTCCCGCTGAATTCCGCTGCCCATTTCCGCGGGGCCGCCGGCGGGGGTGCTCGGAATTCCCGGCCGTTCCGGTACCCGGAGCGCGCGAAATCGTCAGACGGTCTCGGGCAGCTCGTCCAGGCCCTCGGCGACCAGCTTGGCCAGCCGGTCCAGGGCGACCTCCGCGCCCTCGGCGTTGGAGGCCAGCACGATCTCCTCGCCGCCCCGGGCGCCCAGGCCCAGGACCGCGAGCATGGACGCCGCGTTGACCGGGTTGCCGTCCGACGCCTTGGCGATGGTCACCGGGACGCCGGCGGCCGTCGCCGCGCGGACGAAGATGGACGCCGGGCGGGCGTGGAGGCCCTCCGCCCAGCCGACGTTGACGCGGCGCTCAACCATGGTGTTGCCCTTCGGATCAGTGACAGTGGTACGAAGTTGTCTAGACCAGTTAAACATGTTCCGGGCGGTGGCCGGGACCGGCGGTTCGCTGCCCCCAGCCTGCCTCCAACGCGTCGGCCGCGCGAGCAGGCCACGCCCGCTTACGCTGGGGCCATGACGGAGCAGCAGCCGCAGCCGTACCCCGTGCACTGGGAGGCGGACGTCGTGCTGCGCGACGGCGGCACCGCCCACATCCGGCCGATCGGCCCGGACGACGCCGGCCGCCTCGTCGGCTTCTACGAGAAGGTGTCGGACGAGTCGAAGTACTACCGGTTCTTCGCGCCCTACCCGCGACTGTCCGACCGCGACGTGCACCGCTTCACGCACCACGACTACGTCGACCGGGTGGGCCTGGCCGCCACCGTCGGCGGCGAGTTCATCGCCACCGTCCGCTACGACCGGATCGACGAGCACGGCCGGGCGGGCCGCGGCGGCACCCGCGCCGAGGTCGCGTTCCTGGTCCAGGACGCCCACCAGGGCCGCGGGGTGGCGTCCGCGCTGCTGGAGCACATCGCCGCGGTCGCCCGCGAGCGCGGCATCCTGCACTTCACCGCCGAAGTGCTCCCCGCCAACCGCAAGATGGTCAAGGTCTTCACCGACGCCGGCTACACCCAGCAGCGCAGCTTCGCCGACGGCGTGGTCCACCTCGACCTGGACCTGGAGCCCACCGACGAGTCGGTGCAGGTGATGCGGGCCCGCGAGCACCGCGCCGAGGCCCGCTCGGTGCAGCGGCTGCTGCGCCCGGCGTCGGTGGCCGTGGTCGGCACCGGCCGCCGGCCCGGCGGTGTCGGCCGCACCCTGCTGCGCAACATCACCGCGGGCGGCTTCACCGGCCGCCTGTACGCGGTCAACCACTCCTTCCCTGAGGGCGGCACCGACATCGACGGCGTGCCCGGGTACCGGTCGGT
Source organism: Streptomyces sp. NPDC020917 (assembly GCF_044333795.1). Classification (NCBI taxonomy): domain Bacteria; kingdom Bacillati; phylum Actinomycetota; class Actinomycetes; order Kitasatosporales; family Streptomycetaceae; genus Streptomyces; species Streptomyces sp. NPDC020917. The sequence goes on along the minus strand of NZ_JBIRRR010000009.1, from coordinate 194,935 downwards.
CGCCTCGATCGGCGAGCCGGTCGACCTCGCCGTCGTCGCGGTCCCGGCCGACCGGGTGCCCGAGGCGGTCGCCGACTGCGGCGAGGCGGGGGTGCGCGGCCTGGTGGTGGTCGCCGCCGGCTACTCCGAGAGCGGGGCGGAGGGCCGGGAGAAGCAGCGCGAGCTGGTCCGCCAGGCCCGCAGCCACGGCATGCGGGTCATCGGCCCCAACGCCTTCGGCGTGCTCAACACCGCCGACGACATCCGGCTCAACGCGTCCCTGTCGCCGGAGATGCCGCACCACGGCCGGCTCGGGCTGTTCACCCAGTCCGGGTCCATCGGCATCGCCCTGCTGTCCGGGCTGCACCGGCGCGGCGCCGGCCCGTCCTCGTTCGTCTCCGCCGGCAACCGCGCCGACGTCTCCGGCAACGACCTGCTGCAGTTCTGGCAGGACGACCCGGAGACCGAGGCGGTGCTGATGTACCTGGAGTCCTTCGGCAACCCGCGCAAGTTCACCCGGATCGCCCGCCGCATCGCCGCGAGCAAGCCGGTCGTGGTGGTCAAGGGCGCGCTGCACTCCGGCACGGTCCCGGCCGGCCACGCCGTGCCGAACACCCGGATCCCCGACTCCACCGTCTCCGCCCTCTTCCGGCAGGCCGGCGTGATCCGCGTCGACACCGTCACCGAACTGCTCGACGCCGGCCTGTTCCTGGCCCTGCAGCCGCTGCCGGCCGGCGACCGGGTGGCCGTGCTCGGCAACTCCGAGTCCATCGGCCTGCTGACCTACGACGCCGCGCTCTCCGCGGGGCTGCACCCGGCCCCGCCGCTCGACCTGACGACGGCCGCCCAGCCCGACGACTTCGCGGCGGCGCTGCGGCGGGCCCTCGCCGACCCCGGCACCGACGCGGTGGTCGTCACCGCCATCCCCCGGGTCGGCTCCGAGGACGCCGGCGACCCGGAGTCCGGCGACGACCCGGCGCTCGCCGAGGCGCTGCGCGCCGCCGCCGAGGGCGCCGGCAAGCCCGTGGTCGTGGTCCACCTCACGCTGGAGACGATGGCCGACCGGCTGGCCGCGACCGGGCAGCCGGGCGCCCGCATCCCCGCCTACTCCGCGCCCGACCGCGCCGTCCGCGCGCTGGCCGAGGCGACCGCCTACGCCGCCTGGCGGGACGCCGCCGCGGAGCCCGGCCGGATCCCGCAGTTCGAGGACGTCCAGGAGGCCGCCGCCGCCGAGGACGTCCGGCGCCTGCTGCCCCCGGCACCGGCCGCGCCGCCCGCGGCGGCCGCAGGGTCCGCGGGCGCGGCGCACCCCGGGACCGAGATCACCCTCGACGACGCGGCCGCGGCCGGGCTGCTGGCCCGCTACGGCATCCACGTCCACCGGGCGCTGCCCGCGCCGGACCCGGACGCGGCGGTCGCCGCGGCGCGGTCGCTGGGCTACCCCGTCGCCCTCAAGACCACCGCCCCGCACCTGCGGCACCGCGCCGACCTGGGCGGCGTCCGGCTGGATCTGGCCGACGAGCAGGACCTGCGGCGGGCCTACGAGGAGCTGACGTCGCGGCTCGGCGGGCCGGCCGAACTGCGGCCGGTGGTGCAGGCGATGGCCCCGCGCGGCGTCGACACCGTGGTGCGGGCCGGCGTCCACCCGGCGGCCGGTGCCGTGCTGTCCTTCGGGCTGGCCGGCGCCCCCTCCGAGCTGCTCGGCGACCTCGGGCACCGGCTGGTCCCCGCCACCGACCGCGACGTGGCCGAACTCGTCCGCTCGATCCGGGCGGCGCCGCTGCTGTTCGGCTGGCGCGGCGCCGAGCCGGTCGACACCGGCGCCCTGGAGGAACTGCTGCTGCGGGTGTCGATGCTGGCCGAGGACCTGCCCGAGGTCGTGGGCGTGGACCTGGAGCCGGTGGTGGTCGCCGCCCGCGGCCTGAGCGTGCTCGGTGCGACCGTCCGGCTCGCCACGCCCCCGGCGCGCACCGATCTCGGGCCGCGCGCCCTCGCCTCGTACTGAGCGCTCGGGGGCATCGGGCCCGCTCATCGGCGGCTCGGGGCCGGGCCGGGAGGCGTGCCGCGGCGGCGGGCCGGAACGACGCGTCACGGACGGATGGGAACGTCACACGGCGCGCATAGGATGGTGCACATGGCGAAGACCGGTACGACGACGCAGGGGCTGCGCACGGCCATCGAGCGCAGCGGCTACTACCCCGCCCTGGTGGCCGAGGCCGTCGAGGCCGCGGTGGGCCGCGAGCCGGTGTCCTCGTACCTGGTCCACCAGGAGACCACCTTCGACGCCAACGAGGTGCGCCGGCATGTGACCGTGCTGGTCCTGACCGACAGCCGGTTCATCGTCAGCCACACCGACGAGCAGGCCGCCGACGACACCTCGCCGAGCCCGTACGCCACCACCTCCACCGAGTCGGTCAAGCTGGGCCGGATCTCGTCTGTCGTGGTGAGCAGGGTCGTCGCCAACCCCGAGTCGTACACGCCGGGCACCCTGCCGCGCGAGGTCGTGCTGACCATCGGCTGGGGCGCGGTGTCCCGGCTCGACGTGGAACCCGCCGCCTGCGGCGACCCCAACTGCGAGGCCGACCACGGCTACACCGGCTCCTCCACCGCCGACGACCTGTCGCTGCGGGTCAGTGAGGCCGGCGACGGGCCGGACACGGTCCGCCAGACCCTCGCCTTCGCCCAGGCCCTCTCCGAGGCCACGGCGGCCACGGAGTGATGGCACGCTGATGGCCCACCCGTTCCACGACGCGGAGGACGCGGCACTGCTCGACCCGGCGTCCGCCCCCGCCCCGCAGTACGGCACCGGCGCACTGTGCGACGTGATCCCTGCCGCGGTGGCGGGCTTCGCGGTGCCCGGCATGCCCGCCACCGGCCTCACCCTCGCCCCTGCCGACCGGGTGTGCGTGTTCCTGGTCGACGGCCTCGGCTGGGAGCTGATCCTGCGCCACCCCGACGGGGCGCCGTACCTCACCTCGCTGCTGGCCACCTCCTGCGGCGGCACCGGCCGGCCGATCACCGCCGGCTTCCCCGCGACCACCGCCACCTCGCTGGCCTCGGTCGGCACCGGGCTGCCGCCCGGCCGCCACGGCCTGCCCGGCTACACCGCGCTCAACCCGGAGACCGGGCAGCTGATGAACCAGTTGCGCTGGCAGCCGTGGACGCCGCCGGCCGTGTGGCAGCCGCACCCCACCGTCTTCGCGCTCGCCGACGCCGCCGGGATCGCCACCAGCCAGGTGTCCTCACCGACGTTCGAGACCACCCCGCTGACCAAGATCGCGCTGTCCGGCGGCACCTTCCTCGGCCGGCTCACCGGCGAGGAGCGGGTCGACCTGGCCGCGGAGCAACTGGCCGCCGCCGACCGGGCGCTGGTCTACACGTACTACAGCGAGCTGGACGGCATGGGGCACCGGCACGGCGTCGACTCCGACGCCTGGCGCGGCCAGTTGATGATGGTCGACCGGCTGGTGCAGCGGCTCGCCGAGCAACTCCCGCCGCGCAGCGCGCTGTACGTCACCGCCGACCACGGCATGATCGACATCCCGTTCGACGAGGAGTCGCGGATCGACTTCGACGAGGACTGGGAACTGAGCGCCGGCGTCGCCGTGCTCGGCGGCGAGGGCCGCGCCCGGCACGTGTACGCAGTGCCCGGCGCCGCGACCGACGTCCTGGCCGTGTGGCGCGAGGTGCTCGGGGACCGGATGTGGGTGGCCGGACGCGAACAGGCCGTCGCCGCGGGGTGGTTCGGGCCGGAGCCGGAGGAGCGGGTGCTCGGCAGGATCGGCGACGTGGTCGCCGTGGCCCGCGACGACATGGCGGTCGTGGCCAACCGCAGCGAGCCGGGGGAGTCCCGGATGGTCGGCCTGCACGGCTCCCTCGCCCCCGTCGAGCAACTCGTGCCGCTGCTCGAAGTACGCTGCTAGGCGCCCGCCCGGCGAGACGCCCGTCCCGCCGCCCGCCCCGAGCCTGCCTCCCTGCGTCCCTCCCCGCCGTCCACCGAAAGGCCGTCGCCCTTCCATGCCCGAGCTGGTTTTCTTCTCCGGAACGATGGACTGCGGCAAGTCGACGCTGGCGCTCCAGATCGGGCACAACCGTTCGGCCCGGGGGCTTCGGGGTGTGATCTTCACGCGGGACGACCGGGCGGGGGAGGGGAAGCTGTCCTCGCGGCTGGGCCTGGTCACGGAGGCCGTCGAGGCGTCCGAGGGGATGGACGTGTACGGGTACGTGGTCGAGCAGCTGTCCAAGGGCGGCAAGGTCGACTACGCGATCGTCGACGAGGCACAGTTCCTCGCGCCGGTGCAGGTCGACCAGTTGGCGCGGGTCGTGGACGATCTCGGGCTCGACGTCTTCGCCTTCGGGATCACCACTGACTTCCGCACCAAGCTCTTCCCCGGCTCGCAGCGGCTGATCGAGCTCGCCGACCGCATCGAGACCCTCCAGGTGGAGGCGCTGTGCTGGTGCGGCGCGCGGGCGACGCACAACGCCCGCACGGTGGGCGGGCAGATGGTGGTCGAGGGTGCCCAGGTGGTCGTGGGCGACGTCAACCGCCCGGTGGAGGAGGTCGGTTACGAGGTGCTGTGCCGCCGCCACCACCTCGGCCGGATAACCAGCGACTCGGCCCGTGCCGGCGCGTTGTCCCCCGACGTCCTGCCGGTCTCCTCCGACTGACGGATCGTCCGTTTCCTTCCGCTGCCGCCCGGCGCGGCCGAGCCGTTCATACGCCCATCACAGCAGAGAAACATACCCGTTCGGGGTCTTTGTGGCGTTTCGCTGATATTCAACCTGCCATCAGTCGTAATGTGCCGCTCGCGTACCAGCCGCACTCCGCGGTCCCTGGCTGTCGAGAACTGGAGAGGCACATGTCCCTGCTCACCGTCCCCGCCCGCCGCGGTCTGAGGCGCACCGTCGGTGCCCTGACCGGCGTCCTCGCCATGGGCGGCGTCCTGTTCGCCGCGGCTCCCGCCCAGGCCCAGCCCGCCCTCCCCTACGGCACGGTCACCTCGCCGGCCGGCCTGAACGTGCGCCAGTTCCCGAGCACGGACTCCTCCGTCGTCGGCTTCCTCGCGTACCACGCGCAGACCGGCCTCACCTGCAAGGTCCGCGCCCAGGACATCGACGGGAACACCCTCTGGTACCTGATGCGCGGCAGCAGCCACGAGCGCTGGCTCAGCGCCCGGTACGTCGCCAACACCGGCACCGTCCCGTACTGCAACACCGTCCTCACCTCGGCCGCGAGCCTGGTGGCGCAGCAGCACCCGCACGCCAAGGGCTGATCCGCGGCACGCCGTTGCGGCGTGCCCGCGGTGCCGCAGACACCAGTCGGGGGGGGGGGGGGGGGGGGGGGGCCCCCCCCCCCCCCCCCCGGGGGGGGGGGGGGCCCCCCCCCCCCCCCCGCCGAGGTCCGGGTGCTAGGGGGCGAGCTGCATACCGCGGTGCTTGATGTCCTCGACGGTGGCCTGCTGGGCCGCGGTGAGGATGCCGACGAGGCTCGCGCTGCCACCGGCGACCTTCGGCAGCCGGTCGACGATGGCCGTGTTCGTGGTTCCCATCACCGGGCCCCAGGACCAACCCGGCACGACGGCGTCGTAGGAGGCACTGCCCACCGCGTAGACGTCCTGGCCGCCGAAGTAGGCAGTCGGATAGGCGGCCTTGGTGACCGGCACGAGCTCGCGGTCAGCGGGGAACATGCTGCTGGTGCCGGAGGAGACCCACGACTTCATGCCCTCGGGGTCCGTGGTGATCCACTTGATGAACTCGGCGGCGGCCGCGCTGTTCCTGGCGCCCTTGGGGATGACGAAGGTCGAGCCGCCGTACATCGCGGAGGCCGGCTTGCCGTCCCAGGTCGGGACCGGGGCCACCGCCCACTTGCCCGCCTGGTCGGCGACGGTGGCCTGCAGGGCGCCCGCGCACCAGCTGGCGCAGACGTACGCGACGGTCCTGTTCTGCTGGACGCTCGTCCAGAAGGGATCGAGTGTGCTCAGCGAGTCGACGAGGCCCTGGCGCGCGAGGTCGCCCCAGTACGCGGCCACCTTCCGGGAGGGCGCGTCGGTGAGCGACACCTTCCAGGAGTCCTTCTGGGTTCCGAACCACCGCGCTCCCGCCTGCCAGGCGAGGGCGGTCAGCAGCCCGGGGTTGTCGGTGAACAGGACCCCGCCGCGGGCGTTGGGGTCCGCCTGCTTCACCTGGGAGGTCATGCCCTTGTAGGCGTCCCAGGTGCGGGGGACGGAGATGCCGTGGGCCGCGAAGAAGTCCTTGCGGTAGTACAGCATCAGCGGCGCGACGTCGCGGGGGACGCCCCACGTCTTGCCCCCCAGCTCGACCAACTGCCGTACCGAAGCGGGGAACTTGTCCTTGACCAGGGAGCTGAGGCCGCTGTCCAGGCTCTCCAGCTCGCCCTGGGTGGCGAACTCCGGGACCTGGGGGTACTCGACCACCGCGACGTCCGGGACGGTGCCGGCCTTCACGGCGTTGGTGAGCTTGGAGTAGTACTCCTGGCCTGACGGCATCGACTCGAACGTCACCTTGACGCCGGGGTGCGTCCGGTTGAAGGCCTCGGCGACCTTGTCGGAGCCCTTGACGAAGGACCAGAAGGTGACCGCTCCGGTCTTCTGGCCCGCAGCGTTTCCGTTGCTGTCCGACCCGCCGCATCCCGTGACGAGCGGGCCGAGTATCGCCATGAAACAGGACAGCACTGTCAGACGTCTACGAAACACGAGGTGCCACCGATCGTTCGCTGGGGTGTCACTCGCAATCATTCGTTACGTACGACAGTTCGTCAAGACTTTCACTTTCGTTCAACGCAAACGAAAGTGATGCGACATCGCATGGCTATGCGCCGGCTCGGCGATCAGCACCGCAGGAGGCCCGCACCCGCAACTGCGGACGGAGCAGGACCTCGGCCAGCGGTGTCGAGGGGTCGGACAGCCGGCGGACCGCCAGGTCGAGGGCCCACGCCCCCACGGCCTGCTTGGGAGGGGCCACCGCGGTGAGCGGGACCTCGCTCAGCTCGGCGACCTCGTCGTCGTAGGTGACGAGGGCCAGATCCTCCGGTACGCGCATCCCCCGTGCGCGCAGCAGCCCGACGAGGGCGATGGCGTCGATGTCGTTGTGCACCAGCGCCGCCCGGATCTCGCCGGACTCCACCGCCTGTACGACCCGCTCGAAGCGCTCGTCGGCCGGAATCTCGTCACCGGTGGTGGTGATGCGGTACTCCGGTCCGGGCGTCAGCCCGATCGCCTGCACGGCGTCCGCGTACCCCGCGCTGAGCAGCGGGGTATTGGGGCTCTCCGCCCTGGCGACCAGGGCCACCTTGTCGTGGCCGAGTCCGGCGAGGTGGCGTACCGCCAGTGCCGCGCCGTACGCGTGATCGGAGGCCACCTGCTCCAGCCCGCCGGCCCGCAGCCCCGCCCGGCGCTCCACCAGGACGGCCGGTACCTCGAGGGTGCTCAACCACTGCTCGGTCTCGTCCGAGGGGCGTAGGCCCGGATGCAGCATCAGCAGCAAGCTGTCGACGCCCCCGGCCACGAGCTGGCGGACCTGTTCCTGGTTCTCCTGCAGCGATTCGCCCGAGACGGCCAGAACGACGCGGACTCCGAGGGGGCGGGCCGCGTTCTGGACGCCGCGGATCACCTCCGCGTAGTAGTAGCCGCCCGGAGGCACCACGAGCCCGACGGCACAGTGCTCCGCGCTCGGTGCCGGGCTGCGGGCGGGGGTGGCACTGGCGGTCGGGGCGGCCGCCTCGGCCGGGGCCAGCGCTTTCGCCCCTCCGTGCACCCGCGTCAGCAGACCCCGGCCGGCGAGCTCCCGCACGTCCTGGCGCAAGGTGACGGCGGAGACGCCCATCTCCGCCGCCAGCTCCGTCACCGAGATCGAACCCTCGCGCTCCACCGCACGGAGAATCGCCTCACGCCGCTCGTCAGCCAACACCTTCGGTTCCCCTCTCGATAACGAGTGAGCCGTCCACCTTCACTCGATTACCGAAAGATATCAATCAAGGGCGCGTGTCGGCTTGTCGACGGCCTTTTGCGTGGTGACCTTCAGAACGCCGCCCTGTCGTCGACCTGCACGAGGTTGTGGTCGCGGAGGGTGTAGAGCAGGCCGTCGTGGGCGTTGACGTGCGGGCCGCTGTACCAGGCGCCGTTGATGCCGGCGACGACGGTGCTCACGGCGAAGGTCTTCGGATGGATGCGGAAAAGCGTGGTGTCCGAGACCCCGTAGACCGCGCCGCGGTTGGTGACCATTGCGGCGAAGCCGGTGCAGACGCTCCTGACGTCGGCGGTGTGCGCGATCCTCCGCGTCCTCAGGTCTATGACGAACAGCGTGCCGTTCCTGGTGAGTCCGAAGAGGTGCGGGCCCTGCACGGCGAGTGCCGCCACCCCCGCCGGCTGCTGCGTCTCGATGCGCCACTGCTCCCGGCCGGTGACCGGGTCGACGGCGACGACGGTACCGCGTGGTCCCGTGCTGGTGGCGTTGTCACCACCGAGGAAGGCGACGCCGTCCCGGTTGGCCACCGCCCGCACCATCTGGACGTCGTCGATCGGGTTGACGTAGGAGGCCGATCTCCCGGTCGCCGGGTCGTAGGTCCACAGGGCGCCGCCGCCCTCGGTGTCCGACTGGACCCCGACGAGGAGCAGCGCGTTGACCGGATCCCACGAGGTGTCCAGCGGCCGGTTCTGCTCCCTGGGGAACCCCGCGGCCTGCTGCGGCTGCCGTCCGCCGGCGGGGTCGTACCGCCAGATTCCCTGCGCGTCGTACTGGCCCGTGTAGAGGACCCCCTGGATCACCTCGGCGTCTTTGGCCTCGCCGGGGGCCTGCAGGTTGAGCACCTGACCGGTCCTCATGTCGTGCCGGGCGACGGTGCCGTTGCCGCCGACGTAGACGTAACCGCCGCCGGCCGCGATGCCCATGGCCGCTTGCGCGCCGGCGGACGCGCCCGCCTCGCCGAGGTCGGTGACGGCGCAGGTGCGGGCGGACAGATCGATCTCGGCGACGAAGCCGTAGCCCGACACGACCTCCAGCTTCCCGTCGACGCAGTCCAGACCCCAGATCTCACCGAGATCCGGTCCCGTGAAGGCCAGCGGGGAGAGCGTCCGGTCCGCGGTCGAGTAGGTCTGCACACCGGCCTCGGTGGCGAAGTAGATCCGGTCCGCGTCGGCGGTGAACGTCTTGACGGTGGTGCCCTGCGTGGGCACCACCACGGAGGAGGAGAGGTCCGCGAGGTCCAGCACCGCGAACTTGGCGGGATCGACGCCGCCGGAGGTGCCCACCACCAAGTGCTCGCCGATGACGGCCAGTTCCCGCAGGCTCGGGTCCTGCTCCATCTCCTTGGGCACGACCGAGGTGAACGTCCGCTTGGCCCGGTCGTAGGCGAACAGCGACGCCCTGCTCGCGCCGCCCCCGCCGGCGAGGACGCTGCCGGCACCGAAGAAGACGGTGGACTGCGTGGCCGCGACCGCCCTGGCGAGGGTCGCGTTCGGATCGGGCACCCCCAGGTTGGTGACGGCGCCGGTCGCCGGGTCGTACTCCCACAGCGCGGGCGCCTTCCCCGGCAGGCCGCCCACCGCGTAGACGGTGCCGTCGGGGGCGACCGCCAGGTCACGGATGTCCCGGTCCTCGGTCCTGCCGACGGCCACGGCCGGCTGGTCCGGTGTCGTGAGGTCCCACCGGAAGAGGTTGGGTCCGCCCTGGTCGGCCTTGAGCAGCACGCCGATGTAGAGGTACCGGCCGGTGGGGTCCGCCGCCAGCGCCTGGATGGACGGCTCGGGCTCGGCGGCGAGTTCGGTGTGCGAGACCACCGTGCGGCTCGGCAGATGGAACCCGATCACCCGGGCGGGGTCGAGGTTGCGCGACCCGATGTAGACGGTGTCGCCGACCAGAGTCCCGCTCATCAGCGAGAACTGGACCAGGCCCGGGCCCAGATCGGTCACCGTCGTTCTTTGCGGCGCGCCGGCCGCGGCCTGCGCCCGCGGGACGAGGAGGGAAGTGGCGGCCGCTGCCAGCCCGAACGCGCCGCCGGCCTGCAGCAGTCGGCGTCTGCTCAGGGAAGCTTCGTCAGTCATGGGGTACTCCTTCGAGGGGTGGAGGGAGGGGCTGCCGTCACGGCAGGTCGAAGATGCGGATGTCGTCGTGCTCGACGATCCGCGTGGGTACGTCACCTGCGGCCAGCGACTCGGAGGGCCGGTAGAGCCCCCACTTGAGGTAGCCGTGGTCGGCCGGGTTCTCCGGCTGGTAGGTGACGACGTTCTGGTACGAGGCGGCCGGAACGTATCCGCACGCTCCGGGAAGCTGCACGGACACCGTGAAGTAGCCCGTCGAGTCGGTGGTCCAGCGCGCGTCGACGCGGAAGTTCATCCACGCGTTGATGTAGGGGCGGAAGTCCGGCACGACCGTTGTCTGCTGGTTGAGGTGCGGCGACCGGAACGCGATCGCGTTGCGCTTGGTCATGAGGTAGAACGCCGGGGGATTCCCGCCCGCGTACTTGCCCTGGAAGATGATGTCGCCGGTCTCGCTGTCGCCCGGCGCGTACGGCTGCCAGTCCTTCAGCAGCACGCTGAACTCGTAGCGCTGCGTGTCACCCACGGTGAACTGCCCGTTCTTGCACAGGTCCGTCGCGCTCTCGCTGCGCGGTGCGCCGTTCGACACGTAGCCCGGATCGTCGAGCGTCACCTTGTGCTCGATGGCGTACGCACTCGCGTGACCCGGCTGCGCGACCGAGGAGGCGTCCGGTGCGGTCGCGTGCGTGGTGGTCAGGCAGGCGAGCCCCGAGTTCAGGGTGCCGCTCTCGTAGTTCACGTCCAGAAGCTCCGTGGCGGCCCGGGCGTGCACCGGGCCGGGCCGCGCGGGCTCCGTCGCGGTGGCTCCGTGGGCCTGGGACGCCAGGACCGGGATCAGTAGCGCTGCCGCACACAAGGACGCAGACACCTTGCGAAGCTTGACCATGTCACTCCTCGAGGTCACGGGAACCTTGCAGGCCGGGTCCGGGCGGCCGCCGCACCTTCCCGGCCGCGTCGGCTCCGAGCGACCGCGGATGGTAGGCACTTGTGCACGTTGAGTGACGGTCCACGTCACCCCGCGATGCATGCGCAGCCAGCCGGTAGAGCGAAACCACTCGGCGTACATCGATGCCGAGCGCGCTTCGAGCATGCTGGCACGTTCCGAGTGATATCGAAAGACTGATGACCAGAGTTCGTCGGATCGACGGCAGCGTTGCCTTGCTACGCCTGCCATCTGCTGATCTGTGGAACAGGCGGTGGCTGACCCCGGGTCTCAGCTCCACCCGCCGTCGTTTCGATCGATGACAACGATTTCGTATGATGAGTGGGAGAGGGCCTGCGCCGCGGCGTTCCGGACCTCAGCCGGTGGTGGACCCGGCGGTGAACATCCGCGCCAGAACGGCGTACGCGGCGCCGCGGCTGTGGGTCGAAGCACTGGTCTGCAAGCGGTTCCCGGGACGCAACGCGCTGCTCTGGGCCATCGTCGCCACGCTGATGGTGCCCGTGCGGGCCACCTTGATCCCGACGTTCATCCTCGTCTCCCGCATGGGCGGCGCGAACACTCTGTGGGGACTGACCGCCCCGGGCGGGCAAGCGCCTGCCCACCGAGGCGGAAGGGGAGTACGCGGCGCGCGGCGGGTTGGTGCTGCACGCTGTCCGTGGGGGGACGAGCACGAGCCGGGCGGCCGCCGCCGTATGAACGTCTGGCAGGGGGAGTTCACCGCGCGGAACACGAGCGCCGACGGACACCTCGGCACGGTGCCCGCCGACGCCTACGAACCCAACGGGTTCGGCCTCCACGGCATGTGCGGCAACGTGTGGGAGTCGAGTCCGAAGCCGGCCCCGGCCTCAGCCGGCGTTCTTCGTCTCCCGCGGCGTCACGATCTCGGCGCCCTGAACCGCACAACGAGGTTGCGGGGGCAGCCAGGTGAGTGCCAGGAGTGCCGCGTCGTCGCGTCCTGCGATGTCGCTGTAGGCGCGGGCGTCTTCCTGCAGCCACTCCAGGAGCGCGTCGGGGCGGGGGCGGTCCCGCAGCCGTGCGGTCAGGCGGCTGTTCAGCGGGTAGAAGTCGCCCAGCGCGTCGCGGGCCTCGGTAATGCCGTCGGTGAACATCAGCACGGTGTCGCCGTGGCGGAGTTGGAGGTCGGTGGCGGGAGGGAGGGCGTCGTCATCGGCCGTCGGCAGCCCGCGCAGGCCGAGCGGGAGTCCCGGCGTGGCGGGAACGTCGAGGACGGCCCCTCCGCGCAGGATGAGCGGCGCCGGATGCCCGCAGACCAGGGCCCGGGCCAGGCCGTCGCGGCCGAACTCGATCAGCAGTGCCGTCACGAACGCCTCCTCGTCGGAGCGGTGGCGCCGGAGGCTGACCTCGAGCTGCGTGGCCAGGGCAGGGAGCGTGGGGCGGTCGTAGGCGGCCTCGTTGAAGGAGCCGAGCACCGCGGCGGTCGTGGCCACCGCGTCGAGCCCCTTGCCGCGGACGTCGCCGATCAGCGCGCGCACGCCGAAGTGAGTGTCCGCGACGCCGTAGAGGTCGCCCCCGATCCGGGCGAACTGCGCGGCCGCGCGGTAACTGGCGGCGATCTCGTACGGACCGATGCTCGGCGGTGGCGGGCGCAGCACCGCACGCTGGGTCGCCTCCGCCGCGGAAGTGACGTCCGACAGACGCGCGATGACGCGTCGCCGGCGGATCACCACGAAGCAGCCCACGCCTGTGACGGCGACGATCGCCGCCGTGGTCCCGATCGCTGGGGCGACCCGTCCGGGATCGAGGTTCAGGAACGCCCACCGCGTGGCCACGGCAAGTACGGCCGCACCGATGATCATCGGTGGACCGAAGTCCATGGCGATGAGAGCGGGCACGGCGACCAGCACGGCGGCGATGTGCACGTGGGGCGGTGTGCCGAGCTCCATCCCGATCACGAGGCCGTACAGCAACACGGCGCTCACCAGCGCCACGGCACGGGTGAGCCGGGCCGTTCGATCGACGGCCTCGTCGTCCCTCGTCGGCACCAGCCGTCCTCCTCGGGGCGCAGCCGCCCACCCTGTGCGGGAACTCCACGCCGCGCGGGGATGGCGCTCCGCGCGCGGGCCGAGCGTCCACGTTCTCCCATGCCAGGCGCTCGCGGGCCCCGCCGCGCCGGAGGTGGGCAGATCAGTCGCCCACCGGCAGCCGAGGAACCGGCCGAGGCCGAAACCGCGCGGACCGGCGCGCACCGAGCATCGTCGGCGATGAGGTACCGCCGCCGCCCCACCTGCGGCGGCTGGGGGCAGACCCCCACGCGGAGCCTGGCGGCAGCCGCCACCGAGCAGTGGCCCCGGCCTGTCCATCGTCCCGGAACGGGGCGAACCGCTCCTTATCGCGTGAGCGCAGTCGCCGACGGCTGGCCGCTGCGGCGCGCGTGCGTCATCCGCTCGCGGACCTCGCGCAGGGTTCGAGGGCGGTATCCGGGTCCGCCACAGCAGCTCTTGTGGAAGCCCACGCCCGCGTTGAACAGGACCGTGAGGGTCCGCCAGGCGGCGATGTCCCGCCGCCGCGGCGCCGCGAACGCTGAACCGGCGTGAATCATCGGCGCTGCACAGCGCGGACAGATTCGCTGCCTCGTCGGGTCGTACGGCTGCTTGAACGAGACCCGGCACGACAAGCAGACGTACGAGGTCTTCCCATGGCCCATGGACCCAGCCTAGAGGTGCACGCCAGCCGCCAGCCAACCGATTACACGCACAGAAGTGCTGGTCGGCGGCCGCGCGTGGGTCGGAACGGGCAGTCACAGCGGCCACCTGGCCAGGAGATCAGAAGTCGAACACCGACCAGCAGATGTCGTTGCGCAGCCGCTGGTCGTCGAGGACGAGGTCGCGGATCGCCTCCGGAAGCTGCTCGCGCTGCCACTGACACTCGAGTCGTCCCGCGGCCTCGCTCTCGTCGTCCGGCGCGGCGGCGCGTGCGGCCTTGATCGCGTAAGCGGCCGCGCCCAGCTCGTGCGCGGCGACGTGTGCGACGACTGCGGCCTGGCCGGCGGCGTAGGCGGCATGGCGTGCCGCGCCTCGCAGGTCCCGAGCCGCGCCCATGGCATGGCCGCCCGCCGCTCGGGCCTGCATCATCGTGACCTCGCCACGCACCCAGGCGCGGGCATGCTCGATGGCCTGGCGTGGCCGTGGGTCTCCGGGCCGAGCCGACTCGAAGAGGTCAAGGACGTGTTCCGCGCAAGCCGCCGCCCACAGGGCGAGGAGATGGTGATCCGCGTCCGTGAGTGTCCCGCCGCGGCGGATGGTCACGAAGCGAGGGTCCCTGATCTTCGGGAGGATCATGCTCGGCATTCTCTCCCGCCGGCATCCGCGCGACCACCTTCGCTCCGGCAGGACTCGCGGCCTTCCGCTCCTCGTTGGCAGTTCGGCCCACGCCAGGTCGTCGCTCACCGCGTGCTTCTTTCCATCGGACCGGGCGGGCCGCATCGCGGGCTCATCGTGGGAGGGGATGCGGGAGTTGGGAGGGGATGCGGGAGCTCCCGGGGCGCCCGCCATCGGCCGCGGGTGACGGCAGGTTCTGGCGCAGGGCCTTCTGCGGACGGCGGGGCAGCGAGCCCGAGCGGTAACCGCGGATCGTGTAGCGGCCGACGGCGATCAGCGGCACACGACGACGATGTTCCACGGCACCAGGCCGGGCAGCCACAACGGCGCCGCGCCTCCGATGAGCATGCCCAGTGGTTCGGTCAGCGCTCGGATCCCCGCTCCGGAAGTGGCGGCGCCTCGGCCACCGCCAGCGCCAACCGGGCGGCAGTCTCGGAGAGTTCACGTACCTCCACGGCGCATGCGGCACACTCGGCCACGTGGTGACAGAAGGCCGCCGCCTCGCGCTCGTCCACCGCGCCGACGGCGTACGCGCCGGTCAGCGTGTGCAGGTCGACGCCGGTCATGAGCCCACCCCCAGGCAGTTGTGGGAGCGTATGAGACCGTCCCGCAGCCGTGTCCTGACCGCGCCCAGCGCCACACCGAGGACCTAGGCGGTCTGCTGGTACGGGTAGCCGCGGTAGTACGCGAGCGTGACCGACTCGTGCTGCAGTTGGGTCAGTTGCTCCAGGAAGCGCCTCACCTGCTCGCGCTCCAGCCGCCGCTCGACCTGCTCGGTGACCTCGTCGAACGCCAGGGAGTGGTCCTCCCGCAGTGCCGCTTGGAACTCGCGGTCGGCGGACGCCAGCGCCGAGCGGACCCGGTCCACCGCGCGGCGGTGGGCCATCGTCATGATCCACGCCATGGCGCTGCCCTGCCGCGCGTCGAACCGGGCCGCGCACCGCCACGCCTCGGTCAGGACTTCCTGGGCGACCTCCTCCGACCGCGCCGGGTCCCTGACCACCCGCCGCGCCAGGCCCAGGACGGATCCGGCCACGGCGCTGCAGAGCGTCTCGAACGCCTCCTGGTCGCCCCGGGCCACGCTGTTGAGCAACCGCTCCAGTGGACCGGGGGACCGCTCTGGGGACGATCCGCGTTGTGCCGCGGCGCGCATGGACACCTCCTGGCTGACACGGCGGTGCTTACCCGCACTTCGGTGCCGCATGGTCCGCGGAGTGGTCCGACGCGAAAGCCAACCGCGTCGGCGGCGGCAGGACGGGTGTCGACGGTCCGCACCGCGGGACCGGGGACGGCATCAGCGGTCTCCTGAGCGTCCAGGAGAAGCCAGCGGCGAGGTCTTCTCCGCGTCGGGGCCGCGCGCGGTGCCGTGGCGGGGGACCAGGAGTACGGCACCGGCCGAGGCGGCGACGCAGAGCGCGGCGAGGTCCGCGGTGACGCCGATACCGGCCTGCTGGCCGAGGGCCGCGCCTGCGAGCATGCCCGCGAGGGTGGCTGATGCCTGGAGCATGCCGTAGGCGGAACTGACGCGTCCGAGCAGCGCGTCGGGGGTGCGCCGGGTGAGGTAGGTGTCGACGGTGACCAGGAAGCACACGGCCGGCGGCCCGATCAGGACGAACAGCGCCAGGGCCCACGCGCTGTCGTGGGTGTTGAAGGTGACGGCGAAGACCGCACTCAGCACGGCCAGGCTGCTGATCATGACGGTCCGGTCGGACAGATGTGCGGCGGCGGCCCGGCTGAGCGGGGCTCCCGCAAGGTAGCCGACGCCCAGCGCGGCGAACAGCCATCCCAGGGTGCCGGCGCCGGCATGCAGGACCGAGCCGGTGTAAGGCACGAGCAGTGCGGTCAGGGCCGCGTTGCCGAGGAGGAAGATCGAGGCTGCGGCGAACACGGCGGGCAGACCGGCGGTCGTGCGCAGATGCGTCGCGCCGGCTCGCAGGTCGTCCGTGAACCGCCGCACCGCCGCGACCTCCTGGCGTGGTGAGGACGCCGGCGCGGTCCGGTGACGGATCGCGGTGATCAGGACGGCGGAGGCGACGTAGCTGGCGGCGTCCAGAGCCACGACCGTGCGGAAGCCGGCCAGCGCGTAGAGGGCGCCCCCGGCGGGACCGCCGACGAGCCGGACGATGCCGCCGACGAGCGCTGTCACGGAGTTCGCCGCACTCAGGTCCGGACCGCGCCCGACCAGCGCCGGGACGAGGGCTCGCCGGGCGGGGCCGAAGAACTGGCCGAAGCCGGCCTCGCCGGTCAGCGCGACGTAGATGAGCCAGACCTGGCCGGGGCGGTCGACGAGGAGCATGACGCCGACGGCTCCGGCCCGTAACAGGTCGGTGGTGAGCATCGTCCGGCGACGGTCCCAGCGGTCGGCGAACACCCCGGCGATCGGGCCGAGAAGAAGTGCGGGAAGGGTCTGGGCGGCCAACGTCAAGCCGGTGGCGAGCGTCGATCCCGTCAGGCGCAGCACGAAGTAGGGCGCGGCGACCAGCAGCAGCCAATCCCCCGCGCTGGACAGGAGATCCGCGGCCGCCACCAGTCGGAAGTCGCGCAGTCGCAGGACGTCGAACACGACGGTCCCTCCCCCTCCGGCGGCCCCGCATGCGCCGCCGGTGAGCGGCGCGGGAACGCACGTGTTAGCACTCTCCATGCGAGAGTGCTAACACGGGAGTATCAGCCGGCCCTGCTGTCCGGCAAGAGGTGCACGCCGTCCGATGGCGGGCCACGGCGGCGTCCGCCCGGGGACGGGGGCGGCTTCTGGGCGCGCCCCGGGTGTCCGGCGCGACGACCGGTTGTCGTTGGCGCGGTCAGCGGGGGAGGGGGCCGGTGCGGGCGATGAGGGCGTGGTGGGACATGGCGGCGGCCAGAGCGCGAGCCCGCGCCATGGACGGGGCTGCCGGCTCGTTGTCCGCCCGGTCGGGCGCGGCGGGTACGGCGGCCGCACCCGCTCCGGCGATTGCGGGCGTGCGGGCAGGAGTTGCGCCGCCAAGGTGGTCGCCGCGTGCCGGGCCTGGCTGTTCTTGACGGCGTTCGCCGGCGTCGTGGCGACCGTCAGGTGCTCCGCGGCTTCCTCGTGGTCGTCGGCGGCCATGAGCGCCTCGGCGAGTGCCAGTAGAGGGTGGACGAGGTACCACGACCCGTCACCGACCCCGCTCCTGCGGCGGTTCGCGGCACTGGCCGTCCAGCGGCGGTACGTCGAGCGTTCGAAGGCCGCCCGGGCGGTCACTTCCTGCTCTCGCGCCACGTGGCCCAGATGTAGAAGAGCTGGAGTCGGCGGCGCCACCCCACAACGCCGACCGCTGCCGCTATCAGCGCGGCGATCGTCACCTTTTTTGCCCCAGCCATGTCCGCCCCTTCCGTCGCGTGCAGGCTACCGGCCGGAAGAACGCCATGCAGCTCTCGACCCTGGCACATGGCAGCGTCCCGGGCTCCGGGCCGGAACGTGGCACGCGCAGCGCGCTGTTCGGCGCCCACGGCGGTCGCCTCCGCCGCGCCTTCGTCATGGCCGCGCCATCGTCACGGCCGCGCAGTCCACCACCACGGCACTCGCCGTCCGACCCCGAGCCCCGCTCCGGGACCCTGTAGGCCCCCTGTTCTTGTCATGTACAACGTTGTAATCTCGTGGCTTGCGCCCACGTGACCAGACGTCAGCCCCATCGCATGGAGGTAGTCGTGCGCCCGTCCGGCCCGTCTCCGCACCCCGTGAGATCACTGGCAGCAGTGTTGTTCGCGATGCTGCTCGCCGCCCTGTGTTGCGTGGCCCTCACGCCCGCGCGCGCTCACGCGGCCACCGGCACGTTCCGCAATCCGCTGGGCACCAGCCCCGACCCGTACATGACCTACTACCAGGGGAACTACTATCTCGCCGCCACCGAGGGCGACGCCGTGCGCATCGCCAAGGCACCCACCCTCGGCGATCTGCTGACCGCGCCCCGCACCACCGTGTGGCAGGACACCGACACCTCGCGCAACCAGCAGGTGTGGGCGCCGTCGTTCTACCTGATCGACGGCCACTGGTACATCTACTACACCGCCGACGACGGCGTCGACGACCACCACCGCCTGTACGTGATCGAGTCCTCCGGCACCGATCCCCTCGGCCCGTACCACTTCAAGGGCGAACTCCAGCCGCCGAACGCGCCCGACGTGTGGGCGATCGATCCGGTGCTGCTGCGGCAAGGCAACGGGCATCTGTACGTCCTGTGGTCGGGCGCCGGGACGGAGGGCCACAACCTCATCTACATCGCACCGATGTCCAACCCCTGGACGATCTCCGGCAACCGTGTCTACCTGCCCACCGCCGGCGGCTGCTCCACCATCCGCGAGGCGCCCTCGATCCTCCAGCACAACGGCACCACCTTCCTGGTGTACTCCGCGTGCGACACCGGGCTTCCCGACTACCAACTGTGGATGCAGTCCCTCCGCGGTTCCGCGAACCCGCTGGAGCCGGGCAACTGGACCCAGCACCAGGGCGCGGTCTTCTCCCGCAACGACTCCGCCGGCGTGTGGGGCCCGGGTTCCAACGGCTTCTTCAAGAGCCCCGACGGCACGCAGGACTGGATCGTCTACCACGCCAAGAACACCTCGGCCTACACCTACAACGGCCGCACCACGCGGGCCCAGCAGATCCACTGGAACGCCGACGGCACACCCGACTTCGGCACCCCGCTGGCTGCCGGAGCCACCCAGGACCTTCCCTCTGGCGACCCCGGCGGCGGCCCGTACTGGATCAACGACACCAACACCACCAGCGGGGACGGCTCGGTGGCGTACACCGGCAACTGGAACTCCGGGTCGGGCTGCGGCGTGCAGTGCTTCTGGGGCAACGACCACTGGAGCGCCGAGGCCGGCGCCACCGCGACCTGGACGTTCACCGGCACGAGGATCGCGCTGCTGTCGGTGCGCGACACCGGCAACGGCATCGCCGCCATCTCGGTGGACGGCGGCGCCGAGACGACCCGCGACTACTACGGCGCGATCCGCATGGGCGAGCAGCTGACCTATGTCAGCCCCGAACTTCCCTACGGGCGCCATACGGTGACAGTCCGCGTCACCGGCACGAAGAACGCCTCCTCCGGCGCCGCGTACATCTCCGTCGACCGCGCCGAGGTCTACTCCAACTGACCGTCCCACGACCTGGGCCCCTGCGAAGGGGGCCCAGGTCCTTCCCGGTGACCGGCGGAACTGGTTCAGACTTCGGGGATGGTGCGGCCGTAGCTCGCCAGCGTGACGGCGTCGGGCTCGGGACCGCCGCGCCTTCCGGTTTCGAGCCCGTCGATGGCGGTGAGCTCGCCGGGGGTGAGTTCGAAGGCGAACACGTCGAGGTTCTCCGCGATCCGCTCCGGCTTGGTGGACTTGGGGATCACCGAGCGGCCCTGCTGGATCCCCCAGCGCAGCAGCACCTGGGCCGGGCTCTTGCCGTGCTCCTCGGCGATGCGCGTGACCACCGGGTCCTGGAGGACGCTCGTGCGGTCCTCGCCGTAGCCGGGGTAGAAGGTGATCCCGCCGATGGGGGACCACGCCTGGTTGACGATGCCGTGCCGGTCGTCGAAGTCGAGTACGGCGCGCTGCTGGAAGTAGGGGTGGATCTCCAGCTGGTTCACCGCGGGGACCACGGAGGTCGCCGCGAGCAGCTCGGTCAGGTGGCCGACCATGAAGTTGCTGACGCCGATGGCCCGGACCCTCCCGTCGGCCAGGAGCTTCTCCAGGGCGCGGTACGCCGCCAGGGTCCGGTCGAAGTCCGACGGCAGGGCCTGGTGCAGGATCAGCAGGTCGATCCGGTCGACACCGAGCTTGGCGGCGCTCTTGTCGAAGCCGTGCAGGGTCTCGTCGTGCCCGTAGTCGCTGATCCAGATCTTGGTCTCGACGAAGATCTCCTCGCGCGGCACGCCGGAGTCACGGATGGCCTGGCCGACCTCGCGTTCGTTGCCGTAGGCGGCCGCGGTGTCGATGTGCCGGTAGCCGAGCTCCAGCGCGGAGGTGACGGCGGCCTTGGTCTCCTCGGGCGGGGTCTGGAAGACACCGAGTCCGAGGGCCGGCATCTGGATGCCGTTGTTGAGGGTGAGGGTCCGCATCACACGGTCCTTTCGTCGCGGGTGGTCTGTGAGGGCACGATGAGGGTGAGGACGGCCGGCAGGGCCGGTGCGAGCAGGACGGCGGAGCCGGTCAGGGCCGCGCCCGCCCGGGCCGCGATGTCGGCGCTCGCGTGGCAGGCGCCGAGGCGCGCTGCGCGGTGGTGGTCATCGCGTCACCGGTCTCATGGTCGGGTTTCCTGCCTCGGTGCTGGTGATCGACCTCCTGGTGGACGACGCGGCGTAAGAGCGCGCCGCAGCCGCCGGCCCGGTGATCCCAGAGTGGCTGCTCACGGCCGTACCAGCACCTTCAGCATCCATGCGTGCTGCGCGCACGGGGTTCCTTTCGACGCGGTCTCGGTCCGCCGATCAAGGCGGTCTCGGCGTGCCGACCTGGTCTCGCGGAGCGAGCCCCTCGGTCTCCTCCAGACAACCGCGCCGAGGCGCGCAGGTGAGAGTTACCGCTCTTCCAGGTAATGGCAGTACCTCGCACCTCTGCGACCAGCGGATCTACCGTGGAGGAGCCGGCACAGGATTCACGCCGATCACGAGGAGCAACCCGTGCCCCAGCATTCCCGCCCCACGGCAGCCCAGCAGCTCACCGGCGAGGCCGCGCCCGAGTTCGCCTCCGGAGCCTGACCATGGCCGGCATCGACAAGAAGAACCTGGCCGGCGAGGTCCGCGAGTTCCTCAGCACCCGGCGCGCGCGGATCACCCCCGAACAGGCCGGGCTGCCGGTGTACGGCGGCAATCGCCGTGTCGCGGGACTGCGCCGCGAGGAAGTCGCCCTGCTCGCCGGAATGAGCGTCGACTACTACGTCCGGCTGGAGCGCGGCAACCTCAGCGGCGTCTCCGACTCCGTGCTGGAGGGCCTGGCCCACGCCCTCCAGCTCAACGAGGCCGAACGCGCCCACCTCTACGACCTGGCCCGCTCGGCCACCCCTTCAGGGCGGCGCCCCACGGTCACGGCCTCACGCGTGCGCCCCACCATCCTGCGGCTGCTCGACTCGATGACGGACGTGCCGGCCTACGTACGCAACGCACGGTTCGACATCCTGGCCGCCAACGCACTGGGCCGGGCCCTGTACGCGCCGGTCTTCGACTCCCCGCTGTTCGCCCAGCGCGGCCCGGTCAACACCGCGCGCTTCCTGTTCCTGGACCCCGCGGGCCGCGACTTCTGGACCGACTGGGAGAAGGGCGCGGACGACTCCGTGGCGTTCCTGCGCACCGAGACGGGCCGGGCGCCCCACGACAGGGCGCTCACCGACATGATCGGGGAACTCACCACCAAGAGTGACGAGTTCGCCCGCCGTTGGGCCCGGCACGACGTGAAGTTCCACCGCAGCGGCACCAAGAACCTGCACCACCCGCTCGTCGGCGACCTGGCACTGCCTTACGAGGCGATGGACCTGCCGTCCGACCCGGGCCTGCGCCTGAACTTCTACACCCCGGAACCGGATTCGCCGGCGCAGCAGGCCCTCAGTCTGCTCGCCAGCTGGGCGAGCACCGGCACGGTCGTGCCCTCCCGAAACGACTGACCACGCAACGAGGAGAACCCCTTCATGCACTACCGACCGCTCGGCCGCACAGGCGTCCAGGTCAGCCCGCTCTGCCTGGGAGCGATGATGTTCGGCCCCTGGGGCAACGAGGACGAAGCCGACTCGCGCCGGATCATCCACCGCGCCCTCGACGCCGGCATCAACGTCGTCGACACCGCGGACGTGTACTCGGCCGGGATCTCGGAGGAGATCGTCGGGAAGGCGCTGAAGGGCCGACGCGAGAACGTGGTCCTGGCGACGAAGTTCTTCATGCCCATGAGCCAGGACGACCCCAACCAGCGGGGAGGCTCGCGGCGCTGGATCGTCCGCGAGGTCGAGAACTCCCTTCGGCGCCTGGACACCGACTACATCGACCTCTACCAGGTCCACCGCCCCAGCCCGGACACCGACGTCTCCGAGACGCTCGGCGCCCTCACCGACCTCGTGCGCCAGGGCAAGATCCGCTCCATCGGTTCCTCCTCCTACTCCGGCTCCCAGATCGTCGAGGCCCAGTGGGTCTCCAGGGAGCGCCACCTGGAGCGGTTCGTGACCGAGCAGCCGCCGTACTCGATCCTCGTCCGCGGCATCGAGGAGGACGTGCTGCCCACGGTGCGCCGCCACGGCATGGGCACGCTGACGTACAGCCCGCTCGCCGGCGGCTGGCTCTCGGGCCGCTACCGCAAGGACACCGCCTCGGGGCCGGCCTCCGCCGCGCGCCCGCAGGCCCGCTTCGACATGAGCACTCCGGCCAACCAGCGCAAGCTCGACGCCGTCGAGCAACTCGCGCTCCTGGCCGACAAGAGCGGCCTGACCCTGATCGAGCTGGCCGTCGCCTTCGTGATCAACCACCCCGGCGTCACCTCCGCGATCATCGGCCCGCGCACCATGGAGCAGCTGGACGCGTTCCTGCCCGCCGCCGGCATCACGCTCCCCGCCGACGTGCTCGACCGCATCGACGAGATCGTGGCTCCCGGCGTCACGGTCAACCCGGCCGACAACAGCTACGGCGACGTCGAACTCCGCCCCGACCAGCGGCGCCGCTGACCCGCCCTTCCGGGTGGCGCACCGCGACGGGCACATCCCCGGGAGAGGCCGTGCCAGTGGGCATCAGCGTTTCCTCCCCTGCAACTGCCGTGCCGGGCAGGATGGGTGGGACCAGGGGAGGGGTGCGTATGCGGGTGATGACCTGGAACGTGTGGTGGCGTTATGGGCCCTGGGAGCGGCGCAGGGAGGCGATTCTGGCGGTCCTCCGCGAGGTGCGGCCCGACGCGGTGGGTCTGCAGGAGGTCTGGGCGCGCGGTGAGGAGAACCTGGCTGCCTGGCTGGGCGAGCGGCTCGGCATGCAGTGGACCTGGGCTGCCTCCGACGCGCCGGACCGCTGGCAGAAGAGGATCGGGGACGGCACCGTCGGCATAGGGAACGCGGTGTTGAGCCGGTGGCCGCTCGTGGACCGTGCGGTGCTGCGCCTTCCGACGGCCGGTGGCCAGGACGACGGCCGGCTCGCCCTGCACGCGCTGCTGGACGCGCCCGGGCACCGTGTGCCGTTCTTCACCACGCACCTCAACCACGCGCTCCATGAGTCGGCGGTGCGGTGCCGGCAGGTCGAGGCGCTGGCGGCGTTCGTCGCTGCCCACCGAGGCACGGGTGCCGTTCCGCCGATCGTGACGGGGGACTACAACGCCTGGCCGGAGTCGGACGAGATGCGGTTGCTCGGCGGCTACAAGACGGCGCCGCCGGTGCCCGGACAGGTGCTCATGGATGCCTGGGAGTACGCCGATCCGACCGCACCGTCAGCGACGTGGGATGCGGCGAACCCCTTCGCGGGCCGGGCTTTCGAGCCGAACGTGCGCTGCGACTACATCCACGTGGGGCCGGCCGGTGCGGACGGTCTCGGCCGTGTCCGTGCGGTACGGCGCGCCGGCGACCACCCGGTGGAGGGTGTGTGGCCGTCCGATCACGCCGCGGTCGTCGCGGATCTCGCGTTGGAGCCCGTCGTCGTCGGTGGTGACGCCGATGCACGGTGAGGACGGGGACGTCGCGGTGGACGCGGGCGTTGGGATTCCCGTGCCGGGGGAGGGAGAGGTGTGGACGGTCGGCGCGGTGATCCTGAACCGGCAGGGCGCGGCGTTCGCTCAAAAACGCAGCCCTGACCGGCGGTTGTTCCCTGACACCTGGGACATCGTGGGCGGACACGTGGAGCCCGGCGAATCGCTGATGAGCGCTCTGGCCCGCGAGGTCGAGGAGGAGACCGGGTGGCGCCTGCGCCGCGTGCGCCGCCTGCTGAGCGTCTCGTCGTGGACCGGCGACGACGGAGGCGGAGTGCGCCACGAAGCCGACTATCTGGTCGACGTCGACGGCGACCTCGACCACCCGGTCCTGGAGTGGGCCAAGCACTCCGCGTACGGCTGGTTCAGCGCGGACAACCTTCACCGGCTCAAGGAGAACTGCCCGCCCGGGAACCACCTGATCCACGATCTGATCGCGAAGGTCATGGAGCAGGGGCAGAAGGGGGCAGGCGGTGAGGTGGCCCAGACGGGGTCACACGCTGAGGACTCCGCCGACGAAGGTCCGGTCCGGCGGTGACGCCACGAGTTCGACCATGGTGCCCGAGCGGAGGTCGTCGCCGGCGACGCGCGTGATCGCGTCGGTGAGCGCGGTGCCCAGGCGCGCGGTGATCCGGGCGGCGTCCGGCCGGTCGAAGACGCCGGCGCGGACGCCCAGGACCACCGAGGCTTTCGTGTCCACGGCCTTGCCGCCCTGCGCGAAACGCCCCTCGGGGACTCCGGCCAGGCGGACGCTCACCAGGTCGCGGGCCCATGCGCCGTAGACCTCGACGATCGCGTCGGTCAGCGCGGCGACGAGCAGGGGTTCCCTGCCGGCCAGCCTGTTTTCTGGAAGGTGGACGGTCAGATGCGGCATAGTGGACCTCGTTCCCTTTGAACTCAAAGCTGAACCCAAAGCCTTTGTATTCAAAGGTATCTGGAAGAGGTCACCGATGTCCACGGAAGCGGACGGTCCAGCCGTCGATGAGGCCGTCCGCACCCTGCTGCTGCTCATGCCGCGGCTCGTCGGCCGCGCCAAGCGCCTGCCCATCCCTCCGGCGCTCCAGGGCCTGGACCTGGCACCGCGACACCTCGCGCTGCTGGCCCACCTGGAGTACGACGGCCCCACCAGTGTCAACGACCTGGCCGCCCGGCTGGAGGTGGCCCCGACGACGGTCAGCCTCATGGTGAGCGAGCTGTCACGGCTGGGCGTCCTGCAGCGCACCGCCGATCCCGCCGACCGTCGCCGCCGCATCGTCGCCATCGCCCCCGGCTTCGCCGCACCGATCGGCGAGTGGCTGTCCGGCAGCGCCTCCGCCTGGGAACGCGTCATGCGCGATCTCGCCCCCGCGGAACGCGCCACGGTCATCACCGCCCTGCACGCCTACGAAGCCGCCTTGGAGCAGGCGGGCGACCCGCACCGGAACACGCCGCCGCGTTAGCTCTCTTCGACGAGCCGCCCGGCCGGGTTCCCCGGTCGCCCTCCGGCCCTGGTACTCACCAACTGCCCAGGCTCCGCCGGGCGTTGCCGATCCCGCGCTTCTATCCGTGGATGCCGCCGGCGACTTCGCGCAGCGCGGCCCAGGTGTGCACACCGACCTTGCCGTCCACCGCGAGGCCGTGGCCGTACCAGGACTGGAACTGCTTGACGGTGCTCTCCGTGATCGGACCGAAGTCGCCGTCGACCGTGATGCCGAGCAGGCACTGCACCTCCCGGACCCGGGGGCCGAGGTCGCCGCGGACGGTCAGCGCGTTGCCGGAGTAGTAGCCGCACGTGAAGGCGGCGGCCGTCGCGGGGGCGGACGCGCGGGCTCCCTCGAAGGCGGCGGCATGCGCCGCAGGTGCCAGCCCGACGGCCAGCCCGCCCAGACACACCCCGGCGGCGGCGGAGGCAACCACCCGGCGGCGCAGTCCCAAGAGTGAAACGATCATGTGGCCTCTCCTTCATCGATGTGAGCCACTTCCGGGCCGTTCCCCCACCTTGCCGTCGGGCACCGGATGCGTCATGAGCCGTCAGCGCAATCGGCTTGACGAACAGCGCACTTCCGGTGCCTGCGCGCCTGGCGACGCTCGTACCGACACCGCGGGTCCCGCATACATGCGCCTCCAAGTGGGCAAGTCGCTGGGGTGCCCCAGGAGGTGGCATCGGAGGGGAGGTCTCCCGTGGCCGATACCGGAGCTGCCGTCCGCCTGAGCGGCCTGCGCAAGTCCTACGGGGCGACCGACGCCCTGGCCGGGATCGACCTCGATGTGCGTCATGGCGAGTTCTTCTCCCTGCTCGGTCCCTCCGGTTCCGGCAAGACCACCACGCTGCGGCTGATCGCCGGCTTCGAGGAGCCGACCGGCGGCAGCGTCGAACTGGCCGGCCAGGACGTGACGGGCCTGGCCCCGTACGAGCGCGACGTGCACACCGTCTTCCAGGACTACGCCCTGTTCCCGCACATGACGGTGGAGCAGAACGTCGGCTACGCGCTCAAGGTACGGGGGACTTCCCGGGCCGAACGCGCCGGACGGGTGCGGGACGCACTGGCCTTGGTGCGGCTGGAAGGGCATGGCCGGCGCCGCCCCGCGCAGTTGTCCGGTGGCCAGCGGCAACGGGTGGCGCTGGCAAGGGCCTTGATCGACCGGCCGGCCGTACTGCTGCTGGACGAACCGCTGGCCGCCCTGGACCTGCGGTTACGCGGCCGGATGCAGGCCGAACTCAAGGAACTGCAGCGCGAGGTGGGAATCACCTTCGTCTTCGTCACCCACGACCAGAGCGAGGCGCTGAGCATGAGCGACCGGGTCGCGGTGTTCCACGCCGGCCGGATCGAGCAGGTCGGCACGCCGGCCGAGGTGTACGAGCGGCCCGCCACCGCCTTCGTCGCGGACTTCGTCGGAGCCTCCAACCTGCTCAGCGGCGAACCGGCGCGCCGCGTCACCGGCGGCCCGGGACCGTACAGCATCCGTCCGGAGCGGATCACGCTGTCCGCGCCGGCCGAGGACACCGGCAGCGGCGGGGCAGCGCACGGTGCCGCCGGCCGAACGGGCGCGTCCGAGCACCGGGCGAGCGGCACCGTCACCGACGTGGTGTACCTCGGGCACGCGATTCGGGTCCTGGTCGACCTCGACGTCGGCGGGCGGCTGACGGTGCTTCAGCACGTCGGGGAACCCGCCCGTGACGCCGCGCCCGGCGCCCGGGTGATGCTGCGCTGGCCCGCCGCCCACGCCGTACCCCTGCCCGCGGATCGCATACCCGGGTCGCACGAAGATCCCGGCGCGCATCACGGTTCGCCCGACCCCGGCGCGCCCGCGACCGTCCCCGCACCCGGGCGCGGACCGCGCTAGCCCCCCACGAGATTGGAGACACCGTGCGTGTGACCCGCCGTCTCGCCCCCGCCGCCGCACTCACCGCCGTCCTCGTCCTCGCCACCGCCTGCGGCGGCTCGTCCAGCCCGTCCGGATCCGTCGGATCCGACGGCAAGCTGCACCCGCCGAAGCTGACCGCGCAGCCCACCCTCGGCACGAGGGAGGGCGCGGTGAACCTCATCGCCTGGGCCGGATATGTCGAGGACGGCTCCGACGACCCGAAGGTCGACTGGGTCCACCCCTTCGAGCAGCAGACCGGCTGCACCGTCCACGTCAAGATCGCCGGCACCTCCGACGACATGGTCAGCCTGATGAAGACCGGGCAGTACGACGCCGTGTCCGCGTCCGGTGACGCGTCACTGCGGCTGATCGCCTCCGGGGACGCGGCCCCGGTCAACACCGCCCTGGTACCCAACTACAAGGACGTCTTCGGCGGCCTGAAGCTCCAGGCGTGGAACTCGGTGAACGGCGTCGCGTACGGAATCCCGCACGGCTACGGCGCCAACCTGCTGATGTACCGCACCGACAAGGTCTCCCCGGCGCCCACCTCCTGGGGCGCGGTCTTCGCCAAGGACTCACCGTACAAAGGCCACATCACCGCGTACGACTCGCCGATCTACATCGCCGACGCGGCGCTGTACCTGATGAGGACCCGGCCGGAACTCGGCATCCGCAACCCCTATGCGCTGGACCAGAAGCAGTTCGACGCGGCCGTGGCGCTGCTGCGGCAGCAGAACGCCAACATCGGCGAGTACTGGAGCGACTACCTCAAGGAGGTCTCGGCCTTCAAGAGCGGTGACTCGGTGCTCGGCACCACCTGGCAGGTGATCGCCAACACCGCGCAGTCGGAGAAGGTCCCGGTCAAGGCGGTGCTGCCGAGCGAGGGCACCACCGGCTGGTCCGACACCTGGATGCTCTCGGCCAAGGCCAAACACCTTAACTGCGCCTACGCATGGTTCAACTGGATCGTCTCCCCGCAGGTCAACGCGCAGGTCGCCGAGTACTTCGGGGAGGCCCCGGCCAACCGGCTGGCCTGCGACCACACCACGAGCCGGACGTTCTGCGCCGACTACCACGCCGGGGAGAGCGCGTACTACAAGCGGGTGTGGTTCTGGACCACACCCATCCCGCAGTGCGTCGACGGGCGCAAGGGCGTCACCTGCGTGCCGTACGCGAAGTGGGTGCAGGCGTGGACATCACTCAAGGGGTGAGCGCGGGGCCCGAGAGCCCGCTCCCGGCAGGCGGCGGGTCCGGCGGCGGTGCGACCGGCGGCCCGGCACCGGGCCGCCGGGCCGCGAAGTCCTTGCTGCGCACGCTGCACCGGCGGCCGCGGCTGCGGCTGGCCCTGCTGCTGGCGGCCCCGCTGGCCTGGCTGATCGTGGCCTACCTCGGCGCGCTGGCCGCGTTGTTCCTGTCCGCCTTCTGGACCACCGACCCCTTCACCTCGGACGTCGTACGGACCTGGACCCTCGCCAACTTCCGCGAGGTACTGACCACTTCCGTCTACTGGCACGTGGCCCTGCGCACCCTCGGCACCGCCCTCGCGGTGACCGCCGTGGACATCGTGGTGGCCTTCCCGATCGCCTTCTGGACGGCCCGGGTGGCCGCCCCGCGCCACCGCAACCTGCTGGTGGTCGCCGTGCTCACCCCGCTGTGGGCCAGCTACCTGGTCAAGGCGTACGCCTGGCGGACCCTCCTGTCCACGGGCGGCCCGCTGGACTGGGCCCTGAAACCGCTCGGGCTGAGCGGACCCGGCTACGGACTGCCCGCGGTGATCATCGTGCTGGCGTACCTGTGGCTGCCGTACATGATCCTGCCGATCCACGCGGGACTGGCCAACCTGCCCGACGACGTCCTGGACGCCGCCGCGGATCTCGGCGCCCGCACCTGGCGCACCTTCCGCACGGTGGTGCTGCCGCTGGTCCTGCCGTCGGTGGCCGCCGGATCGGTGTTCACCTTCTCGCTCAGCCTCGGCGACTACATCGCCGTCCAGATCGTCGGCGGCAAGACCCAGCTCATCGGCAACGCCATCTACTCCGACGTGACCCTCGACCTGCCGCTGGCCGCCGCGCTGGGCACCATTCCGGTGGCCGTCGTGGTGCTCTACCTGCTCGCGATACGGCGATCGGGCGCGCTCGACTCCCTGTGAGACGCCGCGCCCCCGGTCCCCAACCGCCGCCCCGACGCCGATCCCGACCCGCAGCCGTGCCGGCAGCGGCGACCGTTCCCCCCGAAGGCGAGGCGACCCCACGGATGAGACTCTCCCGGACCGCGCGGATCCTGCTGCGCACGGCCGCAGCGCTCGGCATCGCCGCGATCTACCTGCCGCTGCTGCTGGTACTCGTCAACTCGGTGAACCCGGACCGCGCCTTCGGCTGGCCGCCCAGCGGCGTCACCGGCCGGTGGTGGGACGACGCCTGGCACAGCGCGGGGGCCCGCTCGGCGCTGTGGGTGTCGGTCCGCGCCGGCCTCGGCGCCACCGCCGTCGCCCTGGTCCTCGGCACGCTCGTCGCCTTCGCCGTGCAGCGGTACGCCTTCTTCGGCCGGCAGACCCTGTCCTTCCTGGTGGTGCTGCCCATCGCCCTGCCCGGTGTGGTCACCGGCATCGCCCTCAACAGCGCCTTCCGCTCCGTGCTGCCTCCGCTCGGCCTGGGCTTCGGGCTGCTGACCGTGATCATCGCGCACGCCACGTTCTGCGTGGTCGTCGTCTTCAACAACGTCGTCGCCCGGCTGCGCCGGGTGTCCGGCTCCTACGAGGAGGCCGCGATGGACCTGGGAGCCGGCCCCTTCCAGACCTTCCGCGACGTGACCTGGCCGCTCGTCAGGTCCGCGGTCCTGGCCGGCGGCCTGCTGGCGTTCGCCCTGTCCTTCGACGAGATCGTGGTCACCACCTTCACCGCGGGCGCCGGGGTGCAGACCCTGCCGGTGTGGATCTTCGGCAACCTGGCGCGGCCCCAGCAGGCGCCGGTGGTCAACGTGGTCGCCGCCGTCCTGGTCCTGCTGTCGGTGATCCCGGTGTACGGGGCCCAGCGGCTGTCCGGCGACACCGCGACGGGCGGCCGGATCTGAGCACGCGCCCGGGATCTGAGCGCGAAGGGGCTGGGAGACCACCCGGGCGGCGACCGATCAGCCGCCGGCGATCCCGTAGCGCTCCTGGACCAGCCGCAGGTGCGTCCACGAGCGCAGGCCGGCGACGCCGTCCAAGGACCCGATCCGGTCGAGGACGGCGACGGTGTCCTCGACCGTGGTGGTCACGATGGTGCCCACGGCATCCGCGGTGCCCAGTGTCAGGGCCAGGAAGTCAACGGCGCCGATCCTCCCGATCCGGTGGAGGACGTCCTGCGCCGCCCCTTCGAGGTCGAGGGCGAAGCCGGTCATGAAGGAGCGGCCGAGCTTGGTCGGGTTCACCAGGGTGACGATCCGGATGACGCCCGAGTCGAGCAGGCCGCGGACGCGTGCCCGGGTCGCCGCCGCCGACAGGCCGACGTGCGCCGCGAGGTCGGCGTAGCTGGTGCGGCCGTCGGCGCGGAGAAGAGCGATCAAGCTCCGGTCGAGGTGGTCGACGGCGGGATCGGTGTCGACGGCGTCCCCCGGAGGAGGCAGGTGCGGCTCCATGACCACATCGGTGTAGACGAGGGTCTCGATGCGCGTGACGCCCTCGACGCCGCGCAGGCGGTCGACCGCGTTCCCGAGCCGGTGCAGGTCGGTGGTCCTGATCTCAGCCACGACTCCTGCGCGACCTGAGACGATGGAGACGAACACCGTCTCGTCCTGGTCGGCGAGTATGCGGGCGACGTCCTCGCGGCGCGCCCCGGTCACGCTGACGGAGAGATGCGCGGTGGCGCGGATGCCGTCGAACTCGGGTCGGACGGTGGCCACCACGCGGAGCACGCCCTCCTCGAAGAGCCTCAGCACGCGGGATCGCACGGCCTTGCGGGACAGGCCGACCCGCCCCGCGAGCGACTCGAAGGAGGCGCGGCCGTCCTCGCGCAGGGCCTCGACGAGGTCGAGGTCGGTTTCGGTCAGGTTCACCGGGCTCAGGGTAGCGAATCGGATGCACTGAGGCCGACCAGCAAACCAAACGGGCGTTGACGGCGGGCCGTCGGGTACATATCGTTCGAGCAGCTCGTGCATGGCGAGTCATTCGGGCCAGCAGCCGGGACCTCCGGCACGAATCGCAGGAGATCCGGTGAGGACAGACGAGCGACCCCGCGCAGGCGGGATCGAGACCCACACCATCGACTTCATCCCCCCGGCCGAGCGCCGCGGCAAGCCCTGGCACCTGTTCACGCTGTGGTTCGGTGCGAACAGCGTCATCGTGAGCGTGGTCACCGCCTCGATCCTGGTCGGCGGCGGCATGTCGTTCGCCTGGTCGGTCGTGGCCATCGTCATCGGCTTCGCGCTCGGCGGGTTCCTCGCGGCCTTCCACTCCGCCCAGGGCCCTCAGCTCGGCATCCCGCAGATGATCCAGAGCCGCGCCCAGTTCGGGTACGTCGGCGGTGTCGTCCCGATGATCATCGCGGAGATCAACTACCTGGTCTTCTTCGCCGCCGCCCCGGCGATCTGCGGCCTTCTGACCCACGCGGTGTGGGGCTGGAACGTCTACCTCGTCGCCGTGGTCGTCACGGTGATCACCTTCGTGGTGGCGCTCTTCGGCTACGACCTGAGCCATCGCCTGGCGAAGTACCTCAGCGTCGCCTCGGTCGTCGTCTTCGGGATCCTGACGATCCTGGTGCTCGACCACTCCGGCATCGACCACCCGACCACGCACAACCTGCACACCGGCGGCTTCCACACCGGCCTGTTCCTCACCGGCATCGCTGTGACCTTCGTCTACGCCGCGGGCTACGCACCGTACATCGCCGACTACTCCCGCTACCTGCCGGCCTCGACCTCGACCCGCGCGACCGCCTGGTGGACCTACGCCGGCATCGTGATCTCGGGGATCTGGCTGTTCGTGCTCGGCGCCTACCTGACCACCGTGACCGGCTTCGGCGCCGACACCCTGGGCTCGGTGGTCCAGGTCAGCGACTCCTTCAGCAAGGGCTTCACCGCGCTGCTGGTGATCGTGGTGATCGGCATCCAGGTGCTGCAGGGCTCGCTGTCGATGTACGCCGGCGGGAACACCGCGCTCAGCATCGCCACCTCGCTGCGGCGGAGCGCAGCGCCGGTCGAGGCGAGCCTGCGCACCCGGCTGTGGTCGCTCGTGCCCTTCGCGCTCGTCTGCCTGGCCGCGACCATCGCCTACTCGAAGAGCTTCACCAGCGCGTTCACCGATGCCCTCGGAGTCGTGCTGATCCTGCTGATCCCGTGGTCGGCGATCAACCTCGCCGACTTCTACTTCGTGCGCGACGGCCATTACGACGTGGAGGCGATCTTCGACCCGCGCGGCGAGTACGGCCGTGTCAACACCGCCGGCGCGATCAGTTTCCTGCTCGGCTTCGTCGTCGAGCTCCCCTTCGCCAACCTCGGCTTCTGGGCCGGGCCCATCGCGCACAAGCTCGACGGCGGCGACCTGTCCTGGCTGGTCGGCATCGTGGTCAGCGGTGCCTGCTACCTGTTGATGACCCGGACCGCGCGCGTCGCGGTCAGCACTGCGGAGGTTTCCCCCCGATGAGCTCGACCATCCTGACCGGCGGCCCCGTCCGCACCATGACCGACGACGGCCACGTCCCCGAGGCGGTGCTGATCCACGGCGGCGTGGTGCAGGCGGTCGGCACCCTCACCGAGATGCGCCGCTCGGCGTACGAGACGCCCGAGATCGTCGACCTCGACGGCCGCACGCTGATGCCGGGCTTCGTCGACGCGCACGCCCACACCATCCTGCACGGGTCGGCGATCGACTGGGTGGACCTCTCCGGCGCCCGCAGCATCGACGCCGTCGTGCGTCTCCTCGGCGAACGCGCCGCCGCGCGTCCCGGTGAGGCCGTTCGCGGCTACGGCTACGACCAGTCCAAGCTGGTCGAGGGCCGGCACCCGTCGGCGGCCGACCTCGACCGGGTCGCGCGCGACCGGGTGGTCCAGATCCAGCACGCCAGCGGTCACGGCTACGTGGTCAACACGCTCGCCCTGCGCCAGGCGCACATCACCGCCGCGACCCCGACGCCGATCGGCGGCCGGATCGACCGCGACGCCGACGGCGAGCCGACGGGTGTCCTCTTCGACTCCGCGTGCGACCTGCTGACCGGCGCCGAGGGCGTCAAGGTGCGCAACCACGGCCCCAACTTCCACCTCCCGATGACGCACGCCGAGATCGACCACCTCTTCGACCTCGGCCAGCGCTCGCTGCTCAAGGCCGGCATCACCACCATGTGCGACGCCCAGGTCACGCAGCTGGAGATGGACAGCTACCTGCGGGCACGGGACGAGGGCCGGCTGCGGATGCGGACCGAGATGCTGGCGCTGTCGAGCAACCTCGAACACCTCACCGGACTCGGCATGAGCTCCCGCCTGGGCGACGACCAACTCCGGCTGTGGGGCGTCAAGCTCTACGCCGACGGCTCGGTCATCGCGCGCACGGCGTACCTCAACGGGCACGCCTGCTGCGGGAAGCCCTCGCCTCAGGGCTACCTCTACCACGAGGCCGAGGAACTCGCCGCCCTCATCACCACGGCCCACCGCCTCGGCCTGAGTACCGCCACCCACGCCCAGGGCCCGCTGCCGATCGGCGTGGTCCTCGACGCCGTGGCCGGCGCTCGCGCCGAACGGCCGCGCACCGGCCTGGTGCACCGCATCGAGCACTGCGGCTTCCCGACCGGCGAGCAGATCGGGCGGATGGCCGGCCTGGGCGTCGTGCCCGTGCCGCAGCCGATGCAGGTGAGCCTCTACGGCGACTCGCTGATGGACGAGTTCGGCGAGTTCGGCGGCCGGTTCTACCCGTACGGCGAGTTCGAGCGGGCCGGTGTCCCCGTCGTCATCTCCTCCGACGCGCCGGTGACCATGCCCAACCCGCTCGAGGCGGTGTGGGCCGCCGTCACCCGCGAGACCCTCGGCGGTGCCGTCTCGGGCGAGGAGGCGCAGAAGGCCAGCCGCGCCGGCGCCCTGCGCGGCGTCACCGTCACGCCGGCGCGGATGCTGGGCCGCCAGGACATCGGCGTCATCCGCCCCGGTGCCAAAGCCGACTTCGCCTTCCTCGACGCGGACCCCGTCACCGTTCCCGTCGAACGGCTTCCCGGAGTCGGCGTGACGCAGTCGTGGATCAACGGAGAAGAGGTCGTCCTGGGCTAGCCGTTCTGTTCTCCGGGCCGACCGGGGATGGAGCGGCAGGACCACGTCCGGAGGACACGGTCACCCGAGCTCGGTACGAAGCCAGTGCCGGATGTCGGGCGTCACCAAGTCCGTGATGTCGGCGAACTCCCCATGCTTCTGCAGGAACTTCGCCACGTAGGGGCAGACGGGCACGATGCGCTTGCCCGATGCCCGCACGTCGTCCAGAGCCTGCCGGACGAGCGTGGAGGCCAGGCCCTGTCCGGCGAAGGCCTCGTCGATCTCGGTGTGGAAGAAGACCCGCTGCGCCTCGCGATCACGGAACTCGGTGAAGCCCGCGAGCCGGCCGTCGACCAGGATCTCGTAGCGGTGCCGGTCATCGGCGAGTTCGACGACAGGGGCGGTGGATGACGTCATCGGGTGTCCTTCGGAGGCGGTGCGCGCCGGGTTCCGGCGCGGGGTGAGGGTGGTGTTGGGCAGGACGGGTGCCGGGATCCGGTCTCCGCCGTAGCCCTCGACGGTGCCGAACCGGTCGGAGTTCCGCTGCCACGCTTCCCGTGCTTCGGCGACCTCGTCGTGGGTGCGGCCGATGAAGTTCCACCACATCACGAGGGGCTCTTCGAAGGGCGTCCCGCCGAGCAGGACGGCCCGGGCCGGGGTGTCGCCGGTGTTGGTGAGGGTGAGCGTGCCGGTTCCGGAGGCGTGATACCCGAGTTCCGCCGGTCGCAGCGGCGTTCCCGCCAGGGTGAGGGTCCCGCTGTCGATGAGGAGGCCGTGTTCGAAGGAGGGGTCGACCGCGAGGGTGGCGGTCGCGCCCGGGTCCAGGGTGAGCTCGGCGCCCAGAAGAGGGGAGAAGGTGCGGACCGGTGATGCGTCGCCGGCCAGGGCTCCCAGGAACACCCTGGCTTCCCCTCCGCCGACCGGGACCGGGCGCGGGACGTAGTGCTGGAAGTCCCGGGGGGCGTCGCGATGGTCCGCCGGGAGCGCGACCCACAGCTGCACGCCGTGCAGGACGGTGGTCGCGGTCGTGGAGACCTCCGAGTGGCTGATGCCGCGTCCGCCGGTCATGAGGTTCAGCTCGCCCGGCCGCACGTACGCGTGGGTGCCCAGACTGTCCCGGTGCTCGATCTCGCCGCTGAACAGCCAGCTCACCGTCTGCAGCCCCGTGTGCGGGTGCGGTGCGACGT
The DNA here is from genome assembly GCF_044333795.1 of Streptomyces sp. NPDC020917. Taxonomy (NCBI): domain Bacteria; kingdom Bacillati; phylum Actinomycetota; class Actinomycetes; order Kitasatosporales; family Streptomycetaceae; genus Streptomyces; species Streptomyces sp. NPDC020917. The sequence continues at coordinate 159,240 of NZ_JBIRRR010000009.1, read as the reverse complement.
CCATCCCGCCCGACTCCGCGACGTCGTCCGGACCGTAGTGATCGGCGAAGCACCAGGCGCCGATCGTCGTCCGGGCCCGCTGCGGCAGCGTGCGCCCCACCGTCATGGCGCGAGGGCCGCCCAACGGCACGTCGCGCGGCGACAGCACCTCCACCCGGGTTCCCTGCTGCCGCGCCGGACCTTCGTCCCCCACGGCACCGCAGCGCAGTTCCGCGGGATCGCTCTCGGTGTTGCTCACGGCCTGGCACCCCTCTCCGAGCAGTTGCACATTCAACTATTATGCCATCGTGGGCGCACCAGCGGATGTGCGGGACGCCGAGGAGGGGCCGGCAGCGGCTCGTTGGAGGGGAGTGCGAGTGAGCGACGTGGAAGGGGAACGGGTGGTTCGGCGCGTCTTCATCGACAAGCAGAGCCCGCGGGCCTACCGCTCCTTTCGGGAGAGTGCCGCCGTGGTGCGTGCGGTCGCGGCGGACGCCGGGCTGGAGCGGACACTCGTCGAACTGGTCAATCTGCGCGTGTCGCAGATCAACGGCTGCGCGTACTGCCTGTCGACGCACACCAGGGCGGCCCTGCAGGCCGGTGAGGACGTCCAGCGGCTGGGCGTGCTGGCCGCGTGGCGCGACACCGAACTCTTCAGCCCGCGTGAACGCGCGGCACTCGCACTGGCGGAGACCACCACCAGCCCCGCGGACGCCACGGCCCAGGAAGAGGCCTACGCGTCCGCTCGCGCGGTGCTGACCGACGACGAGATCTCCGCGGTCATCTGGGTGGCGATCACCATCAACGCCTTCAACCGGGTGTCCATCCTGAGCAAGCACCCGGTGCGGCCCCGCCCCGCGCCATCCGGCGGGACCCGAGCGGAATAGCGGAGAGTACCCATCGGTTACTCCACCGCCAAGGGGGAGGTGCGGACCCGAGTGAGCCCCCACTCCCCGACGGAAGGACCGACATGAGCAGCAGGTTCAACAGCTACCGCCCCGACGGCGAGCCCACGGCCGACCGCTGGGCCGGCGCTCTGCACCTCTTCGACGACGCCGGCGGCGGCGTGCCCGTGATCGGCGAAGGGGCCGCGGTGGACCGCTGGGAGCGGGCCGAACTGCTCTTCGAGGAGAAGGGCTACGCGGAAGCGGCCAAGCTCCTTGCCGGTATCGTCGCCGAGTTCCCCGAGCAGGTGGCGCCCCGGCTCCTCCTGGCCCGGGCCTACTACCACTCCGCCCAGTTGAAGCGCGCCGAGGAGGAACTGCGAAGGGTGATCGACCGCGATCCGGTCGAGCACTACGCGCACCTGATGCTGGGCCGTACCTTGGAGCGGCAGGGCCGCAGCGCCGAGGCCGCCTCGTGGCTGCGCAGGGCAGGAGCGCTCTCCGGCGAATTCGCGTCGGGCTGAGCCCGGTCGGGGACGGGAGGTCGTCGGGGTGCCGTCGATCGGCGTATTGACAGGGGCATGACTACCGGTTGATTCTGTACTGCCGCCCCAAGTTCCCCATGCGGCTCAGGGCTGGCGTTTGAGCATTCTGATCCCCCCCACCAAGGAGCCAGCATGCGCAGATTCACCCGCGTCGTCACCGTGGCGTTAGCGGCGGCCGCCCTTGCCGCCCCCGCCGTGCCGGCCAGCGCGGCCGCCGCACCGGGACTGTCGTTCCGCCCCCTGCACCACTACAACATCAACGGCTACAACTGGGGCGGATACGCGGCCACGGGCAGCGGCTTCACTTCGGTCTCGGCGGCCTGGACCGAAGCGAACGCGACCTGCAATTCCACCAACGACCTCTACGCCCCCTGGGTCGGCATCGACGGGTACGGCTCGTCCACCGTGGAGCAGACCGGGGTGGCGACCGACTGCTCCAGCGGCAAGCCCGTCCACCAGGCCTGGTACGAGATGTACCCGGCGAACCCGGTGTACCTGAGCCTCAGTTCGTACCCGGTCTCAGCCGGCGACCACATCACCGCCTCGGTCACCTACGTCGGAAGCAGCAAGTACACCCTGAAGCTGGCCGACTCCACGCGTGGTTGGACCTACACCACGACCAAGTCCCTGTCCGCGCAACGGACCAGCGCCGAGGTCATCATCGAGTCGCCGACCGGGGCCTACCCGAACTTCGGCACCCTCAACTTCACCTCGGCCACGGTCAACGGAAGCTCCCTCGGGTCATTCGGCCCGGTCGCGCTCGACCCGTCGAACGGCGCCTACGAGGCCCGGACCGGCGCGCTCGGCTCCAGCGGCACCAGCTTCAGCGAAACGTACCTGCGGGAGTAGCGGCGCCGGCGCTGGGGTGCTCACCCGCCCCAGCGCACGCAGGCCGCCCGCGCGTACGGCGGTTGCCACCGTCCCGGTGGTGCAGAAGGGCCCATGAGCTGGCATTCGGCCAGGTCGGTGGGCCCTTCGTCCTTTCCCGGACTGCCGTGCGCCTGATGCGCGTGAGAGCGGTGGCGGCCGCACCTACGCGTTCCCGTTCTCCGCGCGGAACCGGGACGGCGACATCGAGGTGGCCGCGCGGAAGCGGCGGGAGAAGTAGAGCGGGTCGGTGAAGCCGACCTGGCCGGCGACGTGGGCGATCGGCAGATCGGTGTGGGTGAGCAGGAGACGGGCCAGCTCCATGCGCTTGCCGTCGACGTGGGCCATCAGGCTCGTGCCGAGCTGCTGCGCGGCGAGGTGGGCCAGGCGGGACGGCGAGATCCCGCCGACGTGGGCCAACGACGCGACGGTGTGAGGGTGTTCGAGGTGGCTGCCGACATACTCGAGCACGGTGCGCAGCCGGGGGTCGAGGACCGTCTCGCGGGGGTTGGCGGTGTCGCACCAGAGCAGCGCTTCCTCGACGGCGTTCATGGCGAACAGCAGGTCGCGCCGCAGTCCGCTGCGGCGTGCCGAGATCGCGCGGTCGAGTGCCTGCACGATGCGGGCGTGGACGGTCTCGTCGACGTCGATGTGCCGGACGCCAGGCGCCGGTGACGGCCAGTCGAGCAGCAGGAGCCACTCGGGCCGTGCGAGCAGGTGCGCCCAGCGAAGGGACCACTGGCCGGCCTCGTGGTCGGTGCCGTAGTCGTGCGGGGTGCGCGGCTCGATGACGGCGACCTGGCCGTGGCCGACGAGCACGTCCGGGGCGGCCGGCAGGCGCAGCCGGCCGCGGCCCTCCACGGTGACCAGCAGCAGCCAGTCGGCCGTGCCGCCCGGGCGGACCGTCCGGTAGGCGAGGCCCTGGCGGTCCAGCCTGCCCGGGATCACCGGCTCGGCCGGCGCCGCGCGCGTGACGGTAGGTGGCCGGGGCGCAGCATGAGGGTGGGGCATCGCGGCAGGATCCTCCATGGGAGCGACCGGTTGGTCCATACCCGTATCGTCCGCCCGATACGAGGATGAAGCCATGACAGCAACTGCTCTGTCGGTCGCAGCCGAGGACGCCGCCGTGCTGCGTGACCGCTATGACCGTGACGGGGTCGTCCAGATCGACGGCCTTCTGCCCGGCGACGAGATCGACGCCGTACGCACCGCTTTCATGGCCCAGGTCGAAGGCGACCACGCCGGCCTCGGGGCGCACGACGAGGTCGCCGCGGACGACGTCCTGGCGCGCTACCCGCGCTTCATGCAGCCGCACCGCCGCACCGACCTCGCCGTGGGGCGCATCTCCCGCCGGTTGATGACCGACCGGCGTCTGCTCGACGTGGTCACCGCGCTGATCGGCCCGGTGTACGGCGCCCAGTCGATGTTCTACTTCAAACCCCCGTCGGCGCGCGGCCAGGCCATGCACCAGGACAACTACTTCCTTCGCGCGCACCCGGAGACATGCCTGGCCGCGTGGATCGCCGTCGACCGGTGCGACGCCGCCAACGGCGCGCTCAAGGTGGTCCCGGGCAGCCACACGATGGAGATCGCGTGCCCGGAGTCCGCGGACCGGACCGAGTCCTTCAGCAGCGGCCTGGTCCGCCCGCCCGAGGGCCTGCCGGTCGTGCAGAGCGAACTCCAGCCCGGCGACGTGCTGTTCTTCCACGGCAGCACCGTGCACGGGTCCCTGCCCAACACCACCTCGGACCGCTTCCGGCGGTCCCTCATCCTCCACTACGTCCCGCGGGCGAGCGTCGAGATCTCCCGCTACTACCAGCCCCTCGTCGACCCCCTCGGCAGCGAGGTCCACATCGACGAGAGCACCGGCGGAGGCCCCTGCGGCGACGGCTGGGCGGGCGCGGCGCACTGATGGGCGGCACGGCCCGGGGGAGCGGGCGCCTGATCCCGCAAGGGCGTCCGGAGGCACGGGCGTTCAGCGCAGGCGCTTGATCTCGCCACGGGCGCGGTAGAAGCCGCCCCTGTTGGCGGGATGGAGTTCGGTGACCAGGTAGCGGGCGCCCGGTGTGCGGATGCCCTTGGGGAACTGGACGTGCCAGTTCGGATCGAAGCCCGGCGAGACCACCCGGACGCGCGTGCGGGCACCCTCCTGGTAGCACTCCACGACGATCCCGCCGGGAGCGGCCAGGCCCACGGACACGTCCACGGCCTCGACCACCTGCGTCGGCACCACCCGCTCCCAGCCGGTGGCCTTGATGTCCGCGGTGTCGGGCAGGCGTCCGGCCCGCGCCTCGCGTATCGCGGTCTCGCCGGCGTCGATGCAGGCCAGCGAGCCGTCGGTGGTCACCAAGTACAGCCGCTCGTCGCGGTATTGCATGGAGTACGCAGAACCGCATCCGGTGGCCAGCTTCCACAGGCGGGTGCCGTCGGCGGCGAAGCAGTACACGGAGGAGTGGTTGTCGCCGGCGAAGACGTACCTGCCGTCCGGCGAGGTGGCGCAGGAGAAGACCGACGCATCGCAGCGGTAGCGGGCCCGTTCCGAGCCGTCCGCCTTGGCGAGGCGGTGCACCCAGCCCCGGGAGGTGCCCGCGAACACCTCGTCCGGCTCCTGCCAGCCGAACAGCACCTGCCCCTGCGTGGGCGTGGTCCAGCGCGGTGCGCCGTCCCTGGCGCCGTACATCGCCACGCCGTACGAGTCCCCGTGGTAGACGCCGTTGTCGTCGCACCGCACCATCCAGGCGTGGGTGCCGTTGCCGCCCCGTCGCCACTGGAACTCGTCCTCGTGGTCCACGGTGGTCACCCCGCCGCGGGCGTCCGACACGCCCAGCACACCGTCGTGGATGTCCAGCCAGAAGATGTCGACGTCCTCGGCTATCTCGTACGCCACGTGCGGCACCTTGCCGCTGAGGTCGTACACCCGGCCGTCGTCGCAGCCGGCGTAGATCCAGAAGTCGTCGGCGACGATGCACTTCACACCGTCCGGCAGCCCGAATCGGCCCCTCACCTCGCCGCCGTGGGCCAGGGTGAAGACGTCCCCGGCCTGGTTGCCCACCCAGACCCCGTCCTCGTCCACGAATATCCCGAACGCGGGCGCGCCCGACCGGAAGCGCCACAGCATCGGAGCCTGCTCGGCGGTGGAGCGGCTGCTGACGATCTCCCGCCGGGTCACCGCCCGCCGCTTGCGGAGACCCCGCACGGCGGGGGCGTATCCCTTGCGGACTTTCGCGCCGATCTTCTTGGCAGCCTCGGCCTGCGCCTTCTGCGCTGTCGCGTACGAGGTCGTTCTGGTCTGGCCCTGCTCACCGATGCGGCCGAAGGTGATCGTCATCTCGGTCCCGTCGCACACCACCTCGTAGAACTTGTGGGAGCCCCCGCCGTCCTCGGACAACTCCAGGTAGGTGGACGATGCGGTGGCGGCGTGAGCGGACATGGCTGTTCCCTTCACAGAAAACACGGAGGAGGCGCCGCCTGGCCCGAGCAGCCTGCGTGGTACCGGCCTTGGCGTCATGAATGACGGTAGACGGGGCCACTGACAGTCCGTCCGGTGCGGCGCCCGGGGTTCCTCGGCGGGCCTCCGTGCTCCTGCCGGACTGCACAAGGGGCGGCCGGTGCCGCGACGTGCTGCGGCACCGGCCGTGGCAGGCGCGTGCGACGGTCAGGGGCACCGCCGAAGCCGGGGCTCGCTCAGGCGTCGAGCACGAAGCCCTTGAACAGCGCCGAATCCTTGGAGTCGCCGATGCCGGAGGCCCACTCGATGTACCCCTTGCGGCCCTGCCCGTCATTGTCGTTGACCAGCATGGAGAAGCTGATCAGGCCCCCGGACGGGTCGATGCCCAGGTCGCTCCAGGCGATCCCGACCTCGTAGGTGGTCGTCGTGCCGCTGCGCACGACGGCCGCGCCGCCGGCGGGCAGCGCTCCGGTCGACGGGCCGGACCAGCGCCAGGTGGAGGCCGCGCCGCCGACGAGGGAGGCGCCGATCTCGTTCCAGGTCCGCGCCTCGCCCGGGGTGCCGGCGCCGACGGCGAACTGCAGCGAGTCGTTCTGCCAGATCTGGTCGCCGATCGCCGAACCGTTGTGGACGTCGTCAGTGGCCGCGACCGTCAGGTAGAGCCGGTCCGCGTCATGGCTGAGCCAGAAGTCGAACGACAGGTCCTGCGCGCCCTGGTACCCCGTCATCACCACCGTGCCCTCGCTCGACGTCCCGGTCCGGGGACTGCCGGCCAGTTCGTTGACACCGTCGACGGTGATGGTGCGCCGCGGGATGTGCCGCAGATCGGACGCCGCGACCACCACGACGTCGCCCGCCGCGGACAGCGTGGCGCCGTCGTCCATGGTCGCCTCGACCTGGTACGGCGTCTTGGTGGTCAGCCCGGTGAGGGACACGAATCGTTCGTCGACGGCCCCTGCCGCGATCGTGAGGTCGGACGCCGACGCGTGGACCGACCCGATGGTCCACGTCAGTGACGGCACGCCCTGATCGGTGCTGCCGGAGTTCGCCACCCGGACGCGCAGCGCGTCCTGACCGTCCTTCAGGACATGCAGCACCGACAGCGTCAGCGGCTCCGCGACCAGGTACTCCGCCGCAAGCCGGGCGACGACGGTGTCCTGCTCGGTGACCGACGCGTGCACGGTGCGCCTTCCCACCGCGTCCGCGGTGCCGAAGGCGACCTCGGTGCTCGCCGTGGCGCCCGGTGCCGCCACGGCCGTGGCGACGATCCTGCCGCCGCTGAGCAGCTTCGCCGTGACCGGACGGTCGCCGCCGGTGTTGTCGACCAGCCAGGTCGCGGCCAGGTCCTCGCCCCGCTTGGCCTCATGGGCCGTCAGTTGGTGCCGCACCGAGCCCGCGACAGCCAGGGGCCGCGGCGACGTGAGGTACACCGGCTCCGTGCCGAGGGTGAGCGAGAAGGTGCCGGAGCCAGGCGCGGCGAAGACGCGGACCGCGGCGCCGTAGGTGTCGGTGAAGACTGCAGAACCTTCCACCGTGACCGCGAACGGCGTCGGGTCGGCCGCCCACAGCATCCAGGTCGCCCCGGGACGGCCCGGGATCACCGTCCGCGTGACCCCCTCCGCAGGCGCGTCGTTCTTCAGCCCCGCCGGGCCGGACGGAGTCGCCGCGGCCGTGAGCTGCCGCGCCAGGTTGGCGTACGCGGCGTAGACGGGTTTGGGCCGGGTCGATCCGCCCGAGACCATCCGCACCATGCCGAAGTTCTGCTCCTGCTCCCCGGAGTCGGTGCCGTCGTCCATGAAGTCGTACCAGAAGAAGTCCCGCGCCCCCGTCGCGTAGGCGGTTGCCGCGCTCTGGACCGCGTACGCCGCCTGGGTGCGGGCGTCCACCGACAGCTGGGTCGTGGCATTGGTCCAGCCCAGCTCGGAGATCCAGAGGTCGCGCCGCACCCCGTAGGAGCGGATGAGCGCGTCGACCTGCTGGAGCTGCTGGGCCAGTTGCTCGGGTGCCGCCGGGTAGCAGTAGGGGTGCACGGACACCGCGTCGACGTAGTCGAGTCCGCCCTGGTCGAAGACCGCCTTCAGCCAGTCGATCGGGACGCCGGAGGTGGCCGGGGCGACGTACCGCAAGTGGGGGTAGTGCTTGCGCAGTTCGGTGACCGTCGCCTTCAACAGCAGGAAGTAGTAGTCCGGTTGGCAGTTCGCGGGGCTGCCGCCGCGGGCCCCGAAGGTCGGGATGTTGAACTCGTTGAAGATCTCGACCGCGGCCACCTGCGGGTTCTGCCTGACGAGTTCGACCGCGTACTGGGCGAAGCCCGCCCGGCCCGCGTCCGTGTACGGCGTCGCACCCCCGTCGTAGTTGGCGTTGTTGAAGCTGAGGACCGGGAGGTCGGTCAGGCCGTTGGCGACGAGCGAGGCGCGGTACTGCCGGTAGAGCGAGAAGTCATAACTCCCCTTGGCCGGTTCGGCGCCCCACCACTCCTCGGTGTCGCGCACGGTGGCGATGCCCGCTGCGGCGATCAGGGGGCTGAGGACCGTCGGGTCCCACGGGTCGGGGCCGAACCCGAAGTGGGTGTTGACGCCGAGCCCGGGGATGGTCGCGGCGATCGCGCCGAGGACGCAGAAGGTGTCGGTGGCGGTCACCGTGCCGGAAGCGCCGGTCAGTTGGTAGGTGGCCGTGTAGTAGCCGCGGCCGACCGGCACGGTGATCCGGGTGGGGCCGGACGCGGCGGCGGTCAGGGAGCCCGACCAGACCGGGTCGCCGCCCGGCACCGAGACCGTCACCTCGATCCTGTCGCCGGGCCGGGCGTCCGGAACGGTCAGCCGCGGCTTGGCCGGTTCGACGAAGACGTTCGACGCGGCCGGGGCGGCACCCGGTCCCGTTCCGCCCGCCGCGGCGGCCGGTTGAGCGCCGAGACCGAAGCCCGGGACGGCGACGGTGCTCGCCATCGCCGCAGAAGCGGCGAGGAAGGATCTGCGCTTCACACTGTTCTCCGATGCTGTGGGTCGGGCACGGCCGGACGGATTCCGGCCATGCGGAATCAGCCGCCCGCGATGGCCTGCTGGTAGCGGGCGAAGGCCTGCTTGCGAGCGCCCCAGGTGCCGTCGGCGTTGACGTTCACCAGGCCGTAGTGCGCCTGGGAGCCGTCCCAGGCCGGCTGGTCGAACAGCTCGTAGACGCAGACCCCGTGCACCTTGTCGGGCGCCGAGGCCGTCAGCGTCTGGATCGCCGTGCTGATGTAGTCGGCCTGCTCCTGTTCGGTGGCGGAGGAGGTGCCACCGTCGATGTCCAGTTCGGTGAGCAGGATCTCGTTCTGCGGGAAGCGGTTGATCACTTCGAGGACGGCGAGCATGTCGTCCGTGCCCCAGTACCAGTCGAGGCCGTTCACCTCGTACTCCAGGCCGTCGTTGTTGAGCAGCTGGAGGAAACCGGTGTGCTTCCAGGTGATGTTGACGAGCCGGCCGGCCTGCGAGTCGGAGGCGCGCACCCCTGCCCCGAGAGCGGCCATCCGGTCGCGGACCGGGCCGTAGACATCGGGGTTGTAGTCGTTGATGGAGGAGCCGTCGACGCCTGAGGAGTTGATGCAGACGCCGTCCATCTCGTTCTGGATCTGGTACAGCGGGATCTGTCCGGCGTACCGGGTGACCAGCATCGACACCTGGTCCTGCAGCCACCCGTTGTCGGCGTTCGCGACGGAGTCGGGGACGGTGAGGATGGCTATCAGGCCCACCCCGTGGGCGTGGGACGCGGCGACCGCCGCGTCGTACCAGCTCCAGTCGGTCGACGCGCTGTCGGAGGTGGGGAGTAAGAAGTCCACCCGGTAGTAGGAGACGCCCAGTTCGGCTGCCAGGGCGATCTGGTCGTCGATCCCGCCGGCCGGGTAGGAGGTGTCGTCGATCATCGGCGGGTGTCCGCAGACACCCCAGGCGGTGAGGGTGGTGCTCGCCGCGGCACGCTGCGGGGCGAGGCCCCCGAGGGACAACGCGGAGGCGGCGGCGACACCTCCCATGGCCTTGAGAACCGTTCGGCGCTGGACCATGGCGTGGAGCTCCTTTCGGACGTCATCGCCCACCGGAAGCGGGGGCGGTGCGAGGGGGGAGGCCGCCGAACCCGAGGCCGTCCAGGCCGAGTTCGGCGGCGCGGGGAAGGAGGTGGGCGAGCCCGGCCGGTGCGACGCGGTCGGCGTGCGGGCCGGCGTCGGCGTGATGGTACGGACGGAATGTGCGGACGAGAGGGTGGTGCGCGCCCAGGGAGGCGGCTTCCGTGCTAGCGGGGAGGCCGGCGCCGGGGAGCGGGCCCGGGGGCCTGCGCGCTGCCGGGGCTGTCCGCGATCACCAGGGCGGCCCTTCGTGTGCATGCCGTGGTGCGCCACGTTCCTGGTCGTGCTCTCACAGCCCCTCCTGGGAACCCGTGATACAAAGCGCTTTGCATGAACGTTGCTGGCAGCTTTCCGCCGCGTGACGCGATTGTCAACCCTGCGGACCGCCGGGGATGCAATACGCTTTGTAGCGGTGGGGGACACATCGGGGAGAGGGGAGCCACGGTGGCAATGCGCCGCGGACGCGTCACGATTGCCGAGGTCGCCGAGCGCGCGGGGGTGAGCCTGACCACCGTCTCGCATGTCCTGTCGGCGCGGCGGCACGTCGCCCCGGGCACCCGGCAACGGGTCCTGGAGATCATCGACGAACTCGGCTACGAACCGGACTCCGCGGCCGCCGGCCTGGCCGGCGCTCGGTCCACGACGATAGCCCTGGACGCCTTCGGCGGTACCTCCTGGGCGCTGTCCCAACTGGTGGAGCCGGAGTCCTACTTCTACATCGGACTGCTGCGGGCCATCGAGGCGCACGCCACCGCCGCCGGGTACGACCTGCTGATGCCCTCGCGCCCGCAGGACGGCAACGGCGGCTACCTGCGCCGGCTGCGCTCCCGCCGGGCCGCCGGCGTGGTGGTGATGGCCCGGAACTTCGACGACCCGCGCACCCGGGCGCTGCTGGAGGCCCAGTTCCCCACCGTGTTCGTGGACATGTACGGCCGCGGCCCGAAGGCCACCTCGGTCACCTCCGACAACGCCGACGGCGCCCGGCAGGCCACCGAGCACCTGCTCACCCTGGGCCACCAGCGCATCGCACGGATCTCCAAGGCCGCCGACCCGATGGCCGGCCAGGGCCGCAACACCGGTGCCCGCGCCGCCCTTTCAGCGGCCGGTGTGCTGGAGGATCCCCGGCTGGTCCTCGAAGCCGAGTGGACGCCCGACGCCGCCTACCAGGCGACCGTGCAACTGCTGCGGTCCGGTGCGCCGTTCACCGCGATCCTCGCCGGCAGCGACGTCATGGCCATCAACGTCATCGCCGCGCTCGCCGACCACGGCCTGCGGGTGCCCGAGGACGTCTCCGTGGTCGGCTTCGACGACCTTCAGCTGGGCACCATGATCCGGCCGACGCTGACCACGGTGCGCCAGGACACCGACGCGATGGGGGCCGCGGTCATCGAGGCGCTGCGGCGCATCCTCGACGGTGAGCCGGCCCCGGAGCCGATCCTGGTGCCCACCTCGCTGGTGGTCCGCGGTTCCACGGCCGCACCCCGCCCGTGACGGCGCCCGCGCCGGCTCGCGGGGTTCAGGAGCGCTCGGCCAGCGTCGTGCCGAAGGACTCGACGGCAAGGTACGGGTTGAGGTGGGGGTGGCGGCTGGCGACGGCAAGGTCCCGCCAGTGCCGCTGAAGCACGTTGGACGTGCTGAACCCACTCGCGCCGTGCAGGTCGAGCATGCGCTCCACCGCGGCGCGGCAGTCACGGCCGGCGTCCGCGAGGTCCATCGTGATGCGGGGCAGGTCGGCTTGGGACACCTCGGAAGTGTCGGCGGTCCGAGCGATCGCCACCATGGTCCGTTCGGCACGGTTCACCAGATGGGTGGCCTCCGCCAACCACTGCCGGGCTCCGGCGGATTCGCCCATGCGGGAGTACGCGCTCATGAACGGCTTCCGGTCCGACGCGAACATCGCGTCGATCGCGTCCAGTGCGCCCTTGGCGGCCCCGACCGCGGGGCCCAGCGCGGTCGTTGCGTAGAGCAGCATGTCCTCCACGCGGAAGGGGGCGGCGGGCACGACGTACGCGGCCGGCAGCACCAGGTTCTCGGCCACCAGGGTGTGACTGCCGGTGGCGCGCATGCCGGCCATGTGCCAGGTCCGCTCGACCGCCAGATCGGCCACCGGTATGACGGCGAACGAGAACGTGCCCTCCACCATCAGCGCGAGTCCCGCCCAGTCCGCGTCTTCGCACCCCGAGACATTCGACCAGCGTCCGCTGACGCGCACGCCTGAGGGCAAGCGCTCGCCCTGGCCGCCGGGGACGCCTGATCCGCAGAAGAGCATGTCCGGGTCGGTGAAGAGGGACTCGCGCACCGACGCGTCCGGGAAGTTCCTGGCCGCAAGGTTCTTGGAGGTCACGCACGTACCGGCGATCCAGGCCGTGGACGGGCAGGAGCGGCCCAGGTCGCTCAGGCACCGGGCCACGCTCTCCGCGCCTGCCCAGGCTCCCCCGTCCTCCTGCGGTGTCCGCAGGGCGAAGACCCCGTCTCCGCGCAGCGCGTCCAGGCTCTCCATGGCGGGTCGGTCGGCGGCTTCCGCCTTCTCCGCCTGGGTCCGGAGAATCTCGCTCGTCCTGCGCGCGGGGGAGTAGTCGATCATGATTCGGTCCTAGCTGTATATGTATCGCTCATTACAGAACGAACAGCGTAGCCGTGTCGTGTGAGCCTCGCAAGACGGAACGTTCAGTCTCGGATCTCCGCCGCAGGTTCGCCGCGTGTGGGCAGCGTGATGCCGTTCAGGCCACCTGTGCGGTGGTGTGCCGCAGGCCGTCGAAAAGGAGGCCGGCGATCTGGCGGGCCTCGTCGATCCAGCCCCCGGTGGCGTGCATGGCGCAGATGCCGCCCAGGGCGCGCAGCAGCGTGGAGCCGCTGATGTCGCCGCGGAGGGTTCCGGCTGCGTTGCCCGCGGCGAGGAGCTGGCTCAGGGCCTCGACCATCCTGTCGCGGGCGTCACCGAAGACGGGTGACTCCGTCGCCATGATGCTCTCCAGGACGAAGGACATGCCCTTGCCCACGGCGGCGTGGTCCACGAGCAGCAGCAGGAAACGGCGCAGTGCTTCGTCCGGGGCGTACTGGTTGAGGAGGTCGGCGGGAGCGGAGCACAGGTCGTCGACCTCCTTGCGGTAGACCTCCTCGATGAGCGCCTCCCGAGTTTCGAAGTGCCGGTAGAGCGTGCCCACTGCGACGCCGGCGCTGCGGGCGATGTCCTCGACGTGGATGTCGGCGTCTCCGTCGAGGAACGCCGTTCGGGCCGCTGCCAGGAGCGCATCGCGGTTACGGCGCGCATCGGCGCGCAGGGGGCGTGATGCCGACAAGACGAGCTCCGTAAGGTGAGTCCGGTTCCGTTTGTGTATGCTTAAGTCGAGTCGGGTTCACCTTATCGAACTCACGTAATAGCCCGAAGATCAGCCTGACGTCTCCCGGGGCCACCCCGGCGACCCCGAGAACGTCGCCGAGGTGGTCGCCCCTCTCGCCTCCGGCCGCGCGACGTGGCTCACCGGAGCGCGGCTCCGCGCCGACGGCCGCATCCTCCCGACCGTCCGAGCATCGAACCGGCAACCCGCCGAAGAACAGGACTTTGCCATGCCCCTGACCCTGCGTTCCGTGATCATCGACGCGGCCGACATCGAGCCGGAGGGCGCCTTCTGGCACCAGTTGCTCGGCGGCTCGATCCAGCGCACACCGACCCACCGCTTCATCCAGGCCCCCGGCCTGCCGGTCGTCGTCATCCAATCGGCACCGGGCCACATCGCCCCAGGCTGGCCGGAGGGCACCTCCCAGCAGATGCACCTCGACTTCGCCGTCGACGACCTCATGAGCGCCGATCACGCGGCCATCGACGCCGGCGCCACCCGGCTGCGTCCCACCAGCGAGGCCACCGAGGACACCCGGACCGGCAGCCGGGTCTACGCCAGCCCGGCCGGACACCCCTTCTGCCTGCGAGCCGCATGAAACCGGACCGCTGTGTCGGATGCGCCCCACCAGCGCGGCCCGCACAACTGCGGACCGCCGCACGGAAAGAGGAAGCAGATGAAACGCGAAATCGACGTCGACCACAGCGCCCCCGTCATCGTCAGGGCCGGCTGCGAGATCAACGCCCCCATAGACCGGGTGTGGGAGATCCATTCGGACGTGCCTGCATGGCCGCAGTGGCAGAAGGGCATCCGCGTCGCCGAGATCGACGGAGAACTTGCCCCCGGATCCCACATCACCTGGGGAGCATGGGGCTACGACCGCCTGTTCCCGGCCCACATCGGACTGATCGAACACCAGCGGCGGACCGTGTGGAGCGGGGCCGACGCCGGGATCTACGGCATTCACGCGTTCACCTTCACGCAGCGCGGTGACGTCACGGAGGTCGAGACCGCCGAGAGCTGGGACAGCGACCCGGGCCCGCACGCTGTCGCCACACTCCAGGCCTTCCTGCAGGGGTGGTTGGACAACCTGAAGGCGACCGCGGAGGACACCTCGCCGTCCGCCTGACGCCGGTTGGCGACGGCGCTTCCGAGGTCTCGCTCACCTCGTTGTGGAGGACGGACAGCCACACATGACCGAGCCGCCACGGACTGGCGCTTTCGCCCGGTTCCCCGTGCATCGGTGGCCGCGCGGGGACGGGCTGGTTGCCGCCGACATGACGGTGGCGCCCGACATGAGGGCGCGCATCGACCGCCAGCTCTACCGCGTGCCGCTGAGCAACCAGATCACCTCATGCCGCAGCGGAGCGGTACGGGCGCGACCGCACGCGACGTGCTCACCTCGATGTACGAACTCGGCAGCTCGATCACCCTGTGCGAATCGAGCCGACTCGGCGTGCTGTTCCGCGACAGACACGCCGCAGCGCAGCACGCCGTCCTGTCAACGGCCAACTATGAGCTGGACGGACGCACCGTCATGGCATCCCCAGCGGCGCCCCCCCCTCGGGCCGAGGTCCTGCGTCACGCCCAGAACGGTGACTGGAAGGTCACCCACGGCCGCAGGGTGGGATGTAGAGTGGCGCCGTTTCGCGCGCCTTGTGACCGTCGACGGCTCAGGCAGCGAAGCACCAGCTGGTACAGAAGCAAGGGGTGCTCGTGGCTGGGCAACGCATAGAGTTCGTGGACTTGCCAGTCTCGTTCGACCGGCCCCTGCGCCTGTTTGCCTACATCATCGGCCACAGTCAGGTCCTGTTTCGCGGCGAGCAGGACCTCGATGCCGGGTTGCCCACCACGATAGAGATCCTCTTCAAGGACGTTGGCACGCTCTCGGTACGCGATCACTACCGAGGGCTGACCATCCGACTCGCCTTCCGAACGGAAGAAGAACAGCTTCGGGCAGTGGACCCTCGTCCCTGGCACGACTGGCGTGCATTCATCTTGGAGACCGAGTCGGGCAGCAAAGGTCACGTGGTGGCCGGCGCGATGTACTGGGCGGAGAGTTCCGTGCCCATCGGACACAGCAGCTTCCTGATCCCTGACTACGATCTTCCGCAGTTTCGATCCGATCGGTCCCTGCCGGCTGAACCGGCCACCGTCTACGCTCCGTTCCCACGGCACTGACCTGGCAGTAGATACTTGATCTTGTGGTGGGCTGCCCTGTTGCCGCAGGTGGACGGCCGCAGGCGACCATGTCGGGACTACCGTCGGGCGTTCAATGGCGTGTTGTGGCGGCTGCGGACCGCGGCCCCATGGCGGGACCTGTCCGAACGATATGGCTCCTGGCAGGGCGTGTATGAACGGTTCGCCCGGTGGGAGGCGGACGGGACTTGGGCCCGCCTGCCGGAGCACGTCCAGGTCCCGATCACTCCAGCTTCCGCCGCCTGCCCAACTCCTGACGGCGTGGAGGGCCTGCAGGCAAGCGCCGTCCAACGGACGGCACCAATCAGGCTGTCACTGGGCCCGGTTCGCGCACCCGTGCCGGCGGGGCGAAGGCTGTTCACGGTGCGCGCCTTGCGGTACGGATCCTGAGGGGCCGACTTATTACGAGGTCATGACGGCCATTGCCTGAGACTCTCTCGCGCGCGCAGCAGTGGTTGAGTCTGCGGCAGCCCCTCACCAGCGTTCGCTCGACGGCTCAGTCGATGAGTCCAGCCGATCTGCACGGCATGTAGAGTGACTAGTACGTCTACGCGGGGGCCGAGAGTGCCGCCCCTCGACCCATCCATGACGCGATCTCGATCAGCGCCGGGGTGCCCTGATGGGCCGGGCGGCTGTTCCTGGTGAGCCGCTGGCGACAATTCCGCATCGGCCAGGCCCGGTTCTCCCGGGCAGGGCGACAACCACGACGGAGGACGCATGAGCGAGGAGCAACCCAGCGGCGCGCAGGGGAGGGCCGCGGAGGGGGCGGCGGCCGATCCGGGAGGACCGGGAGGAGGGGACGACCGGCAGGAGCCGGATTCCACCGCGGCCAGGACGCGCTTGGCCGTCGTCGGCGGGTGGATCGTACGCGGCGCCCTGGTCGGCCTGGTGGCCGGCGGCGCGGGGCTGGCGGTGGGTGAACTGGTCGCGGTGGCCACGGGGGAGGCGTCATCGCCTGCGGTGGCCGCCGGGAACTGGGCGATCAGCATCACGCCCACGTGGCTTGAGCAGTTCGCGATTCGCCACTTCGGCAGCAACGACAAGAGGGTGTTGCTGACCGGCGTCTATGTGACGCTGGCGCTGGGAGCGGCCGCCGACGGCGTGCTCGCCCGCTCCCGGCTGACCATCGCGAGCTTCCTCACCGCGGCCTTCGGCATCGTCGGCGCGATCGCCGCGGTGACGCGTCCGGCCGCGAACACGACGTGGCTGCTTCCCTCGCTGCTCGCGGGACTTGCCGCGGCGGCGGTGCTGCGCTGGCTGACGGCCTTGTCGGTGAGGGAATCGGTGCATTCCGCCGCGTCGAGCGAGCGGCGCCGCTTCGTGCTCGGCACGCTGGGTGCGGCAGCGGGCGCGCTGGTGGCCGGGTACGGCGGCAGCGTATGGATCAAGAAGCGCTACGACGTCTCGGATGCGCGCGCGAAGGAGGTACTGCCGGCACCGGTGAACGTGTTGCCCGAACCGCCCGCCTCGGTGCACCCGAACGTGCGCGGGCTCGGGCCCTTCTTCACCCCGAACTCCGACTTCTACCGGGTGGACACGGCACTCACGGTCCCACAGGTGGACCCGAAATCGTGGAAGTTGAAGATCCACGGCATGGTGGACCGCCCGTTGGAGATCACCTTCGACGAGCTGCTCTCCTACCGGTTCGAGGAACACGACATCACCTTGACCTGCGTGTCGAACCCGGTGGGCGGACCGTACGTCGGCAACGCGCGCTGGCTCGGCACGCCGTTGGCGCCCCTGCTGCGCCGCGCCGGCGTCCACTCCGGGGCGGACATGATCCTGTCCACCTCGACCGACGGGATGACGATCGGCTCGCCGGTCGAAGCGGTGCTCGACGGCCGGCAGGCGATGCTGGCGATCGCCATGAACGGGGAGGCGCTGCCCATCGAGCACGGCTTCCCGTGCCGGATGCTGATCCCCGGCCTGTACGGATACGTGTCGGCCACCAAGTGGGTGACCGATCTCAACCTCACCACCTTCGCCTCCTCCGACGCCTACTGGACGCCGCGTGGCTATTCGCCGCAGGCCCCGGTCAAGACCGCGTCCCGGATCGACGTGCCGGCGAACGGGGCGAGGGTAGCGGCCGGGAACGTGGTGCTCGCCGGCACCGACTGGGCCACCCACCGCGGCATCGCCGCGGTGGAAGTGCAGATCGACAACGGGGCCTGGCGGGAAGCAACTTTGGCCGCGGCGGACACCCCGGACACCTGGCGGCAATGGTCGTACCAGTGGGCGAACGCGCCCAAGGGCTCGCACAAGGTGACGGTGCGCGCGACCGACGGCACCGGCACGGTGCAGACCTCGGCCGTCCAGGGCGTGGTGCCGAACGGCGCCACCGGCCACCACGCCATTACCGTCCAGGTCTCCTGACGGGCGCGCAGAGGCCCCCTCATCCCTAGGTAGAACGTTCAGTCTTGACTCCTGCGACGGACGCCTACTAGGTTTTCTGTATCGAGCATTACATACACAGATCGGTGAAATCATGCTCCGTAGGACCTCACTGCGAACGGCCGGCTTCGGCCTCTGCCTCGCCGCCATGGCGACGTTCGCTGCGGCATGCAGTAGCTCGTCCGATGACCCGTCGGCCGATTCTTCGACGACGGCCTCAGTCGCGGCCTCGACGGCGACCTCGGCGGCGCCGGGTTCGGCCGGCTCGGGTTCGACGTTGGTCCTGAAGACCGCGAAGGGCAGCGCGGGCATCTGGCTCACCGACTCGGCCGGTCGCACGCTGTACCTGAACACCAAGGACAAGGGAACGACGTCCAACTGCTACGACGCCTGCGCCACGAAGTGGCCTCCACTCACCACGACCGAAGCGGTGACGGTGACCGGCAAGTACACCGTGCCGAGTGACGTGGGCACCATCACCCGGACCGACGGCAAGAAGCAGGTCACCTACGGAGGCCACCCGCTGTACTACTTCACGGGCGACACCGCACCCCACCAGATCAAGGGTCAAGGCGTCGACGGCACATGGTTCCTCATCGGACCGATCGCCAACATCATGAACGGCACCAAGCCCTGATCAGCGCACGGCATTTGGTGCCGCGGCGCCTTGACGGCTGCGGGTCAGGGCTGGTCGCCGGCGAGGGTGACTGCGCGCGCCTCGGGGACTCCCAGCATCAGCAGGCTTGTGATCGTCGCTGCTCGGGCGCCGAGGGTCCCGTTTGACAGGGCGCTGTCCGCGATGGTGAACACCACGCCGTAGGCAACCTGACTCAGGAGGCTCGCCGGCAGGTGCTGTGCGAACGCGGCGCTGTCCTGGCCCCGTTTCACGAGGTCGGCGAGGAGCTCGTCGAGGGGCCCGAGCAGGCCGTGGATCGCCTCGCCGTACTCGCCGCGGCGCAGCGCCAGCAGCACTCGGTACCTGTGTGCCACCGGCCAGAGGCGGGCGATGAATGCGGCCCACGCCGCGTCCGCTTCTGCGTCGGAGGCGTTGACTTCGGTGAGGACGGCCGTCATCTCGGTGACGGCCCGTTCCGTGAGTGTCCGCACCAGGTCGAGGCGCGAGGGGAAATGGCCGTAGACGGTGCGACGGACGACGCCTGCGGCGGCGGCGATGTCGCCCATTCCCGCGTCGGGGTTCTCTCCCAGCAAGTCGAGGGCGACGTCGAGGATGCGATCGCGTGTCTCGTTCATCGAGCGCGCACGGGAGGACTCGGTGGGCATGGCGCCATTGTTGCACACCGGTGTGCAACGACGTAGGCTGCACACCGGTGTGCAATGAAATGTTGTGCTGTGCTTCGAAGCTCCGGAGGGAGAAGAAGACAATGACCGCACCGACACCGACGACCTCGACCCTCATCCGCCCGTTCACCGTCGCGATCCCGGATACGGAGATCGACGACGTGAAGCAGCGACTGGCCAGAACGCGATGGCCGGACCCGGAAACGGTGGGCGACTGGTCGCAAGGAGTTCGCGTGGAGAACGCCAGAACTCTGGTCGACTACTGGGAACGCGGCTACGACTGGCGGCGCTTCGAGTCCGAGCTCAATCGCTTCCCCCAATTCCTGACCGAGATCGATGGGTTGGACATCCACTTCATCCACGTCAGGTCCAAGAACTCCCACGCCATGCCGCTGATACTCACGCACGGGTGGCCGGGCTCGATCGTCGAATTCCTGAAGCTGATCGGCCCGCTGACCGATCCGGTGTCGTTCGGAGGGGACGCCGCCGATTCCTTCGACGTCGTCGTCCCGTCGCTCCCCGGGTTCGGGTTCTCCCAGAAGCCCGTGGAGACCGGGTGGACCGTATCGCGCATCGCAAGCGCGTGGGTGGAGCTGATGAAGCGTCTCGGCTACACGAAATGGGCCGCGCAGGGCGGCGATTGGGGTGCCGTCGTCACCACCGCCCTCGGGGCCATGCAACCTGAGGGGCTTCTCGGCGTTCATCTCAACACCCAGTACGCCTTCCCCGCCCAGATACCCGACACGTTGACGCCCGAACAGCGCCACGCCGTGGAGACCCTCGCCCTCTACACCGGCGAACTCGGTGGGTCGAACCACCTTCAGGGCACGAAGCCGGAGACCGTCGGATTCGCGCTGGCGGACTCTCCCGCCGGCCAGGCAGCCTGGATCTACGAGAAGTTCCAGTCCAAGACCGACAACGAGGGTCTCGCCGAGGACGTCCTCAGCATGGACACCATGCTCGACGCGATATCCCTCTACTGGTTCACCAACAGCGCGGCGTCGTCCGCCCGCATCTACTGGGAGAACAGGTCGGCCACCTTCGCCGGCCCGAAGCTGACGCTTCCGGTCGCGGTGACGGTCTTCCCGAGGGACATCCCACGCCTGCCGCGCAGCTGGATCGAAGACACCTACTGCAATCTGATCCACTACGGCGAAGCCGAAAAGGGCGGGCACTTCGCGGCCTTGGAGCAGCCCGAGATCCTGGTCAGCGAAATCCGCACCGGCCTGCGCACCCTTCGCTCCTGACGCCGACAACCCGGCCATGACGCTGTACGGCGCCGAATGGCACGCTGCCCCCGGGTTCGGGTCGAGGGCGTGCACCGCCACGGGTAGGGGCCGGCGGTTGCCGAGCGGAAGCGGGCGGACGACACACGGGTGCCGCGCCGGGTGGATGGCACCCGACGCGGCACCCGCCGACGTCACGTCACGTCATGTCACGTGGTGGCGCCCGTACTGCTGTGCATGTGCGCGGTCAGGAAGTCCTGCTCCTTCTGCTGGGTGAACGCGCTGTTCTTGACCAGGGCGAAGTCGACCGTGGTGGTCGTCCCCTGCTTGACCTTGGCGATCTTCATCTGCGGGGTGTAGCCGTCCTCTGCGGCGATGACCTGCAGCGGGTCGAAGCCCTTGTCCAACCAGAGCTGGTACCGGCCGTGGCCGTCGGTCTTCAGGGTGTACGTCGTAGGTCCGCACTTCCCGGTGCCGGCGGCGTACATGGTGCAGACCGCCACGGTGGCACCGCCGACCGGGGCACCGTTGCTGTCGGAGACAGTTCCGGTGATCTTGCCCCAGGTCTTGGGCGGGGTGACGTCCATCGTCACGGCCACCGGCTGGGCGCTGCCGTACGGCGAATCGGTGCCGACGACCAACTCCCCTCTGTACGTGCCGGGCTGGGAGAGGGTGGCGGAGTCCGTGGTGACCTTCACGGTCACGGTCTGGCCGGGTGCCACGTCGACCCCGGTGGTCTCCTCCGACATCCAGCCCACGTCACCGCCGCACTGGTCGTATCCGGGAAGGTGCTCGACCACCGAGGTCGGACCGCCGGGACCGGACCCGCCGACCTTGTAGATGCCGCAGGCCGCGCCGCCGCGGTAGCCGGCGTTGTTGGAGTTGGGCAGTTGCGTCCAGCTGTCGGTGTCGGGGTCGTAGGCGAAGCCCTCGTTGGTCACGGCGGACCCGCCGTTGATCGCGCCGCCCATCACTTCGAGCCTGCCGTTCGCCGAGGCGGACGCCGCTCCCCAGGCGTCGACGGGCATGTCGGCCTTCGCGGTCCAGCCGCTCCCTCCGGGTGCGTAGGCGTAGGTGCTGGTCAGGGAGCTGCTGGCGTAACCGCCCGCGCACACCACCTCGGCGCTGACACCTCCGCAGGCCGCCCAGGCGACTGCGGTCGGATAGTCAGGAGCCTTGGTCCAGGAGTCGCTGCCCGGGTCATAGGCGGAAACGGTGGACGTGGGGCTGCAGGAGGAGCCGGACGTGCAGCCGCCGATGACGTAGAGCTTGCCGTCGACCACCGCGCTGCCGGCCCCGGCGACACCGAGGGGCAGATCGGCAAGCCGCGCCCAGGTGTTGGTGTCGGAGTGGTAGGCGTACGTGTGGGTGCTGGCGCTGCTGCCGTCGCCGAACCCGCCGGCGACGTAGAGCGTGTCGCCGATGAATCCCGCGGAGGACGCCTCCAGCCGCTCGGGCAGGTAGGCGATCGGGCTCCACGACTGCGCGGCCGGGTCGTAGACGTAGGCGTCCTGGGTGGCGTAGTCGCCGTTGTAGCCACCGGCCACGTAGACCTTGCCGCTGTGGCTGGCGACGACGGCGTCCTGCAGCGGCTCCGGGTAGTCGGCGACGGTGGTCCACGGTCCCGCCGCGGGGGTCGCGGAGGAGCGCAGTACCGGTCCGGCGGTGGGCGCCGCGGTCTTGTCCGGCGCCGCGCCGAGGCTGGTCCTGGTCCTGGTCACCATGGCCGGTGCGCCCGAGGGGATGGCGGCCCCAGGTGTTGTGCCCATCGCGGTGAACCCTGCGTCCTCCTCACCGAGGCTCACGTGCACCGGTGCGGTGCCGTCATTGCCGAAGGTCACGGACTTCGACGCGGCCGAGCCGAGCACCTGGCTCGTCGACAGGCTCTGCGGCGTGACGGTGAGGTGGCCCGCGTCGAGCGAGAAGTCCTTGTGCACGACGGAGTCGGCCGGCACGTCGACGGTCGCCTTGGCCTGCGTGTACTTGCCGTCCGCGGCGGTGAAGCCGGTGCTGCCGGTGTGCGAGCTGAACAGCCAGTAGTAGCCGTCGTCCAGACCGGTGTCGTCCGGGGTCGCGGTCGTCACGCCGGCCTGCGAGGCGTCGGCGTCACTGGAGACCTTCGCCCCCACCAGCGGAGCACCGGTGTTGGCGTCGGTCACGGTGCCGGCCACCAGCCCGCCGGGCTGCGGGGCGCAGGCACGGCTGCCGACGAGCACGTTGTCGATGTTCCAGCTCCGACTCCAGTGGCCGACGTAGTGGAAGCGCACGCGCACGTCGGACTGTCCGGCCGCCTGCGGGATCGGGACGTCGACGTGGTCGATGACGCCGCTCGAGGGCTTCCAGACGCTGGACCAGGTCGTACCGCCGTCCAGGCTGAGGTCGATCTCGCCGTACGAACCGTCGGGGAAGGTGATGTACCTGGTGTCGAGGCCGATCTCCGGCTGGTCCTTGCCGGTCAGATCGATCACCGGGGAGACCAGCGAGGTGTCCTGCCGGCCGCCCTCCCCGTAGCCGTTGGAGTTGACGCCGGCCCAGTACTGGTCGCCGCCGGGGGGCATCAGATAGCTGAGGGGGTTGTCGAAGGTCCAGGTCTGGCCGGTTCCGGCGTCGTCGGTGATGGTCCAGCCGTCCTGCGGGGTCTCGCCGGACCAGCCGGTGAACGCCTCGGTGGTGCCGTCCTCCTGGTAGGCGTAGCCGGTGGCGGTGCAGGTGCTCGTGTCGACCTTGAGCGCGATGTCCTGCGACACGTCGGTGTCGGCCAGGTTCACCGTGGCGTCGGTGCCGGTGTAGCCGGTCAGGTCGGCGGAGGACACATGCAGCTTGTAGCTGCTGCCCGCGGGCAGGCTCACCGAGTAGTGGCCGGTGTAGGGGTCGGAGTAGACGGGACCGTCGGGGTAGCCGTCGATGGTGATCTTCGCCCGCATCGGCCAGCCGTGGCCCGAACCGTCGGCGACGGTGCCCGACACGGTGTGCATCGGCTCGGCGGTCAGCGCGAAGTCCGCGGTCACCGAGGTGTCCGCGACCACCGCGACACCGGTGACGCTCTTGTCGGTGTAGCCGTACTTGCTCGCCGTCAGGCCGTACGTGCCCGGTGTGAGCACCAGGTCGTAGGTGCCGTCGGTGCCCGTGGTCGTGGTGCGCCCGCCGTCCTGGGTGGTCACGCGGACACCGGCGACCGGCTTGCCGGTACCGGCGTCGGTCACCTCGCCCTTGATGTCGCCGTGCGGGCCGGTGGTCAGCGCTCCCACGCCGTTCGGGGTGCCGAGACCGGTCGGGCCGTCCCAGCCGGGGCCGGCGTGGCACAGCTGGCTCGGCGTGCACGAGCCGTTGGCGCCCGAGGTGACGTCGTTGAGGTCGCTCGCCCGGGCCGGGTCGTCGTAGGGGTACGAGGCCGGGTCGGTGCCCGGGACCGGATCGCCGGCCAGCGCGTACATCGAGGCGACCAGCGGCGCCGCGAGGCTGGTGCCGCCGACGACACCCCAACCGCTGCCGTGCTCACCGAAGGTGTCGTAGACCGCGAGGCCCGTGTTCGGGTCGGCGTCGGCGGAGATGTCCGTGGCGGCGCGGGTCGTGCACGCCGTGATGTCGCTCTGCCAGCCGGGCTTGGTCACGTCCTGCGAGCAGCCGCTGCCGGCGCCGTTCCACGCCGACTCCGTCCAACCGCGGCTGGTGCCCGACGCCTTGCCCAGCGTCGTACCGCCGACGGACACCACGTACTGCGACGTGGACGGGAAGATCACCCCGTAGCCGTTGTCGCCGCTGGACGCGGCGTACAGGATGCCCGGGTGGTTGAAGTCCTGCTCGGCCTGGCCCTCGGTGCCGTCCTCGGCGGAGCCCCAGCTCATCGAGATGAACTTCGCGCCCATCGTGCGGGCGGTCTCGGCCGCCAGGGGCAGGCTGCGGGGTGCGATGAGGTCGTTGTCCGCCTCGACGAGCAGGATGTGGCAGGCGGGGCAGGCCGCTGACACGGCGTCGAGGTCGAGCGAGGTCTCGCCCACCCAGTCGTCGCCGGCCGGAGGCGGCTGGGGATAGTTCTTGCTGCCGTCCTGGGCCACCTTGGTGAAGCAGCCGTTGTCCGTGGTGCACGCAGGCAGCCCGTACTGGGCGCGGTAGACGGCCAGGTCGGACTCGGCGTTGGGGTCGTCGTAGGCGTCGATGATGGCGACGGTCGGAGCCGACTCGGCCGACGGCAGGTTGTAGGCGGACTGGATGTCACCGGGCCCGTAGCCCTGCGGTGTGGCACCCGCCGCCATCGTCTTGGCCCCGACGACGTCGGTGCGCTTCAGCGCGAAGCAGGTGTACCTGGCCGCACTGGAAGGAGCGCAAGCGGGCGTGTCGTGCCCGGCCTGAGAGCCCTGCGTGGTGGTCGACTCGGCCTTCGCGGCCGGGGATTCGGCTTTCCGGGTGGACGACGGGGACGACATGGTCGTCTGCCCCGATGTGCGGGGGGACGTGGGCTGCGACGGTGCGGCCCCGGCGGTACCCGCGACGAATAAGGACAGGACCGAGAGAACAACTCCGGTGACCAGCAGGCTGATAAGTCTTGGTGCCAACGTCTGCTTCATCGAGATCTCCGATACAGGGCATACCGGGGTCGGGTGGCCCGCCCCGGCCTGTGATAAGACGCTGTCGTATTAGTGCCAGTACTCACAAGTGGCCTTTGACTTCGGATACATGACACGTGTCGTAAACATGCCAGGGAGTTTTCGTGTGGGAAACCGTCGGAATACCGGAGAACGAGGCACGTGTGTACGAGGCGCTCATACCGCTGGGACACGCCGGCGCCGACGTCCTGTCGAGCCGGGTCAACTTCACTGTTTCCAGGACCACTCGGGCGCTCGCAAGCCTGATCCAGCGCGGTCTGGTGACCCGGATCCCCGGCCGGCCGGTACAGTACTCCGCCGTTGAACCCTCACTGGCCGGCTCCGTGCTGATCGCCAAGCGCGAGCACGAACTCAGGCAGCTCCAACAGCACTTGAACAAGCTGGACGAAGCGTTCCAGGCGGAGACGTCCGCTGGCCACGCCTCGGAACACATCGAAACGATCAAAGGCGCAGCGAAGATCTGGCGCACTTTCGTCCGGGTGCAGCGCTGCGCCCAGCGCGAGGTCAGGGCGTTCGACAAACCGCCGTACTTCGTCGGCGTGGGAGAGCACGGCGACGAGGGCCCCAACCTTGAGGAGCGGCGGTTTCTCGCCGCGGGCTCCGTCCGCTACCGCGTCGTCTACGACCAGGAATCGGTGGCCATCCCGGGCCGGCTGGAGAACATCTGGGACGGGATCCGCAGCGGCGAGCGCGCCAGGGTGGGCACGTCCCTGCCGACGAAGCTCGTACTGAGCGACGACACGCTGGCGATCGTCAGCTCGCCCGCCGACTACCACGCCGGCGTCGCCTACCTCATCCGGCCGTCGTCGCTGCTGGACATGACCGCCGCGCTCTTCGAGGCCGTCTGGGACCGCGCGGTCCCGCTCAGCAGGTCGGGAACCGCCGGGAGCCAGGAATCGATGGACCCGCTCCAACGGCAGTTACTCGGCCTGCTCGCCAGCGGTGCCACCGACTCGGTCATCGCCCGCACCTTCGGATGGAGTATCCGCACCGTGCAACGGCACATCCACGAACTCATGCAGCAGGTGGGCGCCCGGACGCGCTTCCAGATCGGCATGGAAGCAGTCCGTCGCAACTGGCTGTGACGTGGAACTGCCGGTGCCGGCTGCCGTGCTGCTCCACTGGGCCAGCAGGCGCAAGGAGATCTCGGAGGGGCTGCCGGGTTCGGTGCCGTAGACGAAGAGGATCTGGTCCGGGTCGTCTCCGGGGGTGAGGGCCTGGTAGGTGACGGTGAGGTCGCCGACGAGCGGGTGGTGGTAGTCCTTGGTGCCGGTCGTGCGGCGGCGGACCTTGTTGTCCGACCAGAAGCGGCGGAACTCCTCGCTGCGGATGGACAGTTCACCGACCAGCGCGCTCAGGGCCGGGTCGTCCGGGTGGCGGCCCGCGTCGAGGCGGAGCATGGCGGCGGTGTCCGCGGCGACCCGGGCCCAGTCCCGGTACAGCTCGCGCGCGTGCGGATCGAGGAAGACGAAGCGGGCCTGGTTCCGCTCCGCCGCGGGGAGCGCGCGGAAGTCGGTGATCAGGCGCCCGGCGAGCGGGTTGTGGGCCAGCACGTCGAGGCGCCGCCCGAGGACGAAGGCGGGGCGGCCGCTCTGCTGGAGGGCGTCCAGCAGGTCCCAGGTGGCGGGGTGGACCCGCTGGGGGCGGGGCCGGCGGCGCCGGGCTGGCTGGGGCCGGGCGAGCGTGTGCAGGTGGCTGCGCTCGGCGTCCCCCTGATGGCCGGCCTGCTCCACGACATCGAGTGCCTGCGCGGTGCCGACATCGCGGAGACCGTTGCCTTCATCGCCGCCGTTCCCCGGCACGTCAACATCAGCGAACTGACCATCCTGCCCACGGCCCAGGCCGTGTAGCGCACGGACAGGCGGTGTGCCTGCTCGGTGTGAGCGGACCTCGGGGCTCACACCGATCAGGCACACCGCACGTGTTGCTCCGGGAAAGCCGGCACTCTCGGCGTCGCGGACGGCTACCAGCGGTTCCAGTGGCTGAAGTTCCTGTCGTCGGCCCGCGGGGCCGGCTTGAAGTCAGTGCCGATCGTGTAGGCGATGGGTGTCAGCGCGACTTGGACGGTGTGCTCGAACGGGAGGCCGAGCAGGTCGGCCATCTCGCGCTCGAAAGTGAGATGGGCGACGGTCCATGCCGTGCCCAGGCCGCGTTCCCGCGCGGCGAGCATGAAGCTCCAGGTCGCCGGAACCACGGAGCCCCAGTTGTGGGCCTGTCCGCGGACCGAGTCGAGTTCCTCGCGGCGGGCGACCCGCACCACGGGGATCATCAGCACCGGCACCTCGTGCAGATGCCGGACCAGGTGGCCGAGGCTGCCCCGAATCCGTCCCCACTCCGACGAGGCGAAGCTCATCCGGGTGGGTAGCGGAGCGGAGTTGTGCTCGTCGGGAGCGCCGGCCATGAGTCCGGCGCGCCAGATGTCGGCCGCCTTCGCCTTCGTCGCCGGATCGTCGATGAAGACGAAGTCCCACTGCTGCTGGTTGCGGCCGGTCGGTGCCTGGGTGGCGACCTTCACGGCCTCCTGGATCAGCTCCCGCGGAACGGGCCGGGTCAGGTCGAGGCGCCGGCGAACCGCGCGCGTGGTGGTCAGGACCTCATCGGCCGTGAGCCCGAGGGCCTGGTGGGCCGAACTGCTGCTGTTCACTGTGTCACTCCTGGTCCGTATCAAGGGATGAGGGTTCCGGCGGATCCGGAGGCTGCGCAATGCCAACGGTCCCCCTTCAGACAGACCGGTCTGTCCAAGAAGAGTGTATGTAATGCTCGCTACACTCCTACTGGCGAGGTCGGCGGAACGTTCGGCCTTGACAAGTCGCGCCGGCCGTTGTCAGCTGAGGGAGCAGAACGTTCTTTCTTGTAGATGACATGAGGAGCCCTTCATGCGTGTCTTCCTCACCGGCGGAAGCGGCTTCGTCGGCCAGCACCTGATACGCCGACTGTGCTCCGAGGGCCACACCGTCGTCGCCCTGGCCCGCTCCACCTCAAGCGCGCAGAAGGCGGCCGGCGCGGGGGCCGAGCCGGTGCGGGGCGACCTGGCCGAGCTCACCGAGCAGGGCGGTTCAGCCCCACCCCCGGCCTGGCTGGACCACCTGTACGACGTCGACGCCGTCGTACATGCCGCGGCCCGCATGGAGTTCTGGGGCGACGACGCGGGTTTCCGTGCCGACAACCACGACCCGACCCTCGCCCTGCACGCAGCCGCGGTCGCGGCGGGAGTACCGCGGTTCGTGCTCATCAGCGCCGCCGGCGTGTCCACCGGCACTCCACGCATGACCGTGGTCGACGAGGACACCGACAACGGCACCCCCGTCAGCGCGTACTGCCGCGTCAAACTGGCCACCGAGGACGCGCTGCGCGCTGTCGCGTCGCCCGGGACGACCCTGGTGATCCTGCGGCCGCCGATGGTCTGGGGCGCGGGCATGAACATCGCAGGAACGGCCGCCGACGCGGCCAGGGGACGTTTCCTGTGGATCGACGGCGGCCGCCACACCGTGGACTTCGTCCATGTCGGAAACCTCGCTGACGCCGTCCTGCTCGCCCTTACCCGCGGCCGCCACGGCGCCCCCTACTACGTCACCGACGGGACCCCCACGGCGGTCCGCGACTTCTTCACCGCGCTGCTGGCGACCCAGGGCGTGGACGTCTCCGCCGGCCGCAGTGTCCCGCTGCGCGTCGTGGCACCGATCGCCGCCCTCATGGACCTCGGCGCCCGCCTCCTGCGCAGGAGTACTCCACCGCCGGTCACCAACTGGCTGGTCGCCTTCCTGGGCCGCGACCGCATCTACGACATCACCGCCGCCCGCAACGTCCTGGGCTACCGGCCGCGCATCGGCCTCGACGCCGGCCTGCGGGAGATGGCAACCCTTGCCCGCCCCCTTCGTGCGAGCCACTGACCCACCGAACCGCTGAAAGAGGAACACCATGTACGCGCGGCAGCGAACCGCCCTCGTCGTGATCGACGCCACCAACGACTTCATCGCCGAGGACGGCAAGGCCTGGCCGGGGCTGCGCGAGGTCTGCGAGGAAGTCGGCACGGTACCGAACATGAAGCGGGTCCTCGAGGCGGCTCGCGCGGCCGGGATCCAGGTGCTGCACGCGCCGATGGAGACCCAGCCGTGGGACTACGGGCCGTGGAAGCACCGCACGCCCAGCCATGACGGCATGTTCCAGGCCCAGTTGTTCCAGGCCGGCACGCGGGGAGCCGCGTTCCACCCCGACTTCGCACCCGCCGAGGGCGAAGTGGTCGTCACCGTGCACAAGACCTTCGACGCGTTCCACGGGACGGACATGGACATCCAGCTGCGCCAGCGCGACATCGACCACCTGATCCTGTGCGGCCTCACCACCAACACCTGCGTGGATTCGACCGGCCGCGACGCCGTCGAGAAGGGCTACGGCGTGACCTTCGTCTCCGACGCGGTGGCCACTTTCAGCAGGGAGATGCAGCGCGCGACCATCGAACTGAACTGGCCGCGTTACGCCCAGCGGATCTCGACCACCGACGAAGTCGTCAGCGCCTTGGCGGACATGGAGTAACGCGGAGCGTGGCAGGTCACGGGCACCCTCGTTCACGGTGAGGGGATGGGCATCCCAGGGGTGCTCTTGACCGTCTTCATGGTGAACTGCGAGTTGGTCCGTGCCACCGCGGGCAGACCGGTGATCTCCGCCATGGAGAAGCGCTCGAAGACAGCAGAAGGACGGCAGGTCGACTCCTGACCGAGCTCTTCGACGACTACGAGCGGTCCCTCGCAGCGTCGACGTCCTGGAGTGACGGGAGGTTCCGGCGGAGGTCAGTGCACTTCCGTCGGCTCCGGTGCGTGGTGGGCCCGGCGGTAGGCCACCGGAGACAGGCCCAGGTGGGCGTGGAAGTGCTTGCGCAGCGCGACCGGGTCGCCGAAGCCGCAGGTGGTGGCGATCCGTGCGACGGTGAGGTCGGTGGACTCCAGCAGCAGGCGCGCGTGTGCCAGCCGGCGCTGGGCCAGCCACTTCAGCGGGCTGCTGCCCGCTTCGCTGCGGAACCGGCGCGTGAAGGTACGCACGCTCATGTGCGCATGCCGTGCCATGTCCTCCAGCGTGATCGGTTCGGCGAGCTGTTCCAGCGCCCACTGGCGGGTCGCCGAGGTCGAGCGGTCGGTGTCCTGGGGGACCAGGTGCTCGATGAACTGGGCCTGACCGCCTTCGCGCCACGGCGCTGAGACGCACCGGCGGGCCGCGGCCGCCGCGACCGCCGCTCCGTGGTCCCGGCGCACCAGGTGCAGGCACGTGTCGATGCCGGCCGCGCCGCCGGCGGACGTCAGGATGCGGCCGTTGTCGACGAACAGCACATCCGGATCGACCTCGACGGCCGGGAACAACCGCGCGAACGTGTCGCACAGCGCCCAGTGGGTGGTGGCCCGGCGGCCGTCGAGCAGGCCGGCCGCGGCGAGCAGGAAGGCCGACGTGCACAGGCTCACGATGCGGGTCTGCGGCCGGATCCGGTCCAGCGCGGCGGCGACTTCGGCCGGCAGCGTCCCCGTCGCGAGCAGGTGCTCGCTGGGCTCCTGGGTGGCGATGACCACGGTGTCCGCGGTCTCCAGCACGGACTCGTCGTGGTCGACGAGGATCCGGAAGTCCTCGTGCGTGCGGACCGTGCGGCCCCCGGGCGAGAAGGTGCTCACGGAGTACAGGCGGGTCCCGTCCGGGGTGCACGCCTCGTTGAACACCCGGGCCGGGATGCCCAGGTCCAGTGGCAGGACTCCGTCGAGGGCGAGAACGGCAACGTGGTGCGGCATGGCCGGAATGGTACGACAGGTGTCCCTCAGGCCACTCACTGGCTCCAGCCGGCCCGCCGCAGAGTGGATCTCGCCGGGTCGCGGCCCGGCGAGACAGAACACGAAACGGATATGAGCGAGGAAGCATGAGCGAGCACACCATGCGTGCGGTCACCGTCAGGGAGTTCGGCGGGCCGGAGGTGCTGACCGCCGAGCGGGTCGCCCGGCCGGAGCCGCTGCCGACCGAGGTGCTGGTGCGCGTGCACGCCGCCGGGATCAACCCCGTGGACTGGAAGACCCGCGCGGGCCAGGGGATGGCCGGGGTCCAGACACTGCCGTTGATCCTGGGCTGGGACGTCTCCGGCGTGGTGGAGGAGGTCGGTTTCGGCGTGACCACGCTGGCGCCCGGCGACGAGGTCTACGCCATGCCCTGGTTCCCCAGGGCCGCCGGTGGCTACGCCGAATTCGTCACGGCGCCCTCCCGCCACTTCGCCCGCAAGCCGGCCACGATCGGCCACGCCGAGGCCGCGGCCCTGCCGCTCGCGGCGCTCACCGCGTGGCAGGCCCTCGTCGACACCGCGGGGGTGCAGGCGGGGCAGCGCGTGCTCGTGCACGCGGCGGCCGGCGGAGTCGGCCATCTCGCCGTGCAGTTCGCCAGGCATCTCGGCGCCGAGGTGGTGGCGACGGCCAGCGCACCCCGGCACGCCTGGCTGAAGGAGCTGGGTGCGGACGAGGTGATCGACTACACCCGGCAGCGATTCGAGGACGTCACCGGTGACGTCGACGTCGTCCTCGACTTGATCGGTGCCCAGGACGACACCGACATACGGTCGGTGTCGGTGACCCGTCGCGGCGGCCTGGTCGTCGCGGTTCCCGCCGGAGTTCCGGAGCGTCTTGCCACCGTCGCCGCGCAAGCCGGGGTGCGTACCAGCCCGTTCCTGGTGGAGCCGGACTCCGCCGCCCTGACGACGATCGCCGGGCTGGTCGACTCGGGCGCGGTCCGCGTCGAGGTGGAGCGCACCTTCGCCCTGGAAGAGGCCGCGGAGGCACACCAGTTGGGCGAGACCAACCGCACCCGCGGCAAGCTCGTCCTCAGCGTCACCGGCTGACTGCCCACGGCGGGGCAGGGGAGTGGTGCGCCGGTGCCTGCTGCCGGCCGCGCTGTCACAGCCTGCTGACATGATCGTCCTCGTAGTGGGAACGAGGGGGGCGGGTATGGACGTGACGGTGGAACAGGCGGCGCGGCAGATCACAGCGGAGGTCGTCGCCCGGGCGCCGGAGGGCTGGACGGAGTGCGTGCTGCGGGGGAGTGGCAGCCGGGGGAGCGTCGGCCTGTTCGGCGGCGGGTATGTGGTGCCGAGCCGTCCGGGCCACTTCTTCGGGCTGCCGTTCCCGGGCCAGGCCCTTGCCTCACTGGCGTCCTGGTTCCGGGACGTCCACGGCTGGGAGTCCATCGTCCTGCAGGTGACCTGCCGCCCCTCGGGCGCCTTCGACCTGGTGGTGTTCCGGGGCACGCTGGAGCCCGGCGCCGGCCCCGAGGACGGGTGGACGCTGACCGTCGATCCCGGCGTTCAGCCGCCCGAACCGGGAGCGGCCGGCGTCGCGGAACCGTCCGGGCTGGGCCAGGCCGGGGACGCGGCGGAGGCGGTCGAGCATCTGCGGGCCGTACTCCGGCAGCACGCCGAACGCTACGGCGCGGAACCGGAGATGGCGGCGCCCGCCACCGAGGCCCAGCTCGCCGCCGCCGAGCGCCGCCTCGGCCGGCCGCTGCCCGCGGACCTTGCGGCGCTCTACCTGGAGGCGGACGGGGACGGCCACAGCGAGGCGCTGGCCGGGTACGGCTGGCTCCCGCTCGACGAGGCCCTGGCCGAGCGCGACGACTACATCGGCGTCCCGACCTGGTTCGGCTGGAACCTCGGCTGGAACCAGGTGATCTTCGACGCCGAACCGCCGAACACGGTGCGCCGCTGCTCGGGGCATCCCGGCTGGCTTCCCTTCGCCACCTGGTCCGACGGCAACTATTTCGCCGTGGACCTCGCGCCGGCTGCGGACGGCCGCCCCGGGCAGGTGATCGAGGTGGGCCGCGACTTCAACGACGGCCCGCGCTACGTCGCTTCCTCCGTCACGGCATGGCTCGGCCAGGCCCTCGGCCGGCCCGATCCGCACGCCGCGCAGCCGTCCGGGGACCGCCCGCGCCAGTTGGTGATCTCAGCCCTGGACGAGCCGCTCACGGCGGCCGTCCAGGCGATCCATCTCAATGACGCCCCGTCACCTGTCGACCTCGCTCCGCTCTCCGCCACCCCGCGCCTGCGGCGCCTGCACCTCAACCGCTGTGCCACCACCGACCTGTCCCCGGTGGCAGCGCTCCCCGTGGAGGACCTGGCCGTCGACCTCGCAGGCGGGGCCGACCTCGTCCCGCTCGCCGGCCACCCGCACCTCGCCGCGCTCACCGTCGGCTCCCCGACCCCGATCGACCTCGCCCCGTTGCGCGCCCTTCCCGCGCTGCGCTCCCTCGACCTGTCCCGTTGCCCCACGCCGGACCTGGCGCTCCTGGCCGATCTCCCCGGCCTGCGCTACCTCGCCCTGTCCGCCGCCCAGTGGAAAGCCCTGATCGCCGCCGGCCGCCTCCCCGTCCGCCTTGCCGCCGCCCGCCTGGCCGGAGCCCCGTCCCTCACCGACGCCCTCGAACTGCTGGCCGCCCTCGGCGTCGACACCTCCACCGCCTACCACCTCTCCGGCACCGTCGAGGACGCCGCCTGACGCCGGGCCGAGCGTGTCCGCACGATCACCGTGTGCGCAGCCGGTCCAATGCCGCCTGGCTGTCGCCGTCCGCGGCGCGGCAGATCATCAGCCGCTGGTCGGAGTCCTGAAGGGGCATGAGCACTTCGACGTGCACGGCGATCTCCCCGGCGTCGGGATGCCGTATCACCTTGTGCCCACGCCCGTTGGTCCTGACGTCGCGCTCGGCCCACAGGCGGGCGAACTGCTCGTTGTGGGCGATGCACTGGGCGATGAGGTCGTTCAGCACCGGGTCTTCCGGATGTGCGGCCCACGCGGCGCGCAGGTGGGCGATCCCCTCCCGCACGACGCGCTCGCGGTCGGCGTAGTACTCGCGGATCTCCGGGTGGATCAGGCACAGCCACATCGCGTTGCGCTGCCGGGGAGGCAGGGTGCCGAAGTCGACGAGCAGCCTCGCCATGTCGGGATTCCAGGCCAGGATGTCGTAGCGGTGGTTCATCAGCATGGCCGGCAGCGGTGACAGGGCGGCGACCAGCCCGGCCAGCGGCGGTGCCGCCGTGGTGGCGGGCTCGGCGGGGGTGCGGGGACGCTGCTGGGCGAGGTCGTAGAGGTACATGCGCTCGCCGGACGTCAGGCGCAGGGCCTGGGCCAGGGCTTCGACCACGTCGGCCGAGGGCCGCAGCGGGCGGGCCTGCTCCAGCCGGACGAGGTAGTCGATGCTGATCCCGGCCAGTTCCGCGACCTCTTCGCGGCGCAGTCCCGGGGTGCGCCGGGCCTGCCGGCGCGCGGGCAGGCCGACGTCACCCGGGTCGAGGCGCTCGCGTCGGGTGCGCAGGAACGCGGCCAGCTCCCGGGTCGGGTCCACGGTGGGGGTCGTCACCTTCCGTCCAACAGGCCGGGTAGGAGTGGTGTTCCCAGGAAGAGTCCTCCCTTCCCCGGGTCCGCAGGCGGCCGCAGGCTGAGCGCCGAACCGGATCACGAGCACAGGAGAACACCATGGCGCTGACCCTCGACACCTACCGGCCGCTGGGCCGCTCGGGGCTGCTGGTCTCACCGCTGGCGCTGGGCGCGGCGACCTTCGGCACCGAGTGGGGCTGGGGCGCCGAGCGCGAGGAGGCGCGCAGGCTGTTCGACCGCTACACCGAGCTCGGCGGCAACTTCTTCGACACCGCCAGCACCTACACCAACGGCAGCTCGGAGCGGATGCTCGGCGAGTTCGCCCGCGGCAACCGCGACCGACTCGTGCTGGCGACGAAGTACTCGACGCTGCGCCGGCCCGGTGACCCCAACTCCGGGGGCGCGCACCGCAAGAGCATGCTGGCGTCGGTGGAGGCCAGCCTGCGGCAGCTGGACACCGACCACATCGATCTGCTCTATCTGAACATCTGGGACTTCAGGACGCCGGTGGAGGAGATCCTGCGCGGACTGGACGACCTGGTGAGGCAGGGCAAGGTGCTGTACGTCGCGGTCTCCAGCGCCCCGGCCTGGCAGGTGTCGCGCATGCAGGCGATCGCCGACCTGCGCGGCTGGTCACCGCTGGTCGCCCTGGAGATCGAGTACAGCCTGATCGAGCGGACCGGGGAACGTGACCTGATCCCCATGGCACGCGCGATGGGACTGGGCGTGGTCCCCTTCTCCCCGCTGGGCGGCGGGGTGCTCACCGGCAAGTACGGCCGGGAGGACCTGAACCCGGCGGGCCCCGTCGCCGGCGAGACCGCCGGCAGCCGCAGGAGCCTCAACGCCGCGCTGGGAATGGTCACCGAACGCACCCTCGCCGTCGCCGACGCGGTGAAGGAGGTGGCCGCCGAACTGGGCCGCACGCCCGCCCAGGTCGCACTGGCCTGGACGGTGAACGCCCCGGGCGTGACGGCACCCATCATCGGCGCCCGCACCGTTGCGCAACTGGACGACAACCTGGGCGCCCTTGAGGTCGACCTCACCCCCTCCCAGCTGGCCCGCCTCGACGAGGTCAGCGCCATCGACCTCGGCAACCCGCACGGCCTGCTCGCCGGCGACCACATCCGCGCGGTCACCACGGGCGGCATGAAGATCAAAGCCCGCCGCTGATCCGCCGGCGGGTCGGGGCTGACGCGCGGCGTCCGGCCGGGCGAGGCCGGCCGGACGCCACAATTCAGGGTCAGGCGGACGGGGTCCACTGCTGCGCGGCCGTGCCGTTGCAGTCGTAGATCTGCAGCTGCGTCCAGTCGGCGGTGGAGCTCCCCGGGTCGTCCAGGCACCGCCCCGACTGCGGGTTGACCAGCGAGGAGTTGGGGCCGGTCACCCAGCGCTGCGCGCCGGTGCCGTTGCACTGCCAGAGCTGGACCTTGGTCCCGTTCGCGGTCCCGCTGCCGCTCACGTCGAGGCAGCCGCCCAGCGCCCGCAGCGTGCCGCCCGCGCCGGGAGCGTACGTCCACCGCTGCGCGTCCGTGCCGTTGCAGCCGTACAGCTGCACGGGCGTGCCGTCGGCGGTGCCGGAGCTCCGCACGTCGGCGCACTTGCCGGCGATCCCCGAACGGAGCGCCACGTTCTGCACCTGGCCGGAGGACGCGAGAGCGGACTCCACGAGCGAGGCCGCCGCCCTCATCCCGGCCTCGTCGGGATGGTAGGCGGAACGTCCCGCGGCCGGACGGTACGTCTCCACCCACGGGTTCGCGGCGCACGCGTCGTGGCCGCGGCTGGCCGCGGCCAGGTCGACCAGGGTCGCCCCGGTGGCGGCTGCCGCGGTGGCGGTCGCGTCCGCCAGGCGGGAGGCGATGCTGCGCTCGAACGCCGCCTGGTCACCGGTCAGCGGGACGTTGGTGCACACCCCCGAATCCGGCAGGATGGTGAAGTAGTCGACCAGGTAGACGTGCGCCTGCGGCGCCGTGCCGTGGACCGCGTTGACGATGTTCTCGATCCGGCCGGCCAGCGCGGGGAAGGTCTGGTCGATGGAGTTCTGGTCCACACTGCCGCAGTTGGTACCGCCGCCGGTCTGGCAGGAGTAGGCGTTGATACTGCCCAGGTAGTCGACGTCGTTGCCGCCGATGGTGACCGTGACCACGCGGGTCGTGGAGGTCACGGCCTGCACCTGGGGCGGCTGGCCGGACTGGCTGTCCGTCAGCACGTTCGCGGTGGTCGCGCCGCTGCACGAGGCGTCCGTCAGGTTCGCCCCGGTCTCGCGGGCCACGATGCTGGCGTAGTTGCCGGCCGACCTGGCGCACGCCGCGGCTCCGCTGCCCGTCTGCGCCGGCGGGATGCCCGGCCCGGCCGCGAACGAGCTGCCCATCGCGACGTAGTCGAGCCCCGAGGCGGCGACGGCCGCGGCACGGGGCTCGGATGGTGCGGGTGCTGCTGTCCGTGCCCAGGCGGGCGCGGCCGTGGCTGCGGCCAACGCCGCGGCGGCGGCCACGACCACGCGCGCCGCCCGCCGGGCGGGTAAACGGTTCTTCGAGTGCGGACCTGGCATCGGGTACCTCTCACAAGGGTGGGGGCACGGTGTGAGCGTGGGACCGTACCGGGCGGCCTGACAACGCTGTCGGAGCGGACCCTAACCGGCGATGCGGCCCAGGCCAAGGGTGCGTACGCGCCATCCGCCAGGTGGCGAAGCCGGCACCGCTCGCGCGTTCTTGACGCCGAACGGCGTGGCCGGCCGGGCGTTCTCAGCCGGCGGCCGCGTCGCCGGGCGTCGCGTCGCCGGCCGTCGCCGTCACGGGCGGGACTGGCGAATGATCGCCTGGCAGCCGCGCAGGAACGAGCCGGCCGCGGCTGCGGGGTCGCCGAGGTAGCCGGCGACCATGGCGCCGTCCCGCAGCACCATCAGATCGTCGGCGACGGCTGCCGGCGCCGGCAGCCCGAGCGGTGCGATGAGCTGCTCGAACGTCTTCGTCCACCAGCTCCGGTGCGCGTCGATGACCTGGCGCACGGGGCTGGTGGGATCGGGGTATTCGGCAGCGGCGTTGATGAAGGGGCAGCCGCGGAAGCCCGGACTGCACGCCACGGTGTCGAGCGCCTCCGAGATCAGCCGCAGCGTCGTGTCGACGTCGCCGCCGGCCTGGGCGATCGCGCTGGTGACCCCCTCGCGCTCGAGGGCGGCGCGCCCCTCCAGGTAGGTCACGACCAGATCGTCCTTGGTCCTGAAGTGCCGGTAGAAGGTCACCTTCGTGGTGCCGACCCGCTCGATGATCTTGTCCGCACTCACGGCCCGCACGCCGTGCGCATAGAAGAGATCAGTGGCTGCCTCGATCAGGCGCTCTCTCACCGGCACGTTCACGGTGGTCATAGTACGGGTCCCCACTTCCACTTGCGTCGAGTCGCCTTCGTGTGGCACCGTTCCTCCCAGGTAGAGTTACTAGTTAGTCTACATCGATCTCGAAGGGTTCTGCCATGCGTCTCTCCCGCCGCGCCGCGCTCACCGGCGCCGCCGCCTTCGCCCTCTTCGGCGCCGCCATCGTTCCCGGGGTGGCGATGGCGTCCGACGGCCACTCGAAGCCGTCCCAGCAGGCCGAGCAGCCGAAGCCGACCGTCGTCCTGGTCCACGGCGCGTGGGCGGATTCGTCCAGTTGGGATGCGGTGATGACACGGCTGCGCGCCGACGGCTATCCGGTGCGTGCCATCTCCGACCCGCTGCAGGGGCTCACCAGCGACTCGGCGTACGTCTCCAGCTATCTGTCCACCATCACGGGTCCGGTGGTCCTGGTCGGCCACTCCTACGGTGGCGCCGTGATCACCAACGCCGCGGCCTCCGACCCCCAGGTCAAGTCCCTGGTCTACATCGCCGGCTTCATCCCCGTGAAGGGCGAGTCGGTCGGTGATCTCGCCGCCAGGTCTCCGCAGTTGCCCCTGATCTACACCGCGGTCCCGGGCGGTACCGAGGCATCCATCGATCCGGCGCACTTCCGGGAGACCTTCGCCGGCGACGTCGATGCCGACACCGCGGCCAACATGGCGGCGGCCCAGCGGCCGGCCAACATCAAGGCGATCACGGACCCGAGCGCCGACGAAGCCTTCCGCACCATCCCCTCCTGGGACCTGATCACCCGTGACGACCACGCCATCGCTCCCGACGCGCAGCGCTTCATGGCCGCGCGGGCCAATGCCCACGTCACCGAGGTGAACGCCTCCCACGCGGTGATGGTCAGCCGTCCCGACGCCGTCACCAAGATCATCGAGCAGGCCGCGCGCTGAGCCCAGGGCCGCACCAGCGGCCCTGCCTCCACCCGTTGTTCCCTACCTCTCAAGGAGAATCAGTCATGACCATCCAGTCCGTCGACGTCCTGTACACCGCCGTTGCCACCGCGGAGAACGGCCGTGACGGCCGGGTCGCCACCGATGACGGCAAGTTGGACGTCGTCGTCAACACGCCCAAGGAGCTCGGCGGCAGCGGCGCCGGCACCAACCCCGAGCAGCTCTTCGCCGCCGGGTACAGCGCCTGCTTCCAGAGCGCGCTGGGCGTCGTCGCGCGGCAGGCCGGCACCGACATCACCGGCTCCCTGGTGACCGCGCGCGTCGGCCTCGGCAAGACCGCCGAGGGCGGTTTCGGCATCGCCGTCCAGCTCCTCGTGTCGATCCCGGCCGTGGACGACGCCATCGCGAGGGACCTGGTGAACAAGGCCCACCAGGTGTGCCCCTACTCCAACGCCACCCGCGGCAACATCTCCGTCGAGCTGGTCGTCGTCTGAGGCGGCCCGTCCGCATGAGCGGCCGTGGCGTCGCCTGATGGCGCCGAGACGCTGACGAAGCGGGCCTGTGGCCATGACGAACGGTCATGGCCACGGGCCCGCCTCATAAGTCAGTGCCTAGTTGCCGTCGGCGGCGGCCTCCTGCTGGATGCGCCCGAACTGCGCGGCCATCGCCTCGGCGAGCGCCTGGGCGGCCGACAGCGGACGGACCATCACGGTGAACTCGTCGATCCTGCCGTCCTCGTCGAGGTGGAGGAAGTCGCAGCCCTGGATCTGCTTGCCGTCGACCGTCGCGGTGAAGACGAGGGCGTGGTCGCGGCCGTCACGGCCGGCGAGCTCCCGTTCGTACCTGAAGTTCTCGAAGACCCTGAGCACCGCGCGCAGGATCGCGGCGGTGACGGGCTTTCCCGCGTAGGGCCGGAAGGCGACCGGGCTGGTGAAGACCACGTCGTCAGCCAGCAGTGCCGTCGCGGCATCGATGTCACGGGCTTCCACGGCATCCCGGAACGCGCGCATCGGGCCACCTCCTCGAAGATCGACGAACCTGGTGGGAAGGCCGAAGGTATCAACTGGCAGGACACGGTGAGCTGCTCGCCGCTGGGATCCCTGGTGTATAGTGAGCGCTACATACAATCGCCCGGTGGCGGGCGTGCCGGACAGCCGGAGGAGTGAGTTCGTCATGGGCATGAGCAAGCTCGGCCGCGTCGGCCTCGACGTCATGGGCCCCTTCACCCCGCAGGCGTCGTCATGACGACGCCGATGACTCCCGACCTCTCCGGCCGGCGCGCCGTGGTGACCGGTGCCGCGAGCGGCATCGGCGCGGCGGTGGCGGAACAGCTCGCGGGCCTGGGCGCCCACGTGGTGGTGTGCGACGTCGACGAGGCCGGTGCCACGCGCACCGCCGAGCGGATCGGCGGCGAGGCGCTCGTCATGAATCTGAGCCAAACCGCCGAGCTCGCCGATCTGCGGCTGGACGCGGACATCCTCGTCAACAACGCCGGGGTGCAACACGTCTCTCCGATCGAGCAGTTCAGCCCCGAGCGGTTCGCCTTCGTCCTGAGACTGATGCTGGAGGCCCCGTTCCTGCTCACGCGCGCCGTCCTCCCCGGCATGTACGAGCGCGGCTGGGGCCGCGTCATCCACATGTCCAGCGCGCACGGAATCCGCGCCAGCGCGTACAAGTCCGCCTACGTCAGCGCGAAGCACGGCCTCGAAGGGCTGTCGAAGGTCATCGCGCTGGAGGGGGCGGCCCACGGCGTCACCAGCAACTGCGTGTGCCCCGGCTACGTCCGCACCCCTCTGGTGGAGAAGCAGCTCGCGGATCAGGCGGCGGTCCACGGCCTCAGCGAGGACGAGGTGGTCTCGGACGTCCTGCTGGCGCGGTCGGCGGTGAAGCGGCTCATCGAGCCCGACGAGGTCGCCGGGGCGGTCGCCTACCTGTGCTCGCCCCAGGCCGCCTCCGTCACCGGCACCCGGCTCGTCCTCGACGGCGGATGGTCCGCCTCCTGACCGCCGGGCCCGCCGCCGACCGGCGGGCGTGCCGCGCGCCCTATCATTGACGGGTGGTGAAGGAAACGAGATCTGCAGCGACCGGTGTCGCCCCCAGCAGCCGCGACGCCATCCTGGACGCCGCTCGGGCCCTGATCACCAGTCGAGGGTATGACGGCATGGCCATCTCGGACCTGACCGCCAAGTCAGGGCTGCCGGCCAGTTCGATCTACTACCACTTCGGGAACAAGCTCGGCGTCCTGGCGGGGCTGCTCGACCGCACCTTCGAGGAGATGCACGCCTCGTTCCCGAACCCGTCGTCGTTCGACGACCACGAGCCGCTCGAGCGCTTCGAGGCATGGCTCTCCACGGCGTGCAAGTCCCTCGACCAGCGGCCGGAGTACCTCCGCATCCTGCTGGCCATCAGCGTCGGCCCGCACAAGGACACCGAGCCGGTGCGGAACACCGTGCGCCGTATCCGCGACTACGCCCACGCCTCGTGGGTGGACGCCCTCACCCCCGTCCTCGCGCCGGACGGCGGCGAAGCGGGCGAAGCCGTCGTCGACCGGATCGCCGTGCTCGGGCGGGCCATGACCGACGGACTGTCGGTGGCCAACAGCTTCGACGGCGTGACGTACAGCTCGCAGGTCGCCGGCTTCGTCTCCCTGATCCGCGGTCTCGCGGAACAGCGGGACCGCGGTCAGGGCGACGGCTCCTGACGCCGGAGCCCGCCGCGGGGGTGGGTGCACTCCGTGCGCCAGTCAGACGTTCGTGGCGGTGGCCGCGGCGAGGTCGAGGGCGATGTCGGTGACCATGTCCTCCTGCCCGCCGACCATCTTGCGTCGGCCGGCCTCGACGAGGATCGCCCGGGTGTCGATGCCGTATCGGCGGGCGGCGGCCTCGGCGTGCCGCAGGAAGCTGGAGTACACGCCGGCGTAGCCGAGCGTGAGCGTCTCGCGGTCCACGCGCACCTCCCTGTCCTGGAGGGGGCGCACGACGTCGTCGGCGGCGTCCATCAGGGGAAACAGATCGCAGCCGTGCTCCAGGCCCATCAGGTCGGCGACGGCGACGAACGCCTCCAGCGGGCAGTTGCCGGCCCCGGCGCCCTGCCCCGCGAGGGAGGCGTCGACACGCACGGCGCCGTTCTCGACGGCGACGACCGAATTGGCCACGCCCAGCCCGAGGTTGTGGTGGGCGTGGATGCCGAGTTCGGTTTCCGGGTCGAGGATGTCGCGGTAGGCGCGGAAGCGGTCGCGTACCCCGTCCATGGTGAGGCGGCCGCCAGAGTCGGTGACGTAGATGCACGTGGCGCCGTAGGACTCCATCAGCTTGGCCTGGCGGGCGAGTTCGGCCGGTTCGGCCATGTGCGACATCATCAGGAAGCCCGCCACGTCCAGGCCCGACTCGCGTGCGGCGGAGATGTGCTGGGCCGATATGTCGGCCTCGGTGCAGTGGGTGGCCACCCGGACCGACCGGATGCCGAGCGCTTGCGCCTGCTTCAGGTCGTGCAGGGTGCCGATGCCGGGCAGCAGCAGCGTGGTGGGCACGGCACGGGTGAGGGAGTCGCAGACGGCCTCGATCCACTCCCAGTCGGTGTGGGCGCCGACGCCGTAGGTGATGCTGGAGCCGGACAGGCCGTCGCCGTGGGCGATCTCGATCGCGGCGACCCCGGCGGCATCCAGGGCGGTGGCGATGGTGCGGGCCTGCTCGACGGTGTAGCGGTGCCGAACGGCGTGCATGCCGTCCCGCAGCGTCACGTCCTGGACGTAGAGGGACGTCATCGGGCGGTCACCTTCCTGGAGTGGTGCGCGGCCAGGCGTTCGGCGGTGCGCAGTGCGGCCGAGGTCATGATGTCGAGGTTGCCGGCGTAGGCGGGCAGGTAGTGGGCGGCGCCCTCCACTTCGAGGAACACCGACACCTTG
The DNA here is from genome assembly GCF_044333795.1 of Streptomyces sp. NPDC020917. NCBI lineage: Bacteria > Bacillati > Actinomycetota > Actinomycetes > Kitasatosporales > Streptomycetaceae > Streptomyces > Streptomyces sp. NPDC020917. The sequence goes on along the minus strand of NZ_JBIRRR010000009.1, from coordinate 116,811 downwards.
GTGGCCCTGGCGGCCTTGCCGGAGCGGGCGGCGGCCGGGAGGAGCGTGTTGAGGGGATCGTCGGCGGGGACGCGGTCGAACTGCACCTTCTGCTTGAGGCGGTAGCCCGGCACGTACGTCTGGACGCGCGTGACCATGTCCTCCACCGAGGCGGCGACCGCGGTGTCGTCGCAGTCGCCGACCAGGCAGTACACGGTGTCCCGCATGATCAGCGGGGGCTCGGCCGGATTGAGGACGATGATCGCCTTGCCCCGGGCCGCACCGCCGACCTTCTCGATCGCCGCCGACGTCGTCTCGGTGAACTCGTCGATGTTGGCCCGCGTGCCGGGGCCCGCCGAGCGTGAGGAGATCGAGGCGACGATCTCCCCGTAGTGCACCGGTGTCACGGCGGCGACCGCGGCGACGACCGGGATGGTGGCCTGGCCTCCGCAGGTGACCATGTTGACGTTCCCGGCGTCCAGGTGTGCCTCGCCGTTGACCGGCGGCACCACGTACGGACCGAGTGCGGCGGGGGTCAGGTCGACGACCGTGCGTCCCAGCGCGCGCAGGACCTCGTCGTGGTGCCGGTGGGCGCCGGCGGAGGTGGCGTCGAAGACGAGGGACACGTCCGCGAACTCGTCCATTCCCACCAGCCCTTCGACGCCCTCGTGGGTGGTGGCGACCTTCAGCCTGCGGGCGCGGGCCAGGCCGTCCGACTCCGGGTCGATGCCGGCCATGGCGGCGATCTCCAGCGACTCCGACAGCCGCAGGATCTTGATCATCAGGTCGGTGCCGATGTTGCCGGATCCGATGACGGCGACCTTCGTGGTCATGCTCCGGTTCCTTCCGTGGTGGAGGGCGCGAACGCGGTGGTGACCATGCCGAGGCCGTCGATGCGGGCGGTGAACTCGTCGCCCTCGGCCGCGACCGCCATCGGGCCGAGCGCGCCGGTCAGGACGACGTCCCCGGCCCGCAACGGGTCGCCCAGGCCGCTGAGGGTGGAGGCCAGCCAGAGGGCGGCGGTCAGCGGGCTGCCCAGACAGTCGGCGCCCGTTCCCCGCGAGGCCGTCTCGCCGTTCTTCGTCAGGGTCATCTGGACGGCGCGCAGGTCCACCCGGTCCAGCGGCACCGGCGTGCCGCCCAGGACGAACAGCCCGCTGGAGGCGTTGTCGGCCACGGTGTCGACGATGGAGATGTCCCAGCCGGCGACGCGGCTGTCGACGATCTCCAGCGCGGGCAGGGCGAACGCGGTGGCCCGCAGCAGATCGGCCGCGGTCGGTTCCCGGTGCGGAAGATCAGCGCCCAGCACCAGGGCGACCTCCGCCTCCACCTTGGGCTGCAGCAGCCGTCCGGGGGCGATCGGCCGGCCCTCGGGAACCGCCATGTCGGCGAACAGGACGCCGAAGTCGGGCTGGCCGACCCCGAGTTGACGCTGCACGGCGGGCGAGGTCAGACCGATCTTGCGGCCCACCGGACGTCGGCCCTCGGCCAGCGCGCGCTCGACGTACAGGCGCTGCACCGCGTAGGCCGCCTCGACGTCCGACTCGGGCAGGAGCGCGCGCACCGGGGGGCACGGCCTTCCGGTGCGCGCGGCCTCCGCGAGCACGTCCGCGGCCTTGGCCACGGCATCGGCGGCCCCGTGGGCGCTCATGGGCGTCCGCCGTCCGCAGCGGCGCGATGGTACGGAACAGACATGGCAGTGACCTCCGGGAAGGGCGCCGCGGGGCCGCGGCAGAGGCGGATGGCCGCTGAGGGCCGTTCCCACAGGTATAGGAGTGCCGCCCGGCGTACGGCAAAATATGTTCCATGACACGGAACAGCAGTCAGGGCAACATGCTCGACAAGGCGGTGACCGTACTCGACTGCTACCAGCCGGACGGCGGTACGTTCCGTCTCACGGAAATCGCCTCCCGTACGGGGCTGGCCAAGACGACCGCGTTCCGTCTCTGCGCCGACCTGGTCCGTCTGGGCCTGCTCGACCGCGACGGCGACAGCTACCGGCTCGGCGGCAAGCTGTTCGAGCTGGGTTCGCTGGTGCCGCGCCGGCTGCATCTGCGGGAGGCCGCCCTGCCCTTCCTCCAGGACCTGTTCGAGGCCACGCACGAGACCGTGCACCTCGGGATCCGCGACGGGCACGAGGTGGCCTACGTCGAGCGGATCCACGGCCACCAGGCGCTGGCGCTGCCCTCCCGGATCGGGGGCCGGCTGCCCCTGACGTGCACGGGCGTGGGCAAGGCCCTGCTGGCCTTCTCCGGTGAGGAGTTGATCGAGGAGGTGCTGGCCCGGCCGCTGCCGCAGCTGACCCCGCATTCGGTCACCGATGCGGCCCGGCTGCGTACCGCCATCGAGAAGGTCCAGGTGTCCGGCCTCGCCTACGAGGAGCAGGAGTCCGCCCTCGGCGTGTGCTGCATCGCCTCGCCGGTCTTCGAGGGGTCGACGGCGGTGGCTGCTCTGTCGGTGGCCGTACCGCGCGACCGCTTCCGGGCGGCCCAACTGGCGCCGGCAGTACGGACCGCGGCGCTCGGCCTGTCCCGCGCCCTAGGCTCCGGCACCTGACCGGCCGCCCGCCCCGCCCGGATACTCAGGCGCTGCGGGCCTTGAGGATGCCGTCCACGCCGTCCAGGAAGGTCTCGGAGATCAGTTTCGGGTCGAAGAGGCACCCTGCCGCCATGGCCCCGTCGCGGAGCATGACCAGGTGGCGGCCGTCCGCGTCGGCGGGCGCGTCGCCGGTCTGCGCCAGCAGGTCCGTGACCGTGTTCAGGAACCAGTCCCGGTGCGCCATGACGGCCTGGTGGACCGGGTGGGAGGCGTCGGGATACTCGGCGACCGCGTTGAGGAACGCGCATCCGCGGAAACCGGGGGACTGGATGCCCTCGGTGATGGACCGGGCGACCGCCCGGACCTGGTCGGCTGCCGACTGCCCACTTTCCAGGGCGGTGGCGACCTGCCCCCGGATGCCCTGGTCGGCCAGCCCGAGATAGGCGAGGACGAGATCCTCCTTGCCCGAGAAGTGCCGGTACAGCGTGGCCCGGGTGACCTGCGCCTCCGCGACGATCCGGTCGATGCCGACGGAGTGGATCCCCTCGGCGTAGAAGATCCGGGTCGCGGTGTTGAGCAGCCGCGCTCGCGCCTCGGAGACGTTGCCGCCTTCTGTTCTCGGACTCATGGTCCCGAGGTTAGCAAATGGCAGAACGTTCGGTCTCTACCCTGGCGGCGCCGGATCGCCGCTCCATCCGCGGTCGGCTCAGCGAAACACCGATGCGGCATGTGCGTGGAGGAGTGCCTCCACCGCGCGCAGGAAGTCCTCGCCGGCCGCTACGGGGTCGGACAGGCAGCCGGCGACCATGGCGCCGTCGCACAGCATGACGAACTGACGGGCCGCCGCTTCGGCGGGCGTTTCCCGGATCCTGGCCAGCAGTTGAGCAACGGTGTCGAGGAGCCATCGGCGGTGGGCGACTACCGCCGGGTGCGCCGGGTGACCGGGGCCGGGACGCTCGGCTGCCGCATGGAGGAAAAGGCTCCCCCGAGAGCCGGGAGACCGGATGTCCGCGGCGATGGATCTGCTGAGGGCGCGGATGGTGTCGGCCGCGGGGAGCCCGGCGGCGGCGGCCTCGCGCGCCAGGGCGCGCTCGGCGCGGTGGGCCTCGTCCAGGGAGGCAAGGACGGGATCCTCCCCGGGCAGCGCGGACCGCGCTGCGGACGGTTCGGTACGGGATTCGCTGCACACCATGGTAGGAATTTAGCGGAGAGAACGTTCTGTCCGCACAGGGGTGCGCGGTTCCGCCGGTGACGGGGCGGCGGGTCCCCCGGCCGTGCGCGAGCTGTAGCCAAGGCCCACTCGGAGTCGTAGAGTGAACGCTACATACACAGTCCGACCTTCCGCGTACGGCAGCCCGGCCATCCGGCCCCAGGAGGTTCGTGTGAGCAGTTCTCCGATCGACGTGGTCCGTACCGCGGTGCTCGTCATCGACATGCAGAACGACTTCGTGGAGGAGGGCGCGCCGCTGGAGTTCCCGGAAGGGCGGCGCGTGATCCCCGCGATCCAGAAGCTCCTGGACGCCGCCCGCAGCCGGGGATTGGCGGTCGTCTACGCCGCGCACGTCCACCGTCCCGGCGGGGCCGACATGGGGATCCATCGCGACCTGTACCCGCCGGTGGCGGCGGGGGAGGCCCTGGTCGACGGCGAGCGCGGGGTGGAGATCCATCCCGCACTCGCGCCGCGTCCGGGCGAACCGGTGATCAAGAAGCACCGGTACAACTCCTTCTACGCCACCGACCTGGAGATCATCCTGCGCGGGCTCGGCGTGGACACGGTGGTCCTCACCGGGATGACGACCGAGTGCTGCGTGCTCGGAACGGCCCGCGGCGCCCTGGAACGGGGGTTCCGCTCCCTGGTGGTCAAGGACGCCTGCGCGTCCTGTGACTATCCGGACCTCGGGGCGGGCCCGATGCCCGCCGCCGAGATGCACCAGGCCGCGCTGCGGGTGATGTCCCTGACCTCGTCCCGGCTGGTCGGCACCGACGAGTTCCTCTCGTGGCTGCCGTGAGCGGCGCCCCCACGTACGATCCCTTGAGGAGGCTGCAGGTGCCGGCCACGTCACGCAATGGCGCCCGTTCAGGCGTGAAACCCCCGCTCGTCCTGCTCCACGGAGGCGGGCCGGGCGTCGACGCCGACAGCAACTGGGGCGGCGTGCGCTCCCGGCTCTCGGGCGAGTTCCGCTGCCTGGCTCCCGACCTCCTCGGGTTCGGCACGCGGATCGCCGGGTCCGCCGGGATCACGGGTCCGCGCGCCTGGGCGGCGGCCCGGGCACGGCAGGTGCTGGACATCCTCGACGACCACGGCCTGGACCGCGTGCACCTCGTCGGCAACTCGGCCGCGGGCGGAGCCGCGGCGCTGGCCCTTGCGTCCATGGCGCCCGAGCGGGTCGACCGCGCGGTCGTCATGGGGGGAGCGGGTACCGGGCCGCTGCCGGCGGCGGTCCCGTTCTACGACGCCCCGACACGGGAGTCGATGCGGGCCACCCTCGGCCGGCTCGTCGCCGACGAGGGCGTCCACGGCGAACTCCTCGACGAACTCACCGGCATCCGGCTGCGGCAGGCCCTGCGCCCCGGAGCGGAGCCGGCGTTCCGGTCGATGTTCGCCGACGTCGAGGACGGACCCCCGCCCCTCGATCTCACCAAGATCGTCCATCCGGTCCTCGCCCTGCACGGGGAGTGCGACCTGGTCTCGCCGGTCGAGGTCTCCGAGCGCCTCGTCGCCGCCCTGCCCGGCGCCCGCCTCGCGGTGGTGGCGGGGGCCGGGCACTGGATCCACGTCGACAGGCCGGATGAATTCTGCAGCCTGGTAGGGGAGTTCCTGAGCGCATGACACAGCCGATCAGCACCAGCGAGGACCGGGTCGAGGTCCTGGTCGTCGGCGCCGGCCCCGCCGGCCTGACCCTCGCCATCGACCTGGCCCGGCGCGGCGTGGCGTGCCACGTCGTGGAGGCCACCGACGAGCGGGGCGCCAATCCCCGCTGCAACACCACCTCCGCGCGGTCGATGGAGATCTTCCGGCGGCTCGGACTGGCGGACGACATCCGGCGGGCCGGGCTGCCCGAGGATCACCCCACCTCGATCCAGTACCGGACCACCCTGAGCGGTGAGGAGATCTTCCGCATCGATCTGCCGAGCGCCCGCGACGTGCTGGACGGTGTCGGCAGGGGCGGATGGCCCACCCCGGAGCCGCAGCACCGGATCTCCCAACTGTTCCTCGAGCCGATCCTGGAGCGGCACGCGCGCACGCTTCCCGGGCTGACCCTCGAACGGGGAACCCGGCTGGTGGAGTTGCGGCAGGACGACGACCACGTCGAGGCGGTCGTGGAGACCGGCGGCGCGCGACGCACCCTGACGTGCGCCTACGTCGTGGGCTGCGACGGCGCCCACAGCACCGTCCGGCGCCAACTGGGCATCCGCTACGAAGGTGTCGACGCGATCCAGCAGTTCGTCTCGACCTTCCTGCGCTCGCCGGAGCTCGGGCGGCTGGCCGCACGCGACCGGGCCTGGACGTACTGGACCTACGGCCGCCGGATCGCGTCGTTGATCGCCATCGACGGCGACGCGCTGTGGCTCAACCACGTCGCCTTCGACCCCGACCACGACACCGAGGCCGAGGACCCCGAAGAGCTCCTGCGGGAGGCCGTGGGACAACCCGTCGAGCACGAGGTGCTCGGCGTGGTGCGCTGGACCGGACGCCGGCTCGTCGCCCAGCGGTATCGCACGGGGCGGGTGTTCCTGGCCGGCGATGCCGCCCACATCTGGATCCCCGTCGGGGGATTCGGCATGAACGCGGGGATCCAGGACGCGGCGACGCTGGGCTGGATGCTGGCCGCGGTCCGCCACGGGTGGGCGCCACCGGAACTGCTGGACGCCTACGAGCGGGAGCGCAAGCCGGTGGGCGAGCAGTTCGCCCGTGCGGTGGGGGCCGCGGCCGGACGGTCGTTCGCCCAGTTCCCGCCGGACATCCACCTGCCGGGCCCGGCCGGCGAACGGGCCCGCGCGGACTTCGCCGGCCGCCTCGCGGTCACCGAGCCGCACCGGTACTCACCCGACGGCTTCAGCTTCGGCTACCACTACGCGGACTCCCCTCTGGTGGCCGGCGGCGAGCAGCAGGACGCGATCACCATGGGCGACTACCTCCAACGAGCACGGCCCGGCTTCCGGTTGCCGCACGTCTGGCTCGACGACGACCGGTCGGTGCTCGACGTGCTCGGGCCCGGCTTCACCCTGCTGCGGACGGACCCGGGGACCGCCGTGACGTCCTGGACCTCGGCGGCCCGGGCACTCGGGATCCCCCTGGCCGTGGTCGACCTGCCGGCCCGGTGGCCCGACCGCTACCCCGCCGAGCTGCTGCTCGTGCGCCCCGACCAGCACGTGGCCTGGATGGGCGGGGCGGACGCCCGTCCCGACGAGCTCCTGCACACCGTCACCGGCCGCGTCGCCGCCCACCAGCGGTAGAGACCACCAGGAGAAGGCACATGTCATACGCACTGGGCATCGACGTGGGCGGCACGTTCACCGACGCGGTCGCCTCGGACGGTGCAGGCCGGATGGTGTCGGCCAAGACGCCGACGACCCCGCCGCACCGCGAGGTCGGTGTCATGCGCGCGATCGAGGACATCGCGGACGAGCTGGGCATCGGCGTCGGCGAACTGCTCCGGCAGACCGACTACATCGCCCACGGCACGACCGCGTCGATCAACGCCCTCGTCCAGGGCCAGGTGGCCGATGTGGGGCTCATCGCCACGAAGGGCCACCGGGACGCGATCTACATCATGAACGCCGAGGGCCGCACGCTCGGCCGGTCGGCCCACGAGATCCAGGACACGCTCCGGCAGCGCAAGCCCGCGCCGCTGATCCCGAAGTACCGGGCGCTCGAGGTCACCGAGCGGATCGACCACGCCGGGAAGGTGCTGGTCCCGCTGGACGAGGACGAGGTCCGCCGCGTCGCACGGACGCTGGTGGACCAGGGCGTCGAGGCGATCGCGGTCTGCCTGCTGTGGTCGTTCAAGAACGGCGCCCACGAGCAGCGCGTCCGCGAACTGATCCACGAGACCGCCCCGGACATGTACGTCACGCTCTCCTCGGAGGTCAGCCCGCGCATCCGCGAGTTCGCCCGCACCTCCACCACGATCATGAACGCCCAGGTGGGACCGCGGCTGCGCACCTATCTCCTGCCCCTGCAGAAGCAGTTGGAGGAGAGCGGGCTCAAGGGCCCGCTGCTGGTGATGCAGAGCGAGGGCGGCACCATCACCGCCGACCGGGCACCCGAACACGCCATCACCACCGTCGGGTCCGTGCTGTCCGGCGGTGTCATCGGCGGGATGCGGCTGGCCGAGCAGCTCGGGCACCGCAACGTCATCACCACCGACGTCGGCGGCACGACCTTCCTGGCGGGACTCATCGTCGACGGGGAGCCGGTCATGGCGCCGGGCTCCATCGTGAACCAGTTCCCGATCAACGCGGCGACGATCCGCGTGCACACCATCGGTTCGGGCGGCGGGGCACTCGCTTCCGTGGACGCCGGCGGCAACCTGCGGCTGGGCCCGCAGAGCGCCGAGGCCGTCCCCGGTCCCGCCTGCTACGGCAACGGCGGGACGCGTCCCACCAACACCGACGCGAACCTGGTCCTCGGCATCCTCAGCCCGCGGGGGCTGCTCGGCGGCCGCAAGCCCCTCCGGATGGACCTGGCACGCGAGGCGATCCGCGAGCACGTGGCCGAGCCGCTCGGCCTGTCCGTCGAGGAAGCGGCCATCGCGATCCACGAAGTGCAGAACGCGCAGGCGGGAGACCTCCTGCGCCGGGCCGTCGTGCAGGCGGGCTACGACCCCCGCGACTTCGTCGCGTACGCCTTCGGCGGTGCCGGACCCGCCCACTGCGCCGGCTACTGCCACGACCTGGGGGTGAGCGAAGTCGTCGTCCCGCTCGGGCCCGTTGCCTCCGCCTTCTCGGCCTACGGGCTCGCGGCCTCCGACATCGTCATGAGCGCCGAGCTCTCCGACCCGTCCTCGTTCCCGGTCGACCCCGCCGTGCTCGCCTCCCACTTCGCCCGGCTGGAAGCCGATCTGCAGCGCGCACTCGACCGGCAGCAGGTGACGTTCCAGGACGTGACGCTGCAGCGTGAGATCGACCTGCGCTACTCGATGCAGGTCACCGAACTGGCCACCGCCGTCCCGGAGACGGAGTTCACCGAGCGCACCGGTGACGCGATCCTCGAGCGCTTCGAGGAGAGTTACGAGCGGATCAACGGCAGCGGCGCCGGCTACCGCGAGGCCGGCGTGCAGGCGATCACCTATCGCGTGCGGGCCAAGGCCGGTCTCGGCTTTCCCGTCAGGCTTCCCGCCGTCCCCCAGGCCGACGGCCCCGACCCGGCGGAGGCCCTGCTCGGGGAACGCGACGTCTGCCTCGACTCGCAGACCGGCTTCGTGCCCACCCCCGTCTACGACTACGCCCGGCTGCGTGCAGGCCACGAGCTCGTCGGGCCCGCGATCGTCGACGTCCCGACCACGGTGGTCGTGGTCCCCGCCGGGGCCACCGGACGCGTCGACCACCTCGGCAACCTCGTGCTGCGCTACCAGTGAGGACAGCTTCCATGACATCCAGGATCCCCGGGGCGGACGAGTTCACCAGCCGGCCCCTGCCGCGCGAGGAATTGCTGCGGCAGATCTCGCCCACGCTGCCGCTGCACCGGATCGACGGCGAACGGGCCGGCCAGGTCGACGCGTTGACCTACGAGGTCGTCCGGCACCGGCTGTGGGCGATCACCCAGGAGATGGGCGAGACGCTGCGGCGGATGTCGGGCTCGCACGTGGTCACCGAGTCCAACGACTTCAACTTCTCCATCTGCGACGAGCTGGGCGAGCAGGTCCAGGTCGGTGCCTACAACATCGGGCTGATCGGCTCGATGGACCTGGCCATCGTCTGGACGCTGCGCAACCGCAGCGACAACCCGGGCATCGCCGAGGGCGACATGTTCCTGTGCAACGACCCGTGGATCGGTGGCGGGCTGCACCAGAACGACGCCGCGGTCCTGGCACCGATCTTCCACGAGGGCAAGCTGTTCGGCTGGACGACGGCCATCGCCCACCAGGTCGACCTCGGCGGGCCGCGGCCGGGCTCGTTCAGCCCGTCGGCCCAGGACGTGTTCGGCGAGGCGGTGCCCACACCACCGGTCAAGGTGGTGCGTGACGGCGTGCTCCAGCGTGACGTCGCCGATGCCTGGGTGCGCCGGTCGCGCCTGCCGCACCTGGTGGGCCTCGACCTGCGCGCCAAGGTCGCCGCCAACAAGAACGCCGCCGAGCAGATCCTCCGGCTCATCACCAAGTACGGCGCCGACACCGTCAAGGGCGTCATGCGCCGGATGATGGACGACGCCGAACGCCGGCTGCGGGCCAAGCTCCGCGCCCTGCCGGACGGGACGTGGAGCGCGGTCGGCTACCAGGAGCAGTCGCAGACCGGCGATCGCGGCATGCACGCCATCAAGGTCGCGATGACCAAGGAAGCCGACCGGCTCGTCTTCGACTTCCGCGGAACAGCCGGGCAGACCGGCATCATCAACTGCCCCTACCCGGGGCTGCGGGCCGGGATCGTCTTCACGATGCTGCCGCTGCTGGCCGGGGACATCCCCTGGGCCGCGGGCGGGCTGATGCGCTGCTTCGAGATCGTCACCGACGAGGACACGATCACCAACGCCTCGTTCCCGGCCGCCGTGGGCAAGGGACCCTTCGGCCCGGCGTGGGGCTCGGGGAACCTGGTCGCCGAGGTGCTCGCCAAGATGCTGGACGCCGAACCGGCGCACCGCACCGACGTGCAGTCGATCTGCAACGGCACCACCGACCTGTGCGTGGTGTCCGGCGTCGACGTCCGCGGCGGCGGCAGCAGGCGTTTCGTGTCCCCCATCTTCGACGTCATGGCCGGCGGCTACGGGGCCCAGGTGCACCACGACGGCGTCGACACCGGCGGCCGGCTCATCATCCCCTCCGCACGGGCGCCCGACGTCGAGATGACCGAGTACCTCTACCCGCTGGTCGCCCTGTGGCGGCGCGAGCAGACCGACTCCGGAGGACCGGGGAGGCAGCGCGGAGGGATGAGCGGCTCGGTCTGCTACGTGCAGCACCCGGACCAGAGCGGGACGATGTCCCTGGTCATCTCCGGAACCGGCAAGGTCGCGAACCAGAACGTCGGACTGGCCGGGGGGTATCCCGGCAACTCCCAGCTCGATCTGGTGGTGCGCGGCATCGACGTCCCCCAACTCGCCCGCGCGGCCGCCATCCCCGGCGACCTCGGCGAGCTGGGCGGCGAGATCGAGGTGCTGCCCTGCGAGGGGGAGTCGGACTTCGGCCCCGGCGACGCGCTCTACCTGCACTGGCAGGCCGGCGGCGGATACGGCGACCCGCTGCTGCGCCCCGCGCAGAGCGTCCGTGACGACGTGCTGCAGGTACGGGTGTCGGCGGATGCCGCGCGGGACGTCTACGGCGTCGTGCTCCGCGAGGACGGCGACGTGGACGTGAGCGCGACCGATGAGACCCGGCAGAGGCTGCGGCACCGCCGTGCCGCGGACACCGGTCTGCCCGCCACCGGGCTCGCGCCGATCGGCGTGCCGGATCCGAGCGGGGTACGCCGGCTCGACGACAACCTCGGCGTCCGGGAATCGCCGGACGGGGGCACGGTGGTGTGCGTCCACTGCGGTACCGCGATCGGGCCGCTGGCCGGGAGCGCGTTCGTCGCGGCGCTGGCGCGCCGCGACGGGGCCCCGACCGACGCCGGCCCGCACATCTGGCACGACCCGTCGGTGTACGTCGACGAGGAGGTCGTCTTCCGGCAGTTGTTCTGCCCGGGCTGCCTGACCGCGGTCAACTCCCGTGTCGTGCCCGTCGGCCACCCCCTTCCCTCCGACCACTACCGGGGTTGGGCGTGAGACCGCGGTTCCTGCAATAGGGAGAACGTTCTGTCTTGACAGTCGGGGCGGGATTCGCCATCCTGAGTGAGGTAGAACGTTCGGTCTTGAGGGGGAGGCCGGCGGCTCGCCGTCCTCGCCTTCGCGGGAGGACGCCGGCCGCCGCGCCGGCCGCAGCGCACCCCCCGCCACAGCCTCGAAAGGATCACCGTGACCACCGTTGACTCGCCTCCCGCCGACTCGCCCGTCACCGCCGGCCGGCCCGCGCCGGCCCTGCGCCGGCTGTACTTCGTACGGTTCGGATTCGCCGTCGTCTGGGCGGCCCTGCTGTTCGCCGACAAGTCCCACCTCGGAGCCCTCGGCATCACCCTGCTCGTCGTCTACCCCCTGTTCGACGTCGCCTCGGCCATCACCGACGTGCGCTCGGCGGGTGGCACCGGACCGATCCGCGGGCTTCAGGTGAACATCGCGATCAGCACGATCGCCACCGTCGCCCTGGGCGTCGCCGGGGCCTCCGGTGTACCGGCGGTCCTCCGCGTGTGGGGTGCCTGGGCGATCGTCTCCGGGGCCGTCCAGCTGATCGTCGGGCTCAGCCGCCGCAAGGGCGCGATGGGCGGCCAGTGGCCGATGATGCTCAGCGGCGGCATCTCCGTCCTGGCCGGAGCGTCGTTCATCATGGGCGCCTCCGCCTCGGACCCGAAGCTGACCGGCGTGGCCGGCTACGCCGTCCTCGGCGGGATCTTCTTCCTCGTCTCGGCGCTGCGTCTCGGCCGTGCCGGCAAGGCGAGCTGACGTGGACACCGCTACCTACGACGTCGTCATCATCGGTGCGGGCCCGGTTGGCGAGAACATCGCCGACCGGGTGGTGCGGGGCGGCCTGAGCGCCGCCGTCGTCGAGCGGGAACTGGTCGGAGGCGAGTGCTCGTACTGGGCCTGCATGCCGACCAAGGCGCTGCTGCGCAGCGGCGCGGCGCTCCGCGCGGCCCGGCACGTGCCCGGCGCGCGCGAGGCGGTGACGGGTGAACTGGACGTCGCGGCCGTGCTCCACCGGCGGGACTCCTTCGCCTCCCACTGGCACGACGAAGGGCAGGCGGCCTGGCTGGAGGAGGTCGGGGTTCCGCTGTACCGCGGGCACGGCCGGATCGCCTCGGCCCGGGTCGTCGAGGTGACGACCGGCGAGGACAGCTCCACGGTCTCGCTGAACGCCCGGCACGCGGTCGTCGTCGCGACCGGCAGCGGCGCGCTCGTCCCGGACGTGGACGGCCTGCGCGAGGCGGCGCCGTGGACCAGCCGGGAAGCGGCCGCGGCACCCGCGGTTCCCGGCCGGCTCGCCATCATCGGTGGTGGCGTGGTGGCCTCGGAGATGGCGACCGCGTTCACCGGCCTTGGTGCCTCGGTGACGCTGCTGGCGCGCGACGGTGTGCTGCCGCTGGCGGAACCCTTCGCCGGCGAGTGGGTCGTCCAGTCCCTGCGGGAGGCCGGTGCGTCGGTGCGCCTCGGCGACGAGGCCCGGTCCGTGAAGCGCGCCGGCGACGGAACGGTGACCGTCACGCTCACCGACGGCGAGCAGGTCGAAGCCGACGAACTGCTCGTGGCGGTCGGCCGTACGCCGAACACCCAGGACATCGGGCTGGACACCGTCGGCCTGACGCCGGGCGCCTGGCTCACGGTCGACGGCACGCTGCGGGTCGTGGGGGAGGACGGCACGCCGATCGGCGGCGGGTGGCTCTACGCCGCCGGGGACGTCAACCGCCGTGCGCTGCTGACCCATCAGGGCAAGTACCAGGCGCGCGCCGTGGGGGACGTCATTGTGGCGCGCGCCAAGGGCGAAGCGGTCGAGGACGGCCGGTGGGGCCGGCACGCCGCGACAGCCGACGAACGCGCGGTGCCGCAGGTGGTGTTCACCGAACCCGAGGTCGCGTCGGTGGGGCTGACCGCGGCCGCCGCCGAGGCCGCGGGGCTGCGGATCCGGGTCGTCGACTACGACCTGGCCGCTGTCGCCGGGTCCTCCCTGCACGCCGAGGGATACCAGGGCCACGCCCGGATGGTCGTCGACGAGGACCGGAAGGTGATCGCCGGGTTCACCCTCACCGGCCCGGACGTCGCCGAACTGCTGCACGCGGCGACGATCGCGGTGGTCGGGGAGGTGCCGCTGGACCGTTTGTGGCACGCGGTTCCCGCGTATCCCACCGTGAGCGAGGTGTGGCTGCGGCTGCTGGAGACCTACGGTCGCTGACCCGACCCGCTGGGGTTCGTCCCGACCCGTCGCGACGGGACGGGACACCAGCACGCCCGGTGCCGTACGACCGTGCCGGCCCGCCGCTCCGTCCTGGAGGGGAAGCCGGATCAGGTGTAGAGTCAATGTAGTGAGCGATACATACATGCATTGCTGACAGAGACGAGGGGTCGGAGTGACGAGCATCTTGGACGTCGGGGACGCGCAACTGGCCTACACCGACGTCGGGACGGGCAGTCCCGTCGTGTGGCTGCACGGCTCGGGGCCCGGGGCCACGGGCATGAGCAACTTCGGCGGCAACCTGCCGGCCTTCGAGGACCACCGGAACATCGTGGTGGACCTCCCCGGTTGGGGAAGCTCCCCGCGGCCCGCGACGGACGAGCCGCTGATCTTCCACGCGGCGGAACTCGTCTGCCGCGCGATGACGGCCCTGGGGATCGAGCGTGCCCACATGGTGGGCAACTCCTACGGCGGTGGCGTCGCGATGCGCATCGCGATGCGCCATCCCGACCGGGTGGACCGGCTCGTCCTGATGGCACCCGGCGGAGTCCTCCCGGCGGACGCACCGCCCTGGCCCGTCGGACTCGAGCACCTCTTCGCCTACATGGCGGCCCGGAAGCCCTCGCGGGAGGACATGGCCGCGTTCGTGCGGCTGATGGTGTTCGACGAGTCGCTGGCGACCGAGTCCCTCATCGACGAGCGGTACGCGTCCAGCCTGCGGGCCCACCCCGAACTGCCGATCCCCCCGAACTACGGCGATCTGACTCCCGACCTGGCCCTCATCGCCGCCCCCACGCTGCTCGTCTGGGGCAGGGAGGACCAGACCGTCCCGCTGACCTGGGCAGCCAGGATCCTCGCCGGCATCCCCGACGCGGAGCTCCGCGTGCTGCCGCACTGCCGGCACTGGGTGCAGTACGAGCGGGCGCCCGAGTTCAACCACATCGTTCGCGAGTTCCTGCGGGGCGGGGCAGCCGCCGCAGCGGAGGGATGACACCGTGGGTATCCGCAAACTGGGTTACGTCGGACTCAACGTCACCGATGTGGACGCCTGGACGGATCTGCTCGGGCGCACGCTGGGCATCGGTGTCACCACCGCGAAGCTCGGCACCGACGAGGTCGCGCTGCTCGAGCTCGACGAGTTCAAGTACCGCGTGGCTCTCCACCCGTCCGACAGGGACACCCCGCGAGAGCTGGGGTGGATCGTCGACACCCCGGGCGAGCTGGACCGGCTCACCCTCAGGCTCACCGACGCCGGCTTCACGGTCGAGGACGGCTCGGCGGAGGAGCGCGAACTGCGCGGCGCCACCCGTCTCCGCTGGTTCACCGACCCGGTCGGCTACCGGGTGGAGTTGGCGATCGGCGAGGCCAAGGTGCGCACCGGCGTCGCGCGGCCGGTCGGCACGCACCCCGGTGCCACCGGCCTCGGCCACTTCGTGCTGGCCAGCCCCAAGCTCGACGAACTGCGCGAACTCTACGAGTCGGTGCTCGAGTTCAAGCTCACCGACTACCGCGCCCCCGGCCTCTTCTTCTTCCGCTGCAACCAGGCCCACCACAGCATCGCGCTCGCGAGCGCGGAGACGCCGTCGATCCACCACCTCGAGATCGAGCACGGCTCGATCGACGACGTCGGGCGATCCTACGACCGGGCCAAGGCCAACGGCGCGCCGATCTCGATCAGCCTCGGCCGGCACATGAACGACAAGGCGATCTCGTTCTACGTGCAGAACCCCAGCGGATTCCACCTCGAGATCGGCTGCGGCGGGATCGACGTCGCCGAGGACTGGGTGCCGCATGACTTCGGTGTCTCGGACGTCTGGGGACACCACCACACCCACGCCAATCCCTTCGCCTCGCCGAAGCCGTGACGCACGCGCTTCGCGCAACGACCACGCGACACCTGGTGCACCTGATGAACTGCGAACCTTCGAACAACTCCGCCGCGCCGAGCCGTCCGGCCGGCAGGCTCGGCCCGCTGGTCGACCTGGTCGTCCAGCGGCTCCGCGTGAGCGACGACGTGGCGGCGGCCAAGTTCCGCGCCGGTTCACCGATCGACGACCCGGCGCGCGAGCGGCAGGTACTGGACCAGGTCCGACGACAGGCCGGCGTCCTCGGGCTCGATCCCGTGTCGACGACGGCGTTCTTCCAGGACCAGATCACCGCCAGCAAGGTCGTGCAGAGGGGCCTGCTCGCACGCTGGTCCGCCCATCCCGAAGAGGCCCCGACGACCCCTCCGGACCTCGGGCAGATCCGCACCCGGCTCGACCGGTTGACCGTGGACATGCTCCGCGGGCTCAGGGGCACGGTGCGCGTACGCGACGAGCCGGACCCGTGCACCGCGCACCTCGCCGCGGTCGCCGGGTCGGGCGGGGCGTCGGACCGGCTCGACACCCTTCACCGCCGGGCGCTCCTGAGGGCGGTGCACTCCGTGTGCGCCTCCCGCCTGAACTGATCGGTCGGAACGCGACCAGCGCCGCGGCGGCGACAGCAGCCGGAGGCGACGCGGCCGGCGGAGGCCGGCCACCAGCAAGTCATTGCCAGGAACTGTACGAGAGGTCTCATGTCCGCGACGACACACCCACAACTCAGCCGCCTCATCGACACCTTGCGGCGGACCGTCCGCGCCGGGCAGGTGGCCACCGGCGGGCCGCAGTACGACGCCGGCCGGAGCGTATGGAACGGTGCCGTGGCGTCCCGCCCCGGCGTCGTCGTCCGGTGCGCCGACCCGGCCGAGGTCCGCGCCGCCGTGCTGGCCGCGCGGGAGTTCGGCGTACCTCTGTCGGTGCGCGGCGGTGGCCACGACTGGGCCGGAAGGGCCTTGACCGACGGCGGCCTGACCATCGACCTCTCCGGCCTGCGCCGGGTGACGGTCGACCCGGTGGCGAAGGTCGCCGAGGTACCGGGAGGGGCCACGGCCGCCGACCTTGTCTCCGCCGCCCAGCCCTTCGGCCTGACCGCCGCGACCGGCACCGCCGGCTCCGTGGGCATGGCGGGGCTGACGCTCGGCGGCGGCTACGGACCGCTCAGCGGACGCTTCGGACTCGCCCTGGACAACCTGCTGTCCGCCGACGTGGTGCTCGCCGACGGTTCGGCCGTCACCGCCGACGCCGAACGGGAGCCGGACCTGTTCTGGGCCCTGCGCGGTGGCGGCGGGAACTTCGGCGTCGTGACGTCGATGCGGGTGCGTCTGCACGCCGTGCCCACGCTGCTGTCCGGCATGGTGATGTATCCGGGGGACCAGGCCGGGAGCGTGCTGGCCGGGCTGTCGGACGTGCTGGCCGACAGCCCCGACGAACTGACCGTGCAGTTCGGCGTCCTGCCCGGCCCCGACGGCGAGCCGGTGGTGTTCCTCTCGCCCACCTGGAGCGGCGACGACGCCGCGGCGGGAGAGCGCGCGCTGGCGCCGCTCGGCACGCTCGGCACGCCCCTTGCCGTCCACGTCGCCCCCCTCACCATGCCCGAGATGCTCGCGGCCATCGACGCGCAGTTCCCGTTCGGCCGGCACGCCGAGATCCGCTCTCGTTCCGTACCGTCACTGACCGCGGGCGTGCGCGACATGCTGAGCCTCGCCGGCTCCACGGTGACGTCGCCCCTTTCCGCGGTGTCCGTGCACAGCCTGCACGGAGCCGCGGCACGGGTCCCCGTGGCGGAGACGGCGTTCGGGAACCGCGACCCGCATCTCATGATCGAGATCATCGCCCAGTGGGAACCGGGCGACGCCCGGGCCGCGGACCACCGCGCCTGGGCCGGCCACCTGACCGCTGCCCTGGAGTCCGACGCGCTGCCGGGCGGCTACCCCAACCTGCTCGGAACGGACGAGGGCGCACGGATCGCGCACGCCTACGGCCCGAACACCGAGCGGCTGGTCGCGGTGAAGCGCCGCTTCGACCCGGACGACG
Organism: Streptomyces sp. NPDC020917; assembly: GCF_044333795.1. Lineage (NCBI taxonomy): Bacteria > Bacillati > Actinomycetota > Actinomycetes > Kitasatosporales > Streptomycetaceae > Streptomyces > Streptomyces sp. NPDC020917. The sequence goes on along the minus strand of NZ_JBIRRR010000009.1, from coordinate 99,266 downwards.
TCTTCCGCGCGACTCCCCTGCCGGTCCGGGCCTGAACAGTGCGTCAGGCCGGCGGCCAGTTCCGCAGAGCTGCGTCGGCCACCTGTTGCAGGTCCTCGCACGACGCGCCGCCGGACGCCTGCACGGCCACGCCGTTCGCGATCGTCATGACGTAGCGGGCGATCTTCTCCGGGTCGGCGCCGGCGGGCAGGTCGCCCACCTGGACGGCCTGCCGGAACCGGTCGCGGAGGAGAGCCTGGCCGTGGGCGCGCCACTCGGCCAGGGTGTCGCGGGCGACCTGCCCGGTCTCGCCGGCGGCCAGTGCGCCCTGGACGCCCAGGCAGCCGGCGGGGAGACCGGGCAGCGTGTTGGCGCGGGCCGAGCCGGCGAGGAAGGCCATGGCCACCTCGCGGGCGGTGGGTGCCCGCAGCGCCTCGGTGACGTAGGCGCCGGGTCCCTCCGCGTAGCGCTGCAGCGCCTTGCGGAACAGGTCCTCCTTGTTGCCGTAGGCCGCGTACAGGCTCTTGCGGGAGATGCCCATGGCCTCGGTCAGGTCGGTGAGGCTGGCGCCTTCGTACCCCTGCGCCCAGAAGACCACCATCGCCTTCTCGAGCGCCGCCTCGGCGTCGAACGCCCGCGGGCGGCCGATCTGTGACGTGTGCATCTCCTCATCCTACCGCTTTGGCACCGATCGGTGCCGAACTGGTACGCTCGTATTCGGCACCGATCGGTGCAGAAGTTTTCCCAGTTCAATGCCGCCCTTGCGGCACAGAGGAAAGAGGTACGCCATGTCCGGGAGTGAGCTGCGTAAGTGGTACATGCGCTACGCCGAGGCGCTCAACGCCCACGAGTTCGACCGCATGGACGAGTTCATCAACGACCAGGTACTGCTCGGCGACCAGCCCGGCACCCGCGACGACGTCGTCGCGGTCCTCAAGGGGATCGTCGACGCTGTTCCGGACATCCGCTGGGAGGTGGAGGAGCTGCTGTTCGACCGCGACGGCATCGCCGTCCGCGCCATCAACACCGGCACCCCGGTGAAGGAGTGGCTCGGTGTCCCCGCCTCCGGCGCCTCGTTCAAGATCGTCGAGTACGCCATCTACAAGGTCCGTGACGGCAGGTTCGTCCAGATGACGAACCTGCACGACTCGGCCGAGATGCTCCGACAGTTGACCGCCTGACCGCCGGGGGGCTCTGGCCGATCCGCCGACCGGCCAGAGCCCTTTCGGGCGCCCGCCGATGACTCGTACATGTGCAAGGCGGATGTACGAGTGGCCCAGACGGCGTCGAAACTGGCTGTGCAGGTGTCGAAGATTCCGCCGTCGCTGCTGCGCCGCAGAAGGGCAAGGCGACAGCTCGCCGCGCTGCCGGACTCGAGTGAGGGCCGTCAGCCTCCCCGCACGTCATCTGCGAGAACCTGTTCGCCTACGTCCCGGGCTCTGAAGGGCTTGCACTGCTGCCGGGCGGACAGCCCGGTCATCAACGGCCTTGGTGTTCGCGAGGCTCGCTTCGATCGCGGACTCGAGGTCGTCGGCGTTCATGATGCTGGGTTGAGCAGCTTCCAGTGGCCCTCGGAGACGACCTCGATGGTGGCATCGGTGACCTTGATGGCAGTCTCAGCGTCGATGGCGTACGCCGGACCCTTTATCTTCGCGGCCCATCGTTCCGCTTCGGCCAGGCTCCTCTCCGGACAATCCGGAAGGTCGAGGTGCGGGAAGATGGAGAAATCTACGATTCCCAGCGTGCTGTCGTCGCCGGTGAGTGGCTGCCAGTCGACGAACTCATCCCCGATCCGGGGAGTCAGCACCATGCTCCCGGCGCTGAGCCCTACGTAGACCGTGTCACGCAGCGACGGGAAGAGGTCGGCCAACCCGGACTCCCTCATCCAGTGGCACAGGTAGAGCGCATCGCCACCGTTCACCAGCAGGGCGTCTGCCTCGCGAACCCAGGAGACCCAGCGTTCCTTCTCGATGCTGGGCAGCGCCGTGAGCTCCAGCAAACCCACGGACTTCCACCCCAACTCGGTCATGGGGCTCGGCGACCGTCCGCTGACGAAACGCCATGGCCCACCCGGATCCCCGTACGGGCCCCCGTACCCGGCGGTGGGGATGCAGAGGGCGCTGGCCTCGGCGATCGGTTTGCCCAGGAGTTCGACCAGCGCCGCCAGAATGCTTGCGTTCCTGACACCGGAGTCAGTAAGGAGAAGCTTCACCACGCCACCCTAGAAGTAGGGGCGGTTCGGTCGAGGCCAAGGTCGGCAGAACCCGAAGTCGATACGCCTCCGGTGACCACACATGGTGAGTCCTCGCTCCACTGCGGCTGGCATGCCTCGTCACCCGGGAAAAGCGTCCAAGGGTGACCCCTTCAGAAGCGGCTCGAACACACCACGGTGACGTGGACGGGCACAGCGTCCAGGGGTGGTGTCGTTCAGCCCTGCGGGGGCTCCATTCGGTAGCCGTGCCCCCGTAGCGTCGTGATGTGCGGAAGGCGCGGCCTGCCGGGTGCGGAGGACTCGGCGGCTTCATGGAGGCGTCGGCGCAGGGCGGCCATCGTCACGTCCAACGTCTTCGTAGGGCCGAACCAGTTGGCGTCCCAGACCTGAGCCATCAGGTCCTCGCGGGACACGACCGTGCCGGCGCGCTCGGCCAGCGCCGCGAGGAGGTCGAACTCCTTGGGCCGCAGGTCGACGTCGTTCCCGCCCACTGTGCACCGCCGGGACACCGTGTCGACGGTCAGGTCGCCGAGCCGGATCGGGCGCGGTGTCCCCTGCACGTCGGCCGGCCGGCGGCGCAGGTGCGCACGGAGCCGGGCGAGCAGCACGCTCAGGCTGAACGGCTTGACCAGGTAGTCGTCGGCGCCCGAGTCGAGTCCGGCGATCACGTCGATCTCCTCGCTGCGGGCGGTGAGGATGACGATCAGCAACTCGGGGAATTCGGCACGCAGTTGCCGTGCGACGTCCATGCCGTCGATGTCCGGGAGCCCGAGATCGAGCAGCACCGCGTCGTGGCGGGTGCGCTCGGCCTCGGCCAGCCCCGCCGACCCGGTGCGGCACCACGTGGAGGCGTAGCCGCTGCCCAGCAGGCCGGTGTGGAGGTGCCGTCCGATGGTGTCGTCGTCCTCGATGACGAGGACGCTGGTCAGGTGCGGGTGGTGCGGGGCGGTCGGACGCATGCCTGAAAGGCTAGAGCCTGTCACAGTTCGCGGAGATCTTCGACGGCCGGACGGGAGGACCTTCGGGCACTGCCAAGTGCGGCTCCGGCGATCGCCACCAGGGCGGTCCCGGCGGTGAGGGCGAGGTAGCCCCAGGGGACGGCGACGTGCGCGGGAGGCGGGTCGAAGACTCCGGTGAGGACCTTGACCAGCATCTGCGACAGGGCCCAGCCGATGAGCGCGCCGCCCATCAGGCCGCCGCAGGCCGTGACGGACGCTTCGCTGAGCACCAGGCCGTGCAGTTGCCGCCTGGTCGCACCCAGGACCGAGGTGATGGCGAAGGTGCGGCGTCGCTCGGCCAGCCCCAGGACCAGCACGATACCGCCCGCTCCGGCCGCCAGGAGGATCGCGAAGAGCAGTTCGATGCGGGTGAGGCCGGCCAGGTCGACCGAGGTCAGGCTGGAGCCGACTGCGTTGCGGGTCTGGGTGATGTCGGTGACGGTCGCCGAGGTGCCGAGCGTGTGCCGCAGCCGGTCGGCGACGGCCTTCTGGTGCGTGCCGCCGGTGTCGACGAGGAACGTCCCGACGGCGTCGTTCCCGGACACCTTGGCGACGTACGCGGCGTTGGCGACGAAGAAGCTGTCCTTGGGGGCGGTGGGGAACTCCTTGACGACGCCCGCGTAGTGGAAGGGGACGGTGTGCAGGGCCTTGGTCCTGGCGTCCTGCAGCCGCAGGTTGACCAGGTCGCCGGGGGAGAGCTGGAAGTCGTGCACGGTCTCGGCGCTGACCAGGAGGGAGTCCGGCCGCGACGCGAGCCTGGCGAGCAGGTCCCTGGCCGAGCCACCGGAGAAGTAGGCGTCCTGCAGCGCGGTGGCCGAGCCGATGCTGCCCGGCCGTACGCCGTACAGGTCCTGGAGGTCGGACCCGACGTACGCGAACCGGTGCTGCATCGGCTCGACGTGCCGCACTCCGGCGACCCCGGCCATGGCGCCGGCCGCGTCGGGCGGCGTGTCCGCACCGGGCGAGGCGGTGACCGTGACATCGGCGCCGTTCGTCAACTGGGCGTCGGCTTCGGCCTGCTGGCGGTACGTGGCGTTGAAGGTGGCGGTCGAGACGGCGAAGGACAGCGCCAGGGCGAACAGGACCACCGAACGGGCCAGCGGCCCCCGCCGGCGCATCATGCCCGCCGCGGTGGTGCCGGCGAGCGTGCCGGTCAGCGGACGCGACAGGCGGACCAGCAGCGGCCGGCCGTACGTGAGGGTGAGTGCCGTCACGCGCCACAGAAGGAGGGCGCAGCCCAGCCACAGCAGTGCCGGACCCAGGAACGCCCAGTAGGACACGGAGATACTCGCCACGCCCTCGGGCGCGAGGACCAGGGAGTAGTGGTTCCCGCTGGAGGCCCGGAAGATCAGCAACGACACGGCGAGCAGCACGACGTCGAGTCCGAGGCGCATCCACCACGGCGAGCGTCCCCGACGGCCGATGACCCGTCGCGCCTGGGCCACCGTGCCCGCTCGCAGGTCGCGCACGGCGGGCACGAGGACGATCAGTGCCGCGATGAGGAGCCCCAGCGCGAAGGCCGCCCCGGACCAGAGCACGGCCGAGCCGGCCGTCGCTCCGAACGAGGCCGTGCCGAAGGCGAACCGGCCGGTCAGCGCGGCGATGCCGAGGCCGAGCAGCCCGCCGCACACGCCGACGACGATCGCCTCCAGGGCTGCCAGCGTCCCGACCTGGCGCGGCCTCAGGCCGCGTGTGCGCAGGAGAGCCTGTTCGGCACGTCGGCGTTCGGTGCCGGATCCGGCGACCGCGGCGGTGAGCGCAGCGGCGAGGACGACGCCGGGGGCGCCGAGGAACAGGAAGAGGATCTGCGCGTAGAGGGCGTCCTCGCGGGCGGCGCCCAGCGCCGCGCCCAGGTTGTCTCCGACGAGCGCGCCGCCCGACGTGCGCGCCTCCAGGTTGCGCGCGGCACCCGTGACCGCGGTGTAGGCGGCCGCCGGATCGGAGGGCAGGCCCGCGTCACGGGTGACGTGGATCTGCGTCGTGACAGCGGCCGGTCCCGCCGCCTTCGCCAGCGCCGCGAAGGCGGGCGCCGGCAGCAGGACGACGTTGTCCGGTGGCGCGGACGGCTGTGACTGTGAGGGCGCTCCCACCTTCTGGAACAGCGAGTCGGCCTGCGGCAGGTCGACGACGCCGTCGACACGTACCCGTGTCGGACCGGCACCCGGCAGATTCACCGTGACCGTGTCCCCGGGCGCCGCGTGGAGGTTCGCCGCCGTCTGCTGGGCGAGTTCCACACCTCCCGGATCGCCGGTCAACTGGCGGATCTGCTGCGGGAACGCCGAGGCGTAGCCGTCGGGCACGCCCAGGGCCACGCCCGGACCGGTGCTCTGCGTGGAACCGCCCGCCCGGGCCTGGAAGCCGGAGGTGCGGACGAATCCGACCGGCAGCGCCTTTTCCACGCCCGGTGAGGAGCGGATCGTGGACAGCACCGCCGCGGGGTCCGCGCCGGGTTGTACCTCGACCTGCCAGTCGACGGCCACCGACCGCGCGGCGCGCGCGGTCATGGTGCCCTTGGACGCGGTCAGGAACGAGCCGAGGGACGCCGCGAGGGCGACGGCGAGCGCGATGCCGACGGCGGTCGCCGCCAGCCGGCCCAACCGCCTCCTGACCAGTCCGGCAGTCCAGGTGATGATCATGGCCGTGCTCCTTGTGTGCCGTGGGGGTCCAGCAGCCTGCCTTCGTGCATCTCCCGCCGCACGGCGAGACGGTCGGCGACCGCGCGGTCGTGGGTCGTCACCACCAGGGCGGCGCCGATCACGTCGACGGCGCTCAGCAGCACGTCGATGACATGGCGGGCGGTCGCCCGGTCCAGCTGGCCCGTGGGCTCGTCGGCGAGGACCAGCCGCGGCGCCTGCGCGAGGACCCGGGCAACGGCCACCCGCTGCGCCTGACCGCCGGACAGCTCCTCCGGCAGGCGCAGCGCGAGGTCGGCGATGCCCAGCTCCTGGAGGGCCCGTCGTGCACGGCGCTGCGCCTCGCCCTCCCGTACCCCGGCCAGGACCAGGGGCAGCGCCGTGTTCTCCACGACGTCGAGCGCCGGGATCAGGCTCGGTCCCTGGAAGACCACGCCGATCCGGTGCGGCGGGACGCTCCCCCCGGTCCCGGTGCCGAGAGCGGGCCACGACACCCGGCCGCCGCTGGGCCGCTCCAGTCCGGCGAGCAGGTGCAGCAGCGTGGACTTGCCCGACCCCGAGGGCCCGACGACCCCGATCCGGTCACCCGCGCGCACCTGGCACGTCGCTCCGTGCACCGCGACGACGGCGGCCGGCCCCCGGCCGAAGGTCCGGGCGGCATCATGGCACTCCACCAGGACGTCAGCGCTGGTCATCGCGGATCCTCCCGTCGTGCAGGGCGACGACCCGGTCGGCGATGCGTACGGCCTCGGCGCTGTGCGTCACCAGCAGCACCCCGCGGGAGGCATCGGCGCGGGAACGCAGCAGGTCGAGCACCCGCTGCTCGGTGGAACCGTCGAGCTCGCCGGTCGGTTCGTCGGCGAGCAGGACATCGGGGTCGTTGGCCAGCGCCACGGCGAGTCCCGCGCGGGCCAGTTCACCGCCCGACAGCTCCCGGGGCAGGGCGTGACCGCGGTGCCCCAGCCCCACCTGCTCCAGCAGCTCACCCACCGGCTGCTTGCTCTTGCCCGGTGCGGCTCCGCGGGCGAGGCGGACGTTCTCGACGACCGTGAGGTGGGCGATCAGGTTGCCCGACTGCGTCACGACACCGATCCGGTGCGCCCGCAGGCGGGCCCGCTCGGACTCCGGCCGGTGGCTGATGCGCTCGCCCCCGATGTGGACGCTGCCGCCGGCGGGCTCGTCCAGACCCGCGAGGCACGCCAGCAGCGTGGACTTGCCGGACCCGGAGGGGCCGACGACCGCGACGGTCTCACCACGGCGGACCCGCAGGCTGACCCCGCGCAACGCGAGGGTCTCCTCCTCTCCCGCGCGGAAGAACCGGTACAGGTCCCGCGCGTCGAGCGCGGCGGCGTCCGAGACGGTGGTGGCGTTCACCGTCCCTGCCAGGTGAAGGAGTCGGACACCAGCCGCCACGGATCCACGTTGTCCGCTCCCACGGGCCCGGACAACGTGAGGTCGACTTCGTGGCCACCCCGGTGGAAGGCGTACCGCTCGAACGCGTCGCGGACGACCTTCCCCGTGACCGGGTCGGGAGCCGAATCGCCCTGGTAGGTGAGGAGGACGACCTGGCCGCCCTTGCGGGAGACCGTCGTCACCTTCGGCGAAGCGAACCCCGGGACGCTCTTGCGCAGCGCGGGCACCACCGTGGAGGAGACCGAACCTGGGGTGGGCGCAATGCTCGCGGTGACCGGCGCGATCGTGATGCGGTTGAGCTTGTCGGTGAACACGGTGACCGCGCCGCTCCCGGTCCGCGCCCAGCCTTCGGGCACCTTGACGGTGAAGCCGCCGTTCGCCGGCCGGAAGTCGATGTACACCTGGTTGTCAGGGATGTCGCCCGCGGGGTTGCTTTCCGCCGTCCCGGGCGCGGGGCCGCCGCCGTCTCCAGCGGATGCGGACGCCGCAGAGGTCACGGTGCCCACGGGCGCACCGGTGCTGCCGGCGGGCTTCGCCGAGCCGCCTGAGGAGCCGCAGCCTGCCGTCGCCGCCGCGACGACGACCGCGGCGGCCGGGAGGAGGAGTGTGCGTCGCTTGGTCATGCCTGCAAAGCTAGGGACGGGACGGTTAGCGCCATGCCTGCTGAGGGTTAGACGAGGGCAAAACCGTGGCACCGGCCGGACCACCCTTCATGATGTGGTGCATGAGACAGCGAGTGGTCCGTGTGGCCGTGGCAGCCGTGCTGATCGCCCTGGTCCTGCTGGCGCTGCCGCTCGTCGTGGGCATCCGGTACGCCTACTTCGCCGACGAGCGCGGCGAGTTGGAGCGTGACGCCTTGGCAGCGGCGGTACGCGTCAGCCCCCAATTCACCGCCGGCGACCCGGTCGAACTGCCCCGGCCCGCCGAAGGCACCCACGTCGGGGTGTACGACGCTGCGTTGCGCCTGAAGGCCGGCTCCGGCCCGCCGACCGCGGACGTCACCGCCCGCCGCGCGGCGGCCGATGCCACGGTGAGCGAGCACACCGGCGGCCAGATCGTCGTCTCCGTACCGGTGACCAGCAATGAGCAGGTCATAGGGGTCGTCCGCGTCGCCACGGACGCGCAGATCGTGTGGAACCGGGTTCTGCTGGCGTGGCTGGCGCTGCTGGGCGTGGTCGCTTTCGCTCTCGGTGTCGCCGTCCTGGTCGCGCGCCGTCAGGCCGCCTTGCTGTCGGCCCCACTGGAAGACCTCTCCGCCGCCTGCGTCGCCACGGCGAGCGGCGACCTGTCCGTCCGGGCCGCCGGAAGCGACATCGCCGAGATCGACCAGGTCGCCCGGACCCAGAACGCCATGGTCGCCGAGCTCGCCCGCCTCCTGCAGCAGGGGCGGCACTTCGCGGCGAACGCCTCACACCAGTTGCGGACACCGCTCACCGGTCTGCAACTCGGCCTGGAAACGGCGCTGGCCACTCCCGGTGCCGACCTCCGGGCGGCTTCCGAAGAGGCACTGGCGCAGTGCGCCCATCTGCGTCACACGATCGACGAGGTCCTCCGCCTGGCCAAGGCCGACCAAGGTCTCACCGACACCGTGACCCGGTCGGCGTCGGACGTGATGGACCGCGTCGAGGCGCGCTGGCACGGCGCGTTCGCCGACGAGGAGCGCCGCCTTGCCGTCACCCTTCAGCCCGGGACCGAGGATCTGCCCGTACCGGAGCGGACCGCCGCACAGATCCTCGACGTGCTTCTGGACAACGCCCGCATCCACGGCACCGGTCGTGTCGACGTCACCGTGCGGGAGACCGGTGGTGCGCTGGCGATCGACGTCGCCGACGAGGGCACCGTGCCCATGTCCTCCACGGCCCTGTTCGAACGGGGTGCGACGACGGGCGATGGCACCGGAATCGGCCTGTCGCTCGCCCGGGATCTCGCCGAAGCCGCGGGCGGACGGCTCACGCTGGCGAGCAGCCGACCCACCGTGTTCACCCTGCTGCTGCCGCAGCCGGACTGACCCACTGGCCGGGGCTCGGTGGAGACCCGTACGCCGCCGGCGTTGGCTTGGACGATCCCGGCGACATCCAGGTCAGGGTGGCGTACTCCGGGGCGAAGCTGCTCTGGCGCAGGGCGGCTCGGGGGCGGTTCGGCCGTGGTCACGAAGTGGCCTCCAGGGGGAGGACAGTGCTGCTCGGCGTCTCCCCAGGCCAGCGGCTTCCCGCACGCATTCACCCAGCCCACGACCCGGGCCGACAGAATGTGACACCTCCCGGCTCTCGATGGGCAAGGATGGCGCGATGAAGCTTCTCCTCACCTCCGGCGGCGTCAGCAACGCGAGCATCCGCGAGGCCCTCGCCGGCATGCTGGGCAAGCCCATCGCCGAGTCCACCGCGCTGTGCATTCCCACCGCGATGTACGGCATGCTGCCCGGGACCGCGGTGATGACGTGGCGGCAGATCGCCGGGCAGACGCCCACGCCCATGGTCGAGCTGGGGTGGAAGTCCGTGGGCATGCTGGAGTTGACCGCGCTGCCCAGCATCGACGAGGAGAGCTGGGTCCCGTTGGTGCGGGAGACCGACGCCCTGCTGGTCTGCGGCGGCGACGTCCTGTACCTGCACCACTGGATGCGGGAGTCCGGCCTGGCGGACCTGTTCCCGTCGCTGAGCGAGACGGTCTATGTGGGACTGAGCGCCGGCAGCATGGTGATGGCCCCGCACGTCGGCGAGGAGTTCGTGGGCTGGAAGCCGGCCGCCGGCGGCGACAGCGCGCTGGGCGTGGTCGGCTTCTCGATCTTCCCGCACCTGGACAACGCCATGTGCCCGGAGAACACGATGGCCGACGCCGAGAAGTGGGCGGCACGCGTGCCGGTGCCGGGGTACGCGGTCGACGACGAGACGGCCATCAAGGTGGTGGACGGTGCCGTCGAGGTCGTCTCCGAGGGGCACTGGCGGCTTTTCGAGCGCTAGCGCCGCTCCGCGCATGGTCGCGGAGAGGCGTCGGCGGGTGGTTGGGCCTGGCGGCCGGGTGCCGGAGCCGGAGGCGTCAGCCGTCCAGCCGACGGCCCATCAGGACGTCGTCCACGTATGCGCCGTCCAGCAGGAACTCCTCCGGCAGCACGCCCTCCTCTTGGAACCCGCACCGCTCGTACAGCCGCCGCGCCGGGATGTTGTGTCCGAGCACGCGCAGTGATATTCGGCGGGCGCCCTGGGCACGGGCGGCCGCGCACGCGGCCTCGACCAGGGCCTGCCCGACTCCGCGGCCGCGAACGTCGGTGGAGACCTGCAGCCCCTGGATCTGCCGGACATGCTGGTTGCTGGCGAGCGGGGTCGGCGGGACCTGGCGGACGTAGCCGACCACCCGGCCGGCGAGTTCTGCCACGAGGAAGGGCTCCACCCCGTTCCGCTCGTCGAACATCGGCGCGTCCTCGGCCCGCTGCGGCGCGACCTCGCTCAGCCAGGACCAGCCGGCCCGGTCGAGCGCGATCAGCGCCGGGCCGTCCGACTCGCGGGCGGGACGGATTCTGAGATCATCATTCGGCACGGCGACATGCTAATCCTGCGCCGACAAGCCCATGGCTCGACCTGGTTCCGGTGAAGGTCACTGCGTCGTTGCGGCGGCCATCCGAGGAACCCGTCCGGCCCGGCGGGGCGGGCCGCGCGGGATGCCTCGCGCCGCCGAGCGGGCCGGCGCGAGGCATCGGAGGGTGAGGGTGTCAGCCGTCGTGCCGGTGGCCGTCGACCACGTGATGTCCGGCGAGTCCCTCCAGGTAGACGTACTCGCCGTCGGTGTGCGCGCCGTAGCCCTTGGCCTTCGTGCCGTTCCAGGCCAGCTTGCCGTCGACGAAGACCGAGATCTGCCGCCCGTAGGTGGGTACCGCCACGCGGCCCTCACTGCCGTCCGGCGCGGTGAGCTCCGCGTGGTACGTCCCCTGCGCCGGGTCGACGCGCCACGACGCGTCGACCGGGCCCAGGGTGGTGGTGATCCGCCCCTGGGCGAAGGTGAGGTCGGCGGTGTGCGGGACGAAGTCGAAGGCGCGGCCCCCGGCGCTGGCCGGCCGCAGTCCCAGCACGTAGGACGTGAGCGCCGTGGTCGGCCCGGTCGCCCAGGCGTGGGCGAGGCTGACGTAGGTGCTGCAGATGCAGCCGTCCGGGCGTGACGACTCCCAGAAGGTGCTGCCGGTGCCCAGCGGGTCGTCGAGCATGGCGCCCCACTGCCGCCGGATCAGGTCGACTCCCGCCTGGTCGGCGGCCGCTCCACCGGCGGCGAAGTGGGCGTTGGCCTCCATGGAGCCGGCGAAGACCCCCAGGTTCCCCTTGTTCTCAGGGGAGGTCGACCCGCGGTCGTTCCAGTTGGTCGTGAGGTACGCGCTGACGCGGCGCGCCTGGCTCTGGTCGGCCAGGCCGTACCACGCCGCGAGCGCGTTGCCGTCCTGGGCGTAGACGTCCGAATCGGGGTAGAACCGGTACGCCCCCTTGTTCTCGTCCCACAGGCGGCTGTTGATCGCGGTGCGCAGGGCCGCGGCCCGTTGCGCGTAGGACCGGGCGAGCGCCGCGTCGCCCTCGACCTCTGCCAGCTGCGAGCCGGTCGAGAGCACGCGCCACATCAGGACGTTGGCGATCAGGTTCTCGCCCTTGGGCAGGATCCGCACCGAGTCCGAGGTCTGGGTGATCGACAGCAGCCCCTGGTCGTCCATCTTCGGGCTGATGTAGTCGACGCCCCGCTTGTACTGGTCCCAGATGCCGTCGACCCACGTCCGGTCGCCGGTGTACTGGTAGTAGTCCCAGGACGCCGCCAGGGTCCACAGGTGGTAGGTGTCCGACCCGTACTTGTTCATCATGGGCCCGGAGTACGGCAGTTCACCGGTGGACTTCTGGTGCTGGTAGAGCGTGGTGAGGGAGTTCCTGGCCGACTCGGTGTCGTCGAAGGCCGCGTAGGCGGAGGGGATCTCGATGCCGAGGTCGCCCGGCCACACGGTGCGGTCCCGCTTCGCGCCGTCCACCAGGATGCTGTCGCCCACGCCCACGTCGCCGGTGTTGTCCCACGTCTCGGCGGGAGCCTCCCAGACCCGTCCGGTCTGCGGGTCGATGGTGTTCAGCTGGATCGTGTAGGCACCGGCGTACCAGATCCTGTTGAGCAGGTCGTCACTGGAGTAGAAGTAGTTCGCGTAGGCGCGCGGGTCCTTCATCTTCGGTGCCGCGGTGAAGTACGCGGAGACCCCGTCGAGGTCGACGCCGCCGGCCGAGTCCATGAACACGGTCAGGTACCGGAAGCCGCCGCGCAGGTTCTTCGCCGGCATGGTGTAGGTGGTCGCGCCGTCCACGTCGGCGTACAGCGCTCCGTCACGGCTGCGTGGACCGCCGGTGGAGGCGTCGCTCGTGGTGCTGACGTACTGCGAGGACTCGTTGAACGCCAGACCCACGCGCTGCGGGCCGTCGGAGGCGGCGAAGTGGAGCGTGACCAGCCCGCTGACGTCCTTGCCGAAGTCGAAGGTGACGGTGGAGCCGGTGCCGCTCAGCCGGGTGGACCCGCCCGAGAACGCTCCGGAGGGGTCCGTCACCGATCCCGTGGTGCTCTGGACGGCCACCGGCGCCAGGGTCCGGGTCTGCGGGGAGAAGTTGTAGGCGTCCCAGGGATGCCCTGCGGCCGAGGACGGGGTCGCGGTCTGGGCGGGGGTCGCCCCGGCGGCCAGTTGCGGTGCGAGCAGGGCCATCGCCACGAGCGCGGTCGACGTCGCGGCGGTGAGGGCGGTCCGGTGTCTGCTTTTCCAGGTGGTCACACATGCCTCGCAAACTGGCTGAACGCGGGAACGGCCGACAGCACGAGACGGTGCGCGCCTGTGCGTACCTGCCCACGATGGGACGATGGAACTGAGTGAATCGTTTTAACGAACCGGGACGCTATAGCGAGGAGTTGACGCCGGTCAAGCATGGCGACAAGGAATGTCTGACGGCTTGGACGACGGCCGGGAGGAAGTGAACGATTCAATACCCGCTGCCGCTGCGGCACCGTGGTGCACGGCACCAGGTGTAGGCGAGGATGGCGGGGGACACGTTCCTTACGGGCGACGGGGGAGAGGAGCGCGGTATGTCGACGGCGGCATTCCGGTTCGCGGCACTTCAGGCGCAGGACCCGGCGGAGCTGGGGGAGTTCCGACCGGTGCGGCGGCTCGGTGAGGGCGGAATGGGGCAGGTGTTCATCGCCTTCTCCCCGGGCGGGCAGCCCGCCGCCGTGAAGGTGATCCGCCCCGAGTTCGCGAGGGACGCCGAGTTCGGGCAGCGGTTCGCGCGGGAGGTGCGGGCCGCGCAGCGCGTGCGGGGCGCCCATCTCGCGCCGCTGCTCGACGCCGATCCGCAGGCCGAACAGCCCTGGCTGGCCACGGCGTTCGTCGCCGGCCCGACCCTGCGGGACCTGGTCACCGGGCGCGGCCCGCTGCCCGCGCCGCAGGTGCTGCTCCTGGCCTGGGGCATCGCGCACGCCCTCGCCGACATCCACGCCGCGGACGTCGTGCACCGGGATCTCAAGCCCGGCAACATCATGCTGGACGAGACCGGGCCCAAGGTCATCGACTTCGGCATCGTGAAGTCGCTGACCCAGTCCGTGACGTACAGCAGCCACTCCACCCGCGTCGGCACCCCGCTCTACATGTCGCCGGAGCAGGCCATGGGCCGCACGGTCAGTGCGTCCTCCGACGTCTTCGCCCTCGGCTCCACGCTGTACTTCCTCGCGACCGGCCAGGAGGCGTTCGGCGCCGAGAACGAGTGGGCGGTCGCCCACCGCATCGTCGCGGACGACCCGGACCGGTCGGCCATCACCTCGACGCCCCTGGGGACACTGATCGCCGCCTGCCTCCGGAAGGAACCCGGCGAACGCCCCACGGCGCGTCACGTCCTCGAACAGTGCGAGCGGGAACTGGGCGACGAACTGGGCCCTGGCGCCTGGATGCGGATCACCGGGGCCCGCGAGGCGATCCAGGAGCGCACCGGGGCGCTCCGCGCACTCACCGGGGCGCACCCGGACTCCGTGGTCACGGTGCCGCGCGGCCCGGACCTGCCCAGGACCCGGGTCGCCGAGCCGCCGTCCGCGCCGCCCGAGGAACCCGCGCCGAAGCGTTCCTCCCGAGCCGTCGCGGTGCATCTCGCCAAGGTGGTGCTCGCGGCCGTCGTCCTGCTCTGGGCCACGTTCCTGCCGGTCATGACGGAGACGTGGACGGAAAAGGCCGGCGGCCGCCAGGCCGCCAGGGTCACCGAGTCCTTCGACTGGCACCACCCCTGGGCCTCGGCCTCCACCGGCCTGACCGACGTCCACGCGGACTGGATGCTCGTCCCCATCGGGGTCTTCGGCACCCTCGCCCTGATCGTCTGCGCGCTCGTGTACCTGCTGCGGCTGTCCCCGGACTCCGACGACCGGGCGTGGTCCGCGGCCGCCGGAGCGTTCGCCGTCGTCTGGCTCGTCGCTCTGGCCGCCATGTCGATCTTCCTGATCGTGATGACCCTCGGCGCATCGGTCGGCGACGACAATCCGGCGTACCGGATCCGGTCCGTCCTGCGGGCCGGCGGCTGGCTGGTGCTGCTGGCCAACGTCATCGTGGCGGAGGCCCTCGTCCGCACCCGGGCGCGGCTCGGCAACCGCCCCGCCCAGGCCGCCTGAACCCGGCCGCGGACGCGGTCCACGGCCTCGGCTTCGGCCGAGGCGACATCCAGGTGCCGGAGCTGTGACCGTCTCGATACGTTTCTATCGCATCATGCGCACCAAATGACGCCTGTAATAAGTAAGTTGAACGGGTAAGTGATCGCGGGTCCGGGCTGCCTCCTGGGGCTCGTCGCATCCATTGCGGCGAACCTCGTCGACCAAGGAGGCCAGGTGAGAGTGGCGATGGCGATTCGCCCGGGTTCCGCCCTCCGCGCCGGCGGAGGAGTGCGTGGGTGCCCGAAGAGGTGCTCCACGTGAGGGGACAAGAAGTGAGGAGGCTGCGTGCAGCCTGAACGCGTGTCGGAGCTCTCGGATCTGTTAACGCGCGCACGCAGAGCCAGAGCGGGCATGGGCAACGCTGTCATGGTCCAGTCCGTCTCGGGAATGCACTGCTCCGCCCTGCTCGGCGAGGTGACCGAACGGGTGCGGCGCCTGGGCAGCGTGGTCCTGAGCCTGTCGTGCTCGCCGTCGGACACGCACAGCCAGTTCGCCGTCGTCCGCCGGATCGTGGCCTCCTCGCTCGAGTTCGCCGGCAAGGACAGGATCATCGAGGACGAGGGGCTGCTGCGCAGGGTGGTCGAGGGCTCGGTCCCGGTCGACCACCAGCTCTTCGAAGCGCTGCGGGAAGGTTTCACCCAGGCCGCGCGCCGGCATCCGCTGGTGGTCGTCGTCAACCACATCCAGTGGATGGACGAGACCTCGCTGCGCTGGTTCGGCGTGATGGTGCGCCACCTGAACAACCTGCCGGTCTTTCTGATCCTGGCCCATCGCACGGACGAGACCCCGGTCGACCGCTCGCTGATCGACGAGATCTCCAAGCGCGACCGGTGCCACACCGTGACCCTCAGCCCGCTGTCACCGCAGAGCGTGCGTGACGTGGTCGGGTCCGCCTATCCCGGGCAGCGGTGCGACGACGCGTTCGTGCAGGCCTGTGCCGATGCCACCCTCGGCCGTCCGTCCCGCCTGGACGGGCTGCTGGCGTCCCTGAGCGCCGACTCCGTGCCTCCCCGGGCCTCGCACATCGAGCAGGTGCGGCGATGCGGTGAACGGCTCCAGGCCGAGGCCGCCGCCGCCCGGCTGCTGCGCCAGCCCGCCGACCTCCAGGAGGTCGCCGCGGTCGCCGCGGTCCTCGGCGAGGAGGGCAACTGCGCGGTGATCGCGGACATGCTCAACATGTACGGGGACACCATCTCGGGACTGATCGAGGGGCTGACCCGGGTGGGGGTCTTCCGCGCGACGGGGGACTCCGAGCGGTACCGCTTCAGCAACGCCGAGCTGCGGAGCCTCGTTCACCGGGACATGCCCGCCGACGCGCGACGCACCCTGCACATGCGGGCCGCCCGGCGGCTGAACGACCTGGGTGCCCCGCTGCACCAGGTCGCCAAGCACCTGCTGCAGGCCGACGTGGCCGGGGACGCGTGGGCGTGCGGTGTCCTGAAGGAGGCCGCGGACGACGCCCTGAAGGCCGGCGACCCCAAGACGTGTGCCGAGTACGCGCGGCGGGTGCTCCGGGACTCGGTTCCGGAAGAGGTGCGGGCCGAGGTGCTCTGGCTGCTGGGCCGCGCCGAGGTGCTCTTCGCTCCCGCGGCCGCCGATCGCCATCTGGGCGAGGCAGTCCGCCTCTTCTCCGATCCGGCGCGCCAGGCCGGGGCGATCGTGGAACGCGCCTACGCGCGGGTGCTGCGGCAGGGCAGTGCCGAGTCGACGCTGCGTCCGCCCCTCGCCGCGCTCGCCCATGTCGACAAGAACGCCTTCGCCGAACTCGGCGACACGGAGTTGAGCCTGAGCGTGCAGTCCCTGACCTGTACGGGGCCGGCCCGGGACTTTGCGCCGGTCCCGGAGGTGCCCGGCTGGCCCGCGGTGAGCGACACGCTCGGCATCACCCCCGGCGAGCGGGAGCTGCTGGCGTCCGTCGGCGGCGATCTGGCCTGCCGGTCCGAGCCCCGCGACGTCCCGCTGGAGCTGGTGCAACGGGCACTGGCGGGGGAGCGGCCGGCCGGCAGCGCCTCGATCGTGCTGCTGCTGCGATGTATCACCGTCCTGACGTGGGCAGGGCATCTGCGTGAGGCGCAGTACTGGGCCGACCACATGCTGACCGGAGCGCTCCACCAGGACGCGCTCTTCCCCCGGGTGATCGCCCACTGCCAGCGCGCCGACATCGCGTTGCGGATGGGCGATCTGCCGGTGGCGCTCACCGAGGCCAAGCGGGCGCTGGTGCTCACCACCACCCACCACGAGGTGAAGAGCTGCCACGCCGTCGCGCTGACCGCGGTCGCCAGGGTCCGGGGGGCCATGGGCCACTACGAGGAGTCCGTCGGCCTGCTGCAGGGACTCCACGACCTGCCGGCGAGCGCCCTCGGCATTCGCGGCATGTTCCGCCTGAAGTCGGGGGACCACCGGCGGGCACTCACCGACCTGATGGAGTGCGGGCACAGGCTGGAGGCGCTGGACATCGTCAACCCCGCCCTCAGCGCGTGGCGCAGCTGCGCGGCGCTGGCATGGAAGGGGCTCGGCAACGACGCCGAGGCCCGCCGGCTCGCGGAGAAGGAGGTCGAACTGGCCCGGCGCTGGGGCGATCCCGCGGCCGTGGGCCAGTCGTTGCGCACGCTGGGGGGAGTGACCTCGGGGGCGGCCGCGGAGCGTGCGCTCGCCGAGTCCGTGTCGCTGCTCGAACAGACCGACGCCCGCCTCCAGTTGGCGCTGTCCCTCGTGGCGGCGGGCAAGGCGCAGGGGCAGAAGGGTTCTCTCGCGCAGGCCCGGCAAGCGCTGCGCAAGGGCATGCTGCTCGCCGAGGAGTCGGGGGCGCAGTCGCTCGTGGCGGAGGCGCACAAGTCGCTGCTCGCCGCGGGGGGACGGCTCCGGCGCACCCCGGTGTCCGGGCTCCCGGCCCTCACTCCGACCGAGCGTCGCATCGCCGCGCACGCGGCCGGCGGGAGGACCAACAAGAACATCGCCGAGCTGCTGCACATCACCCCGCGCACCGTCGAGGTCCATCTCACCCGGGTCTACGGCAAGTTGTCGATACCCGGACGGAACGCCCTGCCCGACGCGCTGGGCCCGACGTAGCGCCCCCGGGCACTGATGCGTGCGGCCCGGCGCCCCACCCCTGGTGGGAGGCCGGGCCGCACGGCGAGCGCTGCAGGGCCTACCGGCGACCCACCACGGCGAACCCCAGCAGCAGGACGAAGCCGTCACCGGCCACGAAGCTCTGCCAGGCGGTCATCGCCCGGACGTAAGCGGTCATGCTGAGGGCTCCCCGTTCGACCAGCGGCAGCAGCCGCTCCGGGGACAGCTGCGGCTCCAGGGCCGCGAGCCCCACCTCGTCGCTGGTGTAGGCGAACGGCCGCACGGTCACGTCCGTGTAGCCGGCGTCCCTGAGCGCGCGCGGCAGGCGCCGGGCGATCAGCCGGTCCCCGCCGTCCGCGGACTGCGCCGCGCCGAGCGCGCGGAAGGCCTCCTGGGAGAACGCCGACATGTCGGGCTCCGCGACTCCCCATAGCCCGGCGTCGATGTCGATCACGGCCAGGTGCCCGCCCGGCCGCAGCACCCGGCGCAGTTCCCGTGCCGCCGCAACCGGCTCCGGCAGGTGCTGGAAGACGTACCGGGACAGCACCAGGTCGAACGTCCCGTCCGCGAACGGCGTGTCGCCGATGTCGCCCTGCAGCAGCTCCAGTTCGGCTCCGGCCGTACCGCGGGCACCCGCCCGCTCCAGGAGCCCGGGGTGCGCGTCCAGCCCGACGACCCGGGTCCCCGGCAGGGCGGCGCTCAGTTCGGCGGTCACCGCACCGCTTCCGCATCCCGCGTCCAGCACCGCCCCGCCCCCGCGGGGAGCCAGCGGCTCGAGGATGCGCCACTCATGGGCCCAGGTCAGCGACGCCTGGTGCTCCAGGCGCTCGACCTCCCTGTCGAACCCGCCCAGTTCCCTCTCCGGGCGGTAGCTGCGGGCGCCCGGCGCCACCGGCTGTCCCGTGTCACCCATGGCGCCGCTCCACCTGCATCAGCAGACCGTCACGCGGACGCAGCGTCACCAGTGCCTCGGGGACCACCGTGGTGCCGGGCGCCTGGGTCAGCCGGAGCCGCTGCATGACGACCGTGAGGACGAGCATCGCCTCCGTCGTGGCGAACGCCTGCCCGATGCAGACCCGGGGACCGCCGCCGAACGGCAGGTACGAGTGCCCAGCCCGGCTGTGCTGGCGCTCCGGCGCGAACCGCTCGGGCCGGTACTCCTCCGGCGCCTCCCAGTGCTCCGGATGCCGGTGCATCGTCCACGGGCTGACGCACACCAGCGTGCCGGCGGGGATGCGGAGCCCGCCGAGCACGTCGTCGTCCACCGCCATCCGGGAGATCAGCCACACCGGGGGGAACAGCCGGACGGCCTCGTCGAGGCACTGCCTGGTGTAGGTCAGCGCGGACAGGTCCTCGGCGGTCGGCAGCCGGCTGCCCACGACCCGGTCGACCTCCTCCCGGACCCGCGCCGCGTGCTCGGGGTGCCGGTCGAGCAGATGGAGCGTCCAGCTCAGGGCCTTCGCGGTGGTCTCGTGTCCGGCCATGACCATGGTCAGGACCTGGTCGTGCAACTCCCGGTCGGACAGGGCGTCGCCGTGCTCGTCCCGGGCACCCAGCATCGCGTCCAGCAGGTCCGCGTGGTGCCCGCCCGGGCCGGTCAGCCGCCGGGCCCCGATCATGGTGCCGACCACCCGGTCCAGGAAGGTCTTCGCACCCGAGTACGCCCGGAGCCGGGACCGGAAGTCCTCGTCCGCGGGCGGGGTCCCGTCGAAGTGCCCGATGAACCGGTTGATGTCGTCGACGGCCTGCCCGAACCCGCGTCCGGCCGCGGACAGTTCGGAGCCGAGCAGGGCGGATGCCACCACCCGGAGGGTCAGTGCCGTGAAGTCGTGGTCCACCCGGACGGTTTCGCCGCGGTCGGCCGCCTCGCCCCAGGCGGTGGCCAGGTCGACGGCCGCCTCGACCATCAGCCCGTCGAACGACTCGACCGCCACGCGCCGGAAGGACGGCGCGCACAGCCGCCGCTGGCGCTCCCACTGCGCGCCGTTGCTGGTCAGCAGCCCCTTGCCGAGCAGGGGGGTCAGCATGAAGTCGTCCGGCGTGCCGGCCTTCGTGTAGTTGGTGTAGTTGTCCTTCAGGATGTGCCGGGCCAGTTCTGGCGAGTTGGCGAACCACACGGTCTGGCCGCGCGTGACATGGCTGCACAGGTCGCCGTACTCGGTGGCCAGGTCCCCCAGGAAGGTGAGCGGATCGGCGCGGATGCCGGCCAGTTCCAGATCCTCCGACGGCCCCGGGGGACGGTCGTGGGAGCCGGCGGCTGCCGGGGCGGCGCCGGACGGGGAGGGACGGGGCATCACAGTCTCCTTCAGGACGGCAGGTCGGGGGCAGGAGCCCGGTACGGCCGGTCGCGGCTCGCGTACCGGGCGCCGGCGGACGGTTGGGGGCGTGCGCCGGCGCCTGGGGCGCCACGGGCGGTCGGGCAGGACCGGGCAGGCCGCGGAGCGGCACGGGGTCAGGACATCTGCCGCTGGACGAGGCGGAAGAACATGCCGTCCTCGTCCCGGAGCAGTTCGTCCGGGCTGCCGGCCTGCACCATCCGGCCGGCGTCCAGCACCAGCACCCGGTCGGCCCGCATCACGGTCGACAGCCGGTGGGCGATCACGATGCGGCTGGCGTTCAGCCGCCGCATACTCTGCGTGACGATCTCCTGGGTGCGGTTGTCCAGCGCGCTGGTGGCCTCGTCGAAGAAGAGGATGCGCGGCCGGCCGATCAGCGCGCGGGCGATGATGAGCCGCTGCCGCTGGCCGGCCGACAGCGTCGTCGCCCCTTCGGACAGGACGGTGTGCATGCCCATCGGCATCCGCCCCAGGTCCTCGTCGAGCCCGGCCATCTCGGCGGCCTCCCACGCCTCGTCGAGCGTGTAGTTGGCCATGCCGCAGATGTTGGACAGGATGCTGCCGGCGAAGAGCTGCCCGTTCTGCAGCACGACACCGCACTGCCGGCGGACGGCCGCCACGTCGAGCGAGGACAGGTCCTGGCCGTCGTAGAGGACCGCTCCGGAGGTGGGCTCGTCGAAACCGATCAGCAGCCGGAGCAGCGTGGACTTGCCGCATCCCGTCGGACCCACGATGGCGACGAACTCGCCGGGGCGCACCAGGAAACTGACGTCGTGCAGCACCGGCGGCGCTTCCTCGCTGTACCGGAAGCTGGCGTTGGCGACCTCGATCTCGCCGTACAGGTCGCCCGGGGACTCCTTGGCGTCCGACACCTCGGGCACCGCGGTGATCACCGGGTCCAGGCCCTCCAGGAGCGGTACCACGGCCGAGGCCATGGTGACGCTGCCGGTGATCTGGACGGTGGCCGCCAGCATCAGCCCGAACGCGCTGTTGAAGGTCAGGAAGGCGCTGGTGGACAGCTCATTCCTGGCCGGGCCGCCGACGAGGGCGAACAGCAGGAGCGTACAGATCAGCATGTAGCCGGAGTTGAAGACGGTGACCACGTTCTGCAGGCGCCGGGCGCGCGACGAAAGCCGCCGGGACTGGGCGAAGCCCAGGGCCCAGTGGGAGAACGCCCGGTCCTCCGCCACCGCGACGCGCAGCTTGGGCAGGCCGCCGAGCATCTGGAAGAGGACGCCCGCCAGCTTGTGGTCGTGCTCGGTCAGCCGCTTCTGCCACTTGGTCTGCTTGATCCCCACGAGCAGGCAGAAGCCGCCGCCGGCGAGTGCCAGGGCCAGCGCCATCAGGGCCAGCGGGACGCTGTAGAAGAACAGCAGGGTCATGTTCGCGAGGAACCCCATGACGCCCAGCACGACCTGGGCGGTGATGCCGGAGAGCACGTCCCGGATGGTGCTGATGCCCATCGCGGAGTTGCTCAGCTCACCGGTGGAGACCTTGGTGAAGAACCCGGTGGGGAGCCGCAGCAGCCTGTCCCACACCGCGGCCTGTGCCCGCCCCTCGAAGCGCCCCTCCAGCCGCAGCAGCGACAGGTTCTGGACCGCCGAGAGCACGGCCGAGAGCGCCGCCGCGGAGAACAGGACGACGCACACCTGCGTCACGGGTCCCCGGTCGGCGTGGGGTACGAAGACTCCGAGCACCTTACCGGTGAGCACCGGGATCAGCAGGCCGAGCAGGGCCGCGGCGAGACCGAGGCCGAGCATCGCCGTCGCGTCCCGGCCGCTGCCACGCAGACCGAAGCGCAGCAACTCGCCCCGGGCCAGCGGCTTGTCCGGCAGCGGCGGGTAGAACATCCACGCCGTGGACTCGATCCGCGAGGCGTACGAACGGCCGACGGCCACCGTCTTGCCGCCGGGCTCCCGCGCCTCGTACCGGCCGCGCCGCCAGATGAGCGCGACCGGGGTGCGCCTGGTGCCGGCGCCCTCCTTGCCGTCGGAGGTCTCCGTGACGAGGTGGGCGAACAGCGGCCCGATGTCGGTACGCCACCAGGTGCCCTCCAGGTGGATCTCCCGGCTGCGGAACCGCGAGGAGACCGCGATCCGCTCCACCGGGCCCAGCCGGGAGTCGCCCGCCTCCGACGTGGAGCTGCGGTTGACCTCGACGCCCGAGGCGGCCCCGACCACGCGGGCCACCGCAAGGTACTCGTCCTGGTCGGCCGGGTCGAAGTCGCCACTGGCCGAATGCCGGAACGGGTCGAGTACGGAGATCAGGGCGCGCGAGGAACGCTGCAGCGTCTCGGCGTCCATCTTCCGGCGCTGCCGCATCTCGCGGCGGGACGTGGCCCGCTTGCTGATCATCCGGTCCGTCAGCCGGCTCATGAGCAGGCGCTGCTGGGACTGGACCTCGAAGGCGAAGTCCGGGTCGGCCAGGACCTCCGAGGTGCGGAGGACACCGACCACCGCGCCCTTGTCGGAGCGCACCCAGTCGGACTCGGTGACCAGGAACCGCTTCGCGACGCCCCGCCCGGGCCAGCCGACGGTGGCGAACGCGTCGGGTGAGGACTGCTGCGGGGCCTGCTGTCCGTACGGAGCGGCAGGCGGGGCCTGCTGTCCGTACGGAGCAGCGGGCGGGGGCGGCGGCGCGGGCTGCTGGGGCGGGGGCTGCTGCGGCGGGGCCTGCGAGGCCCCGTCGTCCTCGTCGACGACGTCGGTCAGGGCGAGCGCGACGGAACCTCGGATCACCTGGATCCAGAGCGCGCCGTCGACCGAGCGCGCCTCGGACCCGGGCGTCAGCCACGTCCGGCGTGAACCGGCCTGCCCGCTGGTGCCCTCCGTCTCCAGCGGCACGAACTCCCGCGGCGGCAGTGCGGTGCGCACCGCGTCCGCGAGCGCGATGAAGCCGTTGTCCAGGCCGTCCGCCAGGTGCGTGGCGAGCCGGCCGGCCGGTCCGCCGCCGCCCGGGTACTCGCTGAGTCCGACCCCCGGGACCGCGGCGACGAGCGCGTCGCTGAGCATGCAGGAACGCACCGCCCCGCCGGGCAGCGGTTTGCCGACGAGGGTCGGCCCGTCCGGCCGGGCGCCGCACAGTACGGTGCCGGTCCCGACGCGGCACAGGAAGGTCCAGCGCCCGCCCTCGTCCGCGCTCGCGGCGAAGAGGTCCAGCATGCCCTCGGTGACGAACCAGATGCGTGCGGGGTCGTCCAGCGCGAAGACGCTGTCCGACCGCGGGGTGAGGACCTGGGTGATCGCCGACAGGTCCAGCGCGTCCGAGCCGAAGCCCATCGGGAAGAACGATGTGGTCACGGCGTCACTGCTCCCGGATCAGGTCGGCGTACAGGCCCTCAGCCCCGACGAGCGTCTGGTGCGTGCCGCGCTGCACGACCCGGCCATGGTCCAGGACGAGGATCTCGTCGCTGTCCCGGACCGTCGACAGCCGGTGCGCGATGATCACGCACGCGCAGCCGAGCCGGCGGAGGTTGTCGTCGATCTTCTTCTCGGTCTCCGCGTCCAGGGCACTGGTCGCCTCGTCCAGCACCATGACGCCTGGCCCGCGTACCAGCGCGCGGGCGATCTCCAGACGCTGCCGCTGGCCGCCCGAGAAGTTGGAGCCGCCCTCGGCGACGAAGCTGCCCAGGGTGCCCGGCCGGGAGGACACGACGTCGTAGACGGCCGCGGCGCGCAGCGCCGCGACGATCCTCTCGTCGGGGATCGACGTGTCCCACAAGGTGACGTTCTCCCGGATCGTCCCCTCGAAGAGGAAGATCTCCTGGTCGACGAACGCCACCGAGTTGCCGAGCGTGTCGCGGGCGTACGCCTTGCGCTCCAGGCCGTCGAAGAGGATCTGCCCGGACCACGGCTCGTACAGACCGGCGATCAGCCGGCTCACGGTGGACTTCCCGCTGCCCGAGCCGCCGACCAGCGCCACGCGCTGGCCGGGCCGCACGGTCAGGTCGAAGTCGCGCAGCAGCGGCTCGCCCAGCGGGCTGTACCCGAAGGTGACACCCCGCAGCTCGACGCTCGCCGCGCTGCTGGGACGGCGGGACCTGGCCGGCGTGGTGGCGGGCTGGCCCGGGATCTGGGGCGGTTCCGGCGCGCGTGCGGGGGTAGCGCCGCCCAGGGGCTCCCGGTCGGTGAAGTCCGTGGCGATCGGGAACCGTTCGATGTCCTTGAGCCGGTTGATGTCGGCCGCGACGTCCTGCACCCGCGGACCGAGGTTGGTCAACTGGGAGACGGGACGGGTGAAGTTGGTCACCAGCGTCTGGAAGGCGACCAGCAGACCGATGGAGATGCTGCCGTCGATCGCCTTGAGACCGCCGATGAGCAGGATGCAGCCGCTGTCCACCGCCGCGAGGAGCGGGGGTACGACACCGAGCAGCGCGGTGGGGGTGCCGAGGACCTGCGATCCGGAGACCACCTTGGCCTGGAAGCCGGCCCAGCGCCCGAAGTAGTCGTTCTCCGAGCCCGACGCCTTCATCGTCTCGATGAGCTGCAGGCCGTTGAACGAGGCCGCGGTCAACCGGGCGCGGTCCGCACGGAGTTTGGACACCGCGTCGGCGCGCAGCCGGGAGACCAGGCGCAGCACCACGATGTTCAGCAGGGCCACGCCGACGCCGATGAGGGTCAGCTCGACGTCGTAGGTCCACAGCAGGATCGCGTAGAAGACGACGAGCAGCGCGCTGACCGCGGCGGTCGCCACGTCACGGGACAGGATCTCGGCGACCCTGTCGTTGGAGGTGACGCGCTGGGAGATCTCCGCCGGATTTCGTTGCGTGAAGAAGACGACGGGTAGTCGTACCAGGTGACGGACGACGCGGGCGGAACTTCGGATCGCCGTCGACGACTCCACACGTAGCAGATGGCTCTGCTGCAGCAGGGTCAGTACCAGTGTCAGTGCCGCCGACGCGCCCATCGCCACGATCAGCGGGGTGACGAAGGAGTGGTCGCCGTTGTTCAGCACCCGGTCGATGAACGCGCGGGTGAACGCGGGGACCGCGACACCGGGGACGATCAGCAGGATGCTGGCCAGCAGGGCGAGCAGCAGGGCGCCGCCGTTGCTCCCGTAACGGGAGTACAGGTCGGACAGCGCGCGCGGGCGGCGGCCGCCGCGCTGGAAGTCCGGGCCGCGCTCGAAGGTCAGGACGACACCGGTGAAGCTCTTGTCGAACTCCTCCATGTCGACCGTGCGCTTGCCGGAGGCCGGGTCGTTGAGGTGGACCACCTGGCGTCCGAGCCGGGTGCCCATGCCCTCGTAGACCACGAAGTGGTTGAAGTTCCAGAACAGGATCGTCGGCGGCCGCAGGTTCTTGAGGCGCTCGACCTCCATCTGGCGACCGCTGGCGAGCAGGCCGTAACTCCTGGCTGCGCGCAGCAGGTTGACGGCCTTGGCGCCGTCGCGGGAGACACCGCAGGCAGTCCGCAGCTCCTCCAGCTGGACGTGCCGCCCGAAGTAGCCGAGCACCATGCTGAGGGAGGCCGCGCCGCACTCGACCGCCTCCAACTGGATGGTGGTCGGGGTGTCGACGCGCATCCGGTTCCGGGAGCGGTCCTCACGCTGGCGTCGGTTCCGGTTCGACCGGTACTGCTGCCCTGGCCCGTTCGTGGCCTGTGGTGGAGTCTGAGTAGTCATTTTTTGGGCAGCAGCCAATCGATCGGGCGCTCACCGGGCAGTCGGCCGATGCCGGTGACCTGCGTCCAGGAGTTGATCCGGAACGGGGGGCCCGACGCCGTGGTCCACTTGAAGCCGCTGGGGAGCTTGGAGTCGGGCTGCAGGTCGACGAAGATGCGGACCGGACCGCCCTTGTTCAGCAGCTGGTTGGCCATGAGCTGGTTCCCGCCCAGGAAGTCCAGCACCTGCTGCTCGGTCTGCGGGAACGGGTCAATCGACGTGATCTTGCCGCGCATCAGGCCGAACGCCTGCGAGGGCGCCGACGACACGTCCATGTCGACCTTGTCACCGGGCTTCAGCTGGCCGGCCTTGGTCGCGGAGGCGAACAGGACGGCCACCAGCCGGTCGTTCTTGGCGTCGGTGCGCTCCACCGTCATGAACGTCGCGCCCGCTTGGACGTACTGCCCGTTGGCGACCAGCAAGGCGATGGCCCGGCCGGAGAAGGGGGCCCGGATGATCTGGGTCTCGCCCTGCGGCTCGACCAGGGACAGCACCGGGGCGCCCTTGGTCACGACGGCCCCGGTGTCGACGTAGACGTTCGACACCATCCCGCTCTGCGGGCTCTCGACCTTCGACACGCCCTGCGGGTGCGTCAGGAGGCCCGGTACGTCGACGCTGCGGGCCAGCGAGCCGTTGTAGGACCACACCAGACCGCCCGCGAGGATCACCGCGGCGACCGACAGCACCAGCCAGGCGCGCGGACGCGCCAGGCGCACGGGGCTGTCCAGGTCGTCGGGCTGCCGCAGGTTCTCCAGTGCCTTACGCCGGAACTCCATCGCCGCCCTCCTTTCCGCGGCTGCCGAGCAGGAACTCGCCGACGGTCGACTCGCTCTCCCACGGAACCCCGGAGGCGGCGGCGAAGGCGTCGGAGTCGCCGCCGCCGAGCCCGCAGCCCGCGAGCCCCATGGCGGTGGCCACGCTGTACATCACCTGGTAGAGCACCCCCACGTGCTTGAGCACCAGGGCGTACCCCATCGTCGAGTACTTCCACATCACGCGCCCGAAGCGCGCCGTGACCAGCAGCGTCACCTGCGGCGTCTCGGACATCTGCGCGGTCGCGCGGGACATCTCGGCGAGACGGGTGAGCGCCGGCCCGGGCTCGGCCACCAGCTCCAGCCGGTGTCCTTCGGGGTCGTAGTGGTACAGGCCCGGTTCGACCCCGTCCACCCGGTGGATCAGCGGATAGATCTCCAGCTCGTACGCCCGGCCGCCGGACGGGTAGGGCCGGTCGCCCAGTTCCTGCGCACCGTCCTGGTAGCGGCCCCGGTTGCGCGCGCTCCGGTACAGGAACTCGCCCAGCTGCTCGGTCGTGAGCGGCGCCGCGCCGTCGTGCAGCCGCAGCGACTTCCGGTCCTCCAGCACCTCGGTGAGGGTCCGGTCGCTCGCGCGCAGCGCCTGCAGGTCCGCGCGGGGGAGCTCCACCGCGCGGCCGTCGAAGGACGGCCGGACCGCGGGCAGCGGCTCGGCGACGTCCTTGGCCCAGTACGTGCCGCCGTACGGCAGGTCGTGGCGTCCGACGCGGGTACGGCTGTGGAACCACAGCTCGTGCGGCGACCACTGCGCGAAGCGGAAGTCCTCCTCGGCGGCGCCGCTCCGCGGGACCAGGAAGCCGTGCCGGGCCAGCGCGCCCAGGAGCGCCGGGACCGCTGCGGGGTAGTCCACCGGGTACGCCGGCGCGCCCTCGGCGCCGCCGGGACCCGGCTGCTCGCCCGGCGCGGCGGCCAGCGAGGCCAGCAGCGCGGCGAGCGCCGGGTCATGCAGTTCCGCGGCGACGTGCGCCAGCGGCGACTCGAGCACCATGCCCGTGCCCTCGGTGCGCAGCACGGCGAACCGGGACATCCGCAACTCGGCCGGGTCGGCGTCGTGCTGGGGAGCGGGCGGGACGGCGGGGCCGAGCGGGCGGAAGGTCAGCACGGGCGAGCCCGCGACCTCCAGGGTGACGGAGAGCCAGCCGCCGGCCCGCAGCCTCTGCAGGAGCTTGGGCATCTTGAGCATGCCCATCTCGCCCTCGTGGCTCCGGACGACGTCCAGCAGCGCGTCGGCGTCCACCTGCTGGGCGGCGAGCAGCTCGACGGCCGCCGCCTGCCCGGGCGACAGGGTGCCCAGCGAGGTACCGCGCTGCCCGATGAAGATCTGGGTCGCCCCGCTGGGAACGGGGACGACCCGAGCGCCCGGGTGAAGGTGCAGGAGCTCCCCGACGCGCGTCGGGTCGGGAGCGGGCGGGGGTGTGCTGACGACGTCGTTGGGATCGGGACCAGTCATGACATCTCCAGAGAGACTGCGGTGGGGAAAGCCCTGCCACGGGGCAGGGGCGTGACGGCCAAGGCCGCCGCCACCCGGCGGGACCCGCTCGGGTGGCGGCGTGAGGGGTGGATCAGAAGAAGACGCTGCGCGGGTTCATCCGGTCCTCGGCGGTGGCCCCGGACACCCAGCCCAGCTCGACCGGCACGTCGTAGAGCCGGCCCGGGCCCAGCCGGCGCCAGAAGTGGCGCATGCCGGGGACCATGACCTTGGCGACCTTCAACTCCAGGTCGGGCAGGCTCTGGTCGAGGACGATCACTTCCATCCCCGCCTTCTCGACCCGCTCGACACCGTTGCGGATGTCCTTGGCCAGGTCGCCGGAGAACAGGCCGGAGTAGTCGGCGGCCGAGGTGGTGGAGAGCTTCCCGGACGGGACGACCCAGGGGTCGCCCGCGACCGTCACCTGCTGCAGCCACGCGAGCGTGTCCGGGTCGTCCTCCCAGTAGTCCGTGGACCCGTCCGGCTTGCGGTTGATCACCGCCGGCAGGAACTGGTTGACCTCGGTGAGGGCCCGCAGGACGGCGATCCGCACGTCCAGGTGCGCGCCGAATCCCAGCAGCACGTCCTCCACCGGGTGGTCGACCCGGCGCGAGACCGCGGCCATGGTGGGAATGCCGATGTCGGTGGTGATGTCCACCACCTCAAGGGTGCGGTTCATCCCCGCGTAGAACTCGCGCAGGGTGTCGATGTACGGCTCGTGCAGGCTGTCGAGGTCGAAGCCGGGGCGCAGCGCCCGGTTGTACCACCACAGGCCGACCGCGTCGCGCTCGCAGAGCTCGTAGAACGCCTGGAGGATGGCCTCTTCGAGGGTGTTCCCGGCGGCGTTGCCGTTGCCGTCGCTGAAGCAGTAGAAGTTGTCCACCAGGTCGGGGTGGCCGAACCAGGCGTAGCCGGACGGGACCAGCCGCTCCCGGTCGTGGGTCAGCGACCACGCGGCCGTCCAGTCGATCTCGCGGCCGGTGTCGAACGGGTCCGGCACGATGTGCAGCCGGCCGGCGCCGTTGTGGTTCCACTCCTCCCGGTTGGCGTACTGGGCCTGCGAGTACTGGAGCAGGTCGTTGGCGTGCACCGCCAGGTCGGGACCGAGCGCGTCGAAGCTGGCCCGGCGGGTGGCGCGGTCGTTGCGCCACACGCCCGAGTACCGCTCGATGGCCTCGCACATGCCGCTGACGCGGGCCTGGATGTCGGTGCGGCCCTTGCCGCCGCTCTGCCCGCGCAGGTTGCGGCGCAGCATGGCGAGGTTGTCGCCGGGCATCGCGAAGTTGTGGCCGGCCGAGTAACTGTAGGTGACACCGTTGTCGACGTCGTTGAGCAACCGCAGCGAGCTGACGGCGCCGGTCAGTCGGCTGACGTGCTTCTCCAGCCGCTTGTAGGTGTCGTCGGGGCGCATCGTGCGGTGCCCGCCGTCCGCGCTGAACCGCACGGTCTGCTCGGTCAGTTCGATCCGCGGGTCGATGTGCAGGACCGAGGGGTCGCCGCAGCCGGGGCACTGCGGCTGCCGGATCAGCTGGTGGCGCTCGGTCCGCATGGTCGGGACGTGCACCGAGACCAGGACACCCCGGTAGTCGGACGCCTGCGCCCCGATGATGCCGGCCACGGCGCCGACGACCATCTGTGCCGAGAGCCCGCCCGACCAGGGGGAGGTCGCCAGCGAGGTGATCAGCGGAGCGTCGTCCCCGCGCTTGCGCTTGAGGTACGCCTCCACCTGCCGGTTGCCGTCGAGCCGTTGGGCCAGGCAGTGCCAGCAGCCGGTGGCGTCCGGCACGATGTAGGGGCCGGTCCAGACGTCGGCGCCGTTGGGCTTGGCGAGCAGCCAGGGGATGCCGGCGTCGCGCAGGCGGGCGTCGACGGCGGCGAGTTCGGGGTTGCAGTAGTCGTCGGCGAGCACCACGACCAGGGTCGGGGCGGCCGCACCGGCCGCGGCGGCGCTGACCGGCCGCACCTCGATGCCGGTGGTCCGCAGCGCGGCGACCACCTCGGCCTCGTCCACCGCGCCCACCGAGGTGATCTCCACCTGGGCCTCGCTCAGCCGCCGGGCGGCCTCGGTGGCGTCCACTCCCTGGGCCTCCCAGAAGGCCACCGAGGCGCGGTCGGTCCCGACCGGCCCCTCGGCGAGGTGGTGGAACCGCTGGTACTTGCTGATGGCGAAGACGACTTCACCCAGCGTGAAGCGGTCGGAGAGCTTCTGGGCTATCTCGGCGACCGTATGGGTCCCGTCCAGGAAGGGCACCACATCGGCGACCGCCTTTCCCTGGACCAGGTAGTGGCCTTCCTCCGCGACGAGGAAGACCCGATCCGAGCCGACGACCTGCGGGACAAGGTGTGCCTTGAAGCGAGGCAGATCCACCGCGACCTCCAATAAACAAATTCGACGTGATCCGACACTTTAATACCCGCCAAGAAGGGTAGAGCAAGGAAGTCAGGAAGCGCGTCGGCTAATTATTCGGTGCCCCTCGACTGTGTATGCCAGGTGCCCCTCTTATCTGTAGGGGGTGCCTTCTCTAAACCTAGTGGTCCCCCTCTTCTAGCGGCTCTGAGCTGCTGTAACGGTATGAGGTACCGGCTTCTTGGGGTGTGGGGAAGGGCGCAAAAATGATCGGCCCATAATTGAGGAGTTCGCGGTTGACTTACCGGCCGTCGGCTCTGAATGATTTCCCGCATCCACGGCGAGCCGGCATGGCTTGACGGCAATCGACAAACGAGGGGTACTCATGGAACCCAGGGAGCGGTCGGCGTTCGTCAGCGCTTACACCAAGGTGCTGACGAATGCATGGTCGGACGACAACTACGTGACGAAGCTGGAGCAGAACCCGCGCAACACGCTGGCCGAGCAGGGCCTGGAGCTGCCGGCGAACGCCACCGTGCGGATCGTCCGGGCCATCGGGGGCGACCCCGACCTGGAGGCCCAGGTGACCCTCTGGGAGGCCGGCAAGACGACCGGTGTGTACGAGCTGCGGGTGCCGAGCTCGCCGCAGATCGAGGACCGTGAGCTGTCCGAGGCCGACCTGGAGGCCGTAGCGGGCGGCGACAACACGTACTGCTGCTGCTGCTGCCCTTGCTGCACCTGCACCTGACAGGCAGGGCGTCGCGGCGTCCCCCTGACGCCGCGGTGCCGCCTTCAACTTCAGCCGTCAATCACCCTCAGACCCTCAGAACCTCGAGGTGATGCAAGATGCCCGGACCGGAGATCATCGGTGTGTCCGGACTGCGCAAGTCCTACGGGGCGGTCCCGGTGCTGCACGGGGTCGACCTCCACGTGGGACGTGGTGAGATCTTCGCTCTGCTCGGCCCCAACGGCGCGGGGAAGACCACCACGCAGGAGATCCTCACGGGCTTCGGCAGCCGCAGCGCCGGATCGGTCAGCGTCCTCGGCCAGGACCCGGTGGGCGCCGGGCCCCAGTGGCGCGCCCGCCTCGGCATCGTCCCCCAGGACATGGGCTCCTTCGACGAACTCACCGTCAAGGAGGTCGTCTCGCACTTCGCCTCCCTGTACCCCGACCCGTTCCCGGTCGACACCGTGATCCAGCGGACGGGACTCGGTGAGAAGGCGAACGAGCGTACCGGCCGGCTCTCGGGCGGCCAGCAGCGCCGCCTGGACATCGCGCTCGGCATCGTCGGGCGCCCCGAACTCGTCTTCCTCGACGAACCCACCACCGGGCTGGACCCGCAGGCCCGGCGCGTCACCTGGGACCTGATCCGGGAGCTGGCCACGGACGGCACCACGGTGATGCTCACCACCCACTACCTCGACGAGGTCGAGGCGCTCTGCGAGCGGGTCGCCATCCTTCTGCGCGGGAGGGTCGCCGCAGAAGGCGCGCCCGGGGACATCGGCGGCCGCGCCCACGGCGAGGCCGTGATCGAGTTCCACGCCGTCGGCCCCCTGCGCGGGGCGCAACTGCCGTCCGTGCACGGCGCCGGAACACCGTCGGTCGGAGGAGCGGACGGCCAGGTCCGGATCAGCACCGCCACGCCGGCCGCGGTACTGCGCGTCCTGCTCGACTGGGCGGTCCGGCTGGGCAGTTACGACCTCCCGGGACTGACCGTCACCAGGCCCACGCTGGAGGACGTCTACCTCCGGATGATCGCATCGGCCGACGCCGCGACTTCGGCGCCCGCGCCCGGACTGGAGCACATCGCATGACTGGCGGATTCGAAACCACGGCTGTGGGGTACCGCTCCGAGCCCCCCACGCGCGACCAGCGGATGCCCTCGGTCGTGCGGGTGGCGGCCTCCCGCGCCGGCATCGAGCTGAAGTGCTACTTCCGCAACCGGCAGGCGGTGATCTTCACCTTCGCCCTGCCGCTCGTGCTGCTGCTGATCTTCGGCGCCATCTTCAGCGGCGACGCTCCCGGCACCCACACCCCCATGAAACAGGTGCTGATCGCCGGGATCATCGCCTCCGGCATCATGAGCACCACCTTCTCCAGCCTCGCCGTCGCCATCGCCATCGAGCGCGACGACGGCACCCTGCGCCGGCTGGCCGCGACCCCCATGTCGCCGGTGTCGTACTTCCTGGGCAAGGTCGCCCAGGCCTTCGTCACCGGGGTGCTGGAGACCGTGGTGCTGCTGACCGTCGGCGTGACCCTGTTCGGGCTGCACCTTCCGAACACCGGGGCTCGCTGGTTCACGTTCGCCTGGGTGGTCGTCCTCGGCATCGTCGCCTGCTCCTTCCTCGGCATCGCCTACAGCCGGGTGGCGCCGAACGCGCGTGCCGCGGCGCCCGTGGTCCAACTGCCGTACCTGGCGCTGCAGCTCATCTCGGGAGTGTTCTTCGTGTTCACCCAGCTCCCCGGATTCATGCAGGTGGTGGCGAGCTGCTTCCCGCTCAAATGGATGGCCCAGGGCCTGCGTTCGGCGTTCCTGTCCGACTCCTTCCAGAAGGCCGAGGCGGCCGGGAGCTGGGAGCACGGGCGTACGGCGCTGGTGCTCGGCGTGTGGTGCGTGGTCGGGCTCCTGCTCAGCCTGGCAGCCTTCAAATGGGAGCGGGCCAAGGAATGAACGGGCCCGGCAGGATGAGGACGTGGACCGCCGTGGCAGCCTTCACGGTGCTCGTCGCCGGATGCGGCAGCGGTGCGTCCACGCCCACGGCACACGCCTCCGACGGGCCGCCCCCGCCGGTCGGCGTGCCCCTGGCGACCAAGCTGCTCCAGCAGTACGCGGAGAAGAGCAACGCGGTCGGCCTCGAGAACGTCCACGACCTGTCCGGCATCGAGGAGCCGCCGGCCTCGATGGCGAGCCAGGCGGACCTGACGCTCAAGAACGCGCAGAAGGTCAAGGTGTCGGACCGGAGCTTCGTCACCCCCCGCTTCGTCTTCCCGCGCGTCAGCGGTTACCCGCGCTACTTCCTGGCGACCGCCCCGCAGCTCCAGTCCGACCGGGTCACCCCGGTACCGGCGTACCTCCTGTTCGTCAAGGACCGGGCGTCGGAGCCGTACCGGGTCGCCTACTACCCGCTGGCCAAGGACACCAACGGGCTGCCGGCGCTCGCCGAGGACAGCGTCCACGGCGAGCCGGCGGTCACCAGCAGCGACGGCCTGCTGGTGTCGCCCGACGCGCTCGCCAAGGCGTACAACGACTTCGCCGAGGGCCACCGCGACTCCGACGTGCCACTGGCCCCGAGCGACGCGCTCAACGTCGATCTCGCCGGCATGTACGACGCCACCGCCCAGGAGCTGAAGACCCGCGGCGGCGAGCTGACCCGGACCCTGCTGCCGCGGGTCTTCCCGTCCTACATGCTGCGCACCCGGGACGGAGGGGTACTGGCGTTCACCGCCGTCACCGTGAAGGACCGGATGCGGCCCGCGTCCGGCACCGGAACGGTGGCCCTCGACCCCGACAGCCCGGAGGCCGTCATGGCGGGCAGCCCCCAAGGAGCGCACGCCCCCGAGTACGTGATCAAACGCCTCGAGGTGTACCTCAGCGTCATCCCGCCCGCCTCCGCACCGGGCTCCGGGGTCCAGCTCCTCGGCTTCAGCGACTTTCTGCTGTCGGTCCACTGAACGGTCCGCCCTTCGTGGCCGGCACACACGACTCCCGGCCTTCCAGGCCGGACCGTCCGGGCGTCGACCGCGACGCCCGGCAAACCATCGAGCAACAAGGAGAACCATGGAACCCAGGGAGAGGTCGGCGTTCGTCAGCGCCTACACCAAGGTGCTGACGGCCGCATGGTCGGACGACAACTACGTGACGAGGCTGGAGGAGAACCCGCGCACCGCGCTGGCCGAGCAGGGTCTGGAACTGCCGGCGAACGCCACCGTGCGCATAGTCCGGGAGATCGGGGGCGACCCCGACCTGGAGGCTCAGGTGACCCTCTGGGGGGCCGGCAAGGCGAGCGGTGTCTACGAGCTGCGGGTGCCGAGCTCGCCGCAGATCGAGGACCGTGAGCTGTCCGAGGCCGACCTGGAGGCCGTGGCCGGCGGCGACAGCTACTGCTGCTGCTGCTCGCCGTGCTGCACCTGCACCTGATCTGACACCGCGGAACCGGGCGGCCGTGACGGACGGGGAAACCGTCAGTCACGGCCGGCCGGTTCCGGCGCGGCCGGTCAACGCAACGGAGATCAAGAAGGGTTCGAGAAATGACGTCAGCCGACCTGCCAGCCGGACTCGGGCAGCCCTCTGCCGTGGCTGGACGGCGCCAAGCGCACCTGGTCGAGCTGACCGTGATGCCCGGCGTCCGCTACAGCTCCGTGCTGGGCTACCTGCAGGCCGCCGCCGAGGCGGACCCGGAGCTCGCCGAGGCGTGCTCCTTCACCAAACACGTGTACATGCAGGGCGGGGACGCCTTCGAAGCCACCTGCGCCAAGGTGCTGGGCGCGCTGCAGGACCCCCTGGTGGTCGCCTTCACCGTCTACTTCTGGAACCGGCCCAGCACGCTCGAACTGGCCCGCCGGATCAAGGACCGCTGGCCCGGCTGCCGCATCGTGGTCGGCGGCAACGATGTGACGCACCAGCAGCAGGTGCTGTTCACCGAGGCTCCCTGGGTCGACGTCCTCGTCCACGGCGAGGGGGAGATCCGCTTCCGCGACCTGCTGCGGGTGTTCCTGCGCCACCAGGACCCGGCCGCCGCGGACGACGAGATGGCGGACGTGCCCGGCATCAGCTACCGCTCCGCCGGCGGCGAGGTGGTCACCACCGCCGAGGCCCCCCGGATCGCGGACCTCGGCGAGCTGCCCTCGCCGCTGCTCGGGAGCACCTGGAGCGACGAGGACATCGCGCAGTCCCGGATGCTGGTGTACGAGACCAACCGGGGCTGCCCCTACTCCTGCGCCTTCTGCTACTGGGGCGGTGCCACCAACTCCAAGGTCCGCCAGTTCCCCATGGAGCGCATCCAGGACGAACTGGAGCGCATCGTGCGGGTGGCCGCCGACGGCACCCAGCTGTTCATCGCCGACGCCAACTTCGGCATCGTCGCCCGCGACGTGGACATCGCCCGCCACATCGTGGAACTGTGCCGGCGCCACAACAAGCGGCTGCTGGTGATGACGAACTGGGCGAAGAACACCAACGGCCGGGTCGTGGAGATCGCGGGGCTGCTGTACCGGGCGGGACTGACCGGGGCCATCACCCTGTCGGCGCAGTCCTTCGACGCCGAGGTGCTGCAGATCGCCAACCGCCGCAACATCCGGGTCGACAACTACCGCCGTATGCAGACCCAGTTCCGGGCCCAGAACATCCCGACCTACACGGACCTCATCTGGGGCCTGCCCGGCGAGTCCCGCGCCACCCACCTGGCCGGGATCGAGGAGGCGATCGCCTCGGGCGGCGCCCCCGTCATCTACCCGCTGCTGCTGCTCAACAACACCGACTACACGCACGACCGCTTCCGCGACGACCACGGCCTGCGCACCCGGCACATGCCCTGCGACCCGGGGAACACGGACCTGCTGGCCGACGTGGTGATCGAGCACTCCCGGATGTCCTTCGAGGACTGGCTCAGCGGGATGGCCTTCCGCATCCCGCTGACGCTCTTTCACAAGTGCCTGCTCCGGTCGACGCTGAGGGTGCTCGCCGAGACCTCCGGGGTGCGCACGGTGGACCTGGTGGAACTGCTCGGCTCCTTCCTCCGCGAGGGTGGCGGGGAGGACCCCCTGATCTCCTTCCTGATGGCGGACTACGCCCGTTCCTGGCGCGAGCCCGCCAGCTTCAACCGCGCCCGCCTGTACGGGTACATCGGGCGTCCCGTCATCCACGAGGAGGTCCACTACCAGGCGATCCTGCGGCGCATCGTGGGCGATGAGGACCGTGCCGCCCGCTACGCCGAGGCCGCCGTGGACTTCCTCTACGACGCGCTCAGGTCCCAGGGGCACCCGCTGCCGGACCGTGCCGACCTCGACATGGTCAAGGACCTGGACCTGGCCGCGGCAGCCGTGTTCCGCGCGGGGATCCACGGGAAGGTGGAGCAGCACGAACTCGCCCTGCCCGGCTCGCTGTTCGAGCTGCTGAGGACCTACGGCGACGTTCCCGGCGGAGCCCCCGTGGTCGCGTCCGGTGAAGATCTGGTGCACGTCCGCATCGAGGTGCCCGAGTCGCGGAGTCGCTACCCGTTCAGCGCATACGCTCTCTCGGTCTGGCACGGCAGCGGACGGCCCCTCCACGACGTCGGCATGCGCCTCGATGCCCAGCGCATGCCGGGACAGGGGGACCGCACGAGTATCGCGGTGCCGTAGCCAGCACAGGTCGCCCCCCAGCGACGCCCCCCGCAGAATCCACCCTCAGGAAGGACCCCCCGCCTTGAACCAAAACCTGCGCCGCATCACCCCGGCCGTCTACGCAGCGGCCATCCTCGTCGGCTTCCTCATCAACACCACCGCCGGGATCGTGGTGATCGTCGTCGGCGGCATTCTCAGCAGCATGGTGTACACCATGACCAGGGGCGGCGGCGAGGGCGCCACCCCGCGCCGGGCGCCTCGGCAGCGCAACCGCCGCTGAGGCAGCACGGGCCAGGAGACAGACGCGAGCAGGGCGGCTGCCTCCCGACCGCGGGTCGGGGACCTTGTGCGTGCCCGCCCGCCCGTGCGGCGCCATCGATCGGGGGACCGGTGGCGCGGAAAGCCGGGCGGGCGGGGCCCGCACGGACACCTGCTCTCTTGACCGCGGTCGACGTTCCCGATCACGGTCGCTGCTCCGATGCCCGCAGCCATCCCCGGGCAACTGATGAGGAAACCGGACCGACTTCAGCAGCGGCTTCCCCTGAGCGGGGCAGGGGCCGTCGAGCACGGGGTGCTCGGCATGCGGCGCGGGGGTCGGGGACAGCAGACCAGGAGGGCATTGTGAGCAACGACCGGGACAACAGCCGCGCGGGCGGCACCGGTCCCGTCGATGACCAGTCGGAGTCCGAGTACACCGACGAGTTCAGCACCCGTGCGCTCCGTATCGGTCCGCGCCTGCAGTCCTGGTACATGGTGAGCGCGCCGGACGGCGACGAGCCGGAGGCTCTGGCTGAGCCGGAGGCAGTTGCTGAGCCGGAGGCTCCGGCCGAGCCGGAGAGCGAGGAACCAGAGGACGCGGTGCCCCCTGGGTTCTTGCCGCGGAAGGCCTCGGCCGACCCGGAGGGCGGGGAACCGCAGGCCCCGGCGCCGGAAGCGCAGGCCCCACCCGAGCCCGGCCAGGGCGGTTACGGCTTCCCGCCCCACGGGCAGCCCGAGTCCGACGCCACGCGAGCGACGCAGAAGCTGTCCGCGCAGGCCATTTACGAGTACGGGCAATCGATCCAGTCCGGCCAACCCGCAGCACCCGCCGGGCCCGTACCCCCCGCCCAGCCGGTGCCGCCGATGGGGACTCCGCCTGCGGGTATGCCGGTGCCGCCGATGGGGACCCCGCCGGGTGGCATGCCTGTGCCGCCGACGGGCACTCCGCCTGCCGGTATGCCCGTGCCGCCGATGGGGACCCCGCCTGCCGGTATGCCCGTGCCGCCGACGGGCATGCCGAAGCCGGACGCCGTGCCCGGCGACCCCCAGGCCCCGCAGCCCGCGGCGCCGCAGGGCTTCGGCCCGCCCGTCGTCCCGCCCGGGGGCAGTTGGCCCCAGGCCACTCCGGATCAGCAGGCGCAGCCCGGGCAGGGGGGAGAGCCCTTGGGCTACACCGCGGCGGTGGAGCTGAGTTCGGATCGGTTGCTGCGTAATCAGCCGAAGCCGAAGAAGCCGGGTGCCAATGCGCAGCCGTCGCGGTTCAAGATCGGTGGGAAGAAGGAGGAGGCGGAGCGGCAGCGCAAGCTGGAGTTGATCCGTACTCCGGTGCTGTCGTGCTACCGGATCGCGGTGATCAGTCTCAAGGGTGGTGTGGGCAAGACGACCACGACCACCGCGCTGGGTGCGACGCTGGCGAGTGAGCGGCAGGACAAGATCCTTGCGATCGACGCGAACCCGGACGCGGGCACGCTGGGTCGTCGGGTGCGGCGGGAGACGGGCGCCACGATCCGGGACCTGGTCCAGGCGATCCCGTATCTGAACAGCTATATGGACATCCGGCGGTTCACCTCGCAGGCGCCGTCGGGTCTGGAGATCATCGCCAACGACGTGGATCCGGCGGTGTCCACCACGTTCAACGACGACGACTACCGGCGGGCGATCGACGTGCTGGGCCGGCAGTACCCGGTGATCCTCACCGACTCCGGTACCGGTCTTCTGTACAGCGCGATGCGTGGTGTGCTGGATCTGGCCGACCAGTTGATCATCGTGTCGACGCCGTCGGTGGACGGTGCGTCCAGTGCGAGCACGACGCTGGACTGGCTGTCCGCGCACGGCTACGCAGACCTGGTCTCGCGGAGCATCACCGTGATTTCGGGGGTGCGTGAGACCGGCAAGATGATCAAGGTCGAGGACATCGTCGCGCACTTCCAGATGCGCTGCCGCGGGGTGCAGGTCGTGCCGTTCGACGAGCACCTGGCCGCGGGTGCCGAGGTCGACCTCGACATGATGCGGCCCAAGACCCGCGAGGCGTACTTCAACCTCTCCGCGATGGTCGCCGAGGACTTCGCACGCACCCAGCCGGGACAAGGCCCGTGGACCGGCGGCGCCGGGAACCAGCCCGCCGCCCCCACCCCCTTCGGGCCCGGGCCCTACGGACCGTCCACCCCGCCGGGAGGCACGCCCAGCCCCTACGGACCGTCCACCCCGCCCGGAGGCACACCCACCCCGTACGGCACCCCCGCGCAGTCCGGCCCGTACGGCAGCCCGCCCCAGCCCTACGGAACGCCACCGCAGAACCAGCCGGGGGCCGATCCGCAACAGGGCTACGGCTACCCGCCGTCCCAGCCCGGATCCCAAGGATGATCGCCGAACCCGCCCCACGGGCGCGGATATAGTCCGGCGTCATGGACGCAGACCTCGGGAGGGTGCTGGCCGGCCGGTACCGGTTGATCGCACGGGTGGGGCGCGGCGGCATGGGCGCCGTGTGGCACGCCCACGACGACCGGCTGGACCGGGACGTGGCCGTCAAGGAACTCGTGCTGCCC
This sequence comes from Streptomyces sp. NPDC020917, assembly GCF_044333795.1. Taxonomy (NCBI): domain Bacteria; kingdom Bacillati; phylum Actinomycetota; class Actinomycetes; order Kitasatosporales; family Streptomycetaceae; genus Streptomyces; species Streptomyces sp. NPDC020917. Next base: position 59,535 of record NZ_JBIRRR010000009.1, on the reverse strand, counting down.
GGGCACCTGACCGCGGCCGAGCGGGAGAACTGGATCGCCCGGCTGGACCGCGAGGCGCGCGCGGCCGCCCGGCTGAAGCACCCGGGCATCGTCACCGTGCACGACCGCACGGCGAGCGAGGACGGACGCCCTTGGATCGTCATGGAGTTGGTGCGCGGCGGGTCGCTGGCCGACCTGCTCGCCGCCCAGGGGCGGCTGGCTCCCGAGCAGGCGGCCCGCATCGGCCTCCAGGTGCTCGACGCGCTGCACGCCGCGCACCTGGCGGGCATCACCCACCGGGACATCAAGCCCGCGAACATCCTGCTGGAGCAGGACCGGGCCGTGCTGACCGACTTCGGCATCGCCGCCCTCGACGGGGACGCGACGCTGACGGCCTCGGGCTCGCTCCTGGGCACCCCGGCGTTCATGGCGCCCGAGCAGGTGCGCGGGTTGCCCGCCACCGCGGCGTCCGACCTGTGGTCGCTGGGGGCGACGCTCTACGCGGCGGCGCAGGGGCACCCGCCGTTCGACGGCACCAACCCCGGCGCGGTCCTCGTCGCCGTGGCCACGGAGGAGCCGATTCCCGCGGTGGGGACGGGGCCCCTTGAGCCCGTGCTCAGCGGTCTCCTGCGCAAGGACCCCGCCCAGCGGCTGACGCATGGTCAGCTCCGTCCGATGCTGGGCCGCATCGCCGCCGCGGCGCCCTACGTGCCCACTCAACCGTCCATGCCGCCACCGCCCTTGGCCGCCCCGCAGGCTCCGCCGGTCCCGCCGGCAGCGCCCCGGAAGCCGAGGAGGACCACGGCGATCGCCGCCGCGGTGCTGGTGCTGCTCGCCGGCGGCGGTCTCGCCGGGTACCTGCTGCACGACTCCCACAAGAGCGCGGACAAGGACTCCGCGGCGTACAAGGCCAACGTGCGCGGGGCCCAACAGCTCGGGGAGCCGGACGGGTTCCGCCGGACGTCGGAGACGAAGCTCGCCGGGGACAAGGTGCGCGTGACGTACACGACGACGGCCGTCTGCGGCTCGTGCGGCAGTCAGCCGAGGGCGGTGACGGACTGGCTCAAGGCCCAGCCCGACGTCAAAGCGGTGTTCCTCTACCCGCGAGGCTACGGGACCGGGGGCTGCCACAACCGAGGGGACTGCCTGCTCGGCGTCGACTCCGCCGGCCGCCCTCCCCTCGCAGGCGGCCAGTGGTACGTCAAGGACGGTCGGCTCGTCTTCCAACTCGACGTCGGCTGAGCCGGATTGCGGGGGTCCTCGCGCTTTTACCCGATGCCCAGGACCGGCAGGCACGCTTCGACGCCGGCCAGTTCGATGTCGTCCCGGCGGACCCGTTCCCAGGCGTCACGGGTGAGCCGCCACTGCTGGATCCGCGCGGGCTCGCCGCGGCGGGTGTCCCAGTCCGTGCCGTTCGGCTCGTAACCCAGGCCGCGGGAAATGCCGTTGGACGCTTCGTTGTCGACGAAGGCGTCGCTGCCGGCTTCGCGTGCGCCCAGCCCGGCAAAGGCCAACTGCAGGACCGCCGCCCGCATTTCCTTGCCGAGCCCCTGTCCGCGGCTGCCAGGAGCCAGCCACGAGAAGCTGGACACCGTGCCGAACCGCGTGAAGTCCCTGCCGATGAGGTCCTGCATGCCGACCGGTTCGCCGTCGACGAGCACGGCGAAGTACAGCCGCCACGCATCCGGGCTCACGCGGGCGCGGCCGGCCCAGACGGCCCGCAGCCATCGCCATTCGCGTTCGGGGCTGTCGGCGTAGAACGAGATCGGGTCGTCGAACGGCCATGGCCGGGCGTCGGCGACCCCGGCCCGCACGATCGGCACGAGACGCTCCAGCAGCTCGTCCGACGCCCCGGCCAGCGTCAGGCGCGGCGTGCGGACTTCGACGTTCAGCGGGGGATAGGAATGGGCCACGCCCGGACGGTAGCCAGCCCGCCCGGCCTCCGCATCCGGTTTTCCCGACCAGCCCGGCCCCCGGGGCCCGTGCCGAAAGGCGGCACAGGTCCCGGGGGCCGCTGCCTCGGGGTCAGTCGCAGATGAAGGCCCGCTTGGCGTTCAGCATGGCGGCCCTGCGGGCATCCTGCGCCGAGTCCGGGTGGGCGTGCGCCCGGGCAGTGGCCTGCAGCGCGGCCTCGGTCGCGGCAGTGCAGGCGTCGGTGGCGCCGGAAGGGGCGGCTGCCTTCGCCGGGGCCGGAGGGGTGGCGGCGTCATGCGCTGCCTTCGCGGCCGCGGCCCGTGCCTTGGCGGGCGAGGTGGTCGAGGTGGCGTGGGCCTGGGACTGCAGGGTGGCGGCGGTGGCCAGTCCTGCCAGCAGCGTGGTCGCGGTGACTGCGGCGTTGCGCAGCTTGCGGTTACCGGTGCGGGGTGCACGGTGGGACATCGTGGGTTCCGACCTCTCTCCATCGGAGGGGCGCCGGCCGGTGGTGTCCGGACGGCTGACGATGCGAGGGATACGCACGCTGTCCGCGCCAGGTGGCAGCGGTCAGCTGTGATCCACCTCACCCGTGCTGCCTGCCACCGGACGGGCACTGCCGTGCGTACCCCTCCAGCGATCCGGGTAACGTGCCCGACCGCGCGCCCCGACACGCTGGGGCAGGAGTGGAGACGCTGGTGCAGACCGAGGAGTTCGACGACCTCTACGCCGCGGCCTTCCCCCGGCTCGTGCGTCAGCTGACCCTCATGACCGGCGACGCCGACGCCGCACAGGACGCGGTGCAGGAGGCGTTCGTCCGGGCCTGGTCCCGGCGCCGGACCTTGCGCGCGGCCGAGCAGCCGGAGGCCTGGATCCGGACGACCGCCTGGCGTCTGGCCGTGTCCCGTTTCCGGCGCCTGCGCCGCGGCTGGGAGCTGACGCTGCGCCACCAGCTCCCGGCCACCGTCGCGGAACCCTCCCCGGACCGGGTCCTGGTCGAGCAGGCGCTTGCCGCCCTTCCCCCGTGCCAGCGGCGGGTGCTCGTCCTCCACTACCTGTGCGACCTCAGCATCGAGCAGATCTCCGCCGAGACCGGCACACCGGCGGGCACGGTCAAGAGCTGGCTGGCCCGCGGTCGCCGGTCACTCGCGCCGTTGCTCGACACGGAAGAGAAGCAGGACACCCATGCCTGAGCACGACCTCGACGACCGGATCCGCGCGCTGCTGCACACCGCGCCGCTTCCGCCGCTCGCCGCCGCACCCTCCGCCCAACTGCTCAGGTCACGCAGCCGGGCCCGTGCCCGCCGTCGGCGACTTGCCGTGGCGGGGACGGCTGTCGCCCTCGTCGCAGGCATCGGCTGGCATGCGGGTGCGTCCGGGCACGGCGCATCGACGCCGCCGGCAGGGACGCCCTCGATCTCCGCGCACCCCGCGGCAACTCGCGCTGAACTCGCGGCCGTTCGCGCCACCGTGGCGGAGTACTACGGACGACTCCCTCAGGCTTCGGGCGCCGCCGCCGATGCCGAACGCAAGGCCCTGGAGCGCATCCACCTTGCCGCGTCCGCCCTGGCGCAGGCGGCCGCCTCCCCGCAGGACCTGGGCGGACCCGCCCGCGACTGGCCGGCTGTCTGCGGCAACCCGACGACGCCCCTTCATGTCGGCCCGCTCCACCAGACCGGGCCCGGCCGGGCGACGGCGAACGTCTCCGGCGCACCGGGCCCGACCGTCATCACCGTCTCCCTGGCCACGGGCCTCATCACCTCCTGGACCTGCACCTGAACGGCTGCCGCGGGGTTGGGACATCCCGCGGCCGAGCGCGGGGATCAGGCGGCGCCGAGCCCGCTGAACTCCTCCGCCACGATGCCCCCGACCGTCGCGCACCAGCTCGCCGTGTCCAGCGCCCCGGTCTGCGGCAGCCCGTGCAACTGCTGCATGTCCGCCACGGCGGAGACGGTCGCCGCGTCGTACGTGCCGTTGGCCGTCACGCTGTAGCCCTTGTGCGCGAGCATCGACTGGGCCGCGAGTACGGACGGGCCGACGGCGCCCGAGGCGACGGGCAGGGCCAGCGCCTCCCAGGTCGGCTGGGTCACGGTGCCGTTCGAGGACACGGTCAGGCCGTGCGCCTTCTGGAAGCCGGAGATGGCCTTGAGGGTGCTGCTGCTCATCGAGCCGTCGGTCTTCACCTGGTAGCCCTGCGCCTTGAGCAGGTACTGGACCGTGACGACGATCGATCCGGCGCTGGAGGAGTACGGGTCCGGCCAGGTGCGCTCCGGGATGGAAGCGGGGTCCTGGGCCAGCGCCTGCGCCGTCCGCAGCCGCAGTTGCGGGAACAAGGGGTAGAAGGCGTAGCCGGGGCAGTCGGTGTCGTTGAAGTCCCAGTGCCCGAAGATCCGGTGGGCGCCGAGGCCGTACTGCGTGCAGACGTCCGTCAGCAGGCGCACCAGCGAGTCCAGCAGCATCTGGGTGGGCGTCTCGGTGAAGTACGTGCCCTCGTTCTCGATGCCGATGGCCCGGGTGTTCTCGCCCACGGCGTGCGCGCTGACCGGCTGGAACCCGCCGTCGTTCAGCCCTTCGAGGCTCCGGTGACGGCCCTCCAGCACGTAGCCGCCGCGGCTGACGGTGAAGTGCTGGCCGGTGTCGATCCAGCCGTTGGTGTCCATGTGCAGGTCCTGGATCTCCTGCGCCAGGGCGATGGCCCGGTCCCGCGAGTAGTCAGTCGTGTCGGGCCACTCCGTCTGGTGGACGATGATCCTGTCGGTCGACCCGGATGTCGAGATGGGCGAGGACGGCGGACGGGCGCTCCATCCGGCGCAGTCGATGATGTACGAGGTGTCGGCGCCGCTCAGCGGCGCCACCGCGCCCGCCGGACGGGCGGCGAGCAGCTGCTCGCCGCCGATCCCGAGCCCGATGGCCGCCGCGGCCCTGAGGATGCCGCGCCGATTTAAGTACAGGGGGCCGTTCGACATGGGCCCCTCCTCTCCTCCGTTGGGGGGCATCTGCCGGCCCTCACATGGCATATGGACACGCACGGATCCGCGGACTTGTCGGTGTTCAATCATGTCGATGGGGAGTGCGGGGGGAAAGAGGCGGAACGTCAGCGGTCCACGAGCCCTCCGTCCCCCAGCTGCTCACGCAGGCGGGCGGCGTCCGCGGCGGGCGAGCGCGCCCCTCGACCACGGCCGGGCCATCTGCTCGGCCGCGACTTCACCGACGAGCGCCGGGTCGAGCTGCCACCCGCGCCGGCGATCCGGGTGCGCGCACCCCCTGTCCACGGACTGTTCGGCCGTCACCTTCGGCTGACAGACTCTCTGCCCATGGCGAACAGCGGACTGTGGATCGGCATCCTCACCGCGCTGACGGCGCTGGCAGCCAGCTACATCACCGCGCGGGCCACCTTCCGCGCAGCGCGGGCCCAAGCCGAGACGACGACAAGGGCGGAGGCCCTGCGGGAGCAGCGCGAGCGGCGCCGATCCGCCTATCGGGAAATGATGAGCTGCGCACACGCCTTCAACGAGGTCACGTGGCAGATCGACGACGTGGACGCGGCAGACGACCGCGAGGGCAAGGTCCGGCTGCTGACGCGGATGTACGCACGCATTGGCCCGGCCATCGGCGATATGAACAGGGCGATGCATGAGGTCCGGCTCGACGGTCCTCCGGAAGTGTCCGACGCGGCGGATCACGTGCGGAACATGGGGCGGCGCGTGCAGCAGCACCTCAAGGCACTCCTGGGCGACGACAGCCCCGGGCGACGGGACGCCTACGACGCCGCCTACCGGGACTTCCGGGACGCGTACGTCACCTTCATCGGCTTGGCGCGGGGGGCGCTGGAGGTCGACGTCGCCTAGCCGGGAGCCTCCACGTCGCGGGAAGAGCCGCGCGCAGCCACGGCGGACGAACGGCCGCGCCTCGCGTCCACGGCCGCCGGAGCGGCGCCCGCCCGCCGCCAAGTCCGATGGGAGCGTGAACGCGTCCGGTTGACGGAGGCCGACCCAGCAGGAGCCGGGTGAGGATCAAGGCATCCCACCCGCAGCACTCGCTGCCCCGACGCAGGAGGTCCCCATGATCATCGCCATCGTCGACTTCGCCACCGCTGCCACCGACCGCGCGGCCGCCCTCGGCCACTTGGACGCCGAACGCGACCGGGTCAGCGCCATGCCCGGCTGCCTGGCCTTCCGGGTCTACGCCTCCCGGGAGGACGACGGCCGGATCACCATCGTGCACGAGTGGCAGGACAAGGCGTCGTGGGACGGCTACGGGAAGTCGCCCTCCTTCGCGCGTTTCAGCGAGGCGATCCGCCCGCTCATGGTCGGCGCGCCGGTGAGCCGGCGTTTCCAGGCCGAGTTGCTGGAGACGGTCGGCTGACCGGCAGCACCACCGACCACTACGATCGGCCCGTGCGAGGCCATCGATGACGCGCAAGGCGTACAGCTTCGTCCGCACCTTCAACGCGGGACCGGCGCGCGAACTCCGCGCCGATCGCCACTACCTGCTCTGCGCCTCGGAGGGCGCCCTCCGCCTGGAGGCGCAGGGCCGGGCGTGGCTGCTGCCGCCGGCCAGGGCCGCGCTGATCGAGGCGGGCCAGCCGATCGCCGTGAGCATCCCGCGGCCGGTCACGACCGCGTCGGTGCTCTTCGACACCGCATTCGCCCCGCCCCCGCCGGCGCCCCTGACCGTGTTCGACCTCAGCCCCCTCGCACGCTCCCTGGTGGCTGAGTGCGGGACGTGGGGCGAGAGCGACCAACCCCTGACCGCCTACGCCGAGACCCTGTTCGCCGCGCTCGCCGCCGTGACCTGGCGGCTCGCCGAAAAGCCGAGCCCGGTCGTCGTGCCGGTGGGCCGATCCCCGGAACTGCGCCGAGCCCTGCGACTGACCGAGGAGCGGCTCGACCGCGAGGTCCGCTTCGAGGACCTGGCCCAGGAGGTCGGCCTCGCACCGCGCACGCTGGCCCGCCGGTTCGCCGAGGAGACGGGCATGACCTGGCGGGCAGCCCTGCGCCGGATGCGTCTGCTGCGTGCCATCGAGGAACTGGCCGCGGGCGACAGACCGGTGACGAAGATCGCCTACATGGTCGGCTACGGCTCCCTGTCGGCCTTCAACGCCGCGTTCCAGGAACTGACCGGCCGCACGCCCACCGACTACCGCGCCAGCTTCCGCCGTTGACCCGCCCCACCCCCGCCGCGGCCCCGGCCCACGCTCCGTGGTCCCTCGGGAGTCAGTAACCGGCGGTGAAGCGCTGGTTGAGGTGGCGGGGGTTCTCGATCTCGTCGACGAGGGCGACGGCGAAGTCCTCGTAGGAGAGGCGGGCCTGGCCGTCGTCGCCGACGACGGGCTGGTCGAGACCGGTGCGGTAGTGGCCGGTGCGCTCGCCGGGGGCGAAGTGGACCGGCGGCGGGGACAGGTAGGTCCAGGTCACGCTGTCGTCGAGGGCACGGTAGGCGTCGAGCGCGCGGATCTGGGCGGCGGCCTGGGCCTTGAACTCCCCGGGGAAGTCGGGGGAGTCGAAGAGGCGCACGCCCTGCTCGTCCAGGAGGCTGGCGCCGCCGCCCATGTGGAGGATGCGCGGGCCGGCCGCGCCCAGGGCGCGAACGGCGCCGGCGGTGACGGCGACGGCTTCGGTGTAGAGGTCGGTGTCCGGGCCGCCGACGGTCAGCACCAGCGCGTCGGCCCCTTCGGCGAGGCGGGCGACGGACGCGGGGTCGGTGACGTCGCCGGCAGCTGCCCGCACGCCGTCGGGAAGGCCGGTGAGCGCGTCGGGGTTGCGGGCGACGGCGGTGACCTGGTGTCCCCGGGCGGCGGCCTCGGCGACGACCCGTGAGCCGGCCTTTCCAGCGGCACCGAACACGACGATCCTGCTCATGGCGTGATCCTTCCTTCCTGGTGGGTCGAGGCCACGGTGCTGCCTCGGCTTCCACTGTCCGGGAAACCGGCCCCGCCACACCGGCACGACACCCGGCGACTTCCGCCGCACGCGGCAGAGCACGGCCACCGGACGGCCCTGGAGGAGCCAGGAGTTGAATCGACTCAGTAGGTCACTCGGGCATGAGAAGGGCCGGGTGATCCCACGCGTGCTCTCCGGTAACACCCACAGGTACGGAAGCCTTGACGCTCCGGCGCGGCGGCCCTAGTGTCTGGCAACGCCAGATGAAAGGTTTCACTTCGCGGTTGCCCCTGCGGGACCAGGGCGCCGCGTAGTCGGGACGTGGCGGCATGCCCGCTCGCGGCTTCCGCCCGACCGCGTCGTCCGTCCCGCCCCGTCGCCCGGTGCTCCCGGCGCTGCGCCCAGCCCAGGCATGGCGTCCGCCGCCGCCACACGATCCAACCTGCCCTCGAACCACCGCAGGAGACCACCCGATGACTGCCACCCCGCCCCGCCCCCTCCCGCACGACAACGACCGGTCCGCCGCGGCGGACGCTCCGGGGATCGGCCGCCGCCGACTGCTCGGCATCGGCGCCGGCACGGCCCTGGCCGCCGGCTCCGCACTGGCCTGGGGCGGCGCCCCCGCCTGGGCCTCCGGATCGGGCGCCGCCTCCGGCACGGCACCCGACGCGACCGTCGGCTTCGGCGCCGGCACCGGCCGGTGGCGGGCGCGGTTCACCAGCCCGGAGGCGGCCTACGCCCCCAAGTTCCGCTGGTGGTGGCCGAACGGGCAGGTCGATCCGGGCGAGATCGCCAAGGAGGTCGACGCCGTCGCCGATGCCGGCTGCGGGGGCCTGGAGGTCTCCGACGTCCATCACAGCGGGCTGCTCACCCTGGACGTCGCCGGGCACGGCTGGGGTTCGGAACCGTGGCTGGCCGGCCTGGACGCCGCCCTCACCCAGGCCGTGCGGCGCGGCATCACCATCGACCTGACGATGGGCCCGAGTTGGCCCGCCGCCACGCCCACCATCACCCCCGACAGCGACGCCGCGTCCTGCGAGCTCGCCCACGGCGTCGCCACCGTCTCCGGCGGCTCGGCCTACAGCGGCCCGGTGCCCGCCTCCTCGTTCGCGCCTTCCTCCGGCGTCACCCGGCAGTCCCTGCTCGCCGTGCACGGGGTTCGCGCGACCGGAGCCGCCGTCAAGGGCATCACCCCGCTGGACGCCTCCTCCCTCGTCGACCTCACCTCCACGGTCTCCGGCGGGCAGCTCACCTGGACGCCGCCCACCGCCGACACCTGGGTGCTCGTGTCCTACTGGCTGCGCGGTTCCGGCCAGCAGCCCGAGGCCGGCCCGTTCACCACCCCCACCGCCTACGTGGTGGACCACTTCAGCGCCGCCGGCACGAAGGCCGTCACCGACCTGTGGGACAGCACCATCCTGACGCCGCGCATCCGCCGCCTGCTGCGCGGCGCCGGCGGGGCGTTCTTCGAGGACTCCCTGGAGATCGAGACCAGCTCCACGGTCTGGACCCCAGCGCTGGTGGCGGAGTTCAGGGCCCGCAAGGGGTACGACGTCATGCCCTGGCTCCCGATCCTCGTCCAGCTCAAGGGCAAGTACCAGTTCACCTATGACGCCGCGACGACCTCCGGGGTGCGGGACGACCTCAACGCCGTGCTGTCGGACCTGTACCGCGAGAACCACCTGCTGACGCTCCGCTCCTGGGCGCACGACCTGGGGATGGAGCTGCGCGTGCAGCCGTACGGGCTGCAGACCGACTCCATCGACTACGCCGCCCTGCTGGACATCCCCGAGAGCGAGTCGCTGGGCTTCAAGAACCTGGACGACTACCGCGTGCTGTGCGGCGGACGCGACCTGGCCGGGCACACCAAGCTCTCCTGCGAGTCCATCGCCTACGCCAACGGCGCGTACAGCACCACCTGGCACAAGGCGCTGCAGACCATCGGCAGCTTCTACGCCGGCGGCGTCAACCAGACCGTCGTCCACGGCTTCGCCTACGCCGACGCGCCCGGCGCGACCTGGCCCGGCTTCGCCGCCTTCTCCCCGTACAACCAGACCGGCATCGGCTACAGCGACGCCTGGGGGCCTCGCCAGCCCACCTGGGGGCACATGCCCGACATCGCCGGGTACATGGCCCGCACCCAGTTCGCCCTGCAGACCGGCGTGCAGCGTTACGACCTGCTGTTCTACCGGCAGAAGGGCTACACCGCCACCGGCATCGGCGCGCCGTGGTCCACCAACTCCGGTATCCCCACCGGCTGGACGCACAGCTTCGCGTCCGACGCCGTACTGACCCTGCCCGGCGTGGCCGTCGACAAGGGGCGGCTCGCGCCCGCAGGACCGTCGTTCGGCGCGCTGATCCTCGGGCCGGACCAGTTCGGCGGCAACATCTGCCAGATCAGCTCCCAGGGCGCGGGAGTGCTGCTGCGCTTCGCCCGCGACGGCCTGCCCGTCGTGCTGCTCGGCGACTGGTCCGCGCCCGTCTCCACGGGGAAGGCAGGTGCGGCCGAGGACGCCCGGGTCGCCGCCGCCGTGGCGCAGTTGCTGAAGGAACCGACCGTCGTGCAGGTCGCCGACCAGTCCCAGATCCCGGCCGCGCTCGCGCAGTTGGGCGTGCGCGAGGCGGTCCGCTACGACACGTCCAGCCTGATGAACGTCCATCGGGTGGACGGCGCCGTCGACCTCTTCTACCTGGCCAACGCCCGCCACGCCGAGAACCGCGTGATCTCCCGCATCGACCAGACCGCCTGGCTCACCCCCGTCGACGCCTCGGCCGTGCCCTACCGGCTGGACGCCTGGACCGGCGAGATCTCCCGCATCGCCCAGTTCACCCGCCAGGACGGCCGGATCGGCGTGCGCGTGGCGCTCGACCCCGGCGAGAGCACCCTCGTCGTCCTGGCCGCCCCCGGCTGGGCAGGCGAGCCCGGCGCCGCCCAGGTCACCGCCACCGACGCCGACTCCGTGCGGCTGGACGGCCCTGCCGTCGTGCTGCGCTCCGCCACCGCCGGGGCGTACAGCGCGACGCTGGCCGACGGCAGCGTGCTGCGCGGCGACGTGGGCGCGCTGCCCGACCCGATCGCACTCGACCGGTGGACCCTGGCCGCCGAGGACTGGCAGCCCGGCGCGAGCGCCACCGAGACGCTCAAGCCGGTCGTCACCGTGCAGTTGGACGGCCTGCTGCCCTGGTCCCAACTGCCGCAGTTGCAGGACTCCTCGGGGGTGGGCCGCTACACCGCCACCGTGGACCTGCCCGACGGCTGGCGCGGCGCGGCCGGAGCGGTGCTCGACCTCGGGTCGGTCAGCGACACGTTCCGCGTGCGGGTCAACGGCCACCGGGTGCCTCCGGCAGGCGTGCTGTCCACCACGGTCGACCTCGGCTCCCTGCTGCGGCCCGGGCGCAACGTCATCGAGGTGGAGGTCGCCACCACGCTGATCAACCGTCTGCGCACGGTCACCCCGTCGATCTACGGCATCGCCGCCCGCCAGGCCTACGGCCTGCTCGGCCCGGTCCGCCTGACCCCGTACGGCGAGGCCAGGGCCCGCTGACCCGCAGGGGCCGTCGGTGCACCCGCCCGCCCGTGCGCCCGGCGGCCGGACCGCGGTCGCCGGGCCACGGCATCGCGACCGGCCCCGCCGCGCACGCCGCCTCCCGGATCCCCGGGCAGCGGCGTGCGCGGCGGGCGGCCCCGGCGGTTCCGGTGGCGCCGCCCGGGCGGGCCGGGCGGGCTCACGCCGGTGCGGTCGACTCCCGGGGCATGAGCTGGCAGTCGATGTGGTGGATGCCCGGGGCGACGTCCTCGTCGATGGCCTTGAGCAGCAACTGCGCGGCGGTGCGCCCGATGTCGTTCAAGCTGAGGTCCACGGAGGAGAGTTGGGGCCGGCTCGCCTCGACCATCACGTCCCAGTTGTCGAAGCCGACGACCCCGGCGTCCTGCGGGACGCGCACCTCGTGCTCGCGCAGCACTTCCAGCACCCCGCGGGCGATCTGGTCGCTGCCGCACACGATGCCGTCGAACTCCACGCCCGACCGCAGCAGTTGTGTCGCGGCCTGCCGCCCCCAGCCTTCGGTCCAGTGGCCGATCAGCGGCTCGTGGACCAGCTCGCCGCCGGCCTCGGCGAGCACCTCGCGAGTGCCGGCGAGCCGGACCTTGGTGGCGACGTCCTTGCCGGGGCCGGAGATGAACGCCAGCCGGCGCCGCTTGGTGGCGATGAGGTGCCGTGCGGCCGTGCGGGCCCCCTCGGCGTCGTCCGGGACGACCGAGATGTCGCTCTCCCGAGTCGACCACTCCAGCGCGTACACCACCGGGGTGGCGACGTCGGCGCCGAGCGGTTCCCGCGGCGAGGCACCGCTGCCGACCACGAGGATGCCGTCCACGCGCCGCCGGACGAGGGACTCGGTGAAGAACAGCTCGCGGATCGGGTCCCCCCGCCCGTCGCAGAGCACCATGGCGATCTCGCGTTCCGCCAGCGCCTCGATGACGCCCAGCAGCACCGGCACGGTCAGGCGCCCGAAGGTGTCGCCGGTGATCACCCCCACCATGTCGGTCCTGCCCGTGAAGAGGCTGGTGGCCAGCTGGTTGCTCTGGTACTTGAGGGCCTCGGCTGCCTGGAGCACCCGCTGGCGGGTCTCGTGGCGCACCGCGCCCTTGCCGGAGAGGGCCTTGGAGACGGTGCTGATCGACACGCCGGCCCGCTCGGCGACGTCCTTGACGGTCGCCTTGTGCGGTCGCCGGGTTGGCTTTGTTTCCTCGCTCACGGTGCTGACTGTACTCGATGGAGGAAAACTTTTCCTTACGAAGGTACACGCCGGTCGGCACGGTGGATGGTGACCGGCCGTGGCGATCTCCCAGGTCAACCAGGCGCTGTGCCAGGGTTTTTCCGGCTTCCGGACGCGCAACGGGCGTGCCTCAGGCGGCTGCAGAGATCCGCGACCAAGTCATTGCCAGCGGGTTTCGGGTGGGTTATGTTCAGAAACGGAAAGCCGTTGCCATCGCTCCTGCGGCTCTCCCCTCCCTCTTCTTCCCCTCCTCGCCTCCCCCCTCCTTCCCCGCCGGCCCTCCCAGCGGCCGTCCGGGGCTGCCGCCGTGCGAGCACCTACTCACCACGAGGTTGGTCATGAAGCGACACCTGACAACGGCACTCAGACTCACCGCCGCGACCGTCGTCGCCGTTCTGGCGGCGGCCGGGTGCGGCGCGGGCACGGGCGGCGGTTCCGTCGATCCCGGCTCGGTGAAGGCCGAGGACACCGGAGCGACGCTCAAGCTCTGGGTCCGCCCGGGCAACGAGAGCGTGACGGACGCCGTCGTGAAGGCGTACAACAGCAGCCACAAGAACCAGGTCGAGATCACCCACGTCCCGGCCGACCAGTACATGACGAAGTTCGCGGCCGCGGCCCAGTCGGGATCCCTGCCGGACATCCTGGCCACCGACGTGGTCTACATGCCGCAGGTGGTGCGCACGGGCGCGGTCCTCGACCTCACCTCGCTGCTGGCCGCGGACGGGGCGGCGGGCCACCTCTCGCCCGCGCACACCGAGGCGTCCACCGAGGGCGGCAAGGTCTACGGCGTGCCGTACGTCGCGGACACCTCCCTCTACCTCTACAACAAGACGCTGTTCAAGCAGGCCGGACTCGACCCGGACAAGCCGCCCACGACCTGGAAGGGACTGATCGCGGCGGCCGACGCGATCACCGCGCTGGGCCACGGGAACAAGGGGTTCTACATCTCCGGCGACGCCCCGAGCACGCTGGCCTACGACTTCACACCGCTCATCTGGGCCCAGCGGGGTAATGTCGTGTCGTCGAGTGAATCGTTTCAATTCGACAACGCGCCCACCAGGAACGCGCTGACGTTCCTCCAGACGCTCTACCGGCACGGCGACATCCCGGAGACCGCCAAGACCGACACGGGAGACGGCTTCTTCTCGGTCTTCGCCTCGGGCAGGATCGGCATCGACTTCGCCGGGGGCAACGGCGTCAACACCGCGGCCATCGACGCGAAGTCGAAGGGCTTCACGTTCGGACTCGCGCCGATCCCCGGACCCGACAGCGGGCAGATCGGCACCTTCTCCGGCGGCGACGTCGCGTCCATCGCGGCCTCGTCCAAGCACGTCGACCAGGCATGGGACTTCATCGACTGGCTGGTGTCGAAGCAGACCCAGCAGGACGTCTACCTCAAGCTGCCCGCCCTGCCGGTGCGCACCGACGTCCAGGTGCCCGGCTCGCTCGGCGAGCAGTTCGCCGTGCCCGCCTCGCTGGTCCCGCACGGAAGGGTCGTGGCGTCGCCCGCGTACAACAACGTCGTCGCCGACCCGCAGGGGCCCTGGCTCACGATGATCCGCTCCGTGGTCTTCAACGGGGCCGACCCTGCGGCCGCGACCAGGAAAGCCCAGGCCGCGGCGGACGCGGCGAGCCGCAACTGACGGTCCACCAGCCAGGAAGGCCGCCGGTCCGAGGATCCGGCCGGCCCCACCGTATGGGAGATCCCCGCCATGCTCACCACCGTCACCGGGCCGCACCCCGTGCGGCACCCCGAACCCCAGCCGGGACACAGGCGCGGCTCGCCCTCCGCGCGCCGCCGCCGCGACAATCTTCAGGGCTGGGCACTGGCCGCACCGAGCGCCGCCCTCATCGGCGTCTTCTTCGTGCTCCCCTTCGGCCTCATGCTCTGGATGTCGTTCTTCCACTGGCCGGCGTTCGGGCCGCACACCCCGGCCGGACTGTCCAACTACCGCCAGACGCTGTCGTCGGCCCAGTTCTGGCACGCCGTCCGCTTCACCGTCGAGTACACCCTGATCACCTCGGCCGCCGGCATCGCGCTGTCGCTGGCCCTGGCCCTGCTGGTGCGGCCGAGGTTCCCCGGGCGCACCGCGGTGCGGGCCCTGCTGTTCGCACCGGTCACCATCGGTTTCGCGCCGGCCGGCCTGCTGTGGCTGTCGATGACGAACGCCCGCACCGGAATACTTCCCTACCTCGCCCAGCAGTTGGGCCTGCCGGGAAGCGCCTCCGACTGGTACGCGCGCCCGTCGACGACGCTGGCCGTGGTGGTCGTCATGACCGTGTGGAAGACGGTCGGCCTGGCGATGCTGGTGCTGCTGATGGGGATGGACTCGATCCCCGACGAGATCTACGAAGCCGCCCGGCTGGACGGCGCGGGCCCGGCGCGCATCCTGGTCGACGTCACGCTGCCGCTGATCAGAAAGCCGCTCTCGCTGGTCGTGCTGCTCACCGTCAGCACCACCTTCCTCGGCTTCGACCAGTTCTACACGATGACCAAGGGCGGCCCCGACGGCTCGACCCTCACGGTCGTCTACTACCTCTACAAGGCCGCCTTCCTCAGCTTCCAGCGCGGCTACGCCGCCGCGGTGGCCGTGGTGGTGGTCGCGGTCATGGCCGGGATCTCCGTGGTCCAGGTCCGGCTGCAGCGCGGAAAGGTCTGACGGCGATGGTCATGCCCACCCTTGCACGCCCTCGCCGGTCCCCGCGGCCGGCACGCGAGCGCGGTGCCGGTCCGGTCCGTGTCGTTGTGGCCGCTCTGGCCGCCCTGGTCTTCGCGTTCCCGATCGTCTGGACGACGGTCGGCGGGTTCAAGCCCGCGGCACAGGCCAACGCCTGGCCGCCCGTGTGGTGGCCGTCGCACCTGGGACTCGGGAACTTCGCCAAACTGGACAGCTCGGGCACCTCGCTGAGCGCGTACGTCCTCAACTCCCTGGCGGTCACGCTGATGACCGTGGTCCTCACGACCGTGGCCGCGGTGACGGCCGGCTACGCGTTCGCCCGCTTCCGGTTCCGGGGCAAGCGGGTACTGTTCGGCATCACCGTCGGCATGCTGCTGGTGCCGTACCCGGCGCTGCTGGTCTCGCTGTTCACCGTGATGACCTGGCTGGGGCTGACGAACTCGCTGCTGGGACTGGCGCTGGTCTACTCGACGTTCCAGATGCCGTTCGCCGTCTACATGATGCGCAACTCCTTCGACAGCATCCCCGAGGAGATCGGCGACGCCGTCGAACTCGACGGATGCTCCAAGCTCAGCGCACTGCCCCGGGTCATGCTGCCGCTGGTCAGGCCGGGCGTCGTGACCGTCGCGCTCTTCGCGTTCCTGGCCGGCTGGAACGAGTTCCTCGCGGCGCTCGTGCTGCTGAACGACAACGCGAGCTTCACGCTCCCGGTGGCCCTCGTCAACGCGCAGAACGGCCCCCTGAACACGGTTGACTGGGGTGCGCTGCAGGCCGGAATCACCGTCACGATGCTCCCGTGCGTGGTGCTGTTCATGCTCCTCCAGCGCTACTACGTCTCCGGGCTGATGGCCGGGACCGGGAAGTGAGCGCCGCCGCAACGCTCGCCACCGCGCCGTCCGCGGCAGGGTGTGAGCGCTCACAGCCGTGCCGGGGCGCCTGCTCCACCACCCATGACCGCCGTGCCCCAGACGAGATACGGGAATCCATGTCCACTCAGTTCGCCGGCTATCCCATCGACCGCATCGCCACCCCGCACCGCGACGAACGGCTGGTCGTCGCACCCTCGTTCACCGCCGGCCGGTTCGACAGCCACGCCGTGGACTGCCCGTTCGTCTTCTCGCACCACGGGCGGCAGGGGATGACCTACGTCGGCTGGGACGGCATCGGATACCAGACCGGGCTGGCGTGGAACGACGCCGGTCAGGGCTGGTCCGAGGGCCGGGTCGTGCTGGCCCGCGACGCATCGGACCCCCTTCGCCGCTACAACGCCGCACTGACGTCGATCGTCCGGGACAACGACCTTTGGTCGGCGGGGGAGTTGACGGCTGTCGACGGCTGGTACCACGGCACCTTCCACGCCTACCCGGCCGCCGGCTACGAGGCGGGACCGGCGTCGATCGGGTTCGTCCGCAGCCGCGACCTGCACCACTGGGAGCAGGTCGGCTCGGTGCTGCGGCCGCAGGACGGGGCGGAGTGGGAACGCGGCGGCCTGTACAAGTCCTGGCTGCTGCGGCACGAGGGGCTCTTCTACACCTTCTACAACGCCAAGCAGCGCGACGTGTGGCCGTGGATCGAGCAGACCGGTCTGGCCGTCTCCCGGGACCTGGTCCACTGGACCCGCTGCGACACCAACCCCGTGCTGGGCGTGGGCGGTCCTGGGGAGTTCGACGAGCGCTTCGCCTCGGACCCCTGCGTGCTGCGCGACGGGGACTTCTGGGTCATGTTCTACTTCGGGCTCGCGGAGGACGGCCACGCGCGCGAGGGCTTCGCCACCTCGCGGGACCTGCGGACCTGGGTGAAGTCCAAGGAAATCCTGCTGGACGTGGGCCCGGTGGGCTCGATCGACTCCCTGCACACCCACAAGCCGGCCGTCATGAGCTGGAACGGGCGGCTTGAGCACTACTACTGCGCGGTCACGCTGCGCGAACCCTTCGAGCTGTCCGGCCACACCTTGCGCGAGACGCGCGGGATCACCCGCGCCACCAGCGCCGGCATCCCGCCGGCCGCATTCCCCGCGGCCGGCTGATCCCCACTCCCGCCGCCCCCCGTACCCCGCACAGACGAGGAGTCCCCATGAAGAGGACCAGCAGAGCGCGCAGATCCGGGACGACCGCGCGAAGGGCCAGGACCGGAGCCGGCGGCAGCATCGCCGTGGTGCTCGCCCTGCTCGTCGGCTCCCTGCTGACCGGTGTGCTCAGCCTGCCGCAGACCGCTGCCGCGGCCCAGCCGGCGGTCGTGGTCGACCGGACGGCCAGGACCGTCACGATGACCGACGGCGCCTTCCGCATGGTGTACGGCTACGGCGGCAAGTCGGTCGTCACGTCGTTCACCATGGGCAGCACCGAACTTCTCGGCGCGGGCATCTTCAGCGCCGTCCAACTCGACGCCGACGGATCCCGTCTGAGCAGCACCTCGCTGGCCGCCGACCCCGCGGTGACGGTGCACGGCAGCACCGTCACCGCATCGTTCGCCATGGGCGACGGGCGGCTGTCCGTGGACGAGACCTGGGTGTTCCGCCTGACCGGGGCCGGCATCCAGCTCAGCTCCAGCCGCGCCTACGACTGGCGGGACACCTCGGACCGGACGATCCGGCACGACGGGCAGCTCACGTTCGGCTGGGCGCGGGTGTGGGACAACATCCGCCGGCCGCAGGACGGCGGCAACATCCCGCTCGGCAACGCCTACACCGGCCGGAACGCCTTCTTCCTGTCGCAGAACCAGGACCGGTACGGCGTCGAGGAGGCCGGCTTCACCCTGCTGCGCAACGCCTCCCGGCAGGCGCTGAGCGTCACCGCGACCGCCAACCGCAGCACCGCCACCGAGTTCTCCTACACCGGCGACGGCAACACCTACCAGGAGACGGAGCTCAGCAGCGCCCCCGACTGGAGCTACACCGCCGGAAGCGCCGCGAGCGGTCTGGTCTACGGCGGCCACAGCTCCAACGGCACCGGCGCCTACATCTTCGCGCCCGTGGCCACCGCCCAGGCGCAGCGCGACACGATCACCTACACCTTCGCGCCGGACGACTACGCCGGGTACTACTCCCTGGGCGGCACGATCAGCGGCGTCACCGACACGGCCGCCCTGTCCTCGCTGCTCGACGACTACGGCCGCTCCGGCGTGATCGACAAGAACTACGGCATGTCGACCGTCGGGCTGCGCTACCCGGGCGTCGGACCCTACGACATGGTGTACGCCGACCGGACCGTGCTCGGCTACTTCGACCCGGCGATGACGGCCTCCCAGAAGCGCCTGCTGACGTACTTCCGCGACACCGCCCAGGCGTCCGACGGCCACATGAACGGCCGCACCTACCACCTCGACCACCCGTGGGGTGACGGCAGCCTGTACGACGCCGACCCGTCGTACGCCTCGGCCGTCGCCGACATGTACCAGTACGCGCCCGACCGGGCCTGGCTGGCGTCGATGCGCACCTCCGTCGAGGACGCGCTGGCGTTCATGACCGGCCGTCAGTACGACCCCGCGGACGGCCTCTTCCACAACGACCTGACCAGCAGCACGTCGCACAAGGGCATCCGGGAGTGGAACGACGCCCAGTACGTCGCGTACGAGAGCGGTTACGTCAACGAGCTGATGTACCAGGCCCTCGTCCAGTGGTCGGCGCTGGAGGCCGACGTCTTCCACGACGCCGGGCGGGCGAGTGACTACGCGGCCGTCGCCGCGAAGCTCAAGGCGCAGTTCAACAAGGACGACACCGACGGCGGCCTGTGGGACCCGGGCACCGGGATGTTCGCGTACTGGCGCAACGCCGACGGGACCGTGCAGGGCAAGGTCCAGCAGACGCAGATCAACCTGCAGGCGATCTCCTTCGGCATGGTCGACCTGGCACGGGGCCGGCAGATCCTCGACGGGATCGACAGCGCGATGAGCCGCTACCACCTGAGCCTGATCCCGGAGAACTTCATCGCGCTCAACCGGGACACCGAGACCTCGCACTCCAACGGTTTCGAGACGGGTCTGGAGAACGGCGCCATCTACCCGCTGATGACCGAGGAGTACATGCGGGCCGCGGCGGCCCTCGGCGAGCGGTCCCGTTCGCTCACCTACCTCAACAACACCCTCGACCGGTACACGAAGGACGGCTTCAACGGCTGGAGCAGGCTCACCTGGTTCCAGACCGCCCGGCCCGGCGGCCAGGAGGCGTGGTTCCCGGCGAACGCCAACGGCGCGGCCGGGCTGTACAGCGACGTGCTCGGCATCCAGCCCACCGCGACGGGCGTCACCGTGGCCCCGAACATCCCCGCCGCCATGGACGGCACCACCGTCACCAGGACCATCCACGACACCGACCGGCTGTCCGTCACCTACCACAGCGAGCTGAGCGAGACCGTCGACTACAGCGCACCCCAGCCGGTCACCCTCCAGTGGTCCGGGCAGGCCCCCAACACCGGCTACACCGTCACCGACAGCCGGGGCGGCACGCACCGGGTCACCTCGGACGACCTCGGCATCGTGCGCTACCGCTACACCGGCAGCGGCCCGCACACCGTCACCCTGGTACGAGGCAACGCCGACGGCTACGTCCTGACCACTCCGCCGGCCCCGACCGACCTCGCCGCGCACAGCAGCGTCACCGCCACCAGCAGCCTGGAGGACGGCAACTACGGCGCCGCGACGGCGGTGGATGCGCAACCCTTCAGCGTCGCCGGGTCGTTCGGGTGGTCGAGCAACGCCGACCTCACCGAGAACCACACCGAGTCCCTCACCGTGGACCTCGGCGCGGCACAGCCGGTCGGAAGCGTCACGCTGTGGCCGAAGAACTTCGACCGCACCCTGATGGGCAACGACTTCCCGATCGACTTCACCATCGACGTGTCCACCGACGGCACGACCTGGACGACCGCGGTCCGCGAGAGCGACTACCCCAAACCCGCCGACGGCGCCGAGCAGACCCTCACCTTCACCCCGCAGTCCGCGCGCTACGTGCGCGTGGAGGGGACGAACCTGCGGCACGACGAGAGCAGCCAGTACCGGATGCAGCTCGCGGAGGTCGAGGTGTTCGGCCCGTGACCCCGCCCTCCGCATCCGAACAGAGAGGAACCGACATGACCGGACGCCAGTCCGACGTCCCCCGCGGCGAGGGCGCGAGCCGCCGGCAGCTGCTGGTGCTGGGAGGTGGCACGCTCGGCGCCCTCGGCCTGGGCACGCTCGGCATACCGCGCGCCGCCGCGGCCGCACCTCAGGCCGCGCCGGCGGCGGCCCGTCACGCGACGCCGGTCAAGCTGCGCACGGCGGCGATGACCGATCCGCTCGGCATCGACGTGGCCCGGCCCACCCTGAGCTGGCAGCTGGGACTGCCCGACGGCCGCACCCCCACCGCCGAGCCGCTGCGGCAACTGGCCTACCAGGTGCAGGTCGCGACCTCGGAGACGGCGTTCGCCCACGGCCGCCCGGACCTGTGGGACAGCGGACGCGTCACCTCCGCACGGACGCTGGCGATTCCCTACGGCGGCGCACCGGTGCCCGCCCGCACCCGGGCGTTCTGGCGGGTGCGGACCTGGGACTCCGAGGGCGGGGCGTCGGCGTGGAGCACGCCCGCCTGGTGGGAGACCGGCCTGCTCGACGAGAAGGACTGGTCCGCCCAGTGGATCGGCAACCCCGACTGGGAGCGCCCGTACGGGATCACGGCGCCGCTGACCGCGCCGCGGACCGCCCGGTACGTCCGGATCACCGTCACCGACCTGGGCCGGCCCCCATCGGCGATCGGCGACGCGCAGCACTGGAAGCCGCAGCTGCAGATCTCCGAGATCGCCGTGCAGGACTCCACCCGGCCGGGCGAGGACCTGGCCCTGGGGGCCGCGGTCACCGCCTCGGACAGCCTCACCGTCCCCGGCCAGTGGGCACCGGAGCACCTCACCGACGGCAAGCTCACCTCGACCGCGGCACCCTACGGGTACCAGAGCAGCGTGCGGCCGGACACCGACATCTCCGGCGACCCGGTCGTCCTCACCCTGGACCTCGGCGCACCGGTGAGCTTCGACTCCGTGGTCCTCTACCAGCGGTGGGACGCGCCGAGCCAGTGGGGCATCACACCCGACTACCCCAGGACGTTCACCGTCGCCGCGGCCGACGACCCGGCCGGCCCGTACACCATGGTCGCCACCGTCAAGAAGGACGACAAGCCCTACCCGCCGTCCAGCATGCACGACGCCCCGGCCGCGCTGCCCCTGTTCGCCAGGGAGTTCACCGTCGACGGGCAGGTGGCGCGCGCCCGCCTGTACATCTCGGCGGCCGGTATCCACGCCGCGACCGTCAACGGCCAGGCCGCGACCTCGGCCGTGCTGGAGCCCCCCAACACCAACGTCCTCAAGGAGGTGCCCTACGCGACGTACGACGTCACCGCGCTGATGCGCAGTGGCCGCAACGTCGTCGGGGTGGAGATCGGCAACGGCATGTGGGACGTGTTCAACACGCTGGAGAACCCCGGCCGCTACATCAAGGCCCAGGCCGGCTACGGCGCCCCGAAGCTCATCGCCCAGCTGGAGATCACCTACGCCGACGGGCGACGGGACACCCTCGGCACCGACGGCGGATGGCTCACCACGCTCGGGCCCACGACCTTCAGCAACTGGTACGGCGGCGAGGACTTCGACGCCCGCCGCGTGCAGGCCGGCTGGGACCACCCCGGCGGAGACCGCGGCGCGTGGGTTCCGGCCGCGACGACCGGTCCGCCCGCGCCGGGGACCCGGCTCGTCGGCCGGCTCGCTCCGCCGATCGAGGTCGTGGACGTCCTCCCCGCGGTCGCGGTCACCTCGCCGGCGGCCGGCGTGCACGTCATCGACTTCGGCACCAACTGCGCGGGGTGGCAGCGCTTGCGGATGAGCGGCCCGGCCGGCACCTCGGTCACGATGCTGCCGGCCGAGAAGCTGAAGGCGGACGGCACCGTGGACCAGTCGACCACCGGCTCACCCGTGTACGACACCTATGTCATGGCCGGCTCGGGAGACGAGGTCTGGCAGCCCCGCTTCGTCTACCACGGCTTTCGCTACCTGCAGGTGCAGGGCCTCCCGCAGGCGCCCGCACCCGCTGACGCCAGTTTGCTCGTGCTCCGCACCGCCAACGCGGTGTCGGGCGGCTTCACCTCGTCCAGCACGCTGCTCAACAGCATCCACACGATCATCGAGCGGTCCGTGCAGAGCAACATGTACTCGGTGCTCACGGACTGCCCGCACCGGGAGAAGCTCGGCTGGCTCGACCAGACCGGGCTGATCTTCGGCGTGGCCAGCCGTACGTACGACATCGAGGCGTACGCCCGGAAGATCGCGCGCGACATGGCCGAGGCGCAGACCCCGGAGGGCCTGGTACCCACCACCGCACCGGAGTTCGCCCTGTTCGCCGGCGCATACCGGGAGGACGCCAACTGGGGCGGCACCATCGTCCTGGCGCCGTGGGAGATGTACCGCACCTACGGCGACACCACGACGCTCCGCCAGCTCTACCCCGGCATGCGGCGCTACCTGGACTACCTGGCGGGACGGGCCTCGGGAGACCTGCTCGACGGCGGGCTCGGCGACTGGATGGCGGTCGACACGACCACACCCACCGGCGTCACGGAGACCTACGCCTACAAGCGGCTCGCCACGACGATGAGCAGGATCGCGACCGTGCTCGGCCAGGACGGCGACGCGCGGGCCTACCGCGCACAGGCATCCCGCATCACCGCTGCCTTCAACAGCTCCTACTTCGACGCCGGACGGAACACCTACTGCTCCGGCAGCCAGGCGTGCAACGCCCTCGCCCTGGACGGCGGCCTCGTCCCGGCCGCCGCCAGGACCGCGGTCCTGGGCACGCTGATCGACGGCATCCGCGCCGCGGGCAACCACCTCCAGGTCGGCGAGGTGGGCCTCCCGGCCGCGCTGCGCGTCCTCGCGGACGCCGGACGGCACGACGTCATCTGGGACGTCGCCACGCAGACGACCTATCCCAGCTACGGCCACATGGTGCTCACCGGCTCGACGTCGCTCGCGGAGTCCTGGGGCGGCATGGGCACCAGCGCCTCCCAGAACCACTGGATGCTCGGCGCCCTGGAAGAGTGGTTCACCGCAGGGCTCGGCGGGATCGTGCAGACCGCCGACTCGGTGGCCTTCTCCGAACTGGCCATCGCGCCGGCGGTCGTCGGGGACCTCACCTCGGTCGACGCCTCCTACGAGACGCCGCACGGCCGCGTCTCCAGCACCTGGCGGCGCTCGGACACGGCCCTGTCCCTCACCGTGCTGGTGCCGGCCGACACCGCTGCCACGGTCGCCGTTCCGCTGGCGGCCGTTGCCGGGACGCGTCCCGTCGTCAGCGCGCCCCGCGAGGCCGTTCCCGTGGGGCGCGACGGCACCTCGGCGGTGTACCGCGTCGGCACCGGCACCTGGACCTTCCGGGTGACGAGCCCGTCCTGAACCCCGGCCTGCCGGGCGCCGACACGCGTCGGCGCCCGGCAGCCGTCCCTGGGACCGTTCGGGCTCCGCGCGCACAGTGCCGGATCCTTGCGGCAGGTCCTGGGCCGTGCCGCGGATCGCCGGCAGAGGCTGCGCTCGCCGCGGGCTCCTCCCACCGGACCGCCGGCCGGCACGCATCGCCCGCGACGGCCGCACCCGGCGCCGCCTCCCGGGCCGCGCCGCAGGTGCGAACCCGGTCGTGCCCGCCGGAGGGCGAAGGAATATCCTCGCACCGATCAGGGGGCAAGCGTGGCTGACGGGGCGTCGGCACGCCAGGGGAGGGATGGGGGCAGCATGGTGTTCCGTCGATCCACACGGGCATCGGTGAGAAGGCGCGCGGCGCGGGCCACGGGAACCGCGCTGGGGCTGGCGGCCGCCACGGCGCTCACCACCACCGCGCTGGCCGTCTCCGCGGCGGGCACCGCGTCCGCGGTCACCCCGTGGGCCGAGCCCGGGGGCCTGACGACGCAGGCGTACACCATGGACGTGGCGACCACCGCGCCGAACGGCGCGTCCACATGGGTCTGCCAGACGTGCACGGACGAATACCGTCAACTCCTCGACATCGGCCACATCAGCGGCGGCAGCAGCGACGACATTCTCGGCATCACGGCCTCGGGCCAACTCCGGCTGCACACGAGCCAGACGCAGCCGGGCGGGACGTACCTCGTCATCGGCGGCGGATGGCAGACCTACAACCAGGTCACCGTCATCGGCGACCTCAACGGCGACGGGCGGGCCGACGTGATGGCCCGTGACACCCACGGAAAGCTCTGGTACTACGCCAGCCAGAACAGCCTCAGCCAGCCGTTCCGGTCCCGCGTGCAGGTCGGCACCGGCTGGAACGTCTACGACCAGATCATCGGCGCGGCGAACTTCGACGGTTCCGCCCCCGGTTCGCTGGTGACCCGCGACCTGCAGGGGCGGTTGTGGCTCTACGACGGCCGGCCGGACGGCACCCTCTCCGTCCGTCGGCAGATCGGTACCGGCTGGAACATCTACAACCAGCTCATCGGCCTGGACCGGAACCAGGACGGCCACGGAGACATCCTCGGCCGGACGCGGGCGGGCACGCTCTACCTGTACGCGGCCGACGGCGCCGGAGGCTACGCGGGCCGCGTCGGGGTTCCGGTGGGCATCACCGGCTGGCCGGGCGTCAACGCGATCGCCGGCGAGGGCCACCAGCCGGACTTCGGCAAGGGCGAGGTCGTCGCACGGATGCCGAACGGCGACGCCTACGCCTACGCGAGCCGGGAGAACGGCACCTTCGCCCCGCGCCGGCAGATCGCCGTGGGCTTCCTTCCCGCGGTCTACCCCCTGGTGACCTCGACGGTGGCGTTCGGCGACAGCGGGCTGCCCGGCTTCGTCTACACCGCCAGGCCCGACGACGCGGTCGGCGGCACGCTGCTGTATGCCGGCGCGAGCGCCCAGGACCTCTCGCTCGCCGACTGCTCGGCAATGGCCGGCCCCGGCGACCTCAACGGCGACGGCCACGGTGACGTGGTCGCCCGTGACACCGGCGGTCACCTGTGGTTCATCCCGGGCCGCGCCGACGGCACGCTCGCCACCGCCAAGCGGCACCTGATCGGCGCCGGCTGGAACGTCTACCGCACCATCGCCGGCGCCGGTGACCTCTACGTCTACCCGGGCCTGGGCAACGGCGCCTTCGCGGGCCGCGTCCGGATCGGCGGGGGCTGGCAGATGTACACCAAGCTTGCCGCGCCCGGCGACCTCACCGGCGACGGCAAGAGCGACCTGGTCGCCGTCGACTCCGCCGGCCGGCTGTGGCTCTACCCCGGCCTGGGGAACGGGAACTTCGGCAGCCGCGCCGAGATCGGCACCGCCGGCTGGAACGGCTTCCACGACCTCTCATGATCCCGTCGGGTGCCAACCTGCATGACAGCCCGGGCCCGCACCCACTCGTGCGTGGTGTCCCGGCCGCTCGCTCCCTGCGCGGGCCACGTCGGCGGCGCCCGGCCCGGCGCGGGGATGCCTGCACGTCTCGGCGCGGGGAGCTCACGGCTTGTGGGTCACCCAGAGCAGTTCCGCCGGCCAGCGGTGTGCCCAGTCCCGCGGGTCGGTTTTGTTGTAGCCGTTGAGTGTCCCGGGTTCGGGCCGCGGCTCGATGAGGTCGTCGATGACGAGACCCGCGCCCCGCAGGACCCTGACCCAGTCGCCGTAGGTGAGCTGATAGCTGGTCGCGCCGTCGCCTTCGGCGATGCTGTTCAGCCCGAAGTAGTCCTGCTGCAGCGTCGTGGTCACGCGGCTGGCGGCTTCGTCGTAGCAGGCTTCGAACCATGGACTGGCGACGTTGAACACCAGGCGCCCGCCTCGGCCCAAGACGCGCGCGGCCTGCGGGACGGCCAGGTGCGGGGGCGCCCAGCTGAGCCCGCCGAAGTCGCAGAACACCAGGTCGAAGCTCTCGTCGGCGAAGGGCAGTTGTTCGGCGGCGCCCTGCACCAGCGGGTAGCGGGCCGCGCCCATCGCGTCGGCCGCTGCGGTGAGTTGGGCTTCGGACAGGTCGAACCCGACCACGGTGGCGCCCTCGGCGGCGAGCGCCCTGGACCACTGGCCGGCGCCGCAGCCGAGCTCGAGGACGCGCTTGCCGGTGACGTCGCCCAGGGCGTGCAGGTGCGCGTCGGGGATGGAGTACATGCCCCACAGCCGTGGTGTGGCGCCGATTTGCGGGTCGTGCCTGTCCTGGTAGGCGCTGCTGATCTGGTTCCAGAGTCGCCGGTTGGCGGGGATGCTGTCCACGTGCCGACTCCAGCACTGCCTGCCGGGGCCGGTCAACACGATTAGGCCCTGGCCGCCCCTCGCCTCGGTCCGGCCCTGGCGCCGTGACCGCATGGGGTCGCTGGGCTGGTGACCTGCAGCTCAAGGGGGGCGTGAGATCGACGACGCGGACCTGCGACGCCACCGCCTCGAAGAGATGCTCACCTTGCCCATGTGAGGCCGTCGTTGCGGGCAGTTCGGGTGTCCGGTGGGTTCCCTTCGGCGGCGCTGCGCCGTCCTCATGTCAGCGCGTCCGCAGGCCGGTCCGCGTCATCGCCCGGCGTACCCCGCCGCCCGCCCCGGGAGCCCCGAGCGCCGCCGGCCTTGCGGGCCGCGGTGGCCCGCGCCAGCTCGAACGCCGCGACGGGCGGGGGAGTGTCGATCCACGGCTGCGCCCCGCACCACAGGACGCAGACCATACCTACCTCACGATCAACCGCCATGTTCGGGATCCAGCCCAAGACGGCGGAGCGGTGGGCGGCTCTCGCTGGCGGGAGTTGGTCGGACTATCTGGCTGCGCGCCCTATGCGAGCCAGTCGACCTTGAGATTGGTAGGCGTGCAGCGTGCGATCGTGCCCGAGGGGTCGCGGCAATCAGCGCTTCAGGGCTGCTTGTTCGTCTGCTCTGGAGATGCCTGCGCGGGTCGCGGCATGTGCTGGGGCGCGGTCATGTCCAGGAGCGTGACGGCGTCGTGCTCGGGTGTGCCCGGGGTGGTGACGTAGACGCCCAGCCGGTGGCCGGGGGTGCCTTCGAGTTGCATGCCCTGGAAGTGGAGGGTGATGTCGCCGACCTGGGGGTGGTGGAACGTCTTGGGCTTGCGGGTGTGGGTGCTGCGGGTGACCTGGTAGCGGTCCCACAGTTTCGCGAATTCCAGGCTCTTGAGGAGGAGTTCGCCGACGAGGTTGGCCAGGTCGGGGGCGTCCGGGTCGGTGCCGGCCAGGGCGCGCAGGCGGGCGACGCATCCGGCGAGCTGGGTGTCCCAGTCGGCGTAGAGGTCGCGGGCTGCGGGGTGGAGAAACAGGAAGCGGGCGAGGTTGCGCTGCTTGGCGGGC
This sequence comes from Streptomyces sp. NPDC020917, assembly GCF_044333795.1. Lineage (NCBI taxonomy): Bacteria > Bacillati > Actinomycetota > Actinomycetes > Kitasatosporales > Streptomycetaceae > Streptomyces > Streptomyces sp. NPDC020917. The sequence continues at coordinate 32,035 of NZ_JBIRRR010000009.1, read as the reverse complement.
CAGTCCTCGATGCCGGCATACAGGGCGAGCGCGCCGGGGTTGTGCGCGAGGAGGTCCAGGGTGCGGCTGGTGACATAGGCCGGGTTGGGGCGCAGGCTCTCCAGCAGCAGCGTCGCCTGGGGGTTCACAGCACGGCTGGGGGCGGGCGGCGGTTCGGGGGCGTGACGCGCCGCGCGGATCACCAGGTCCTGGAGATGATCCAGTTCGGCGGTGTCGAGTTTCAGGGCGCGGCCCAGGGCGTCGACCACGGACAGGCTGGGACGGGTCTCCTTGCCGCGTTCCAGCCGGGTGTAGTAGTCGATGCTCACGCCTGCCAACGCGGCGACCTCCTCGCGGCGCAGCCCGGGGGTGCGGCGCACCCCGGCGCTGGGGGTGAAGCCGACCTCGGCCGGGGTCACCTGGGTGCGCCGGGCTCGCAGGAACCGTCCCAGCTCGGTGCCGCCGCTGTCGTTGTGCCGCTGTTCCGCCATGCCTTCCAGTGTGGCCCGCAGGCCACCGGCGTGCTTCGGCCCAGGGGCGCCCTGCCACACCCCCCCCTGGGGCTCCCGGGAAAGGCCCGACCTGCCAGGCGGCCGGCAGATCGGGAACGGTGGAGGAAGCGGACATCCGCGCTCCCGCGGATCATCACCGGAACGAGAGCAGGCAGCCATGCCGAACCAGGGACAGACCCGAGCACAGCAGCTCCTCGGCGACACCGCGCCCGAGCTGGTCCGGCTGACCGACGACGTGCTCTTCGGCCAGGTGTGGGCCGATCAGGGGCTGTCGCGCCGGGACCGCAGTCTGGTGACCGTCGCGGCGCTGGTCACCCTCTACCGTCCCGAACAGCTGGACTCGCATCTGCGGCTGGCCCTGGCCAACGGCCTGAGCAAGGAGGAGTTGGTGGCGGCGCTCACGCACCTGGCGTTCTACGCCGGATGGCCCAGCGCGATGTCCGCGATGAACCGCCTGAAGGCGATCACCGAGGAGTAGGGCGGCACAGCCTCCCGCCTCCACCGTTGCTCCAGGACTTCGTTCAGTAGAAAGGGCACTACCGTGCGTGCAACCCGTCTCCACCAGGCCGGGGACGTCCGTGTCGAGGACGTCGCGGACCCCAAGATCCAGCAGCCGACCGACGCCGTCGTGCGCATCGTCATGGGCTGCATCTGCGGCAGCGACCTGTGGCCCTACAAGTCGCAGCCGCTCACCGACCACCCGCGCCAGATGGGGCACGAGTTCCTCGGCGTCGTCGAGGAGACCGGCCCCCAGGTCGCAAGCATCAAGCCCGGTGACCTGGTCGTCGCCCCCTTCACCTACGCGGACGGCACTTGCGAGTACTGCCGCAGCGGCCTGCACACCTCCTGCCCGCATGGTGGCCAGTGGGGCGTGAACGGCGTCGACGGCGGACAGGGCCAGGCCACCCGCGTCCCCTACGCCGACGGCACCCTCGTCCCGCTGCCCGTCGCCGAGGACTCCGAGCTGCTGCCGGATCTCCTCACGCTGTCCGACGTGCTGTGCACCGGCTACCACGCCGCCCGCACCGCCGGCGTCCAGGCCGGTGAGACCGTCGCCGTCATCGGCGACGGCGCGGTGGGCCTGTCCGCGGTGATCTCCGCCAAGCTCCTCGGCGCCGAGCGGATCATCCTCATGGGCCGGCACACCGCGCGTACCGACCTCGGACGCGACTTCGGCGCCACCGACGTCGTGGCCGCGCGCGGCGATGAGGGCGTGGCCGCGGTCCGTGACCTGACCTCGGGCCGCGGCGCCGAGCGGGTCCTGGAGTGCGTGGGCCTGGAGGACGCGCTTCTTCAGGCCGCCGGCGTGGCCCGCGACGGCGGCGTGATCAGCCGCGTCGGGGCCCCGCAGTACCCGGCGGTTCCTTTCGGGTTCCCCGAGTTCATGCGCAACCTGACCCTCACCGGCGGGGTCGCTCCCGCCCGCGCCTACATCGAGGAACTCATGCCGCACATCCTCAACGGCGAGATCCACCCGGGCCGGGTCTTCGACCGCACCGTGACTTTGGAGGAGGCCGCCGAGGGCTACCGGCTCATGAACGACCGCGAGGCCCTGAAGGTCATCGTCCGCCCCTGACCGCTACACGGCCCACCCGCGGGCAGCCGACCCGCGAACCACCGACGCCCCACAGCCGCATCGCACACCATATGGAACGGATGGAATCCTGATGAAGCACATCACACTGCGTGACCTGGAGGTCTCCCGGATCGGACTCGGAGCCATGGGCATGTCCCAGGGCTACACCGGCGCCGGAACCGACGACGCGGAGTCCATCCGCACCATCCACCGGGCCCTGGACCTGGGCGTCACCTTCATCGACACCGCCGAGATCTACGGCCCCTACATCAACGAGGAACTCGTCGGCCGCGCCCTCAAGGACCGCCGCGACCAGGTCGTCCTGGCCACCAAGTTCGGCCTGGTCTCCTACGCGGGCGGCGGACCGCAGCACGTGGACAGCAGCCCGGCCAACATCCGCACCGCCGTCGAGGGCTCCCTGAACCGACTGGGAACCGACCACATCGACCTGTACTACCAGCACCGCGTCGACCCCAACACGCCGATCGAGGACACCGTCGGAGCCCTGGCCGACCTGGTCACCCAGGGCAAGATCCGGCACATCGGCCTGTCCGAGGCCGGCCCCGACACCATCCGCCGCGCCCACGCCGTCCACCCCATCACCGCGGTGCAGTCCGAGTACTCGCTGTTCACCCGCGATCCCGAAGCACGAGTGCTGCCGGTGCTGCGCGAGCTGAACATCGGCTTCGTACCGTTCTCCCCCCTCGGCCGCGGCTTCCTGACCGGCGCGATCCGCTCCACCGACCAGTTCGACCCCACCGACTTCCGCGCCAGCAACCCGCGGTTCTCCGAGGAGAACTTCGCGCACAACCTCCGCCTGGCCGACCAGGTCGCGGCCGTCGCCACCCAGGTCGACGCCACCCCGGCACAGGTCGCGCTCGCCTGGCTGCTGGCCCAGGGCGACGACATCGCCCCCATCCCCGGCACCAAGCGTGTGTCCCGGCTCGAAGAGAACATCGCCGCCGACCAGGTGAAACTCACCGACGCCCAGCTCGCCGAACTCACCAGCCTGCCGCCCGCGGCCGGGGACACCCACAACGAGGCCCAGATGCGCATGATGGAACGCTGACCGGCCCCCCTCGCAAGCACCCGCACATCGCCGTCCCACCTCGTCATCTCCCGGGAGAACCCGTGCAGCACGTCACCTTGAACAACGGCGTCCGGATGCCGATCCTCGGCTTCGGCGTCTACCAGATCCCCGCCGACAAGACCGAGCAGGCCGTCTCCGACGCCCTGGCCGCCGGCTACCGCCTGCTGGACACCGCCGCCGCCTACGGCAACGAAGAAGCCGTCGGCCACGCCATCAAGTCCAGCGGCATCCCCCGCCAGGATCTGTTCGTCACCACCAAGCTGTGGGTTCAGGACGCGCCAGCCCAGGACAACACCCGCCGCGCCCTGGAGACCTCCCTGACCAAGCTGGGCCTGGACCACGTCGACCTCTACCTGATGCACCAGCCCTTCGGCGACGTCTACGGCCAGTGGCGCGCCATGGAAGCCGCCAACTGCGAGGGCCTGGCCAAGGCCATCGGCGTCGCCAACTTCTACCCCGACCGGCTCCTGGACCTGATCTTCAACAACGAGATCACCCCGGCTGTCAACCAGATCGAGACTCACCCGTTCTTCCAGCGCACCACCGACCACGACCTCATGCGCGAGCACGACGTTCAGCACCAGGCCTGGGGCGGCTTCGCCGAAGGCAAGAACGACCTGTTCACCCACCCCGTCCTCAGCGAGATCGGCACCGCGCACGACAAGTCCGTGGCACAGGTCGTGCTGCGCTGGCTCATCCAGCGAGGCATCGTCACCATCCCCAAGTCGGTCAACCCCGACCGCATGGCACAGAACATCGACGTCTTCGACTTCGAGCTCACCGACGACCAGATGAGCCGGATCGCCGGCCTTGACACCGGATCGACCCTGTTCTTCGACCACCACGACCCCGAGATGGTCGCCTGGCTCAGCAAGCGCCGCCTGGACAGCTGAACGACCAGAACACCGCAAGCTGGGGCCATTGCCGGAGCGGAAACCCCGAGTGTCGGGGCCTCCGCCCAGCCCCGGCTACGCCACCGACGCGCGCGGAAGCCGCCACTGTGATCCCCGATCAGCACCGCAACACCCGGCCGAGCCGGCGCAGCGTCCTGGGCGGGGCCCTGATGACAGGAGCCATCGTTGTGACCGGGACCCATCTGACAGGCTGCTCGATTTCAGAACCTGAGCCCGGCGCCGCTACGCCCTCCCAGATCGCCGGTCAAACCGGAAGCAGAGGGCAACGAGTGCTGCTGGCCTACTTCTCCCGGCCGGGCGAGAACTACTTCAACGGCGGCCGCACCAACTTGAAGGTGGGCAACACCGAGGTGCTGTCCCGAAAAATGGCCGGGCGCATCACCTGCGACACCTACCGCATCCAGGCCGCCGACCCCTACTCGCGAGACTACGACGCGACCGTGCAGCGCAACGTCCGCGAGCAGGACTCCGACGCCCGGCCGGCCATCGAAGGCCGCCTACCGTCCCTCGACGGATACGACACGATCCTGCTCGCCAGCCCGATCTGGAACGTCAGAGCACCCATGATCATGCTGACCTTCACCGAGGCCCTCGACTTCCGCGGCAAGACCGTTCACCCGGTCACCACCTACGCCATGAGCGGCCTGGGTACCACCGAACGCGACTACGCCGCCGCATGCCACGGCGCGACCATCGCGCCCGGCCTCGCGGTACGCGGCGAAGAAGTTGAAGGCGCCGACAGCCAAATCGAGGCATGGGTGCACCGCATCGGCCTACCTCTGCGCTAAGCACTCGATCGCAGACACTCTGCTGAACCGCCGGAATACCGCACGTCTCGAATACCGGCCATGCGCCAGTGAAACGGCTGAACGTGGCGGCTCAGGCCCCGGTTACCTGGGGGGATCGCTGCTTTGCGCCCTTCACGTCTGCGTGGCTGTCGAGGCGGGGTCATGCACGCGGGTAGACGGGCGGCCATGAGATGCCACGGTCCTCGGCAGGCTCTCGGGGCAAAACTGTCAACTGTTGCGGCGTGCCCACTGCGCGGCCCGGACCGTTCCCTGCTGAATGTCCTGCCGGGGCAGTTGGAGGTCGAAAGCGTCCTCCAGAGCGTGGAAGTACAGCTCGAACTCGCTGGTGAGTTCGGGATGGTCCAGTTCGGCGCGGCGTATGGCCTGGTTGAGGAAGTCGAGCTGACCGCCTCGGAAGTAGGGGGCGCGGCCGCGGTCGTACCAGATCAGCTCTAGGACGCCCCAGCCGTCGTCGATGCGGCGGCCGTTCCGCATGTAGGTGAAGGTGTAGATGGCCTTCGCGGAGGTGGCGCTCAGATGTACCGTCTCGGTGACGCCGAGGCGGGCGAGAGCCTCAAGACCGGGCCCGGAGCCGGGGGTCTGGTGGTACATCAGGAACGCCCAGTCGCCGGCCTGCCCGAAGCAGCAGGTCTCCCAGACGATGTCCCAGTCGAAGGTTCCGCCGTCCATGCTGCGCAGATCCGCAAGACGGGTCCCGGCGGCGATCTGTGCGGGGTCGGCTCCGTGAAGGAGGGCGATTTGTTCGGCGCAGATGCTCTCGCCGCGGAAGAAGGCGAGGTGGGTGTAGGGGTCCTGTTCGCGCCAGCTGTCGGCGATCCAGGCGAGGCGCTCCAGCGGGTCGCGTCCGCACGCAGTGGGGGGCTGGGCACCGTCCATGCCGCCGTTGCGGAATCTGCTGCCCCAGGCGGGGTTGATCCGGTCCAGTAGCTCGGCCTGTCCGGAGACCAGATTGGCCACCGGGCCGCTGCCCGGGGACCGAGCCGCGATGTGCTCGGCCAGCCGGCGGACCGCGTCCTCGGCGGCGAAGAACAGCACCTGATCCAGGTCCTGAGTGACGAAGACCTCCCGGTAGGGACCGATGTGGCCGCGCACCGTGCCGTCGTCCTCTAGGACCAGGAAGAGACGACCGTGCGGCGTGCCCACGTGCTGCTCGTACTGGTCGGGCGAGGTGCCGGTGGGCGGGAGCATCGCGTCGTCGAGCACGGCAGAGCCCACGGCCACCTGGTGCCAGGCCCGCTTGAGTGTGTACTCCGATACCTGCATGGGCGTCAGTATGCGACCGGGCAGTGACACGGTCGGCTGATCTGCGACGACTCGGTTCGATGGCGAAACGACTGGGTTCGATGTCAACGGACAGCTGCCGCAAGAAGTGATCGAAGCCGGCCGGGCTCAGGAACTGGTCACACAGCGGGCGAATACTGCAACTCTCGAATACCGACACTTCACCAGTGGGCGCGTGAGTCCCGTAAAAGCCGTGGTGGGCGCCGTCACCAGCGGCCTGGCCCGACCCGGCATCGCCCTGCTCGGCCGCTGGGACCACGACGCGCGCCTCGCTACCTCGGCCGCACCACCCGGCTACCGGAGGCCCGGGCCCGGGCACCGGCCGCCATGCTCACCCCGGCCGCCCCCGGACGCCCTTGGGAGGGCCGGCGCTTCACCGTGTCGTGGGGATCCAGGGACCTGCTCACCGTTCAGCTCGTGCAGCCCCGGGCCGTAGCCGAGGTGTCCGTCGACGTGTCCCGGGTCGCCGGGGGCGGCTGGCGGCACAGCGTCAAGTGGGCCCGGCTACGCCCGGACCTGGTGCCCGCAGACCTGCCCCCCTTCGAGGAAGACACCTACTAGGCTAGTCCAACGCGTCACCACACAACGCACCCCCACAAGCAAACTGGCTTAAGAAGCGCTGTCCTTCCGAAAGTGACTGTTGCAATCCCGCTGATCAGATGCCTGATCGATGCTGCGATGGCAGCACAAGCGCTCACTTCGCGTCCGTCATGCTGGAGGACACCTCGACTGCCTGTGTGTGGCCGGTCGCCCGCACTTCCCTCATGCGCGGACAACCCGGGAACACCCATGCGCGCCGGGGTCCGAGGGAAGAAAGCAACCAGAAGAGGGCAAATGCCGAGCAAGGCGATTTTTCTGCACGGTGCAGGTAAGTCCGGCGCGAGAGCCTGGCCAGTCCAAGCTCTTAGCGCCCCACCAGAGTGGACGTTCCTTGAGCGAGCCGAAGGCGGGGACTCAGCCCAAGGTGACGCAGCGCGGATTCTCGAATTGCTTGCGTCGAATGGGTCCAGCCATGTAGTCGCACAGTCCTACGGAGGTAACGCCGCTGCACTCGCCGCTCAGAAGCGCCCAGACCTGGTTCTGAGCCTCACTCTCATCGAACCGGCCTGCTTCGATCTCAGTCGCGGGAAGCCTGCCGTTGAGAACCACATCGCCGCCATGGACCCCGTCTTCGCGGTTAGCGATGACCCGAGTATCTCAGCGCGGAAGTACTCACTACTCTTCGCCGAGGGCATGGGAACCAAACCGCCCAACCTGCCAGACGATGTGCTCCGATCGCGGGTCGCTCGACTCCGAGCCATGGCACCTCCATGGGGGACCGGGCTCAGTACCGACGCAGGTTTGCCGGTCAGAACACTCGTGATTACTGGCGGTTGGAGTCCGATGTACGACCAGATCGCAGAAGCACTGGTTGAGCTCGGTGCGGACCATATCGTCGTCGCCGGACACGGACACCGAGCGCAGGACTCAGCGGAGGCGAATGGGGCCATGCTGCGACTCTGGGAACTTGTCTCGTGAAGAGCGGCCGCCGCAACAGTGCATGGACCTGGCCCTGCCCACTGCGCCTGGACCCCCCGTGTGACCGTCTGATGGTCTGGTCGGTGGCCGGATATGGGGCGGGGCGATCTGACAGATGCTGAGTGGGAACGGCTTCGGCCGTTCCTGCCGGTGGCCGTCTTTCTATGCGGGCACCCACCCGGACGCCGGAGCAAATCCCGGGAACAGGTCCAACCCGCTACACCACTTCCAAGGATGCAACCGCAGCACCTTGACGGGTGGCGGCGGACCATCCAGCGGATGCGGCAACCGCTCGCGCAGGCGCCGCGCCCTGTACCCGCCGCGCACGCGGCACCCGAAACAGGTACAAGGGCGCACACCGTGTGCGTCCGGCAGGTACCGCCAGCCCGCCACCTGCGGCGCGGTGCGGACCCGGTGCACTTCACTCGGCCGGATCGCCCGGGGGACGAACACCTCCCACCCGCGCGGGTCCTCCAGTGCTGCGATCCGCCGCACTGCCTCTGACGCAGAAACGGTGGCCTGGGCATCCTGCGCCCGGTCGGTATAGCGTCCGACCAGCACGTCCTGGGCGTCGTCGAGTCGCACGTGGACTGCCACGAGCCCGCCCCGGCTGCCGAAACGGGCCAGCTCGCGCAGCCATTGGTGGGTGAGGGTGTACGCCGGTAGGACCGGGAAGCAGTAGACCCCCCGCGCGCGGCCCTGTCCGTGGCCGGCCGCCCGGATCCCGGACCGCCGGATGCGCGGCGCGTTCGCCGCTGAGGTCAAGTGCACGAACATCGCCATGACACGGGATATTAGGTGACCGATTCCAGGCATCGGCTGTGCGTATGGGACGAGGACGTCCAACGTCAGTGTGTGAAGACAGAGTTGGACAGCCTGGCGACCGCACCCACCGGCCGATCTCCGCCTACCTCATCGAACTGGCCGCGCTCGGATGCCGACTACGCGAGATCGCCGAGCCGGGCCTCGAACCCGACATCGCGCGGGAGACAGCGGACACCGAACCCGGCATCGAGAGCTACGTCCACCTCCCCAACTTCTTGATCGTCGCAGCCGAGCATCCGTGAGGACGGAGGTCAGACGACCAGCTGACAGCGACTTCCAGATGTTGATGGGTGGGGGAGGGCGCGGTGTCTGACGGGGCGTGGCAGCAGCATGGGGTGGGGAGCCCCGCGGTGGCCGGCGTGACCAGTACTGGTCGCGGTGCCCGCCGGCCTTGTACTGGCGTTGCCGGCCTGGCTGTTCGCGGTTGACGTCTTCGGTGGGGGCCACCCGTTCGGGGATGCGAGGGCGTGTCCGGGCAGTGACACCGCGCCGGCTCCGGCGCTGCGGCAGGGGCAGATCGGCCTGCCCCTGGAGGCGGGGTGCGTCGCGGGCGGGACGACCGCGCCCCTCGTCAGCATCCCGAAGACCCTGGGTGTGAGCCGGCAGTTCACGGTGGCCATCGAGATGGGAGGCGGGCGATGCTCGGCGTGCCGACCGTCGCAGCCGCACCTGCACCGACGCGGAGGGTTCGGCCACGGTGGCCGCCGCCGACTCGGGCAACGCCACCGTCACGGCCCGTCCTCACGTGTCTCGATCCGGTCCGCCCTGGACCGACGGCCGGGCGTGAGAATACCCGGCCCGGGTATCTGGCAGAGCTCATCCGCACACAATCGAGCGCTACTCCACCGCAACTCGTCGAATTTTGGTGGAACCTGTTGACCGATGGCCACGGCACTGCCACATTCTTCAAGCATCAAACCATTCCATGGGTGCAGAGGCACTGGCGCGTCCATGAGTTCAAAGGACGGGAAGCCGTTTCGCTCATGAGGAGTCGCTTGCCCATGTACCCACCGGATCCGTCTTCACCCTGTGTACGCCGGGTGGGCGACGCCAACGGGGTGGGGCAGCCGGCATCGATCGCGTACACCGTGGCACCTCACCCCACAAGGTGCGGACTTACCCACCCATATGACGATCCGTCGTATGGGGCAAGCGCCTCGACCGTTCCCGACGGCAAAGGTGGACAGGAGCCCAGATATGCGGAGTAAGAGATCCACAAGACTCGGAGGACTCGTTGCGGCCGCCACGACCGCGGCGCTGCTTGCCGCCGGCACGCTGACCGCTCAGCAAGCCGGAGCGGAACCTGCGACACCGTCCGCGGCCGATCCGTGGGTGCTCACCAGCACCACGTACTCCCCGGCCGACTACACGCAGGAACCGTTCGTCGGCAACGGTTACCTCGCCCAGCGCCTCCCTGCCATCGGGGCGGGTTTCGAGGGCAACGGCGACCTGGGCACGGGGAACTGGCCGCTGGGGAACCCGCGCTCGACGACGGCGATCGTCGCGGGCGTCTATCAGACGAGCGGCAAGAGCGACTCCCTCTCCACGCTGCCCAGCTGGTCCGACCTGTCCTTCGACATCGACGGTCACGTGCTCGACGCGAAGGTGCCCGCGAGCCAGATCAGCCAGTACCGGCAGACGCTCGACATGCACTCCGGCACCGTGACGACGTCGTTCGTGTGGACGCCCGAAACGGGACGCTCGGCCACGGTGACCTACCAGGTGCTCGCCAACCGCGAGCGCATGCACCTCGGCCAGGTCCGCGCGACCATCAGCCCCTCCTGGAGCGGTAGCGTGTCCGTCACCTCGCTGCTCAACGGCGCCGGCGTCCAGCGCATCACCCCCACGAGCCGGTCGGTCGACACCGGCACCGACACCGCGACGGTCCAGTTGTCCACCCCGGGACGCGCCACCGCTGTCGCGCAGTCCGCGCGCCTCGTGGCCGACCACGGGGTCACCGTGTCGCAACGCTCGGCGGTGCTGCCCGACGACAACGCCGGCACGGCCGGGGAGCGGTGGACGGTACCGGTGCACGCCCGGTCGACCTACGGGTTCACCAAGTACGTCGGCATCTCGACCTCCAACGACCCCGGCGCACCTGCCCAGGAGGCGTTGGCGACGGTCGATCAGGCGGAGGCGACGGGCTGGAACCCGCTCACCTCGGCGCACAAGGCCCAGTGGGCGCAGTTGTGGGACCGCCGTGTCACGGTCAAGGGGCAGCCGTCGGTGCAGACGGCTGTCGACAGCTCGTTCTACCTGCTCTACTCCAGCCTCCGGGCAGGCGTGAACTTCAGTATCCCGCCCGCCGGGTTGTCCAGTGACAACTATGCCGGGGTGATCTTCTGGGACGCGGACACCTGGATGTTCCCCTCGCTGCTGGCCCTGCACCCCGAGCTGGCCAAGTCGATCGTCACCTTCCGCCACGACACCATGGCCGCTGCCGAGGCCAACGCCCGCGGAGCCGGCTACCGCGGCGGGTCGTGGGCCTGGGACAACGGACCCTCCGGGACATGCGGCGGCCTCGCCCCGTGCCAGGGCTACGAGGACCACCTCCAGTCGGACATCGCGCTGGCCCAGTGGCAGTACTACCAGGCCACCGGGGACACGGCGTGGCTGCGCAGCGACGGCTACCCCGTGATCAAGGACGTGGCCGACTTCTGGGCCAGCCGCGTCACCGCGGGATCCGACGGCAAGCTCCACATCAACCACGTCACCGGTCCCGACGAGTTCACCTCCGGCGTGAACGACGAGTCGGCAACGAACGCCGGCGCGGTCGTCGCTCTGCGCGACGCCGTGGCGGCGGCCAAGGCCGTGGGCGCCACCCCCGACCCGGCGTGGTCGACCGTCGCGGAGAAGATCTTCATCGCCACGGATGCCGACGGCACGCACCCCGAATACCCGGGCTACACCAATCAGAAGGTCAAGCAGGCCGACACCGTGCTGATGACGTATCCGTTCGGCTACGTCACCGATCCGGCCACCGCATCCGCTGACCTCGAACGCTACCTGCAGGTCACCGACACGGGCGGCCCGGCGATGACGGCCTCGGTCGAGGCCATCGTCGCCGCGCAGGCCCAGCAGCCCGGCTGCCTGGACTACACCCTCTTCCTGGACTCCTACCAGCCGTTCCTGCGCGGCGCTTACCAGCAGTTCAACGAGACGCAGTACCTGACGCCCTCCGCAGGCCAGAGCAACCCGGCCTTCGACTTCGCCACCGGCGCCGGGGGCTTCCTGCAGACCCTGCTGTACGGCTTCACGGGTCTGCGCTGGGACGCGTCCTCGCTGAACCTCGCACCGACGCTGCCCCCGCAGCTGGCCCGAGGTGTCAGCATCACCGGCCTGCAGTACCAGGGCCGCACGGTGGACGTCACGGTCGGCGCGAAGGCCACCACGGTCGCCCTCGCATCGGGAGCGGCACTGGAACTCCGCTCCGCCGGCAGCACGCACAAGCTCGTCCGGGGACAGCAGGCCGTGCTGCCGACAGCGCGGCCCGACCTGGCTCCGACCGACAACCTGGCACGCTGCCAGACCGCCACCGCGACCTCCGCCGGCGCCGTCAACCCGCCGGCCGCCGCCGTGGACGGAAGCACCGCGACCGCCTGGACGGCCACCAGCACCGACGCCTCCCTCACGGTGGCACTCGACCAGCACGCGGGCACCGCGCACGGACCTGCCACGGTGGGCCACGCCGACCTTGCCTGGGGCTCGACGCGGCCCGCTTCCTACACGGTGCAGGCGCAAGCGTCATCGGGGACGTGGCGGCAGGTGGCGGCGGGTGCCGTTCCGGCCACGGGCGACCTCGACGCGACCTGGCCGGCCGTGAGGGCCACCGCCTTGAAGTTCACCTTCTCCGGTGGCGGGCCCGCCAGCATCGTCGAGCTCACCACGCCCGACGCCGCGGCCGCCGACGTCATCACCACGCTTGACGCACCGCAGTCCGTGGCCCCGGGGACATCGGCCGACGTGACCTTGACCGCGAAGTCGATCGGCGGTGCGGACGCCACCGGCGTGAAGGCGGCACTGTCGCTGCCCGACGGCTGGACCGCATCCCCGGCGGCTGCCCCCGGCACCATCGCGCGCGGGAGCACCGCCACCTACACGTGGACGGTCACCGCCCCCGCCGGTGCGAGCCCCAGCCAGGCGCCGGTGACCGCGACGACGACCTGGCAAGGAGCAGCGGGAACGTCCTCCACCGTCGCCACCGCGACGGTGTACGTAGGCACACCCGCCCAACCCGGAACGCCCCTCCAGGCCGAAAGCGCGATCCTCAGTGGAGGCGCGTCCGTCGCACGGGACCACCCCGGCTATACGGGAACGGGCTTCGTCGCCAACCTCTACACCGGGGCTGCCGTGACCGGCATCGTCACGGTCCCGGCGGCGGGTCGCTACCAAGTCGGCATTCGGTACGCCAACTGGACGGGCGGCCAGAGCGCTCCCTACCTGACGGAGACCCGGACGATCAGCCTCACCGCGGGCGGTTCGACCCAGCAGGTCCAGCTCCCGGTCACCGGCAGCTGGGACACCTGGTCGACGGTGACCGCCGAGGTGTCGCTGCCCGCGGGGACGAGCACCGTGCAACTGGCCGTGGGCCCCGACGATTCCGGGAGCGTCAACCTCGACAGCCTCCAGGTCGGATAAGGGCCTGCGGCGACCAAGTGCCCGACTGCCGAACGCGGACCCGGCCCCCGATCCCCGGAGGCCGGGTCTGCGTTCGGGGCCGGTTGCCGCACCCCTGGAGGCCGTGCTGCATCAGCCGGACCCGGCCGTTGTCACCGCGCTGCGCGGGGAAGCCGCCCAGGTCGCTCGACGAGCAGTTCGCGGGCGAGGCTGGAACTGTGGACTTTCCACCCTGTTCAACAACCTCGAACGGGCCCTCGTCGGCAAGCCGCAGCACGTCACCGGCCGCCCATCTCAGCCGGTCACCGTCACGGTGGTGGTTTCGGGGTTGGCGCTGTTGCTCTGGTAGACGGTGTCGCCGCTGTAGACGGCGGTGATGGTGTGGGTGCCGGTGGTGCTGAAGGCGGTGACGGTCCCGGCCGCTGCGCAGTTGCCGAGGGACAAGAACAGGCGTCCGGTGCCGAGGGTCTTGCCGGTGGTGGTGTCGGTGAAGGTGACGGTGCCGGTCGGCCTGGTCGTGGCGCCCGTACTCGCTGGGCAGACGATGTCGCTGAGCACGACCGGAAGGCCGACCCGGGTGCGGGGCAACATCGCGGTCAGGGATGTGCTCACGGGCTTGCCCGGGGTGGTGTAGCTGATGGTGATGCCCGGCGCGGCACTGGTGACGGTGGGGCCGGTGCCGCCGGCGGGGACCAGGGACGAACCTCCGCCTCCGCCACCCCCGCCGCCGCTCGGGCTGATGAAGGGGTTGATGTTGCCGCCTCCGCCACCACCGTAGTAGCCGCCGCCTCCGCCGCCACCGGTCAGGGAGGCGCCCGGGCCGCCGCCGGTGCCGCCGGCACCGAGCGCGCCGTTCCCACCGCCGAACACCCCGCCACCGCCCGTGCCGCCGGTCCCACCCTGGGTGGACGTTCCCGCCCGGCCACCGGTGCCGCCGTTGCAGGTCGCGTCGGTGCCTGGCTGGCCGGCGTCCCCGCCCGGGCTTCCGGTGCACTGGCCGGCCCAGCCGGCTCCGCCCCCGCCCGCGGCCACGATGAGGCGGGAGTCGGTGGTGGTCAGGGGGGTGGTGTCGGGCAGGGTGCGGACGTCGGATGCTCCGCCACCGCCGCCGCCGAAGTGGGTACTGCCGCCGCCATTGAAGCCGCCGGCGCACTGCGCGCTGCCGGCGCACGAGGCGCCGGTGGCGGCGCCGCCGACTTCGACGTAGAGGACCTGCCCACCGGACAGCCCGGTGAGCGTGCCGGACACCTGGGCGCCCCGGCCGCCGCTCACGCCGTTGTCCTCCACACCGCCGCCGCCGCCGATCGCCGTGACGTCGACCTGCGTGACGCCGCTGGGCACGGTGAACGTCTGCTCGGCGCCGGTGGAGGCGAAGGTGCAGGTGGTGGTGGGGCCGGACACTGAGCAGGTGCCCTGGGCGTGGGCGGTCCCGGACAGCGCCACCGGCGCGACGGCGGCGCAGAGCACGCCGGCCGCCACGGTCAGCACTCGGCTCCGAGGCCCGGCCGAACCGGGGCGATGCCCGCGCGCTGAGCCTGGTCGGCCGGCGGCCTCCGACAGTGAGAACGTCACGATCAACTCCAGAAGACGGAAGAGGGTCTCTCGGCGAGGAATCGCCCTCTGTCACTGTTGATCACGAGACCGGAGCCGCGCCCTCTGACCCGTCTGACACACCGCCGGTTCATACCGACAGCCCCTGGCTGGGCCTTCGGCAGCATCTCAGTCCGAGAGCGCAATCACAGCCCCGAACGAAGCGCACGGCTGCCGGGCCCTGACTCGTCACGAAGCGCTCAAGCTCGCCAACTGGGGCACTCAGTCACACCCTCGATGGCCAGCCGGTAAGCGAACCGCCGGACGATGCGGTCGGGGTCAGCGAAGAGAACAGCGAGCTGCCCGTGGGATGCCTGGCGGAGGATCTGGCCGAGCACATCGACGCCGAATGCACCTCTGTCGCGGCGGCCGACGCGGAGGATGAGCGGCGCGAGGTCGAGGGCAGATTCCACGGTCAGGGCCTCGCGCATCACATGCCGGGCGTGCTCGCGCACCGGGCCGCCCCAACCTCATACCGGGTCAACGCAGGAAGTCCGGCACGTCCAAGTCATCCGGCGGGAGGTAAACGGGGAGACCCCGACCCCAGTCCTCCTCCGATGTTCGGCGGATGTGGATGTGGCGAAGGCGGACCCCGTCGGGTGCTGCCGTGCCTGCCTGTAGCGCCCTGCTGCGGGCTCGCTCCCATGTCGGTGCCCGGTCGTAGGTGTGCAGCGGATGGTCGTTCCTTCTGGGTACGTCCCAGGTGTGGCGGATCTCCCAGCCGTCTCGATGACCGGTGTAATCCTCTGCGGACAGCCACCGCTGCTCCGATTCAGACCAGTACAACGTCGTTCCGCGGACGGTTTCGCCGGCCGGGTCGAGGTCGATGAGCGCCAGCCGGGCGGCTTCGCTCAGATGCTCTGGGAGGATCAGCGTCGTCGGGCTGGACGTGTCGGGAAGCCGGGTCTCAAGCTCGCTCTCCGGTGATGCCACGTGGCGTCGCAGCCGGATGCGGCCCAGAGCGCGCACGGTGGACTCACCCAGTTGCGCGCCGAGCTTCTTCGCCCATTCCTCAAGGAATGGGCCTAACGCCTTGACCACCAGGTATCCGACCACGACCTGCTCGGCAGCGGGCTCCATACTGGGAGACGCCATGGGCGCGGACGGCGCGCTGCTCTCCTGCGGCGGGCGTACGGCCCACAGCCGTTCGTCTGCTTCTCGCTTCCATGCCTCGGGCACGTCCTCGCGCCCCCAGATGGCCTGCTCTGCCCTGCTGAACGCCGTAGCGGCACAGTCGAGCAACCGGGCCCGTTCCTCCTCCGTCACTACCACGGGCTGTGGGGCGTTGCCGGACGCGCCGCCGTGATGATCGTGCCCGGTGACCGCGACGCCCGCGGAGTGGGCCAGGTACACGCCCCGCTCTGTCATCATCTCGAATAGGGTCACGCTGAGTTCGCGTGATGAGCTGCCCACTTTGGCCAGGGCGTATGCATCCCAATCGAGCTGGTCGGCTTCGGCATGGCGCCCGGTCTCGTAGAGGGCCTGGGCCAAGGCGTAATGCGCGAGGGTCTTCTCCTGAACGTCGCCTCGCGTGCGAGCGTCCACCAGACGAGCCCATGCGGTGTCGATGTCGAACACTGACTCACTCATGCACCTCACTGTGCCGTACCACCCGAGCGGTCGGCAGATAGGGCAACACTGGGTTCTTCGACTCCCCACCGGGAAGCCTCTCGCCCCAGTCTGGGAGGTTCACGCATCGCGAGACACGTTCGGGCTGGTCAGCGAATTGCGTCGGTTCCCCGGGCGGCGACTTCTACTTCAAGGACTGGCACGCCGACCGGACCAAGTCCACCGGGCTCCTCCTCCAGAAGGGCGCCCACGACATCGACGTCATCCACTGGCTGGCCGGCGGCTACTCGACGACCGTCTCGGCCGTCGGGGCACTGAGCGTCTACGGTGACATCTCCGACCGGCGGGACAACTCCGACCGCCGGATGTGGGACTGGTACGACAAGGACAACTGGCCGCCCACCGCCCAGCGCGAGTTGGCGCCGCGGGTCGACGTCGAGGACATCTCGATGGCCAACATGGTGCTGCACAACGGCGTGCTCGCCTCGTACCAGCAGTGCCACTTCACCCCGGACTACTGGCGCAGCTACACCGTCATCGGGACCGAGGGCCGCCTGGAGAACTTCGGCGACGACGAATCCGCCACGATCAAGCTCTGGAACAAGCGGTCCGACTCCTACCAGGCCGAGGCCGACGAGATCATCGAGGTTCCGCCGGCCGAGGGCGGCCACGGCGGGGCCGACCCGCTGCTGATCTCCGAGTTCATCCGGTTCGCGGTGGAGGGCGGCCCGACCATGACGTCCCCGATCGCCGCCCGGCAGTCGGTGGCGGCGGGCGTCGCCGGAACGCAGTCGATCCGCAGCGGGGGGAGGGGCCGTCCAGGTCCCGCCGCTCCCCGCCGAGATCGAGGCGTACTTCCTCGGCGACCAGGTCAAGGACGCGACCGGGGCCGAACCCGCGCTGAGCTGAGCGGAGGGACGGGGGACGGGGGCGGAGGGCGCGGCGGTACGGGGGTCGGCCGCGCCCTTGGCCACCCCGGGGCTCCCGACGGACCTGGCAGCCGAACTCGGCGGCTTCCCGCTCCAAGAGACGGACCAGGAGGACCGCGTCACCGTCCGCGGTAGGGGCCCGCGGGCCCGAGCGAGGTACGCCGAGTTGGAGCGCCAGGTCCTGGAGCTGCGACGTCACGGCCTGATCCCGGGGCAGAGCCGGTGAAATCCGCTGCGGTACCAGTGCTCCCGGCTGTCGCGGCGGGTTTGTGTCATGGCGGAAATCCCCAATGGCCTCTCCGTTGCCCCCTGCGTCCAGGAGGCCCGAACATCTCTCCCGTGCGGCAGGGATGTTCTTTGCCGCGACGACCAGGGAGGTGTTCGTGTATCCCGCACGTCACAATTCCGTTGAGGGAGAAAGAGTGGCATCGCCGGGGGCCCCGATATGAGGTCTCCGGGAAAGCGAGCGGCCACCGCGGTGGCCGGAATGGCGATTCTCTCCATGGTCGTGCCGGTCACCACGGCGAATGCCTCTGGCCCGGCTTCGGCTCGATCCGCCCCTGCCGTGCAGAAACTCGATCTGCCTGCGTCGGTGCGCGATTCCCTGTTACGCGCTGCCGCCGGGAAGGGGGCGACCGTTTCGCTGACGCTGGTGACGGGCGACAAGGTGCAGATCGGCTTCACCAAGGATGGCGAGCCGGTCGTCGACGGCGTCGAGACGGCGACGAGGCCGGACGACGAGCCGGTGCTCGTCCAGACGATCACCAGCCGCGGCCAGGTCTACGCCGTTCCGGACGACGCGCTGCCGCTGCTGCGTGAAGGCGTGCTCGACTGGGACCTGTTCAACCTCGCCAAGCTGGCCGACTGGGCGGCCGAGGGCAGGACCGGTCAGACGCCGACGATCGAGACGTACATCGGGACGGTCAACGCCCGGACGGCCGAGGCTGCCGCCGGTACGACGGCGAAGACGGTGCTTGCGAGCATCAACGGCCGCGCGACGGCCATTGACGACGACGGCCAGTGGTGGCGTGAGGTGCGGCAGCAGGACACGGGCAGGTCTCTCGCCGCGACCCGTGCTGCCGGCCCACTGGCCGGCGTGAAGAAGGTCTGGCTGGACCCGCTGCTGAAGGTCCAACTCGACCAATCCGTACCGCAGATCGGCGCCCCCGCGGCCTGGAGCCGCGGCTTCGACGGCACCGGGGTCACCGTCGCCGTGCTGGACGGCGGCGTCGATGCCACCCATCCGGACCTGTCCGGCCGCATCGATCAGGAAGTCGACTTCACCGGCAGCGCGAACGGGCCGGTGGACGGATTCGGACACGGAACGCACGTGGCGGACACGATCGCCGGCACGGGAGCGGCGTCCGGCGGGCGGTACAAGGGCGTTGCACCCGGTGCGAAGGTCGCCATCGGCAAGATCTGCCTCGATGACGGGACGTGCCCGGGAGACGCCATCGCGGCAGGCATGGAGTGGGCCGCCAAGTCCGGCTACCGCGTGGCGAACATGAGCATCGGCAGCTCCACGCCCAGCGACGGAACGGACCCGCTGAGCCAGGAAGTGAACCAGCTCAGCCGCACCTACGGCACCCTGTTCGTCGTAGCTGCGGGCAACAACGGCCGGTCCGGCGGCACGACGATCGGGAGCCCGGGTGCCGCGGACGACGCGCTGACCGTCGCGGCCGTGGACAAGAGCGATCAGATGGCCGACTTCTCCAGCCGTGGGCCGCGGCTCCACGACGGCGCGGCCAAGCCGGACATCGCGGCTCCCGGTGTCGACATCGTCGCGGCCCGAGCCAAGGGCACCTCGCTCGGCACGCCCGTCAACGAGTACTACACGTCCCTCAGCGGCACTTCCATGGCCACCCCGCACGTGGCCGGCGCCGCGGCGATCATCGCCGAGCAGCACCCGGACTTCACCGGGCAGCAGATCAAGGCGCTGCTGATGGCGACGTCGAAGGACCTCGGGTTCGACATCTACGCGCAGGGGTCCGGCCGGGTGGATCTGGATCGCGGGACCGATCCGAAGATCGTCCCGACGGGGAGCCTGAACTTCGGCCGGACCGCCTACCCGCATTCGCCGGTGGCGCGGACGGTCACCTACAGCAACTGGACCGACCAGCCGATCACCCTGGCCCTCTCCGCCTCGGCCACCTCCGCTGCTTCCGGCGGCCCGGCACCGGCAGGGCTGATCTCCGTCAGCGCTGACCAGGTGACGGTACCGGCCAACGGCTCTGCGGACGTGACCGTGACCGTGGACGGAAGTGTGCTCGGCGACTCCGGGTCGTACGGCGGGTATTCCGGTGCGCTGACCGCGAAGGACGGGTCCGGGAAGGTGCTCGGCAACTCGCGGATCTCGGCCTTCCTGGAACCCGTGATGCACGACCTGACCATCAGCGTCATCCCGCCGGACGGCGCCACCGACATCAAGTACGGCGACGAACTGATCGTCCCCATGGACGGCGACAAGCTGCACCTCTACGACACACCCGTCACGGTGCCCGGCGGTGCGACGGCCACGGCACGGGTCTTCTCCGGCACGGTCGCCGCGGGCATGGCGGTGACCTGGCGGGACGCCAGCGGCCGACTGCAGAAGGCCGCACCGCTGGCACCTCAGGTTGCCGTCAGCGGCGACACCACCGTGGTGCTGGACCTGCGCAAGGCCAAGCCGGTCATGGTGGAGACGCCGGAGCCCACCGAGACCTACCAGTCGGTGACGACGCTGCGCCGCGCCTCGGCCGACGGCGGCTGGGCGATCAACGCCTCGCTGGCCACCGCCTACGGCCCCGAGGAGCCGCACTGGTGGGTGCTGCCGACCGGGAAGGTCAGCTCAGGCACGCTCACCTTCAGCAGCCAGCACGTCCTGGTACCGCCCTCGGTGACGATGAAGGCCACGGGCCAGGGCAACTCCCTTGACCTGGGTGCTCGTTACCCGACGCCCGACGCCACGGTCACTGCGGGAAACCAGATCTGGACGGAGGACGGAAAGGCGGCCAGCCGGCTCGTGCGACTGCCGATTCCCCGGCTGCCGGATCACGGACGGAAGCGCGTCGTGTACGCAGGCACCGGTTCGGACGCCGAACTCGCCAAGGTCGACGCCAAGGGTGCTCTCGTCCTGCTGAGGCCCACCGACATCTGCACGGCGACCTGCGACTTCACCGCATTGCGCCACCGCGTGACGGCGCTGGCAGCCGCTGGCGCGTCCGGTGTGCTGGTGACTGGCGAGAGTGATCCGATCACCTTGCCGACCTACCTGTCCCTGGGTGCCTCCTGCAAGAACGGTCCGGACAGCTGCCCGCCGGTCGACGCGTACACGGCCCTGCCGATCGTGACGGTGGCACCGGGCGCGGCCGCCACGCTCATTCAGCGGCTCGGGAGCGCGGGGCAGGACGGCGTGCTGATCCGCCTCGGAGGCAACCGCGAGGTGTCGAAGGACTATGCGCTGGCTTTCGCCACCGCCGGTCAGGTTCCGAGCAGCCTGCCGTACCGGGTCCGGTCCTCGGACCTCGACCAGGTCGACCACCGCATTCACGCCGACCAGCCCGGCACGGTGCCCTACTTCAGCTGGACCCGAACGACCGCGTCCGGCCGGGCGACGCCCGCGATGAACCTGCCGAAGCCCCCCAGCCAGCGGCAGATCACCACGCTGGTCGGCCCGAGGGACGACAACGCGGTGGACCACTTCGAACTGTCCGTGCGGCAGTCCCTCGCGCCCTTCCTGGCGAGTGGGTCGGGACCGTCCGAGGCCCAGGACCTCGCGCTCGACCGGCGCAACACGATCGAGTGGAACGCCGGACCGACCATCCCCGGAGCGGTGCCGCAGGCCCGCACCAAGTCGGGCGTCGTGATCAACACCAACCTGCCCTGTGCCGCCTGCCGGGACACCGACGAGTTCTGGCCGAACCTGTACACGACCAGCAGCGCCGGCGGCCGCCAAGCCGTGTTCGGCATCGTCGACGACCCGATAGGCATCCCCTCGTTGCTCTGGGGAATGGCCACCTGTGCGCCTCCCGACTGCGACGTCGACCTGCTCGACGCGGCCGGCCACACCATCACGAAGCGCCTCATTCCAGCCACCGTCTACCTCGGGATCGGCGCCGACGGCACCACGACGAACCTGGTCTCGGAGGGACAGCGGTGAGGGGTCTCATGCGGAAGAAGAGAGCGGCGACGAGCGCTGTGCGAAGCCGCCGGCGCCGCAAGGTGAGCCTGGGCGTTCTGGCGGTCGGCGCGTTGCTGGCGCTGGCGGGGTGCTCCATCCCCATCGACGGTAACCTCGTGGCCTTCGACCAGCCCGCGCAGTCGGCCCGCTACTCGTTCCATGCGCAGATCAACGGGACGTCGACGGTGTGGGAGTACACCTCCGCGAAGCCGACCACCTCGGACACCGTGCCGTCGGAACCGTGTGTCAGCGCCCTGGTCCAGAAGAGTCCCACCTGCCGGCCCGAGCCGCTGATCTTCCTCAAGTACGACCTGGGCCTGGGGCTGGACAACACGGTCGAGGCCGGCGGCGTGCACCACATCACCGTCACCGGCTACTACCAGGAGCGGCTCAGCGCGCTGCCGACCGTGAACGCACTGGGGGTGGAGACAACCCTCGACGGCGGCAGGACGTGGCATCCCGCGGGCGTGCGGGCCTCCGGTGCGAACAGCTACGCGGTGGACATCACGAACCCGGCGCGGGGCGAGGCCCCCTCGGGCGTCGGGCTGCGGGTCAGCGCCACCGACAGCGCGGGCGACACCGTCGTGCAGACGATCCCCCACGCTTACCAGGTGCGTTGAGGTGAACCGTTGAGCCGGGGCGGTGGCCGGTCGTGGACCTCACGACGGCCGGCCACCGTCCTGGTCGGTTTCCAGCCAGCGCTCCCGGGCCGCCCGGAAGCCCAACTGCACGCGGCTACGCACCTTCGCGACATCCATGAGGTGCCGGATCCGGCGCTGCACCGTCCGCAGCGAGCTGTCCAGCTGGGTGGCGATCGCCTGGTCGGTGAGGCCGGTCAGCGACAGGCTGAGGATCTGTGCGTCCATGTCGTCCATGGCGGGCCCGTTGTGCAGGGCACGCGCCGAGACGACGAACTGCGTCGCCTTCTGCCATTCGGACTCGAACAGTGCCGTCAGCGCGTCGAGCAGGCTGCTGGCGTGGACGAGCAGGGCGCTCGCGGGGCCGGTGCCGGCGGGGCCGAACAACGGCACCAAGGCGAACTTGCGGTCCACGATGAAGACTTTGAGCGGCAGCGCATCAGCGATGCGGAGCTCTTCCCCGGCGATGCGTGCCTGGTCGATCTCGTCGAACGACGGGCTGCCCTCGTCGAGTATCGTGCGTTCGATGATCACGCGGCAGCGGACTCCGCGCTCCATGGCGGCGCCGTCGGTCATGTTGCCGGCCGACATGATCGGCGCCTTGACCAGGTTCATGATCTGTTCCCGCGCGCCGAACTGCATGTGCGCGATGCGCTCGCGGACCGCCTGGGCCCCGTGGATCACCTCGACGACGTTGGCGGTCCGGCCCCCGGGGCCGGCCGCCCGGTAGATCTCGTCGAGGGAGTCCACTTCGAGTTCCGCCAGCTTCAACTCGTTCTGCCGCTGCGCCAGCAGGCCGCGCAGCACCGCCGCAGGCGGGGACGCCACGAACCGCGTGTCGTCGCCCGGGCTGCGCCTTGCGAGCCCTCGGCCTTCGAGGACGCCCAGGAGGCGCCCGGCCTGGCCGGTCGCCCAGCCGAAGGAGGCGGCGAGTTCGGCGGGAGTGGCGGAGGCCACGGAGACGAGCGAGTGGTAGCACTCCGCCTCTCGGGGGGTCAGCCCCAGGATGTCCGACAGCATGGCGCTCCTCGCTCACCGGTCGGGGGGAGGTCAGGGGGACGTCACGTCGTCCGCGAACTCCACGTTCGCCCTGCGGTAGGCCGCGATCCGGGCGTGCACCTGCTGCGGAGTCAGGAGGGCGTCCTTGGCGAAGTACGCGTAGTCGATCTGCTCGTGGTAGGCCCGGGGGGTGGCGTCCGGCACCAGGCCGCCAGGGACGAACCACTGGTTGAAGTCGATGGCCATGGCCTTGCGCGGGTAGTAGATGCCGCTGTGGTCGGCGAACAACTGCCCGTCGACGTAGTACTTCACGTGTCCGCCGCCGACCTGGATCGTCAGATCGTGCCAGCCGGCGTAGCTCGCGGAGAGCTGGTTGTGGGTGTTCACGGCCACCCAGGGCGACAGCTGGTAGGTGTGCCAGGACGTCGTCCACATGGTGTTCGCCGGAATGCCCCAGCCGCCGTTGGGGAGGTACTCGAAGTCCAGTTCGCTGTAGTCCGGGTCCATGGCGTAGGCGAGCGGGGAGAGGGTGAAGAAGGACTGCACCAGCTGGTCGCCGTCCGGGCGGTCCGCGAGGGGCGCGTCGCTGAAGCGGACGCGCGCCGCGTAGGTGCCGGTGAGGAACTTCTGCTGCTGGCTCAGTTGCGCCTGGACGCTTCCGGCGGGCGTGCCGTCGGTGCGGGAACCGAGCTGGAGCACATGGTGGTTGCCGTTGCCGGGGAAGGTCACCCCGTCCGCCGACCAGGACGCGCCGGGGTCACCGGGACGGGCCGTACCGGTCTTGATGCTCCAACCGCGCTGCGCCAGATGGGGGTCGGCCGCGCCCGTGTAGGAGAAGTCGTCGAAGAACGCCTGCGCCGGCGTGGCACCGGCGCCACGCTGCGGCTCGCCCCTGTCCGGGGATGCGGAGGCGGGCGCGGTGAGAAGGCTGATGAACAGGCCGACGCCGGCGGCGAGAACGGCCGCGACGCGAGGTCGAGAGGGGTGGCGCGACATGGTGTTCCTCCTGCGGAGAGGGGCGGAGAGAACCCGGGGGTTTTTCCCGAATCGGATCGTATTCTGGAGAGGGGCGGTCCACAAGTGGCCGGTGGGCCGCAATCCCCATCCGTCCCTCACGCGCCGTTCTTCACGCCGTCGTTCTTCACGCGCTGGGCGGTCCCTCGTGAAGCACGACGGTCACAGATCCGAAGGCGGCGGCGTGACGCCGAGAGCCGCCTGGACGAGGTGCGCCCGGCCGGCTGCACGGGGCAGGGGAGGGCGGTTGATCGCGTCGCGCATCGGATCCAGGACCGGCGACCCGAGTCGGGCCGGTTTCGCCCACCGCGATCCGTCCGTTATTCGAACTGTTTCAGGAAGATGGGCCGATGGCGCCGTGCCAGGTCCTACCGGGGCGAACAAGGCATGGAGGAGCCCCTTTTCTCGCTAGTAACTGGAATCACGCGCAGTTCGCTTGTGGCTCCACTGCGTGTTGAATATGATCCGCATCCGGAATAAAAAAGAGGGATCCAGGCCGTGCCGAAGGGAATCCACGTGACGCGCAGACGACGCCGACTGCTGGCCGCAGTCGTGGCCGGGATACTCGTCCTCCTGACCGGTGCGGTGGCGATACAGACGTCAGGAACGTCGGCACGAGCCGAGAGGTCCGCATCAGGTCAGGATCCGGACTCGGCACGCGAGGCCACCCCGGGTGACCCCGATTCCGGCGGTGACCCGGATGCCGGCGAGGGAGGCCCGGGTTCCCTCGCCCAGGCCGATTTCCTCCAGCGTGCCTACCCTGGGGACTCCATCTCGACGGCGCAGATGGACGGCGCGCGCACCGCCTACCGTTCGGCCAAGGGCCGTCCGTTCCCGACGGGCAAGGGGCAGAAGGGCACCTGGGTCTCGGTCGGCCCCAAGGAGGCGGACTACCCGTACAGCCCGAACCGCGACAGGTCCAGCTATCTGCCCAACGAGTACGTCGCGGCGGGCCGTACAACCGCCGAGGCGATCAGCCCCACCTGCGTCGCGGGCCACTGCAGGCTGTGGATAGCGGCTGCCGGCGGTGGGGTGTGGCGGACCGACAACGCGCTCGCCGACGAACCGAGTTGGCGTTATCTCGGAGGGCCACTGGGCATCAACGCGGCCGGCACGCTGAGCATCGACCGCAACGACTCCACCGGCAACACCCTCTACGTCGGCACCGGCGAGGCCAACAGCTGTTCCTCCGGGTGCGTGGCCGGAGTCGGCATCTACCGGTCCACCGACGGCGGCGACACCTGGACCGGACCGCTGGGGCAGGCGGAACTCGGTGGAAAGGGCATCGGACAGATCGCCGTCAAGCCCGGGGACCCCCGGACGATCTACGCCGCCACGACCACCGCGATGCGCGGCATGTCGAGCGACTGCTGCTCCGGCGCCGCCCGTCCCGTTCCCGGCGCCGCCAAGTGGGGCCTGTACAAGTCCACCGACGGCGGATCCACCTGGACCTTCATCCACGACGGATCGGCAGACGCCGCCGCATGCACAGGCAACCAGGCCGAGTACGCCAACCAGACCGCCTGCTCCCCTCAGGGCGTCCAGGGCGTGGAACTGGACCCCGGCGACCCGGACATCGTCTATGCGGCCTCCTGGGCTCGGGGCGTCTGGCGGTCACCCGACGGCGGCACCACATGGACGCAGATCAAGCCCTCGCTCAACTCGGCGGTCGCCCAGACACGTGTCGCCTTCGACGTCACCCGGCTGCCGGACGGCAGGACCCGGATGTACGTCTACGAGGGCAACACGAACCAGCCGGCCTCGGCACTCTTTCGCAGCGACGACGTGGCCACCGGCACGCCGGCCTTCACGGACCTGACGTCCTCCGACCCCACCAGTCCCGGGTTCGCCTGGTACGGCCTGTGTGCCCCGCAGTGCTGGTACGACATGTTCGTCCACACCCCGCAGGGGCACCCGGATGTCGTCTATGTCGGCGGCTCCTACGCCTACGGCGACCAGACCGCCGACGCGCGGGCGCTGGTACTGTCCACCGACGCAGGAGCGACCGGCACCGACATGACGATGGACGGCACCGACGAGTCGCATCCCCACGGCCTCCATCCGGACCAGCACGCCCTGGTGACGAACCCCGGCAACCCGCTGCAGTTCTTCGAGGGCAGCGACGGCGGTGTCATGCGGTCCAGCGGCACGCTCGTCGACCGCTCGGCGTGGTGCGCCGACCACACCAACATGAGCCCGAGGATGCTGCTCCGCTGCCGGCAGATGCTCTCCGCCATCCCGGCCGAACTGCACAGCATCAACAAGGGGCTGAGCACGCTGCAGTTCATGAGCCTGTCCGTCAGCCCGCAGAACAGCAACCTCCTCCAGGGCGGGACGCAGGACAACGGCACCTGGCAGACCGACGGCAGCCCGGTCCTGTGGCAGAACACCGCGACCGGCGACGGCGGCCAGTCCGCCTTCGACGTCGGCCGGCCCGAGGTCCGCGTGCACACCTTCAGCGGCGCGTCACCGGAGGTGAACTTCGACGACGGAAACGCCACCGGCTGGATCTGGATCGCCGACGGCATCAACGGAAAGGCCTTCACCGAGTTCTACCCGCCGATGATCGGCGACCCGAAGGTCAGCGGCACACTGTTCATCGGCGCCGGGCGGTCCGTCTACCGGACCAAGACCCTCGGAATCGGCAACCGGACGGTGCAGGAAGCCGACCGGGACTGCAACTCCCTGCACCGCAACCGCCAAGTGGTGTGCGGCGATTTCGCCGAACTCGGGTCCGACCCGCTCAACGCCGCGGACAGGGGCGACCGGGCCGGAGGCGGGGTGGCGGCAATCGCGCGCACCACCGCGGACAGCAGCACCGCCTGGGCCGCAACGACCACCGGCAGGGTCTTCATCTCCCACGACGTCGACGCCGAGCCGGCAGCCTCCGTGTCCTGGACCCGGATCGACGACGCGGGCACCCCGAACCGGTTCGTCAGCAGCATTCACGTCGACCCCGCCGACGGAAACCACGCCTGGATCTCCTACAGCGGATTCGACTCGGCCACACCCAGCACCCCCGGGCACGTGTTCGAGGTCCGGTACGACCCGGCGACCGGCCAGGCCAGTTGGACCGACCGCACCGACGACTTCGGCGACCTGCCGGTCAACGACCTGGTGCGCGACGACACCAGCGGCGACCTCTACGCAGCGACTGACTTCGGCGTGATGCGGCTCGCCGCCGGGACGACGACGTGGACCGAGGGCGCGCCGGGGATGCCGGACGTCGAGGTGTCGGGCCTGACGGTCGTGCCGGGCAAACGGATCCTCTACGCCGCAACGCACGGGCTCGGGGCCTGGCGGCTCAACCTCGGCTGAAGCACGGCGGTCACGTGTGGCGCAGGGCACGCGCCCTGCCTGCTGCGGACCGGCGGCACGTCGCTCCACGGCCGGCACCGCCCGGCCGGAACAGTCCGAACCGATGCTCCGCACACACACCAGGAGAGGTACGTGTCCCAACCCCGTTCCGCGCGGCCGTTTCGCCGCAGACCACTTCCGATCGCACCAGCCAAGACAGCAGGGCGCGTCCGTGCGCTGATCGCGGTGCTCGCAGTCGCCGCGTTCACCGCGCTCGCCGTGCCGGCTGCGGCCCCCGCCTCCGCGGCCTCCCCGGCCCCTGCAGGGAGTGCCGTCGCACCGGCCAAGGCGGCCGGCCCCACCTCGCCCGGCGAGCACCCCACCAAGCAAGTGTGCGCCAAGCCGTCGCGAGCCGGGGAGATGTCCTGCCTGGCCGTGGTCCGCACGGACGCCGTCGCGGCCAAGGGCCTCCAGGCCGCCACCACTCCAGCCGGATTCGGCCCGGCCGATCTGCAGAGCGCCTATGACCTGCCCGCCACCGGATCCGCGGAAACGGTGGCGATCGTCGACGCGTACGACAGCCCGAAGGCCGAGGCGGACCTGGCGGTCTACCGGCAGCAGTACGGTCTGCCGCCGTGCACCACCGCCAACGGCTGCTTCCGGAAGATCGACCAGCGCGGCGGCACCGACTACCCGCCGCCGGACGCCGGTTGGGCCTCCGAGATCGCCCTCGACGTCGACATGGTCAGCGCGACATGCCCCAACTGCAGGATCCTGCTGGTCGAGGCCGACGACGCCGACGTGAACAACCTCGGCCCCGCCGTGAACCAGGCGGTCGCCCAGGGCGCCGCGTTCGTCTCCAACAGCTACGGCGGCACCGAGAGCACCGACCAGATCCAGGCCGACGGCGCCTACTACGACCATCCCGGTGTGGCGATCACCGCCAGCAGCGGCGACTACGGCTACGGCGTCTCGTACCCGGCCGCGTCGCCGCATGTGACCGCAGTGGGCGGAACCTCGCTGGTCAAGGACGCCTCCACCACCCGCGGATGGGCCGAGAGCGCCTGGCGCAACGCGGGCAGCGGCTGCTCGGCCTACGACCCCAAGCCGTCGTTCCAGCAGGACACCGGCTGCGCCCGCCGTTCCGTCGCCGACGTGTCCGCGGTCGCGGACCCCAACACGGGCGTGGCCGTGTACGACAACGGCTGGCAGGTCTTCGGCGGCACCAGCGCGTCCGCCCCGATCATCGCCTCGGTCTACGCGCTGGCCGGGACACCGGTGACGGGTTCGGCACCCAACTCCTACCCCTACGCCCAGCCGTCCGCGCTGAACGACGTGACCTCCGGAAGCAACGGCAGTTGCGCGATCGCCGCGTATCTCTGCCACGCGGGTCCGGGCTATGACGGGCCGACCGGCCTCGGCACGCCGAACGGGCTCGCCGCCTTCCGCTCGGGTCCGAGCGGCACCGTCGAGGGCACGGTCACCGACGGCACGACCCCGCTGGCGTCGGCCAAAATCACCGCAGGCGACATCACGGCGATGACGGACCGTCAGGGCCACTACACCCTGACCGTCCCGCCTGGGACCTACGCGATCGAGGCGAGCAAGTTCGGATTCCTCACCCGGGCCGTTTCGGAGGTCGCCGTCGCCGACGGCCGGTCGGTGACCGAGAACTTCGCGCTGGACGCGAGGCCGCGCGTCAGCGTCTCCGGCACCGTCCGCGACGGATCCGGCCACGGCTGGCCGCTCTACGCGACGGTAGCAGTGGCGGGCGAGCCGACGGCGGTGGCCTACACCGATCCCAGGACGGGGAAGTACACGCTGAGCGTGCCCGCCGGAGCCACCTACACGCTCCAGGTCGACGCCCTGTATCCGGGCTACCTGCCGGACTCCCACGCGGTCCGGGTGGGCCAGGCCGACGTGACGCACGACGTGGACGTGCCGGTCGACGCGAGCACCTGCAGCGCGGCCGGATACGGCTACACCTACGACGGCCTCAGCCAGTCGTTCGACGGCGGCACCCAGCCGTCCGGCTGGACCGTCGACGACAACGTGGGCAACGGCCAGACCTGGGTGTTCGGCAACCCCGCCAGGCAGGCCAACATGACCGGCGGGTCCGGTGGCTTCGCCGCCGTCGACAGCAGCTACGACGGGTACGGCAACACCCAGGACACGTCGCTGATGAGCCCGGTGATGGACTTCACCCGGCGATCCCACCCCTCCGTGACCTTCCGCACCGACTACTACGGCTACGCCTTCGGCCAGACCGGAGACGTCGATCTCAGCGTCGACGGAGGCCGGACCTGGGCCACCGTCTGGCACCACACGAACGACAGCGCACGAGGGCCGCGGACCGAGCACGTGGACCTGTCCCAGGCCGCGGGCAAGACCGACGTCCAGGTCCGGTTCCACCTCACCGCCAAGTGGGGGTGGTGGTGGCAGGTCGATGACGTCTTCCTCGGCGACCGCACCTGCGATCCGGCACCGGGCGGCCTGATCGTCGGGCGAGTGACCGACAGGAACACCGGGGCCGGGCTCGACGGCGCCTCGGTGACTCCGGCCGGCAGCGCGCAGTCGGTCACCTCGGCAGCGACGCCGAACGACCCCGCCCTGGGCGGCGGTTTCTACCGGATGTTCTCCTCGCTCACCGGGAAGCACACGTTCTCCGCCGCGGCCGGGAACTCCTACAGCGCCCAGGACGTCACCGTCGACGTCGCCCCGGACCGGGCGAACGACGTCACGTTCTCCCTTGCCGCGCCCCGGATCGCGGTCAGCGCCCCCCGGCTCGGCACGACCGTCGACTGGCAGGGCCGGGGCAGGGCCACCCTGACCGTGAAGAACACCGGAACCGCCCCGGTCACCGCAAGGCTCGACGAACTACCGGGCACCGAGCAGCCGGCCGCGTCGCGGCCCGGCGCACCGCTGCAGGAAACGAAGGGGGAGTTCAGCCCCCTGCGGCTCCACCCCGGCGCGACCGTGCAGGCGCAGGCCAGGTCCACGGCGACGCCGTCCGACGCGCCGTGGACGAGCGTGGCCGACTATCCGACGCCGATCATGGACAACGCCGTGGCGACCATCGACGGCAAGGTGTACTCCTTCGCTGGAACAGACGGCGACCACATCCTCAACAAGGCCTACGCGTACTATCCCGGCGCCCAGGGGTGGAGCGCCCTGCCGAACCTCCGCGTCGCCCGTGAGGCGCCCCAGGCAGCCGCCTACGCCGGCAGGATCTATGTGTTCGGCGGCTGGCAGGGGGACGGGACACCGGCGGCCAGGACCGAGATCTACGACCCGCTGACCGGCACCTGGTCCGCCGGATCCGACAACCCGAAGCCCTACGCCGGTGCCGCCGCGTCCGTGGTTGGCGGCAGGATCTACCTCGTCGGCGGCTGCGCGCAGACGTGCGGCACGACGGATGTCGAGGTGTACGACCCGGCCTCGGACTCGTGGAGTTCCGGGGCCGCGTATCCCGAGCCGACCGCCTGGCTCGGCTGCGGCGGCATCGCAGGCAAGCTGTACTGCGCGGGCGGCCTGTCGGGCACGTCCGCCAGTCGGCACGCGTACGGCTACGACCCGCGGTCCCGCAACTGGACGCCGATCGCGGACCTCCCCACGGACCTGTGGGGGATGGGGTACACGGCGTCCGCAGGCAGCCTCCTGGTGTCCGGCGGGGTGACCAACGACTCCAGCACGGTCACCAACAGGGGTTTCGCCTACGCCCCGGCGTCCGGGACCTGGAGCGCGTTGCCCAACGCCAACACCAC
The DNA here is from genome assembly GCF_044333795.1 of Streptomyces sp. NPDC020917. Taxonomy (NCBI): domain Bacteria; kingdom Bacillati; phylum Actinomycetota; class Actinomycetes; order Kitasatosporales; family Streptomycetaceae; genus Streptomyces; species Streptomyces sp. NPDC020917. The sequence goes on along the minus strand of NZ_JBIRRR010000009.1, from coordinate 955 downwards.
GCGCTATCGCGCCGGTTCCGCCTGCGGCTTCTACAAGATCGGCGGCACCACGGGCAGCTTCAACGCCTTCACGAACTCCGAACTGCTACCCGGATTCGACCAGTGCAGCGACACGACTGACGTCCCCTGGCTCTCGGAGGACAGGACCGAGGTGACGCTCCAGCCGGGCCAGAGCGTCGACGTCACGGTGGGCTTCGACGCGAGGGCAGCGGGCATCGCACAGCCCGGCACGCTCACCGCGCAGCTCATGATCAGCGCGCGGACCCCGTACGCGATCGCCCCGGTGCCGGTGACGCTGGTGGTGAACCCGCCGAGAACCTGGGGCAAAGTCACCGGGACCGTCACCGGGGCCGACTGCTCCGGCACGCTGGCGCCGCTGGCGGGAGCAACCGTGCGTATCACCACCAAGTCCGGTGCGTACACACTGAATACCGACCGGAACGGTCACTTCCAACTGTGGCTGGACGTCAGCAGCAACCCGCTCACGGTGACCGCGTCCCAGGACGGCTGGACATCGCGTGCCGCACGGGTCGAGGTCGTGCCGCGCAGGGCGACCACCGCCGACCTCTCCCTGCGGCCGGACCCTGCCTGCACGCCGTCCGGGGCGGCGTCGTGACGGGGCGGGTCCGCTCGCAGGAGGCGACAGTCGCGATCCCGTACGCGACGACGAACACCACCCATCGTCTCGATCGGCGCGGGGTGAGCCTCTCCCGGACGGCGGCGTCGGCACGTGGGCCGGTGGGGGCCGGCGTGCGTCCGTAGGGCCGGCGCGGGCCGGGAGGTGCGGGGCGGGCGGCGCCCGCCGCGTACTCGACGGTGGCGTGGGGGGGGGGGGCGGGGGCCCCCCCCCCCCCCCCCCCCCCGGGGGGGGGGGCGCGGCCCCCCCCCCCGCGGGGGCGCCCCCCCCCCGGCGGGCCCCGGCCCGCGCCGGGCGGTCCCCCCCGCGCCCCCCCGC